>CAZWPD010000001.1:0-9691 GCA_964636145.1 uncultured Coxiellaceae bacterium
AAGCCAGTGGTCGTGCAACCTAAGCCAGTGGTCGTGCAACCTAAGCCAGTGGTCGTGCAGCCTAAGCCAGTGGTCGTGCAGCCTAAGCCAGTAATGCCAGCAGTGGTATCAGTTGCCATCGTTTATCCAAATCCAATTGATGGTGATATCTATCTGCTTAATGTCCATGGCCTGGACTTCAAACCTCAGAATTACCAGCCTATGAATGGTCGCTCGGTCGCAACCAACATACAACGACTAGATGCAAAAGGTGGGAAATATCATTATATTCAAGCATCTAGATGGGATGGCAAGCATCTCGATCAAACATATGTCAATGCAAGAACAGCTGCGCTCATGTCAGTGATTGGTCTTGGTATGCTGCAGAATGGTCATATCGATACTGATTTCGGGACCACGATAATGGTCTTGGGCGGCAATGCGTATATTGCGGATATATCAGGCCATCAGGTTGATTTAATTTTGCGCAGGGGCGGTGATCGACCAGCCAAGATTACTCCTAAGGTCAAGTCGGGCAAATCGACACCCAAATCAGATGAGATGACAGTAACAACGCCAGAAAACAATTCCTTTGATATTGGCGATAACCAACAAGTCTCATCTCCAGAGCCAACTGATACTATCTCCATCAATAACCAATACTGTGGCATCGATGATGCGAGCGCGTTGATGAATCTGGCCGCAACGACAGATGACGAATTGTCCAGTGCGGTAAAGGCGGCGGCAGCCCACCAGCAAGCGATGCTTGCCAACCATGAGATGATGGCCGCTAATCAAGAAGATGGCACTGCGATTGGCGAAGCTTTGCGCGAACATTTAGAGGTCCTTGAAGAGTAGGGCGAGAGAGTGTCGCCCTATCAGTATGCGGAAAATAATAATGTCGAAGAGGAAATCTCGGCTTACTCAATTTCAGGAATCGGTGGTTTTAAAATACCAGATTTATAGCGCGCTATTTAACACGCTACCGTTCACTGCCATGGATGACATGAACCCGGAAATTCTCGGGTTTCAAGAGTATGCTCGTCGTGAGATTACCATCGGCAAATCACCAGATCAGATCGTTAATGATTTTCTAGATAGCATCGACCCGAGTCTGAGTTTTCAGGAAAAATCGAAAATTCTTTTCCTTATTCTGCAATTTCTCGAGCGTGAAGTGGTGCTGCTTGATGCGCTTGAGGCGGCGGCCTTTCCCTTGACGCATGACATGAGTGGTGTCGGGTCACTCGCTCATTTACTAAGAGGGATGGGCTCACCAAAGCGATCTCGCCAACTCTCAGCAATCATCGAAAACTACAAAACCCGCATTGTCCTAACAGCCCATCCAACGCAGTTTTACCCTTTCCAGATCTTGGAGATTATTGAAGATCTTGCCGTTGCAACCAAGAATAACAATTTGAATATGATCTCTAACCTGTTATTGCAGCTCGGGAAAACATCATTTAAAAATCTGTCTCGGCCAAGCCCTTTGGATGAGGCTGAGGTAGACATTCATTACCTCGAAAAAGTATTTTATCCGGTAATGAAAAAGATTCAGTGTCGTTTGAATGACGCGCTTGTCTCACTGCTTGATCCTGGTCAGAGTCTGCCAGATATTCTTGAATTGGGGTTTTGGCCAGGTGGTGATCGCGATGGTAATCCTAATGTGACACCAGAAACTACACTCAAAGTTGCTAAGATGCTCAAGAGCAGCATTATTAATATTTATCTGCACGAGATACATAAACTCAAGCGTCGCCTTACTTTTGCTAACATGTGGCCACTGTTGGATAAAATTAAATTCAGATTATTGAAGACTCAGCGCAGTGAAATAACGGCTACGGATCTATTGATCGAGCCTTATGTCCAGGCAGAGGATTTTATTCGCGATCTCTTGCAGCTGAGAGATATTCTTCTTAAACAGCATGACGGCCTCTTTGTCGATAAACTGGATGATGTCATTACCGCTGCACGCATGTTCGGATTTTATTTTGCCAGTATTGATATACGGCAGGATAGCTCAGTACACGTACAAGTTGTGGCGAGGATTCTTGCGTATTGTGCTTCACAGGGCGCGCTAGATGATGAGATCAAGGCGGCATCGCTACAGTATGAATCACTAAGTGCAGGTGAGAAGACGACTTTGTTAACCAAGTTAATCGATCATCATGATTTAACCTTGGATGAAAGCTGGATCAAGAGTGAGCCGCTAGTTTACGATGTCATTGGCTCGCTTCGAGATATCCATGCTATTCAGAGAGAAAACGGTTTGAAGGGATTGCATCGTTATATTATTAGTAACACTCAATCTGCGGCGAATCTTGTTGAGATATTGTTTTTAGCAAAGCTAGCTGGCTTTGCAGCAAATAATTTTTCAATTGATATTGTACCGCTATTTGAAACAATAGCCGATCTTAGTCATGCAGAAAATATTATGAAAAGTCTTTACCATATGCCCTTGTACAGAAATCATCTCATCAAGCGAGATAATAAACAAACAATCATGTTGGGGTATTCTGATAGCACCAAAGACGGTGGTTATCTAATGGCAAATTGGGCAATAGTAAAATGTAAGATTTCACTTTACACCTTGGCACAGGCAGAAAATATTCACGTAAGTTATTTCGATGGCAGGGGAGGTGCGCCTGCTCGTGGCGGTGGCAATATACACGAATATTATCGTGCAATGGGTAAGCTGATAGAACAGGATCAAATTCAAGTTACCATTCAGGGGCAAACTATTAGTTCCGATTTTGGCGCTAAACCTTCTGCCAGCTATTATATCGAACAATTATTAACTGCTGGTATGCACAAAACTAAACACTCATCGAGTGGCAAGCAGCCTGCATTGGGCAAGCAAGAATATCGTATCTTGAACGCACTCTCACAGACTAGTTATGAAGCTTACTCAGCGTTGAAATCGGATCCATTATTTATTCCTTATCTGGAAAAAGTGTCTCCCATTAATTTTTACGCTGAATTAAATAATGCTAGTCGGCCTCCGCGTCGCAAGGCTGATTCACGGTTACAAATAGAAAATTTACGTGCCATTCCTTTCGTTGGCGCCTGGAGTCAGATTAAGCAAAATGTACCGGTGTATTACGGGATTGGAACAGCGATAGAGAAGATGATAAAAGCTGGCGATGAAGCGTCGTTACAGTATTTATATAGGCATTCTTTATATTTTCGTACGCTACTTGAAAATGCCATGCAAAGCATTATGAAGTCTAATTTTTCTCTTACTCAATATTTACGCCATGACAAAAAATTCGGCACATTTTGGCAGAAATTATATGATGAGGCAGAGCTGAGCATTGCTATGCTAAAACGAATTTCCAGTCAGGAAATATTACTGGAGAATGACCCGGTTTCACAGGCTGCTATCGCCATTCACGAAAGTCTTGTCATCCCAATCGCCATCATCTTGCAATACGCTATGATTGAGTTGCAACGTTGCAACCCTGAAACACAGTCAGAAGAAATAAAAATCTATAAAAAGGTCATTATCAAGTCATTGACTGCCAACACGAATGCTAGTCGAAATGCGACGTAATGTGTGATTCTTGCTTGGGATTCTTTGGGGTCTTGTAAATCGAGCCCGCGCTAGTGCGGGCTCGAAAGTGATGAGCTTCAGTGTGAATTAATTTTATTTAGATGCACGCTGCCAAACTTGTGTTCGTCCTAGTAATTGAATGCCGATATAGCCGCGAACATTCAATGATTTGCCGCCATTCGTCACTTCTATTGCGCAACGATATGTTTTGCCATTCTTGGGATCTGTGATTTTGCCGCCACTCCAGTTACCGGGATTATTGGCTTCAGCCTTTAATCCGCGCATCACGGTCACGCCTTCAAGTGGTTTGTTATGATAGGGGCCGACGCAATAGTCACAAACACCATTTTGATAATGGCCGGACTCTGGGAAAATTTTGACGATAGTTCCATATAGCACACCATTTGATTCTGTAATGCGCATAAGAGATCTAGCTTGGCCCGTTACATCATCAATCGTTTTCCATAAACCAACTGGTGAGGGACTTGCTGCGATTGCGATGGTTTGTGCCAATATCATTGCCAGCGACAATAGAATTATCTGAATTCGTTTGATCATTTTGGCGTTCTCCTGGTTTTACCGAGCAGTGATAAATATATTCCTGACATTATTTCTATTATATCATAATTAGAGCTTTTTCGATCCCATCTTCTTTCTATAATCCGTAATTAATTCATAGGCATATAGCCGCATAACCTAGTCCCAGCAAGTAGCCATTTATATCAGTACTGAGTATACTGAGGTTTAACAATCATCTAAAAATGGATTTTTCATGATTAAGCAATTGCAAGAAGCTTTGAGTCAGGTTCTACTCGGAAAAGAGGAGACCGTTCGCTTAGGCATTACTTGTCTCTTAGCCAATGGACATTTGCTTTTAGAAGATCTACCCGGTATGGGAAAAACAACCTTCAGCCATGCATTAGCACAGCTGACTGGAATGCAATATCAGCGTATTCAATTTACCAGTGATTTGCTTCCCAGCGATATTTTAGGCGTGTCTATTTTTGATGAAGACCAAAAATCATTTCACTTTCATCGTGGCCCGTTATTCTCCCAGCTTATTTTGGCTGATGAAATTAATCGCGCAACACCAAAAACACAGAGTGCATTATTAGAGGCAATGCAAGAACGTCAAGTGACAACGGATGGCGGCACGATCGCTTTACCACATCCTTTTTTTGTTATCGCCACGCAAAATCCCTCTTATCATATTGGTACATATCCCTTACCTGAGTCACAGCTAGACCGATTTCTGATGCGCTTAGTGATAGGTTATCCTTCATCAGATGCAGAACGAACTTTACTGAAAAACCCTTCCTTTAATGCAAAAATTAATGAATTGAGTTCAGTTATCACGCCACAGCAATTACTAGAGTTGCAAGCTCAATGCCAAAAAGTGACTGTATCTGATGTTGTTCTCGATTACGTCCAAGGGTTGCTCTCCGCTACTCGTAACGAAGCTTTATTTGTTCACGGCCTTAGTCCCAGAGCAGGGATGGGTTTGGTTAGCGCTTCTCAAGCTTACGCAAAGTGTGCAGGGCGAGATTTTGTGCGTCCAGATGACATTCAAGCTGTCTTGCCATCAGTCGTGAATCATCGATTGACTGTTAAAAAATCCCAATCAGAATTATCTGCCGCAGAAGTATTGATGAATATGGTTGAGGTTCCAGTGTGATTACTCATGCTAAATTAAAGATGAAGAGCAGATGGGATATCTGGGTTAAAAGACGTAATTCTCCGGGTAATCCACAAATAATTGATACACGAAATCTTTATATTTTACCGTCAGCATTTGGATGGGCGTACGGAGTTCTTGTTTTTTTGCTACTCATCGGGGCTATCAATTATCAAAACAATATGATTTTCTTAATGACTTTTTTGTTAGCTATCATCGGCATGGTAAGCGCTTGTGAGGCGCATGGGAATATACTCAATCTATCAATAAAATTCATTGCAGTTGAAGATGCAAAACAAGGGTTGCCAGCTCGACTAACTTTGCTCGTCAATGCGGATAACAAGAAACGATTTGGTATCGGATTTAATATAGTTTTGCAGCCAGAAATCCGTCTTGAGAAAATTTCTGACAAATCAATAAGAGTCACTATTCCGATTGCAACTCCAATGAGAGGGTTTTTTTCCTTACCACCAATCATCATTTCGAGTATTTACCCATTCGGGATATTCAGGGTCTGGGGTTATGCCTATTTTGATGAGCACTACTATGTGTATCCACAGCCTATTGATCCAGGCTTCTGGCCTGAACATTGTGCAGATAATAATGGAGAGAGAAAGAGTGTCTCTGGCGATGAAGAGTTTTACGACTTAAAGCAAGTTGAAAATCCATGGCTAGAGCCTAAGCTGATTGCCTGGAAAATCGCAGCAAGAGGGCAGGGCTGGTATCTTAAGAGAATGAATAGCCCTCAGGTTGATAAATGGTTATTTAAGTTAAACGATCTACCATCGGAAGATATTGAGAGGGCGTTACAGCATTTAAGTTATTGGCTGCAAACTGCAGAAGACAGCGGACTCATTTACGCTCTAGAGCTAGCGGGCTCATCTACAGAATTCGCGCGCGGCAAGGAACATTTGCAAGCATGTTTGCGAAAATTGGCAATATACTAATGAATATTACTCAACAAGCACCGAAAATACCTATATATTTAAAACGGCATATTTTATTAGTGCTTTGCATTTGTTATATACCACATATTACGACCCAACCTGCGTGGCTATTTATATTACTTCTCGTTGCCATAGCCTACCGATTAACTGCTGATTATTTCAATTATCCACTCATGCCGGCATGGATTCGATTTATTTTGGTGATCGGTTGTTTTTTGTTGCTGAGTGGAGATGCTTTTTCAAGTGGTTTTTTTATTCGATTTTTACTCGCATACATTATTTTAAAATGTTTTGAATTGAATACAATTAGAGATATCAAAACACTGGTTTTATGTAATTTTTTCCTGATATTTTCCGCGCTAATCGTCACGCAAGAATTATGGATAATAATTTATTTATTCACGGCTCTTTTTGCCAATTTATCAATAATGATCAAGCTTAGCGCGCCCGAAGTTAAATTACGTGAAATAGGGAGCAATAGTGGCTGGCAACTGCTTATCGTTATCCCTCTCAGCGTATTATTATTCTATGTATTTCCACGTATCGATCCGCTATGGCGAATCTCGTCTGTCACAAAAGTGAGTAATAGCCTCGATGACAAGTTGACTCCAGGATCAATTGCTAGCTTTTTCAATGACGATACGATGGCGATGCGGGTTACGTTTACCAAGAATCCTATTTTGCGCGGCTATTGGCGAGCGATAACTTTAAACGTTTTCACCGGAGAGACTTGGTATCCTTCAGAGTTTAATCCTTCTAACTTTGCTCCACTGAGCGAGCTTAAAAAGAATGAGGTGCCGGATTACGAGGTTCTATTGGAACCTACGCAAAAAAAGTGGCTATTTTATGCGGGGTATCCGATCGCTGGCGCATCTAATCTTTTGTTTTCTTCCAATAATGGTCTGGTTCGCGGCAATAAAGAAGCAATTATTAAACGCTTTTCTTATTCTCTGAAAGTTCAATCAGAGCCGTACCACCCAATAAGCAGCACAGAGTTTGCCGAAGCTACGCAGTTGCCAAATAATAACAATTTACAATTAAGAGCTTGGGCCAAGGAGCAATATGCTCAATCAAATAATGATACCAAAGCTTTTATTGCCTTCCTGCATCAGTATATTCATAACCAACCATTTTGGTATACCTTAACGCCGCCGGCATTGAATGCAGATCGCAACCAAATAGATAGATTCTGGTTTGAAACTAAAAAAGGGTATTGTGAACACTATGCAAGTGCAGTAACGTTTATATTGCGAGCTGCAGGTATACCTGCGCGCATTGTGCTTGGTTATTATGGAGGCAGGTGGAATCCCATCACCAACACGATAATCATCCAGCAAAATAGTGCTCACGCATGGCTTGAGTATTGGCAGCAAGATAGCGGCTGGGTGCGGCTTGATCCGACTTCGTTCATCGCACCCGAAAGAATCGACAAAACCATCAATAATCGTCAAATTGATCTTTTAGATCAAAGCAATTATATAACAATTTCTGATGTCCCATGGCGACAGAAAATCACTATGCTAGTTGATTCAGCCCGATTTTATTCTGAGCGCTGGTTCTTGTTTTATAATCACAGCGCACAGGAAAGTTTGCTCCAAGATATCGGTTTGGGCACATGGAGCACCGAAGAGTTGTTGCAAGTATCGGTTATTAGCATACCGATTTTCTTTGCGTTGATTGGTCTCTATTATCAGTGGCGACAAAGACGCGTACAAGATCCGCTTTTGCGCGAATACCATCTATTGCAGCAACAATTCAGGAAACTAAATATTACCACGCATCCTTCTGCCACCATTCATCAGCAATGCCAGGCTCTCATCGAGCGAGTGCCGGAACTAGCTTGTTTTATCGAGGATTTTAATGAGTCCTACGAGCAGCTCCGATTAAGTTGCGCTGATGGCGCTTCCAGAAAATCAAAAAATAAGACCTTGTCGTTATTTAAAAAGTTACGGTTCAGATTAAGATTAAGATCTACGGTAGTTACAAAGCATAAGTAAGAATTGTTAAAAGCAGGCGTACGACCATTATGTGCATGACCGAACGATTACGCTTGATGCGTTGTATTTTCATTAGATAATTGATGCAAATGCATCCATTACGTGGTCACACTCTACGATTTATACGGTCTAAAACATACTGCCAGTAAGGAAAATTACTGGAAATATGACGAGTATCTGGACGTTCTACCTTAATTAAGTTAGGTTTAAGAAAGCTATGCTAGATTGGTGAAATGCTGATAACAACTCAAGGATGATAACGATGAATAATAGAAACCGAGAATCCCTGATTGCAGAATTAAGACTCCAAATCGATGCCGCCGCTCACCTGATTGAAGAAGTTATTCATTTAGATGCCATGCGTACGGCTTATACCACCACAAGCACTAAACTTAACCGCAGCATGCAAGATTTACAATTGTATTATGCCAGTACCAATATTCCCGATATTAATTTTTTAAAAGAAACCTTAACCGCGCGTGAATGCCAGCGAAAAATTGATACCGCTGCTGCTGAGATGCAAACCATTAACGCTAATATTCTTAAACTCGAGCAGCAAAAAAAAATTCGTCTACGCCCGTTGTTAGAGCTACTGGATCTTGTAACTAATAATCACGATAACAACGACCCTAAATTAATTAACACGCTGTTAGCACAAGCCAAGGCTTTAAATCCAGAAGGCACTTTGCTGGATAAAATTAATATGATCGGGGAAATCATCAAGAAAATATTCACTTTTCATTTTGATGAAATTAGTGATGTGCGTGCAATTCAGGCGAAACGCAATACTGTGAATACGAGTATACGTGGTTTGTTTCAATTGCATCGTCAAGTTGTATTAGCGGAAGAGCCTGCGGCAAGAAATCGGTTAAGGGGGAAATAATCCCCCTCTTCCTTTTTATTGATTGATCGGCGCAAGTGGCACGATGATCCAGAGAATAACGTAGAGCAACAACGCTGAGCCGCCGAAAAAGAAAAAGAAAATAAACAGCAGCCGCATCCAGGTGGAGTCGACTCCGAAATACTCGCCAAGACCGCCGCAAACCCCGGCGATTTTACTGTCAGTTCGTGAGCGATAAAGTTTTTTAGTATATGTCTGATTCATGGTTGCCTTGTAAAAATCATCAGTAAATTTGCAGTTAAAAATAATCTGATTTCTTTTTTTTATCAATTATTTTTTACTGTTATTTTGGTCTTGGTGCTGATATTGATGTGTTCGTTTTGCCTTTATTTTCAGCTGATTCGGCTGGTTCAGCTGGTACGCTGCTGGCAACATCTTTCATTGTTTGTCGGCCTTGATTATTGGCTTTGGGTGCTTCTGGTTTACTAATTGCTTCTGTAAGACCCTTTAGTTGCTCACTTAACCCTTTAACGGCTGTTATGATGTTGCCGGTACTGCCAGTTGGAGATTTTGGTGATCCCAGTTTAATTCTCGGCGCTTCGGCTTTAGGTGCGGTTGGCGCAGTACTCGTGGCTGATTCTGTCATACCCTTGACAGCATTTGCTGTTTTTTCTGCTGCATCCAAAATTGATTTTGTGCTAC
>CAZWPD010000001.1:9791-29835 GCA_964636145.1 uncultured Coxiellaceae bacterium
CGCGGTTAACTTTGCATCTGCTGGGCTCTCCACCTTCGGTTGTTCAGTATTCGTGGCTGATTCTGCCATGCCCTTGACAGCATTTGCTGTTTTTTCTGCTGCATCCAAAATTGATTTTGTGCTACTAGACGCGGTTAACTTTGCATCTGCTGGGCTCTCCACCTTCGGTTGTTCAGTATTCGTGACTGATTCTGTCATGCCTTTGACAGCCTTTGCTACTTTCTCTGCTGCATCCATAATTGATTTTGTGCTACTGGACTCGGGTGCCTTTGCAGATGTTGCTTTTAGAAGAGGTGGGCTTATGAAGGCTTTCTGCGGTTCTTGCTTAGGCGCAACCCCTTCCGTAGCTTGTTGTGGTTCGGTGACCGTTGACTTTTGAGGTGTGGGCTCTGGCTCTTTAGCTTCAGTAGGCGATGTCGGCGCTTTCGGTTGCGCCGGTTTTTGGTTAGGCTCTTCCTGCTTACCAGAGCCACCTATATTAATATAAACCGTTCCACCTTCAGAACTTAATACTTTTCCAAGTCCCTCTACAACTTTTGCACCAAGGGATTTTTGTGTTCCTTCTTGTGGATCTGGAGCCTTGGCGCCTGGATCATCTGGCTTCTCTTCGTCTTTTGGATTTGCCATATTGCCAGCTGCAGCACTGCGCGCCGCGGCGCCGCCAAGTACTGCATTATTTAATTCTTCTTGTTCTTTCTTTTTTTTATTCTCTTCTTTATTCGCATCAGTTTTTGGATCGGCCATGACATGCTCCCCGCGGAGATTAGTATATTTATACTTATACTTAATTATAGCAGGGAAAATTGATTAGGCTTTTGATGTAACCAATTGATATATAATCAATAAAAACGCCGCCTCTTGTTGAGGCGGCGTTTTTGACTTTTCAGGTACTTAGCTGATTAGCTGTGCGGGCTTGGGGCTGGTGTGGCGGGTGCCGCTGACGTGGATTTTGGTGCCACTGCCGAAGCCTGTCGTGATGTATACGGGTTTGAATATGGATTCGAATTAGGGTTGCTTTGCGGGTTAATAAAGCTGCCATCGAACTTATTTTTACCTTCTCGCTCACCAGTAATGTTAATCCATAGCGTGCCATCTGGGCCAACTGTGGCTGTTCTATAGACCACCAAGCCAGCATTATAGACAACACTTCCAGCGGCTTTTGCTAGCTGTTTGAGAATTTCTTTGGTGCTTAATTGTGGCTGTGGCTCTGGCTGCTCATCAGCATCTTGGTCTTGGGCGTTTACTGCTGGCACCGGCGCAGGAACTGGTGCTGGTGGCACAGCAATCAATGAATTTGGATCTACTGGATCGAGATTCGGTGCGCCAGGAACTCTGTTGCGGTTATTCATGCAGTAAAACCCTCGCTTTTTTGGTGGTGGAACTAAATACTCTAAAGGCGTTAAATTGTACAATTATGAAGCATAAGTGTCAACGGTTAATCTTTAACTGCTTGATTTACAGTCTATTCTCTTGACTGAGTGTTTGAAATACCCCAACCTGAATACAAATTTTTTCACAGGCGGCGAGCATGCGTATTACTCCACAGTCAGATGATACATATTCACTATTTTCACGCTTCATGTTCTGGTTGCAACGCCGCAAGTCAGGAACCGTACTCGATGCCACGCGCTTATGGGGAAGATCGTCGTGGCTATATTTAACCTTTAGCTTGTTTTACGCTGCTATCAGCCGCAAGTCGTCGCCAATTGAGCCGGCGTTAATTTCGCTATTAAACACACGCGTTGCACAAATTAATGTTTGCCCCTTCTGTATTGACCTTAATGCATCATTTCTGGAAAAACAAGGGGTTTCACTAGAGAAAATTGCTGCGCTGCCGGAGTTTGCGTCGCATCCGCTATATAGCGCGAGTGAGCGCGCTGCCCTCGCCTATGCCGAAGCGATGACGGATACCACAAAGCGTGTCGATGATTTCATCTTCAGTGAGCTAAAAAAGTATTTTAGTGATGATCAAATCATCGAGTTAACCGCAATCATTGCCTTTGAAAATTTATCGGCAAAATTTAATGCTGCACTTGCTGTGCCTTCACAGGGATTCTGTCAACTGAGTAATAAATCTGGCAATTAAAGGGATTTGAATATGCAATTACATCTTCATCTACGTGATCGTTTTACAGTCTATAAAAGTAAGTACTTTTATATGCTCATGATCTTGATTACCTACTTCGTAGCCGTCTCTGTACTTTCAGGCACAACAGAAAGTTTGCTGCCAACCAGCTTTTTATTTACGCTGACGGTGATCTTGTGTGCGTACATAATCTTGCGTGAGCAATTATTAATTTATTATATTTTCTGCCTCGGCGGCTTGGCGGTAATCAGTCATCACTTAATTAATTTCACCAGCTTTGATATCAAGCTGTATCTGATTTATTACGTCACTGACGTCTTATTTTTAACGCTCGGAACATTTACGGTGTTATATGCCATTACTCAGCATAAAGAAGTGACAGCGGATACCTTGTTTGGTGCAATCTGCGGCTATTTTCTACTCGGGTTGACGTGGAGCTTCATCTATTTATTGATTGATATTATCAACCCTGGTTCGTTTTCACATCAATTATCTGATTCAACGCTGCATCGCAGTGCCCTTAATGCCTCGTATTATAGCTTCACCACCATGACCACCCTGGGGTATGGCGATATTTTACCTGTTAGCTATTTGGCTCGTACGTGTTCCTGGCTAGAAGCGGTTTCTGGGCAAATATATCTAGCGGTCTGGATCTCACAGCTAGTGGGCTTGAGGATTGCGCAAAACAGGTAACGGGGACGGTAATCCCCGCACCTCTAACATCATTTAAACTTTAAAACACTTTCTAATTTAACGTCCTTCGCTGGTGCATTTTTAGTATTAGTTTGTTTTGGTGCAAACAAGCCTAAAAACTTCGAAACAAGTCCAGGGCTTGATTTTTCTTCTGGTTCGCTTAGTTGTTCGATTATCTCTTCTGGTGCAACCGTTATTAATGGCGATGCATTGACTGGCGCTGCAGAAATTAACATTTCTTCTTCGGCTCTATCCAAGTCGGTGGCGATTTTAATCAGATCGGTGATACCGATTTTCTCAAATGATTTATATTTCAGGCTTGCATCCATCAACACCTGGATGATTTCACGATTACCGGTTTGCAAAGCAAAATATAAAGCTGATTTGTGATTGAGGTTACGCATGTCGATATTTGCTCTCGCTCTAACCAAAGCGGTAACTACATCGACGTGATCATTGCGAGTGGCTAATGTTAGCGCGGTATCTTCATATTTATTTTTAGCATCAATGTCTGCACCGGCAAGAACTAATACATCAACGTTATCGACGTGCCCGTTAGCAGCTGCGACCATTAAGGCGGTGGCACCCTCTGAATTTCTGACTTCAAGATCAGCGCTTGCTCTTATCAAGGCTTTGATAATCGAAGCATTATCATTAGCCGCTGCCATTAACAGCGGCGTTTCATCACGATATGATGTTACATTCAAATCTGGATGATAGCGTAATAATGCTTTTACCATACGGGTATCCCCGCGCCTAACGGCAATGAGGAGTGGGGTTTCGCCACTATTACCAGTAACATCTATAGGCACGCCGTTGTTAATCATCTCAGCTGCCGTATTAATATTGCCGCGCTCAACAGCTGCTAGTAAAAACCATTTTTGTGTTGATGGGTCTGGAATGTTTGAATGTCGTAACATGATAGAGTGCGCTCATTTATTATTATAATAAGCTGATAGTATCAATTGCGATTGTTATGTATAACCGTATAAATTACGCTATTGATGAATATTACAATTACAGGCCAAAATTCCCTGCTTAATGCACAGTGTTCACATCGTGATGATGTGTGTTGAGTTATTACACCGTAGTAAATCTTGTCGATGTACAATTTTATAAATAAATCTTTACCAGCATGGTATTTATTACGGTAATAAAATTCAGACTGCTATTCTATAATCTCATTAACTTTGAGAGAATTTTATGAAATTTGTTAAATTCATTGTTGCATTATCACTCCTTGGCACCCATGCAGCCTATGCATCAACCCCGCAGTGCCCGCCACCTTCAGAGGTTAAAAAAGATTATACTCGTGCTGGTACTAATTGGTTTCGCTATTATGTGATTAGTGTTGATGGACGGAAGCTAATGAGCGGTAAAGAATTCAGTTTCCATCCTTGCTGCTACATATTCATTAATCATCGCGTCGATTCGCTGAATGTTGAATTATCTAAATATGACGAACAGTCTAAACAGTTGACGTGTGCGTACAACATTCATACTACTGATGCCGCAACGGATTATGACTGGGGTTATGAGGTTGATCTACTTAAATCAAATTCAGGAGATGTTCATGTCTAATATAGCTATACGCATGATAAAAGCAGCATGCATGACCGCCTTAGCGTGTGTCACACCAGCTATGGCGCAGCAATTAGATTATTACGATGAAATTAAAGCAGCGATTATGAAAGGAAAATCGATTCGCATTATGTTGAACTATGACAAATGCGCAAACTCATCTTCATGGAAAATAACTGGCAATAGCTATGCAGCTTACACACCAAATGCCATTGCCGTAGACAGCAATGGGATTATCCACGCATCCATCATGAATTTCACTATGTATGATGGTCTCTTCCCCGGTAAACCGGTGTATGAATATGCTAATTACGCGATCGATAAAGATAACTCTCTAAGCGTCACCTGGAAGGTCTTGAATGCCGCGGATTATTCGCAGCTGGGTAATGATTTTACGACCAGTTGTAAAATTGGCGAGAGTGCGATTGTGTTTAGCACGCAGGATCCAGCACGCGCAGAGACCGGCATATCCGAAATTGGGTAAGTCAGTAAATATGTATGATTTTTTATACTGATGCTGAAAAGCATGACATGCCTGATGTTTTAATATCGCTAGTGGGAAAATATGAGGATGTCAGCAACTTATCAACACAATTAATTCACCAACATGGTGCGACAGGAAATGGAGTTTATTAAGCGTCATTGCTGTTTCAGTTACGCCGAGCTGCTGAGTTTCAGTATCAAACTTCGAGGAATCTATAGAGCGAAACATATTAAATTCAAGCCAATCTAGTAAACCACCCATTAAACCATGAAACGCAGCTTGCACTTCTTCTGTCGCAATCCGGCCCTGATTGGCACGATAACCACTAATCACAGCTGCAAAAATATTTTCTCTAAACGTTACCTCCGTCATCCCCGCCCACTCCATTGCGACGTTGATGATTTCAGCAGTGGGGTTGATTAATCCCGCCCCCTCCCAATCAATTAACAATGGAGAATTGGCATTGCGCCACATGACATTTTTAGGATCCATGTCGCGATGACTTATGATTAGATGGTTATTTAGCTGTTGCTTGGCTTTTCTAGATAGATCAGTCCAAGCAATCAAATTAGGCAAATTCTTATGTGCCTCTTCCGCCCATGGCATTTGCTTATTGCGCGCTTGAACAATATGAGTCTGCCAACGCTCTGTGGCAATGAAGTGAATTTCAGGTATAGGAAAATCGACAGAAGACATTTTAACTGCGTGAATATACGCTACCAGTCGCCCAATCTGGTGCGCATGTTCCGGAGTTACTTGGTTTAATGTTAAGGTTTGTGCTTCAATCCAAGGAAACACCATAACAATTGCACCACCTGTTTCAAACAGAGGAGTCTTGTTACGAATGAGTGCCGTTACTGCCGGTATGTTCTGACCTTTGAGGAACGACGCAATTTCTTCAGATTGAATATAACTTTCATGAATGCGTGGACGTTTCATGATAGCGCGATCCAATTCTTTAATGGCGTAAGAACCGTACTCAGTATCGAGCCGCCACATGCGATGGATTAAGCCACCATGGATGGGAACGATATCATTCAACGTTTTACCTAACTGAAAAGCGCTACATATTGCTAAGGTTTGATTGTTGTCCATTATTTTTTTAACTTTTGATGTTATTGTGTCTCAGTACGCGAGCTAACTAAAATAATAACTCAAGCGTGTCGTCACCGTATTAGTTTTAATAGTATTATTCACCACAGGTGTTCCGAGGCCAACGCCTGTTCCGCAGTTGGTGCAAGACAGACTCTTGTTATTCAGTTTCAGTTTGATGCAATCATATGTCAGGCCTAATGAAAGCCCTTCGGTGATTTTGTATTCGATTGCTGTGCCGGTAGTCCATCCATTCACCCACTGGAATGAGCTGGCAACGACATTGCTACTTGCTCTTTGCACACTCAAGTTAGCTTTAGCTGTTGCCCAACCGCCGCCGAGGGAGAATAACCACGACTGATAAGCATAGCCAATACGCCCTTTCACCACCCCAAAGCGATTAATATTGGTTGTTTCCGAATCTGTTGCTGGAAAATATGGACTGGCCGTTGTGTTATTTAAGCCTGCCTTTTGTATTGAACCTTCCACACCAATCACGAACAGCGCAATCACGTAATTATAGCCAAGTTAGAGACCGCCAATATTGCCGGTGGAATTCACATTGAAATCACTGCCGAGCACGGTTGCACCCGATGTATTAAAATAATTCGAATTGCTATACGTCCAATCGGTGCGACTCTTGGCCTTTCCGTATTGGCCGCCTATATAAAAACCTTCCCAGTCCCCGGCAAAAACATTTGTGCTGAGTGTCAAAAACAGTGCGGTGACTAGTGATGATTGATTTATGAAACTTAAACAGGTTCCTTTGCGCATTGAGTGGTATCCATGTGTTAATTATTGTGGATCATTACGGCAACACTATACCAAATAAAGCTGGAGAAGCGCATCTCCATCTTAACTTGGATGTTTACGGTGTTTTTTACGGTTAAACACTCGATGAAATACAGATATAATGTCGCAAAAAGGATATATCAACAAATGTTCAGAGCTTCCAAAATCACCACCCGTTATGACCACGGAAATAAAATAACACAGCAGTTAGATATAAATGCAGAGGTCAATCCACCAGCGAAGATCGATATTGTCATCAATGATGATCAACATGGCATTTCATTTCGATTGAATAAAGAGACCACATCTCCGCGTGCTTTTTTTATTGTTTCATTTGCAGGCGGGCTTCCTGATCAACTGAAATCCGCAACGGAAACTTACTGCAAAGCTGTAGGAATGGAAAACCTCTCCAGCGAAAAAAAATCTAGATCGATCGTCACACATATGGCTTACGGCAATTCTTATACTAGTAATTATTTTTCACTATATTTTGCTATACTAGAAAACTGCATCTACGACTGTCTTAAAATTGAAGATAGAACCTCATCTGAATCCCTCGAAATTAATGGGGTGCTTGATTCGTTAAGGTATCATCTCGGGCTTCCTAAAAAATCGGAAGAGGTGGATCGTTATATATTTGACGCACAATATTTTAGATTATCCCCTTCAAATTATGAAAAATGCATGGAATCAGCCAGTCAAGCAATCAGCTTATTGATGCTAAAGAAAGATAAAACCACATCTGATTTCTTGCGGCTGGCGACCGTATATGAATGCCTTGCCAATATAAATAGTGGCAATAATAAGTTATTGCTGACATTTAATTTTGCCAAAGATTTTTTTGCCGGTGGCGAGATTGATATGGTTGCATTTAAAGAATTAAATTTCTATTACCATCAATCTGGGCTGAACTTACCTAATCATATAGACATGTATCTTAAAATGCTAAAATGCATAGCTGCAAGTTACACACAAGTTTCATTGCCTCACTCAGTGTTAAAGGAAGAATTACAAAATGGCGATTACAAGCGATTTTCAACAGTAGTCATGCAATGGGAGGCGCTATCTTTACTGGGATCATCAAGTATATCGAGCAATGATAATTGCATCTTCAATTCTAAGCCATATACAAACCGACGGCAAGATATAGACTCAGAATCAGCACGTGTCGCCAAGAAACGGTTAGGTGTTTAGTGGCCGGGGTCGCATCCCTCCAACCCTCAAGTTCAAATTTGATTCTTGATGGTTGTAGAGATGCGACCCGGTGATTTTATTTTTTTAGACAGGACTGAAATTCTAGATAAACCTGATCTTCGCAGGCTTTGACATCGCCTGTGGTGAGTCCTATTGTTCGCTTCCATCGGTTTAAGAATGACTAGCTATCGCAAGCGTTGAATTTACCCGGATATTCGTAGAAATTGTATGCATAACCGTAGTATTTTTTCTTGCACGTGTAATATTGTGCGTTATTGCGTCTTTTCTCGCTTTCTTTCTCAAAATGTCGTTTTTCTATATCGTCTCTTGAACTTGCCATTATTCACTCCGATTTTTTATTTTAGTGTGTCGCAGTCAAATATGAGTTTCAGACAAGCATAATAGTAATTTTTACGGTTTCAGACCCTATATCAACAAGGTAAAGCCCTGTGAGTTGATTTTGTGGAATGCGTTTGCAGATGGAGTGCTGCTGATAATAATGTTTAGCCGTAATGATTCATCATCTTGTCGAATAATTCTGACTTGGTTTTGACATTCGATTTAAGTTTGATATTTTCGAAATATGATTCAACGGTGCGGCGTGAAAGCCCGAGTATCTCGCCGATTTCACGCATGGTTTTGCCGCGCAGCACATATTTGATGACATCACTTTCACGGCTTGAAAAATATTTACCATCAAACGCGATCCCTGGCTGCTTGACGACTGGCGAGGAAATAAATTGTTTTGTTATGAGCGTTAATTTTTCGCTGATACCAGCAGCATCGTTATCATTAACTTGTACCGCACAACCGAAGACCCCAATGACTGAGTCATTATTTCCATACCAAGGAAACTTGAAGCTGATTGTATGGGTGAAGTTGCCATTCCACAGGTTGAGCTGTTCATCGGCAATGATGAGCTCTTTGTTCTTTATTGCGCGTTGGTTATTATCAATGACATGCGCTGATTGCGCTTCGTTCTGGCAAATATCTCGCACATTTCGGCCCAACGCCCCCTGACGAGAATCAAAACCACAATTTACCGCGCAAATATCATTAGCTTCTAATACGCGATTGCCAGCATCATGAAAAAAGATGTTGTATGGCATCTCTAGTAATTCGCTTAGAGCGATAGCTTGCGGATCATTCGTGCTAACTTCTGAATGATTCGGGCGCGTTAGTTTAATGCCGTTAAAATGGCGAGTGATGAGCATTTCAGTGCTTAAATCAATTGGCTGGCGCATAGGTGTTATGTGTTATTATTTTTATGGTTGCAGTTTAGATTATTATTTATACTTAGTCAATTATGTAACATGTTGATTAATATGTTTTTTCTATTTATACCAATTCAATTGGCCGTGTAATTATACCCGCTATAGATCATTGTTAAATACCGTAGATATTACGGTGGATAATCGTTTCTTTGACGTTCACCTACCAAGGCTGGGCGTAGATTCAAAATCTGGGCTTTTTTGAAGCGCCTTGTCTAAACTCAACATTGATATTTCTGGAGTATATGATTCAGCTTCGAGGCTTCTCAACTGAGGTGTCACCTTGCCATCCATAGCGCTTAATTGTATGTTTAAGGAAATTCTCATTAACGGCGAGTCAATCTGAACATTAAAATCTCTGTCGATTTCACTGTAATTGACGCGCGAATTATCTGCTACCTTGTGCGCGTAGAGCTGCATTTCTTTGCAATAGAATGAATAAATATACATGGAGTAAGTAAGTGCGATGTTACCATCGTGCGTGACATGCCACTCTGCCGAAGCAATAGAGACTTTCTTGGGCTTTATATGTTGTGATGACAACATTATTAGACCATTATCGCACATCTGATCGAATATCAGTGCATGAGATGTAATTGGCTTATTCGAAAGCCAATCAACCAGTGCTTGTCTGTCATCTTCGCTTTGATATCGCGCAACCCGTGGAAGATCTATAATTGCATCCTTAACCTCTGTAATGTCGCAGTTACCATCAAAATAACAATCATTGATTGCGCCGAAGCGACGAAGATCCTCGTAAGCATCTGCCTTTGACGTTGGGAGATCGATTAAATATTCTTTCCATTCTTTGATAAGTTCATGCTCGTAACCATCTATAGCGGTGTAAGTGTATGAGCCGTGAGGGTTAAACGATTGAATAAGGTGCTGCAATTTATCTGCAATGAACCCTAATAATTCTAAACTGTCTGATGCTGATGTGTTGATCTCTACGATTATTTGATATGCACGTATAATTGCGTGCATGTCTGCACCTAGGCGACTCATTTCAACAAGCCTTACCAGATATTCAAGCACATTTCTGGCGCTTGTCATTTCTTTAGTAGACATTAATATTGATTTTAACAAGTTAAGAATCTCGAGAATTTTTAGGCTGCGTATATCGTGGTAATTGATGTGCCGCATGATGTTCATCTGAACAGATTCATTGTAACTAATTACTTGAAGTGTCTTGAATGATGGTAATACGGATCCATTCACCACATCTAATTGAATGCTAGCGCTGATTCTTAAAAGCGGTGAAAGTTCATTTTGTTTACGTTCGCCGTATGTTTGCAAATCCGTTGTGTTTGACTGATAAAAATCGAGTTGATCATCTTCTTGTTCATTCGCCACAACCAGATATTCGCTTCTATTTTCTCCTGAGCATTTGACCAATAATGACAGGATATTCGCACTGTAATTTAACTGCAGTTTCCCTTCTGGGTTCTGCACCCAATCTGCGCTAATCATTACTTGATCTGGAGCGCCAATGCCAATGTGACGTTCGCTAATAAAATGATTTGACCTTACCAGCTCTTGAATAAAAAAATTATGGTCCTGGCCGCCACGAGACTTAATCCAGTCGCTCAGCAATTTACGTTCTGTTGCCTCATTACGATAGCCATCGCAGCTATCAACCAGATGATCAATGTCGCTGAGGATAGTTTCATGATTAGTGCCAGGATGATAGGTTCGACCATTTATTTGATAATGACGCAGAAAATCATTACAGGCTTTTCCCGGGCTGGTGTCTTTAAGGTTGATGATGCCTGATTGAAATCGTGATAGCGCAGCGTTTTGAACTTCGCCGTCTACCACGGGATAGTTATAGATCCATTTGATCTTTGCGTCTCGTTTACGGGTGAAAAAGTTGAATCTGAACAATAGTATTTACTTCTGATTAAAATAGCTGAGTAAAAAATTCTTCAATGGTTCAGGATCGAAATTATCAGACTTGAGGCAAATGTAGCCATCTGGTCTGATGAGTACGAGAGTCGGGTCCTTGATATTGTAAGCCTGATGCATAACATTCGCTTCATCAAAAATTTGCTCGATAGGCTCATCAATCAAATGTGGAGTGACGAGGTGTAACTTGAGCAGGTCTTTGTAGGGGCCAAGCAGGCTTGAAACGATTTGTTTGCACTGATCCACAACTTTAAAAATATCACGATCACCAGTAAAACAGATCAGGTGATGGTTGTTATCATTCAGATAATCATAAAAATGGTTATCTGCGTTGAACTTCACATCAGGTGCGCGTTCGCCAGATCTTGGCTCAACATTAGCAAGTTTGGACTGGTAGCTGATAAATGAGCTTTGCTGATAGCGAATATTGAGCTGGGTCAAGCGCCTGGTGATATAGCGATTAACCGCAGGGATCGAAAGCATGAATTTGATAGCGTATTTACGAAAAAAACTGACCACCGGATTTTTGATCAGCAATATTCTCGTGAAGCGGTCGGTGGAGTCGACAACGTCTTTAATGATCGGGAGACGCTCATCATCGTAGCTATCCAATATGCGCTGATCCGCTCTACCCTGAACTACCAGCGCCAGTTTCCAGGCGAGATTGTGTGCATCTTGCAAGCCGGTATTCATACCTTGCCCGCCCAGCGGTGAATGAATATGAGCAGCATCGCCAAGTAAAAATACGTTGCCGCGACGCATTTCTTCTGACATTTTACTGTGTATCCAGAATGGTGAGATCCAGGAGACGGTGCGCGCATTAAACTGACCGTAGGTGCGCTCCGCAACAATATCGCGTATGTCATTTTCAGTATAGATTTTACGTTCGTAGCCGAGATTCATATTACCACCAAGGCGGAAGCGACCTTCACCTAAAGGGAATACGCCCAGCATATAACCTTTGGCAGTAAAAATATGAATTTCATCAGAGCGTAAAAAAGAATCCATAACACTGTCAGCCACTACAAACTGTTCGGGTAAATCATTACCAGGAAATTTAAAGCGGCATTTTTCTCTCACCGTGCTATGCGCGCCATCGCAGCCTAACAACCACTGGCAGCGAATCGTTTCAACAACGCCGTCCTCATGCCTAACAACGGCTTCAATATCATTGAGATTGATTTTTACTTCTGTGAGCTCACGTGAGCGTTCAACTTGATGATGTAAATCAGCCAGTTTTTTATTGAGAATTTTTTCGGTAGCAGCTTGAGGTAGTGCCAAAATGCAATGATATATGCTATTTAAATCATTTAATTTGGCGCTAGCAAATTCTTTGCCGCGATCGTAAAAATGTAGCGACTTACATGGTTGTCCGACGCGAAAGAACTCATCAGCGATGCCAATTTGCTTGAATATTTCCAGTGTACGCGTCTGCAATGCGGCTGCGTTTGAGTTTTTAGTCTGCTCAGCTTTTTTATCAATGATACGAAATGCAATACCATGACGGGCCAACTCATACGCCATCATCAAACCGGTTGGCCCGGCACCGACGATCAATACTGGAATATTACTCATCTGTTACTCTCAATTACCATGCTGTGATGCTATCAATTTTGTCACCGCGCGCTTGTTGTTGTAACAAAAACTGTTGGTATAGCTCTTGTATGCCTTGGGATTTGGCATAATGAATTGGGCCGCCGCGGAATGGTGCGAAACCGGTACCATAAACCATGCCGGCATCAAGTAAATCGCCATTTGCTACAACACCTTCACGCAAGCAGGCGAAAGCTTCATTCAACATACGCAGAACCAGGCGATCAGAAATGGCTTGTAATGGTTTATCGTACGGCGGGTAATCAACTTTGATTTGCTTGCCGTTTTTATCGTAACGATAAAAGCCTTCACCAGTTTTTCTGCCCAGCTTTTTCTCCGCTACCATTTTTTGCAATTGAGGCGGGATAGCTGTGTTGTAATATTTGCCGAGATAATCAGCAACCGACAAGCAGACATCTAACCCAACCGTGTCAGCGAGTGTAATTGGACCCATAGGCATGCCAAACGCAGTCATGGCTTTATCAATGACTGGTGCAGGGATCCCCTCATTCAGCAACTCAACGCTTTCGAGTAAATAAGGCATGAGAATGCGATTGACCAAAAAGCCGGGGCTGCTTTTCACTGGCAATGGCAGCTTATCAAGCTTGCGCACGAAACTGATCGCTTTATCCATGATTTCTTGCGAGGTTTTCTTCCCTTGCACAACTTCAACTAATTGCATTTTGGCAACAGGATTGAAGAAGTGGATCCCAACCAGGCGTTGCGGCAATTCCAGTACGGTGTTGATTTCATCTAAAGGAATACTTGAAGTATTGGTAGCAAGAATCGCCTGTGGTTTGGCCTTTGATTCTACCATTTTGAAGATTTTTTGCTTAATAGCGAGATCTTCTACTACTGCTTCAATAATCACATCAGCCTTGGATATTCCGTAGCCTTTTACATCCGGAATCAATCTATCCATTGCTTGCATGACGAGATTTGATTCTTTAAGTTTTTCTTTAAATAATTTGCTGGCGCGTTTCATGGCTGGAGCGATGTAACGCGGTTCCATGTCTTGCAGTGTCACGGTAAAGCCACGCAATGCACACCATGCAGCGATGTCACCGCCCATCGTGCCTGCACCTATAACGTGAACGTGATGCGGCTCAAATGTAGATTCTTTCGCAAGCGCCTTCATTTGTTCTTGCAAGAAAAATACGCGCACCAGATTTTGGCAGGTATCGCTAAAGAATAATTTACCGCAGCTTTTTGCTTCACGATCATATGCAGCATCACCCGACACGCCAACATGCTCCCAGTTATCGAGGGCATGAAACGGTGCCGGATAATGCATCGGATTGGCTTTTTGAGTTAACTGTTTGCGGATGAAATAGCCGAGTACCTGACGGGCAATTTTCTGATTGGTGAGTGATTGCATCATGCTGGCTTGGTGCGCTGCCGGACGTTTGTTGATGTAATATTTTGCTGCGTGCACTAACTGGCGCCGTGGCACGGCTGCGTCGACGAAACCAAGTTTAGCCGCCGCTTTCGCGCTCACCGTGTGGCCGGCGAGTATCAAATTCATCGCCTGCGGGCCACCAATCAAGCGTGGCAAGCGTACAGTTCCGCCCCATCCTGGATGTATGCCCAGCTTCACTTCTGGCAAGCCAAGGCGAGTTTTTGGGCCGTCTTCTGCAACCCGATAACGACATGCCAGGGCTAATTCCAAGCCTCCGCCGAGACAAAAGCCATCTATCATGGCAACCGTTGGCACTTTCAAGGCTTCAAGTTTGTTGAGGATGCCCTGCCCTAATTTTAGTAGATCAACTGCGGTATCAATGTCTTTGAATTTATTAAATTGCGAAATGTCGGCGCCAGCAATAAAACCAGTTTTTTTACCCGAGGCTATGACCACACCTTTGGTGGATTTATCTGCCGCGAGCAAATCAATGATGCGCGATAACTCTTCCATGACATCTTGATCTACGGTGTTTACCGAGCTGTCTTTCTTGTCGAAGTACAACCAGAGGATTTGATCGTCGTCTGTTTCTAGCCGCCAATTGTTATATTGCTGCATCATACTCATATTACACCTCGGAAACATTTTCAATTAACATGGAGCCGCCTTGTCCGCCGCCTATGCAAATAGTGGCGACACCGGTTTTAGCATTGGTTCTGCGTAAAATTTCGGTTAGATGTAGCACGATGCGCGCACCACTTGCTCCAACCGGATGACCAAGCGCAATTGCACCACCATCAATATTCAAGCGTGATGGATCGATAGTTCCCAGTGCCCTCTCGGTGCCGAGATATTTACGGCAATAGTCATCGCTTTCAAAAGCAGCTAAACAGCCTAGCACTTGCGCAGCGAAGGCTTCATTAATTTCCCAGTAGTCGACATTGTCGAAATTTAAATGATTACGCTTGAGTAACTTATGGGTCGAATACACTGGACCGAGACCCATTTCAGCAGGATCAACACCCGCCCACTGTGTGTCGACAATTTTGGCCAATACGGGCAAACGATATTTTTGCACCGCGTCTTTGCTTGCCAGGAGTAACATTGCCGCGCCATCTGATACTTGCGAGCTATTACCAGCTGTCACGCTGCCGAATTTTTTATCGAAAAATGGCTGTAATTTGGCTAATTTTTCCATGGAACTATCTGCTCTAACGCCGTCGTCCAATGGGAAGAACTCACCGTTATCAGCGTAGACAGTTTCCACTTCGGATAAATATTTTTCTTGCTGTGCAGACATGACGCGTTGATGACTGGTTAATGCAAATTCATCCATTTGGTCACGTGAAATGTGAAAACGATAAGCGAGATTTTCAGCAGTTTGCCCCATCGAGAGGTTAACTAATGGATCGCGCAACCCTCTCAATAATGCAATGACAGGTTTTAAAAATGAGGGGCGAAATTGTGCGTATTCTTTTAGCTTCACTTTCCAGTTTTTTGCACCCATGATGCTGGCGAACCAGTTGGTCATCTCATCATTATAAATTAACGGCGCGCGGCTCATGGCCTCTGTTCCGCCAGCGAGTACCAAATTAGCACGGCCAGAAGCGATATCTTTTACTGCGCTATCTAAAGCTTGCATGCCTGAAGCACAGTTACGTTGCACGGTATAAGCTGGCGTGGCGTTGCCGCAGCCTAATCGTAGGGCAATTATACGAGCGATGTTAGCTTCATCCATGCTCGGCATGACGCAGCCAACAATCACCTCATCCAGATCGGTGGCGGCAAAAGATTGTCGCTGCAATAACTCTCTGGCAGCCTTAACCGCGAGATCTGAAGCTGAAAACGGTCCCTGCTTTCCTTTTGCCTTTAAGAATGGCGTGCGTGCGCCATCGACAATGTAGACATCTCGCGCTGATGGTGTGTTGATTTCTGTCATAAATTTTCCTTAACGTTAAGCAATCACTTGCTTCAGATCAAACGTAAACTCATTAACTTTGATTATGTCTTCACGTAGTGCTTCAAATTTGTTAATGGCACGTGCTTCTTCTGCCGTTAAAATACCAGCTTTTTCTGCGTCGCGCACGCGATCGATAAAGTGCAGGCTGTCGGAAATTGTGCCGGATTTAACTGCTGTTTGAATTTTTTTACGTAACACATCATTTTCATCAACTAGTTTCATCGCCGCTTCGAATTTATAAGTAATATCCGATGGATCGTTGCTGATAAAACAATATTGCGTGATCTGATCACGTATGGGCGAAATAGCTGTCATTTGTGCAGCTAATTTTTTATGTAAGGCATCATTGGGGCGTCGATAAGCACAGCCAAACGGAAATATGCATGTCTTCAAGATGAAGCCCAATCCGCGATAGGGTAAGTTAACGAGTAACTCATCAAATGCTTTTTGAATTTCATATAGACATTCCTGCATAGACCAGCAGGCATAATCGACATCAGCTTCTGTTGCTTGATGATCATTAAAATATTTCATCACAGCAGATGCGAGGTATAACTGACTCAGTATGTCGCCAAGACGCGCCGAGATGCGTTCACGGCGTTTTAAGCTGCCCCCTAGCAAAATTAAGCAAGTATCGGCAACCAGTGCGAGTGCGGAACTCATGCGTGTTAATTGTCGTTCCAGTGCTTTTATTTTGGGATTCTTGCCGTAGACAAAAATCAATTTGCCACCGGATAATCCGTAAGCCAGGGTGCGTAGAAAATTGCTGGCCAGAAAACCAACGTGGTTCATTAATACATCATCTAAGGCAGCCACATTCATTTCAGGCGCTGAAAGTAATTCAATTTCTTTTAACAAGTAAGGATGGCAGCGAATCGCGCCTTGACCGAAAATAATCAAATTACGCGTTAAGATATTCGCACCTTCCACGGTAATGCTGATGGGTGCAGACACGTAAAGGTTTGCCAGAAAATTTCGTGGTCCCATTTGAATCATATGACCAGCATGGACGTCCATGGCGTGCGTGACTGCGACGCGCCCCATTTCTGTCATGTGATACTTCGCGATTGCTGAGGCGATGGCTGGATTGATGTCCATGTCAACCGCGTTAGCTGTCATCACACGGGTTGCTTCGAGTAAATAGGTATAACCGGCAATCATTCCCAGTGCTTCTTCAACGCCTTCAAATGAAGCAATCGGTGTATTGAATTGCCGGCGCAGGCGAGCATAGGCTCCTGTGAATCGGTAGGCGACTTTACTGCTTGCGGTTGCCAAGGCTGGCAGTGAAAGCGATCTGCCAATAGATAAACACTCCATCAACATACGCCAGCCTTTGCCAGCATTCTCCGCGCCGCCAATAATCCAATCTAAGGGAATAAACACATCTTTGCCACGTGTTGGACCATTCATGAAAGCAAGACGCATGGGTAAATGACGGCTACCAATTTCAACGCCAGGGTGCGATGTCGGGATGAGGCAGAGTGTAATACCCATATCTTCATTATCACCGAGCAAGTGATCAGGGTCGTACATGCGCACTGCCAAGCCCAGAACCGTGGCGATTGGCGCGAGCGTGATATACCGTTTGTCCCAACTTAATTTGATACCAACGACTTCCTTACCTTCGAACTGCCCCTTGCAGACAATGGCAGTGTCTGGAATCGAGCCAGCATCACTGCCAGCTTCCGGCGCGGTTAAGGCAAAGCATGGAATTTCTTCGCCGCGTACGAGTCTGGGTAAATAATAATTTTTTTGCTCTTCGGTGCCGTAGTGAGTCAATAGCTCAGCGGGACCTAGCGAGTTTGGTACCATGATACTGACGGCTGCACTGCCGCTGCGGGTTGCGATCTTGGTGATAATGGTTGAATGTGCGAGAGCGGAAAAGCCTAACCCGCCGTATTGCTTGGCAATAACCAATCCAAAGAATTTTTCTTTCTTGATGTATTCCCAAACGGATGCTGATAAGTCGTGATCGACTGAAACGATTTGCCAGTCATTGAGCATGCGGCATAATTCTTCAACTTGATGATCGACAAAATGCTGTTCTTCATCAGTTAAAGTCGGCGCTGGAAGCTTCAATAACTTTTGCCAATTGGGCTGACCACAAAATAATTCTTTTTCCCACCAAGTGTTACCCGCCTCAATCGCTTCTTTCTCTGTTGCGCTGATAGTCGGCAATTGGTTTTTGATGCGCTTCAGCAGCGGGCCAGTGATATAACGCCGGCGCAGCTGGTGCAAATTGGCAAATGCTGCGGCAAGCAAATAACACAGCCACAGAAAGATCACGCCCCTGATTGGTAAATCACCACCCCAGCTCACAATACAGAGCCCAAGACCTAATAGAATGGTCCAGGTAATGGCTGATAATCGAAAGATAGCGGCTGAAAAAATGAGTGCGAACAGAAAAACAACACTAAACAGGTTAGCAATTTCCATATGGCTAGCATCCCTTAATATGTCAAAAATTATATAGAGTTATGCTTATTTGCGGTAGTTATTTTTACCAATCGAGTGATACTAGATAAGACTCTGATAAGCAAATTTGTGTAAACTGCGATCAATAATTAATATAACGAGCGTGTGTCATGTCCTCATCCACTCATGTATTTGTCTATAATGGTCAAGGGGTTAGCAAAGAATGCACCGATGATCTCAAGGTGTTTTTTGAGCAAAGCCATGCGGTTTTCAAAGAGAGGCCGACGGTTTTGACCTTCAATTCTGTATTTAATACCGACGGACTCACCTGCCCTACTCTTGCCGTCCCGGGCGGGGCGACAACAGCGGAAGGAATGGTCGTGAAGCCAATTTTGGCCGCTGTTAGAAAGACTCACGGTGCTAATTTTAATTATGTTGGTGTTTGTGCCGGCGGCTTTTTGGGCACAGATGAAGCTGATATGTTTTATGCTTCACCCGTGGAAGACCGCCAATGTGTGTTGCGTAGAGGCCCTAGTCTTACCGGTGCATTTATGCGAACAGCGTTCACCGGTGTGAATTTGAGCCTGATTGATGATTACAAAGCTATTGGTGCGTTTTATCCCTTAGATGAGATCGTTGTCGAAAAAGGTGAAGTCCCCTATTGTGTGTCTATTTCTCTTGCTGGCACAAAAAAGAAGTTGAAGCAGTTATATTGCAGCGGACCTGGATTTTTTGCAGCACCGAATAAGCATCGTGTAACCGAGGTGGTCGCGACGTACACAGACCGAAACGCCTACCCGTTTTACTATGACGATGGCAAGTGTGTGACATTGGATAGCTTGTCAGCAGTTATCAGCAAAAAGCACGGTGCCACACATGGTGGTGTTTACTTGTCCGGTGTTCACTTTGAAGCAGCCGTACCAGACAGTAAATTTTTTGCACTTTGCAAAAACGGCGAGAAGGGAAAGTTCGTGGCATTATCTCCCGACAACTGCAACGCCTTGGAGGAAAGCAAACCAGAAACCATCAAATTTGTAGAAGATTCTCTCTCCAGAGTCTTGAAATAGTCGGTTTGTGTGCAGCTAAACACATATCCACAATTTCTGTGGATAACTCTGTGGGTAAGCTCTCTAAAACTAGTGTACAAGCGCGTCAACTAGGGGTTTCCCTATAAAGATCACAAAATGCACATAAGTAATATACATATATTATTCATATAGTTAGGCAGGTCATAATCGCATCCTTGCGATATATTCCTGCTTATGTACCGTTATGCATCATAAACAGCTTCTTTTCTGGTACTTGTGAACAATTACTAAACCCAAGGTTAAATATTTGCGCTAAATCATGCTTTTAATGACAAAAAATGGGTGTTGAAATGCGGTGCAGCCTATGAATTACTAAAGCCAGTAAACCCAGCCTTAGATGCCCCGACTTCCATTCGATCAGGCGATATGTTTTGAATAGCCCGCCACATCAGTAAACGCTGGGCTCTATAATATTGCCCCGTAGCTGGCGCATCTGTTACTGAAGATGCCCAGCTTGACGATTCGGATTCAGGCAAAGGTGGCGCACTAGG
>CAZWPD010000001.1:29935-37065 GCA_964636145.1 uncultured Coxiellaceae bacterium
TTACTGAAGATGCCCAGCTTGACGATTCGGATTCAGGCAAAGGTGGCGCACTAGGGTCAGGTGTACGAGGATTTTTCAGATCAGGATCATTTTTTATATTAGATCGTAATTTAAGCCGCTCCTTCTCTAGCCGTTCGTTCATTTTAGATACCAAGGCTTCGTCACGCGACTTCCAGACCAAGGTGAACACTGGATCACCGTCCCATAACTTCTTATAAATATCATAGTCAGGATCCTCGATTAATAATGTAGCAAGCACTAACTTGTCAATTTCGAAATAAAATTTGTGGAAATCAAATAGAGATCTACCACGATTTGCGTGGATAATAGTTGATGGGTGATTCAGCATCTTTATATAGAGATGATGACCAGCACAATCACGCAGCCAGGTTAACTCTTTGCTGGAGTCTGTAAGGAATCTACCCCAAGACTCGCAATCAGAATACGATAATAACACCTTGAGGATGACGATACCGACTGGTTTATCCAGAAGGCGGTGCTCATAAGAACATTTATGCAATGTTTCAGAAATTCTATCTCTAGCAAGCTTGGGATGTGACAATAACATCACGACTATTTCCAGGTGGTTGTTTACGGCTGCCTCAGTTAATGGATTGCGCCAGGCAGATTCTCCATTGACATCAATGCGTGGATGATCCAGCAGGTTTTTAACAATTTCTGTGTGTCCATGAAAAGCAGCATAATATAACGGTGATTGCGGGTAACCACCTCGTGTACTGCGCATTAATTTCTCCGAGTAGGCAGCAATATTGGGATCAATACCTTTGCTTAATAGCACACATATGGCATTCGGTTGGTTTTTAACGACACAATGGAGAAATAATTCGCTCAAGCTTAAATCGTTAACATTAAAGTTATAATTTTTATGATTGAGCAGCAGCAGAAGACTCTCCAGCTTAATTTGTTGTGTGGAGAGGAATAATTCGACTACATTTTGGTTCGCTTCGTTGATAACATTTGGGTTAATCGCGGGGAGAGTTAGCAGCCAATCAACAACGTCATCCACGCCATATTTAACTGCGAGCAGTAAAGCGGTATTGCCATTTTTGTTAACGGCATTTAACCACTCAGCTCGTTGATATTTTTTGTCGGCAAGTAATGATTTAACTTTTTTTAGATTGCCATTTTTAATTGCCCTTGATAATACTGCACTCATGCGCTTGGGTTTGTTGGTGGTTGTGATCTCTTTACTACTGCGCATTATTACTCTCCACTCGAATTCTATATTGAATTTCTTAATGTTGATTTTGTATCAGTTGTTATTTTTGGCGAAGGCTCACGCGTTGGCTGCTGTGCAAATAACCCCAAGTGTGGGCTGGATGGCTTGCTTGTCTCAAATGCTGGCGTTTCCATAGGTGGTGCAGATGGAGCATGGTAAACAGCCGGGGCATACGGCGGTGCCACTTGATAGTCAGGGTGTATTGGTGGGTTTTTCAATAAAGGACAAATGCCTTTATGTGCAGCTTTCTTGGCGGCCATGAGTGCAGTGTAAGATCTTGTGTTCTTAATGTTGGCGTTAGCTCCATAATCAAACAAGGTTTCGATGATAATAGCATTGTCATGGCTGCGTGCTGCGAGCAGTAAAGCGGTGTCGCCGTTATTATCTTGTGTGTTGATATTACTGGCATCATGAGCAGCGAGCATTTTAACGACGCTGGTCAGCCCCAATTGCGCAGCATACATCAATGCAGTTTTACCGGTATTATCTTGCCTGTTTATATCAATATCGCTGCGCATCAATAATAATTTCACATTTTCAGCTTTGCAGCTGAGGACGGCATTCATTAAAGCCGTACGCCCGCTATGATCAACCAAATTAATTTTCAAGTCAGGGTGCGCCAATAAGCTCCCGATACATTCTTGCTCACCGAATTTGCACGCGGCAATCAGAGCCGTCACGCCATCACCATTTGATAGATTCACGTCTATAGATGGAGCTTTAAGTAAACTTTGCAGTGTCAGGGTGAATCCACATGCTGCAGCTTTGATTAGAGCGGTATCACCAACATTATTTTGCGCATTTACTTCAATACCGGGGCGCGCAAGCAACAAATCACATGTGTGAAGATCTGACTCAGCAGCAATGGTTAGTGCAGTATCACCATTAAGCGTATGCGCATTGACATCAATGACAGCAGGATGATTGAGTAATTGCTCTGCGAGATTTATCTCATCATTTGCGATTGCCCAGGTTAGATGATTATGGCCGTCGAGGAGCATGCTATTGCCATTAAAAGTTGGCATGGCAAGTAACGCATGCAAAATATCCTGATGATGTTTTGCGGCCCAGGTAAAAAGCTCAACGCCGTTATCAAGATTTTTTTCGATAAATGCAATCAACATTGAAGTATTGTGTTTGCTAGTGGCATCTAAAATGGAATTCTTCACGGCTTCATGATTAGCAGCGTATTGCGATTTTGGATGATTGAGAATGGATTTAACAATCGCAACATATCCCATTTGTGCGGCATATTGCAGGAGAGTAATGCACCTGCCCTGCTCTTCATCGCGACCCTTTTGAATGCAAATTTCAGCATGGACATTTATATTCGGATTCTCCAAAATTGCAGCGACAATATCAGCCGAACCGTTCTTGACTGCGATCTTGAACGCATCTTGCAAGCTTTCAGCATCATGTCCGCCATGACGCAGAATTTTCATGGTAAGGTTTTTGTTTAGATTCGCTAGTGAGTGAGTCAGTGCGGTGCCTCGTGTACGATTTGTCTCGCGCTGATTGATGTCGATACCCGGATACGCCAAAAGCAAATCAATCAGTTTCTCGCTTTTGTCACCATCGCCGTTACGATGTGATGCCAATATCAACGCTGGTCTTCCCAGTGCGTTTTTGGCATTAATGTCGATGCCTTGACACTGCAATAATTGTTCTAGATGTTCAACGTAGCCATTTGCACACGCCCAGGTTAGGATCGTGTCAGAATTGATTTTAGATCGATGTGCATTCAGGTATTCAGGTTCATCCTTATGCTTTTCGATATATTTTTTGATTCTTTTCAAGTATACATGATCGGAATCAAGGTCATACCAGTATGTAGAGTATTTCATGGCTCGCTTCATCAGCAAGCCAACATATCTTTGTTTGGGAGCGTTAGATGAGGCGTTAGAGCTGCGCATGAGTTATCCTTTCAAATTTGGAGTTAATCTTGCTACAACCTTTTGATTATCACCATCAGCTGCTGGCGACAAAAATAAGCGCGGACTATAGTTGCCAGATTCTGGACCTTCAAGTGCTGGAGCAGATGGCGCCGGCGGCGCAGTAGCTGGATCAGCCGGGTTGGGCGCAAATTCCGGTGCTTGTTGGTAATCAATAAAAAGAGCTGGCGCAGTGACGGGCATCACCTTTAATAGCGGGCAAACACCTTTGTGGCCGGCTTTTTTTGCCGCCATGAGTGCGGTATACGATGCTTTATTTTCTATGGCAATATTTGCGCCATGCGCAAGCAGAGCCTTGATGATGATGGCATCATCATGACTGCGTGCGGCGAGTATCAATGCGGTATCACCATTATTATCCTGAGCATTGACGCTGCTATTGTCATGATCTAGTAGCATGGCGACAACATCTATCAAGCCAAGTTCGGCTGCATACATCAATGCGTTTTTTCCGGCAATATCCTGTAAGTTGATATTGATGCCGTTGATACATAATAATGCTTTTACAATACCGGGATTTTTTTTGATAACAGTGCCGATTAAAGCTGATTGCAGATTGTTATCGATAGCGTTAACTGCCAATTCAGGATGAGCTAGCAAGCTGTCGACACATTCACGGTAACCGCTTCGACACGCAGCGATCAATGGCGTAGTACCATTGTTATTGCAAAGATTAATATTAATATCGGCAAACTTTAATAAAGCTTGTAATTCTAGAATAGAACCAGAGTGGGCGGCAGTAATGAGTGCAGTGTTACCAGCAATGTTTTGGACATTGATTTCAATGTTCGGTCGTGAGATCAATATATTGAAAACAGGCAAATTGGCTTGATGTTCTGATTTTGCCGCCAGTTTTAAAGCCGTGTTACCGTCCTGCGTGCGCGCATTAACATCGATAATGACACGATGATTTAATAATTTCTCAGCTATTGCATAATACTGATGCGCTATACACCATGACAAATAATTATGGCCGCCGATCAGTGTATTGTTGCCATCAAACCCGGGCTGGCTTAACAAATCATCAATAATTTCCTCATGCCCTTCAGTCGCTGCCCACGAAAACAAATCAACACCGCCATTGAGATTTTTCGCGATAAATATTCTAACTATATCAAGTGAGCGATTTTTTGCCGCAAGTTGTAGTGCGCTAATAATATTTGGATGATTCTGTTGGCCCGTACAACCAGCATAACCCAAGATAGCCTTAACAATTTCACGACGATTTTTTTCAACAGAATAAACGAGTAAGCTTTTCTTTTCTTCATTAAGCTCGATGTCAACATCTGCGTGGACATCAATGCCATTACTTTGCAAAATCAGATTTAGTAACGCCAGGTTTCCATTGCTCGCGGCATATTGGAATGCTTGTTGCAGGGAGCCATGCGAATGACCGCCGTGCTCGAAGATTAACTTGGCGTGATATGTTTTGTTATGCGCGACTGCTAGACACAAAGCAGTTTCATTATTTCTAGTTGCGCGAACGTTTACATCAATACCAGGATAATCAAGCAAGGCTTTCAGCATTTCGCCGCTTAATGCGCTTACCGAATTAACTGCGAGGGTCAAGGGTGTGTCAGTGCCGTGGTAGATATTATTAACCTCGATTCCTTTGCAGCTCAATAACAGCAGAACGATCTCCGCATAACCCTCAGAAACAGCCCAAGTAAGTATGGTTCTTGATCTTGTTTTCGAATAATGAGCGTTGAGATATTCTGGTTGGTGGCGATGTTTTTCAATATAACGTTTTACCCTTGCGATCTGATACTCTTCCAGGTTCGATATCTCGTCCATCACGCTGCGCATGAAATATCCGAGGTAAATTGGTTTGGCGTGCTTACTGGCATCTTGGGTTGGTTTTGAGCTGCGCATGAATTATCCTTTTTATTGTCGCGTGCATCGCTTTTTGATGCCCTGCTTTTTTATCAGAACAGATAGTCGTGTCAAGATGAACGTAGTGAAATGTAATGATATTTTCTTAGTTTGCTAAAATACAGAAAAAATTAGGCATTACTTAAGTTCATTGCCGTAGAAATGCTTCATCGCTGCGAGCATTTTATTGGCTGGAGATTTAAGCGCAAAATTTGCTTGCAAGTTATTCGTCCATTTTCCGGTCTGCAAATTTATCAATATCGGAATATATTTTCCCGAGTTTTGCGGGTACAGCGCCAACATCCAATTTTCGTAGATATCAGCATATTGTTTGCTGTGAATGATCATATCACCCATTTTATCTTTAACAGTCAGACGCGCAGACAGTGGATCGACTTGAAACAACTGAATGCCTTCAAGTAATACTTTACGTGTTTCCGGATAAACCGTATGAATAGATTCTGGCGAGTAATCACTCTCCATAAATATATGGCGCGATGACATTCTTACAGAATCGCCACGAACGATGCGGGCAAGTGGTGGGTTGGCGGCATCAATTCCTGCAAGTGAAACTAATGCCTGTTTGATGTCAGTGAGTGGCACGACTCCAGCTATCTCACCCGTGCGCTGCTCTCCCCTGCCGTATAATTTAAAGGCCAGCAGCGTGTGATATTGCGGCAACCCCAACACATCAGTGCCGTGCCCGGCGGATTGATTAACAGTTTCATCATCGAGACTAGGCGGGTAAAAGCGTGGTGGTTGCCCGGCTTTATTTAACTTACCAAGATAATTTTCAGGTTGCGTGATGCGATCACCCGAGAGTTCGAGTGCTTCACCGTGATCGGATAATAAAACCACGATGGTGTTATCGAGTAACTGCGCTTGTTGCAGCAAGTTAAACAAAGACTTTAACTGTTGATCAACGCGGGCAACACTTGCCCGATAGCGTTCTTGTGCTGTGTATTCAGACCCTTTTAAAGATGCCCATAAATAGGGATGATGCGGCAGACAAAGATGAACAGCCATTAATAGTGGTTGCTGGCGCGATTGCAGCAAGGCTGGTCGTATGAGTGCAATAAAACTGTCTGGGTCATAGGTAGCGAATGCCGGACGGTTGGCATAACTATATGGAAATAACCAGCGACCGAGAGCAGTATTCACTAATAAATTGCTCAGAGGGAAATCGTTGAAAGTGCCGAGAAGAAAATCGTTTAAACCCATCGGCGGGGTAATTGCCTGATTAAAACCAAAACGTTTATCAATGTTGCTAAAACGAGTTTCATCAGTTGCATAGATTGTGTGATAACCGTGCTGCTGGAAAATTGCTGGTATGGTATGCGAGAGATCGATATTCTCTGTTTTAGCAAGATTGTAGCGTATTCCAGATTGTCGTGGATGCTGGCCCAACAAAATACTCGACCACGATGGAAACGTACGAGCTAGTGGTGTTACTGCCTCGGAGAATACCGCTGATTTTTCTAGAAGCTTATCAATGAATGGTGTTGGTTGTTCAGCACCAAAATAACCGAGAAAATCTGGCCGCAGCGAGTCCATGCCAATAATAATGATATTCGGCAATGAAGTTTTGGCATAGGTTGGCGGCCCAGGATGGCTCAGCAGTTGTGTAATTCCTGCAATAGCAGCAATGAGCAATATGAATAAGTAGACATAATTAAAAGATTGGCGGCATATCCAAAGAAACAAGCCAATACTAGCCATGATTGATGCAGCAAGCCAGACTGAGGCTAGTATTGCTGCGAAGATAGCCGCAAAAGATTGATTAATGAAAAATAACGAGGTTAACTCGGTGAATTTGGAATTAGGGTAATAAAATTGATTCGCCGCTAACGCTGCGCCGATACCTATAAACCAAAGACCGAGCGCGAGATTAAATTTGTTCCCGGATTTTAACTTGAATAAATATGCGGTGAAACTCGCTGCAAACCAGGTTAGCAAGCAATATCCAATATGAACGACTAACTGCGCAGCGATAAAAAATGCAACCCCGGGGAGGATGCTGACTGGAATCTGCAGTTGGTCAGACATGAAGGTAAAATCAGAGAGAT
>CAZWPD010000001.1:37165-86829 GCA_964636145.1 uncultured Coxiellaceae bacterium
AGGATGCTGACTGGAATCTGCAGTTGGTCAGACATGAAGGTAAAATCAGAGAGATAAGCTTTATTACATAAAATAAAAAAGCTTATCTCCAGTAGTATGAAAAATATCGTTAACAGCAATAGCTCAACGAATATCCCAGACTGCCTATTCTTGCTCTGATTGCTGCGCATAATGACTCTTATTCGTGCCGCTTGCCGAGTTATGCCCAAGCTCATCAGGTGCGAAATCGTCAACAGCAATCACCTTTTTGCGGGCCGCATCTGCTTGCATACATATATCAAATTGATCAATTGTGATGATTTTCGCATCAAGCGCGTGTTGGGTTTTTTCTATGGTTGTGTAACCTTTGATTTCACCGCTCTGCACCGCTTGCTTGATCGTCTTTTCTATTGGTTCAGCCATAATCGACTTCACTAGCGCATCTTGTATATCAGCTAATGGATTCGGTTGTAAATTGGAGATATAGGCACCGGCACTCAAGCGCTGTCTCGATGACGTTGGTGAGGTGAAGAGCTGCGCAATTCTGTGATTGTATTTGTCGCGTGGGCGAGCAAAACGCATGCCCAACGGGAATATTAATCCGCGTAAGACAATCGCGATAGGACGATTCGGGAAATTCTTTAGAATCTCATCAAAGCGCTCCTGGATCTCAAACAGACAATACTCACTTGCGTAGCGAACAATTGGTAAATCGTCGGTATTGCGGCCTTGGTCGTTGAATTGCTTCAACACTGCCGACAACAGGTAGAGGTAACTTAAAATATCTCCAAGCCGTGCTGAAATGCTTTCTTTACGCTTTAGATTGCCGCCCATTACCAGCATGGAAGCATCCGCGAGTAATGCAAATGCGGAACTAAATCTCGTGGCGTGCTGAAAATACCGCTTGGTTTTTCCGGTCGGTGCACTAACTAAATGCGCGCCAGTAAGTCCTAATGAAAATGCACGTACGACGTTACTAATGCTGAAACCCAGGTGTCGGGTCAGGACACGGTCAAATGTATCCAACCTTTCTTTGTCATCGCTGATTTGGGCTGCCTGAATTTCACGATAGATGTACGGATGGCAACGCATGGCACCCTGACCGAAGATAATCAGATTGCGCGTTAGTATATTTGCACCTTCCACAGTAATTGCAATTGGCGAAGACTCGTGCCCGCGACCCAGATAATTATTTGGGCCAAGACAAATTGCTTTGCCGCCGTGAATATCCATGGCATCACGCGTGACTATTCTACCCATTTCTGTCACATGATATTTCACAATGGCAGAGGCAACAGATGGTTTTTCACCATGATTTAAGCTGCCGGTGACGAAGGTGCGGGCGGCATCCATGATATATGTGTAAGCACCAATACGAGCCAGCGGTTCTTCTATACCTTCGAAATTGGAAATAGACATGTGAAATTGTCGACGTATGCGAGCATAGGCGCCAGTCGCATAAACCAACGCCTTGGCACCGCCTACCGCACTGGATGGCAAGGTAATCGCGCGACCACCAGCCAGTGATTCCATCAACATGCGCCAGCCATTTCCAGCCTGTTCTTGGCCGCCGATGATCCAATCAACCGGAATAAAAACATCCTTGCCTTGAGTGGGCCCATTTTGAAATGGAGTGTTGAGAGGGAAATGACGACGCCCTATTTTGACGCCTGGTGTAGCACGAGGAATGAGTGCACAGGTAATACCAATCTCATCATTGTTACCAAGCAAGTGATCGGGGTCGTAAAGTTTAAAGGCAAGCCCAATGACTGTCGCAATTGGCGCGAGAGTAATGTAACGCTTATTCCAGTTCAAACGAATGCCCAAGGTTTTTTTGCCCTGGAATTCACCCCAGCACACAATACCGTAGTCCGTCATGGCACCGGCGTCAGAGCCAGCCTCGGGAGATGTCAGAGCAAAACAAGGAACCTCTTCACCACTAGCCAACCGTGGTAAGTAATAATTTTTTTGCTCTTCCGTGCCGTATTCCAGCAATAACTCGGCAGGTCCTAGTGAGTTTGGAACTGAAACCGTGGTTGATGCGGTAATGCTGCGACCACTGATTTTAATAATGATTTGCGAGTGCGCAAATGCCGAAAATTGTTTGCCGCCGTATTGTTTCGGAATGATAAGACCGAAGAAACCTTGCTCTTTTAAGTACGCCCAAACCTCTGGCGGCAAATCGGCACGATTGTGAGTAATATCCCAATCAGATAGCATGCCGCATAATGTTTCGACCGGGCCATCAAGAAACGCTTGCTCTTCATCGGTCAACGTTGCTGGCGGAAAGTTAATGAGCTTGTTCCAGCTTGGATCGCCGCAAAACAAATCACCTTCCCACCCTACCGTTCCGGCAGAAATTGCTTCGCGCTCTGTTCTCGACATGGCAGGCATTTCCTTGCGGAAAATAGCCAGTATGCGTGCACTTAGATAGCGTTTACGCCAAGGTAAATAATTCAGGGGGACGAAAATAGCCAAAAATGCGAGCCAACAGAAAACCAGACCAATACTCACGCCGTTTAAGCTGGTTGCAGCTATAAGCAAAACCAGAAGCGCCGCCGTCCAGATCCAGAGTTTTGCCCGGTGATAGGCAAGCAAACCAATTGCGATAGCAGCGATGAGAACAGTGCTTAATCCAGTCATGATTTATCCTTTTGTTAACGCAAATCCATTTAGTCCATGTTGCTTCTGCCATCATGCAGCTGCTGCCGCATTGAGTCTACTGCTTAATCGATATTATTTACCGCATAAATACCTGGAGCATTCCGTAAGTATTCTTCGTAATCGAGACCGAAGCCGAAGAGGTATTTATCTTCTGTTACCAGCCCGACGAAATCAGGTTCGAAATTAACACCTGGCTCTCTAACTCGGCGCTTATCAACTAGCACTGCAGTATAAACAGCTTTTGCTTTTGCCTGACGGCAGTAATCCAAAATCGCTGCGAGTGTTAAACCGCCATCCATAATATCATCAACAACAACGACGGTACGGCCTTCGATATTGATGCGCGGCTCTACCAGCCAATGTAGATCACCGCCGCGGTTGGTGCCGCGATAGCGTGTGGCATGTATATAATCCATTTCCAATGGAAACTGTAATCGCACGGCAAGGTGACCAGCTACGATCATGGCACCGGTCATGACGCTCATGATGATAGGGTTTGTGTGTGCGAGTTTGGCGCTCATTTCTGCTGCCATTTTATCAATCGCCTGCAAAACTTGCCCGTGATCATAAAGACATTCAGCGTTTTCGAGGATTTCTTGATATTTGTTTTTGGTTGTTTCCATCGTATGCACCTATCGTGTTGTGAGTTAGCGTTAATTGTTTGTGATTATACTGCTTTTCCGCAGGTAGAATCTGTTAGTGCCGCCATGTGGGCCTCGATAAACTGCTTGGCTAGCGAATGTCTGGCTGACATTTTCTGTTGCAGTGTGAAATCACCTTGCATGCACTGCCATTTATCTTCAGTTAGTTGGTGCGCAGCATGTGGGACATTGTCTAGCACTTGAATGACACCGTCACGATTATTGCAGACTAAAGCAAAATCACAGCCAGCTTCACGCGCGGCAAGAACGCGATCAGCGTAGTCAGCTGAAATATTCGCGCCCTGCATATTGAGATCATCTGATAAAACGACGCCTTTAAATCCGAGCTGCTCGCGCAGAATATCTTGCAGCCAGGTGCGAGAAAAACTAACTTGCAGGCTGTCTACATTTGGAAATTTGATATGTGCCGCCATGACCGCCTGAGCGCCTTCACGAATGAGAGCCGTAAATGGCCGGACATCATCTTCAAGTATCGCTTTAAGTTCACGTTCATCAATGGTGATATCGAGATGAGAATCAGTTTGCACGGAACCGTGACCAGGAAAATGCTTGATCGTGGCTGTCATGCCAGCTTCACGCATGCCTTGAATATAAAAATGCGCAAGCCGATAGACCGCTTCGGCATCAGTATGAAAAGCACGATTGCCAATCACTGAGCTAATGCCTTTATTTAAATCTATAACTGGAGCGAGGCTTAAATCTGCACCGGCAGCGAGAACCTCATGCGCCATCAACCAGCCACAGGTTCTGGCGAGCTCAACCGCTACGGTTGGATTTTTATCGTACCATTCGCCCAAAAATGACAGGCTGGGTAATGGGAAAAATTGGTTGCGGAAACGCTGAACTCGCCCGCCTTCCTGATCAGCCATAATCAGCGCCGGCGCTGATCTGGCAGCGCGAATCGAACGGCATAGTTCTTGTAGTTGCGCGAGGTTTTCGTAGTTCCTGGCAAACAAAATGACGCCGCCAACGAGAGGATGGTTAAGTAGTTCACGCTCTTCTTGCGTGACCTGAAGTCCTTGCAAATCAATTACTAAGGCGCCAATCTTAGTGCTCATGTTTAGTTGCCGCTCGCCAAGTTAAGTCATTGGGATAAAATGCGATTATAATGTTGTTTTGCTTAATCAGCTAGTTTGATAAGATATTATTATTCAATCATAAAAATAAGAAACCCATATGACCGCCCTTTCCGAATTACAAACCATACGTGATTTTTTACGCTATGCCACAAGCCGCTTCAATCAGGCTGGGCTGTATTTTGGCCACGGCACTGATAATGCCTGGGATGAAGCCGCCGCATTGGTGATGCACACCCTGCATCTGCCTCACGATATTAGTCATCAAGTGCTGGATGCGCGTCTGGTGACAGAAGAGCGCACCCGATTGCTCGAATTGATTCAGCGCCGCGTTGAAAAGCGCGTGCCACTTGCCTATCTCACCAATGAGGCGTGGTTTTCCGGCTTGTCATTTTATGTTGATGAGCGTGTGCTTATCCCTCGCTCGCCAATTGCAGAGTTGATTGAGCGTCAATTTGAGCCATGGGTTCAGCCAGAAGGAATTCATCAGGTACTCGATTTATGCACAGGCAGCGGCTGCATCGCGATTGCTCTCGCCAAGGCATTCCCTGAAGCGGAAGTTGATGCGAGTGATATCTCAGACGAAGCGCTATCTGTCGCAAAAATTAATGTGTTACGCCACAGTGTCGAAGATCAATTGCATCTGCATAAAGCAGATTTATTCAAGGGTCTGCCCGCAAAGAAATACGACCTGATCGTCAGCAATCCTCCTTATGTCAGCCAACAAGAAATGACTGATCTTCCTGAAGAGTATCGACACGAACCCGCATTGGGGCTTGCGGCTGGGCAGGAAGGTCTGGATATGGCTAAGCGCATATTAGATGAAGCTGGGAATTATCTGGCGCAAAACGGCGTGTTGGTTGTCGAAGTTGGTAATAGCGAACACGCTCTCGCTGAGTGTTATCCTCATACACCGTTTACCTGGCTTGAATTTGAACGCGGTGGCGGCGGAGTGTTCCTTTTAACTGCTGCGCAATTACGCGAACATCATGCCCGCCAGCACGATACTGCATCGCGCTGACGAGTAGATAATACTTACATCGTAAATTTCAGAATGTAATTATAAGATCCGTAAGCGTGATCCATGCCAACGAAAGAGATCCTGTTATTCGGGATATCGCAAGACACCATGGTCACGCTTGGGTTCATTTCATACGGACCATCATGGATAGTTAAGCTGCACTTCAAGTTGTCGCTCATACCTATCACGAGAAAGACATTCCCCGATTCCGTTTGGCGAACACTCGGACAAGATAAGGTGAAATAGTCGTAATTTATCTGGTTATATAGCAGGTTATTGTCAGTGGCTGCGCTCATGATATGCAATGGCAGCGGCGCCTGGATTTTAAAATGGTCTGTGAATGGACAAACTGTCGCATGTGCAGGAGCGGCAGCAATGAATACCCCACAGGCGGCGGCAAGCGCCAGCGCAATTTTCTTATGCATGGTAACTTCCTTTTTATAATTGAACGAGCGCTGAGTTTAAATAATTTTTATTCGCAATGCATGTATTTCGTGCGGCATGAGATCATTAAATAATGCATAGACAGCTTGATGAGAAGCTACCCTGCTTTTACCCCGAAAATATTCAGCCGAAATGGTCACAGCGAAATGTCTGCCGCCACCGCCATGACCAGCATGACCGAGGTGCTGATCGCTTTCATCCAACACTTCCAAAAATGTTGGCGAAAACGCAGACTCAAGTCGTAGCCGAATTAATTCTGTTTTATTTACTGAACTCATGCGGAATGTTCTTTGTTTGGTAGATAGCGGACAAGATATATGGCCTGAATAATACTAACCAAGAATAATGCCAATGTGATTCCGTAGAATTTGAAATTTACCCACGCGTCGTTACTTAAGTAGTATGCCACGTATAAATTTATCGACCCCATGACGATGAAAAATGCTGCCCACATCAGATTCACTCTGCCCCAGACTTGTGAAGGTATGTTTGCTGAATTCTGCAGCGCCCCTTCCATCATACGTTGCATGAGAGGCTTATGTGTGAACTTTTGCGAGATAAGAATCGCGATTGAGAAGATCCAGAACACAATCGTTGGCTTCCATTTGACAAAAATCGGATTATGAAAATAAAGAGTCATACTGCCAAACACCACAAATACCATCATGGTAATGACCTGTTTACGATCCCAGTTTCCAGTTACGATGCGAGTAGCAACAACTTGTACAACCGTGGCTGCGATACCCACGACAGTTGCAACATAGATGTCATAAAATTTAAATGCCAGAAAAAACAAAAAAACTGGAAAAATCTCATAAAACATTTGCATGTACAGGTCCTTGGTCGCTGACGGTGTGATTAATGCGCTTTAGTGGCGCGAGGTAAGTATACATAACCGGCACGACAATTAACGAGAAAAATGTTCCAAATAACAGGCCACCGGCGATAACCAGGCCAATTTGTTGCCGGCTTTCTGCGCCTGGGCCAAATGCAAAGGCTAGCGGCAGTGCACCGAGTATCATGGCGGAAGTTGTCATTAGAATTGGACGCAGGCGAAGCATTGCTGATTCTATTACTGCGGATTGGACATTCGCCCCTTCTTCGCGACGGCGATTGGCAAACTCAGTAATGAGGATGCCGTGTTTTGCAATCAAGCCGATTAGTGTAATCAAGCCAATGTTGCTATAGATATTCAAGGTGCCGCCGAACATGCGCAGCGTTAATAAGGCCCCAAATACGGCAAATGGCACCGTCAGCAGAATAATAAAAGGATCGATAAAGCTCTCGAATTGAGCGACCAGCACAAGATAGATAAACAATAGCGCCAATCCAAATGTCAGCATGATGGAGCCATTAGATTCAAGGAAGCTCTTTGCTTCGCCAGAAAACTCAAAGCGAGCATCATCAGGTAAATTACTTTGCGCCGTCTTACCAAGCAAATCAACGGCATCAGCCATTGTAACGCCAGGTGCAAGAGTGACATAGATTGTATCTGCGTGCAGCCGCATATAGCGATGAAATACTTCTGGCGCGGAAATCGTTTTAACAGTTGCCAATTGTGATAAGGAAATTATCTCGTTATTGAGATTGCGCACATACAGCTGTGAAAAGATATTTGGATCTTGCAGGCTGGATTGTTTCATTTGCACAATGATATTGGCGTCATCGGTTTTGCCAATATGACTGCTAGCCAATAGCGTTGATATCGTACCGGCGATTGCTGAAACCGGAACCCTGAGGTCAGCGGCTTTATTGCGATCAATGTTGATTTCGAATTCTTCGCTATCCCACTTCAAGCGATTATCAACGCGCGCGAATTGCGGCAGTTTTTTTAGTTCATCCATCAAATGCTGTGAGATTGACTGCAGCTGACGATAATCACCTGTTGTCATAACAATGAGACCAATGCTGTCTCCCTGATCGCTACCAGAAAATTCCGCCAATGGCGAATACGGTGGAATGACGTTTGCATTGACACCAGTTAATGATCCTGCGCTTCTAGTGAGACTCGCCATGATTTCATCCATTGAATGCTTGCGCTCATTTTTTGGCTTTAATTGCAGAGATTGAAAAGCATGTGATGGTGAGTAATAACCAGTGATAGAGAAGTAAGACTCAATATCCGGCATCTGATTAAAGATTTTCTCCATCTTCTGCACATAGCCATCTGTGTATGCAAAGCTTGAGCTGCGTGGAGCCGAAATCGAAACACTCACCTCACCTCGATCTTCCGGAGGTGATAGCTCCGATGGCAGAAAATGATAAAGCACAATACCTGATAACCCAATGACTGCAAGACTGGCTGAAACCCACAGGCGTTTAGCCAATAAAGATAATAGGATTTTTTTGTAAAACAATTGCAGGCGCCCCATGATTGCACCAAACCATATAGCGTAGCGGCCAGACTGGTGGCTCTCTGTCAGAATGCGCGCGCACATCATCGGCGATAAGGTAACGGCGACTATTCCAGAAATAATGACTGCACCGGCAAGTGTAAAGGTAAATTCACGGAAGATGACACCGAGCAATCCCGGTGTAAATGCAATCGGTGCGTAGACGGCAGCCAACGTGAGGGTCATGGCTATAATAGGGAAAATCATTTCCTTGCTGCCGCGTAGAGCCGCTTGATACGGTGTCATGCCAGATTCTATGTGGCGGCTGATGTTTTCCAGCATCACAATAGCGTCATCAACAACTAGCCCAATCGCGAGCACAAATGCCATTAAAGTGATGGTGTTGATCGTGAATCCGAATAGATAGAGAACGGCAAAGCTACTAATCAGGCAAACCGGTATCGTAATGATGGGAATTAACGTCGCACGAAAACTGCAAAGGAAGATCAGAATCACCAACCAGACAAACAGTGCAGCCTCAATAAATGACTCGTATACGCTTTTGATAGATGCACGAATATAATCTGCTTGATTGTAGGCAATGTCTGCCTTCATGCCAGCAGGAAGTGTTTTGACTATATTGTTGTAAGCCTTGCGCACATTGGCCTCAACATCTAAAGGGTTGGCGGTTGATTGTGGAATAATACCAATCGCTATTGCTGGATGCCCTTTAACACGAAAAGCATCGTCAACACTTTCCGGGTCGAGCTTAGCCTCACCTATATCTTTTAATCTGACCATCTCGGCTTGTCCGCCGCGTAAAATCAAATTATTAAAATCGCTTTCACCCTTTAGCTCAGTGCTGGTCGTTACATTATAGAATCGGTCCTGACCACGAATTTGTCCGCTGGGAATAGACGCATTTTGTTCTCGCACCAAATCAACCACATCACCAACAGTGATACGCGTTGCCGCCATTTTTGCAGGATCCAACCATACATGCATAGCTGTAGCGCGCTTACCATAGACATAAGCGGAGCCAACGCCATCCATGGTTTCGAAAATTGGTACGATAAATTTATCCACATAGTCGCTAATTTCGCGCTCGCTGCGGTTAGCGTCATAGAAGGATAAATACATAATCGCATTATTATTAGGGTCAGCTTTCATGACTAATGGACTGCTGGCTTCCTTAGGCAGGCTGTCACGAATTCGTTCTATGTTGCTGCGCACGTCTTCTGTTGCAGTATCCATGTTGCGGCCGAGCTTGAATTTAATATGCACCTGACTATAGCCCTGGTGTGTGGATGATGACATTGACTCAACACCGTTGACGCCGGACATCGCTTCCTCAATCACCTTGGTAATGTCTTTTTCCACAATGCGGGCATTTGCGCCATTGTAAGTAGTCATGACAGTCACTTCAGGTGGATTAACATTCGGAATCCAGCGCAGCGATAGATGCGAGTAACTCATCAAGCCAAGAATGACCATCATCAAGCTAATGACGATAGTAAAAGCAGGCCTACGTATACAAAATGCAGTGATATTCAAATGATCGCTCTCTATGATTGAACTTTGACAGACATGCCATTTTTCACTTTCATTTGGCCATCTGTTATGACCATGTCATCCTTTGCTAGCCCTTGCAATACCTGTACCTTATCTGTTGTGCGCTGGCCAATCACGACATTCACCGAATAAGCCTTGCCATCAACAATTTTGAAAACTTGCGCACCATCTAATACTGGAACCAGACTGCGCGCGGGTACCATCAGTGCATGCTCGGTACTTCCTAAAGCCTGTGATGCTTCGACAAACATGCCGGGCGCAAGCAAATTCTCTGTGTTTTCAATTTCCGCATAAAGCGAGAGTGAGCGATTATCGGCATTGATTGTTGGCGAGATGAAGGTCAAGTGGCCAATAAAAACCTTGCCTGGATACGCCGCTGCCGTGATTGTAACAGCCTGACCTACTTTTAAGTGCGGCAGATATTTTTCCGGAACGCTATATTCGATACGCAAATGCCTAATGTCAGTGAGCATTACAACCGGCTGACCAACATTCACATAATCACCCGGATTCACCTGGCTTTTTCCGATTACACCATCAAATGGCGCAATCATCTTCATCTTATTCAGCGTAACCTGTGTTTCATCAAGTTCAGCCTTGCGCTCCTTGAGGTTGGAGTCAGCCTCTTCAATTGTCTGCTGTGCAATAATACCTTTTTTACCCAGTGTTGCCATGCGGCGGAAATTATTTTCGCTATAATATAATTTCGCACGAGCAGACTCGTACTTGGCTTTAAATACAGCATCATCCAGCTGCACAAGAACATCACCGCGTGCAACACTGGCGCCATCTTTGAATAGAACCGCGTTAACGTGACCTGCAATCTCAGGAGTGATTTGCACGCTCTTCGCTGTCAAGGTGCCAATAACATGAATTTCTTGCGGTAGATCTGTTTCTTGCACTGCGCTTGCATTGACGATGACAGCGTTCGACTCAGTGTTACCGGAGTGATGATAAAACTTGTAAGCGCCAGCAAGTGCGAGCGTCGCGGTTAACACTGTTCCCACAAGAAATTTAGCTTTCATCATGCACCTCAGTAGTAAAATCAGTGTAATTGAGTATCTGTCGGAGCCTGGCCATTCTTCTTGAATATTTCAGCTACATCAACGCGATCAAAAATATATTCTTTATTACAAAAATCGCAGGTCACAACAATACTTTGTTTGCCGTTTAATTCATCCTCAGCCTCTTCCTGGCCGAGCAGCAATATGGCATCTTCACCGCGTTTGCGCGTACAGCTGCAATGAAATGCGACTGGAGAAGGATCAAAAACACGTATGGTGTCTTCAGGATAAAGTTTGGTTAGCAATTCTGGATATTCTGTTTCAAGTAATACTTTTGGATCGGCTGCTTCTGTCAGGCGCACAACGCGATTCCAGGCTGGATCAAGAATCTCAATTTCCATGCCGTGAGACGCTTGCTCAACTACTGGTATGACCTGCAGTAAATAGCCAGTCGCAGAGTCACCCTCACCGTTCAGCCAGATTTTTGTGGCCAATTGCTCTGAATTACGGAAATAACCTTGAATCGATTCAGCGAGTGAGTTGCCCTGCCATTCAACGACGCCTTGATAGCGCTGACCGTTCGAGCCGGTATCCAGCATAATTACCAGCACGCCTTGCTGAAACGCTGCCATCAATTCCTCGTACGACACATCACCTTCATGTTTAATTAAGCCGCGCAAATTGAGCTTATCGTCACTTTGAGCTAACAATAGTTTCAATTTTCCCTTGCCGCGAAATTGAATAGTTAATCGGCCGCTAAATTTGATGATGGCGCTCAATAGAGCTGCGGCGCATAGCCCTTCGCCTAATAATCTGCGGACGGCTGGAGGGTAATCATGTTGGCTCAGAATTGTCTGGAGACTGTCTTCGAGTTTGACGTATTCACCGCGTACCGGTTCATTTTCGAAAATAAAACGCTGCAATAAATCTTTTTTCATAAGCACCTTTCTCAATTCCGGCTCGTGAGCCAGAATACTCTTGAAGAAAATTATATATTAATTTGTCTGTCTTGTATAATATTTGATCTTAATGTCGCCACTTTAAAAATGACGGGGTTCCATGCCAAAAAAGCCGAGCATCTCACAAGAAGATCTGGATGTATTCCAGAAAGCTGTTCAAGGTACCAAGCCTTTGGTGCAGCGTAAAGTCCGTCTTGTAGAGCCAAAGCCCGTAACAAGAAAAAAACCGGCTGCGTTTGAGGACACACCTTCATTCTTTGATGGCGGAGACCCGCGTGACTCTATACAAGCTGATGATTTAATTGAATATAAATGCGATGGCGTTTCTCATAAAACACTTCGCAAATTAAGCAAAGGCCAATATAATGTTGAAGCGACATTAGATTTACATCGCCAGACAATTGAAGAAGCGAGATCAGCTGTGAATCGCTTCTTGCATGAATGCCTAAAGCAAGGTATTAAGAACGCATTAATTATACATGGCAAGGGCAAACCAGGAGCCCTGCCAGCACTCAAAAACCAGCTTAATTACTGGCTGCGACAAGCTGAACCAGTTCTGGCATTTTGCTCTGCCGCCCCGAGACACGGGGGCAAAGGAGCCGTTTATGTTTTACTAAAAAGTTTCTCAGAGGAGAGGTAGGTTTGAAAAATAAAAAAATTATTATTATAGGCATCGCCGGCGCCTCCGCATCAGGCAAAAGTCTTCTCGCCAACACCATCGTTAACGAGCTAGGGTCAGATCAGGTTGTGGTGATTTCTGAAGATTCATACTACAAAGATCATAGCGATATACCTTTTGAGCAAAGAGCAAAAATCAACTACGACCATCCAAACTCGATGGATCACGAATTGCTATTCCAGCATTTGCAGGATTTGCAAGACGGCAAGCACGTCAATATTCCGATCTACAACCACTCTACTCACACGCGCGATGAAAATACGCGCCGGATTGGCCAGCACGTTATCATTGTTCTCGAGGGCATTCTGTTATTTGTGGAGCCAAAGCTAAGAGAATTAATGGATATCAGGATATTCATGGATACTGCGCTCGATATATGCCTGATGCGCCGACTAAAAAGAGATATTAAAGATCGCGGCCGCACTCTTGACAGCGTCCTGAAACAATATGAAGAAACCGTGCGCCCAATGTATCTCCAATTTATTGAACCTACCAAGCGACACGCTGATTTGATCGTACCTCGCGGCGGTGGCAACCGAATCGCCATAGACATGATTCAAGCAAAAATGCGCGAGTTGCTCAAAACTTTACAGGGCAGCTAGGAATCATTCAGCTTCAGACCAGTTTTTGCTGTATGGTCAGCCCCCTAATTTGCTATATTAAAAGAATGGGTTAGGGGCTTAGACCAAGGAGAGGTCATGAAGTTAAGAAACAAGATTTTGATTGTGCTCAGCCTAACATGGATGGTGTTCCTGGGCCTAACCTATCTCGGATCCAAGTATTTCCTGACCAAAAGCTTCCTTGAACTTGAACATGACCGAGCCAACCGCGACCTTGCTCGCATCGATCAAGCGCTAGATCAGATCAACCACTCCCTCTATACCTTTACCTCTGATTGGTCACACTGGAACGATCTTTACGATTACATGCTGGGCAAGAACCCCGGCTTCGTACCCAATAACCTCAACATGTCGGCATACGTAAACTCTAATATCAATTTAATGACTTTCTGGGATAACGATACCAAGATCGTTGTTGGCTCGGGTATTGATACCGACAATCAGAAAATTATTGCTTATCATCGTGGCCTGGAAAAATACCTCTTTCCCGGCAGCATCATTTTTAACCGCAAAGATGTAAATAAAGATTTAAGCGGCTACATGCTAACCGAGCAAGGAATTATGCTGGTGGCTGCTGTAGCTATTACCGATGGAGATAAATTGCAGCCGCCATTAGGCGCCAGTATCTTTGCCAGAAATCTCAATCAAGCGCTAGTGGAAAAAATCATTGAGACCACCAAAACTGATGTTGCCCTGATCTTACAGAAAACGATTGATAAAGATAAAAATCTTAAAAATATCCAAAACGAATTAATTCATGATGCCGACGGGCATTTCAGCACGGCAATATCTAATGATACGCTGCAGGGTTATACAATCATTAAAGATATTTTCAATAAGCCCATCGGCATGTTTCGCATGACTACACCACGTGCAATTTTCCTTACGGGTGAAAAAGCGATTAAATATTATTTGCTATCTTTTATTGTGCTAGGCGTGCTCTTCTCCATGTTGATTTTATGGCTGTTGCGCGTATTGATCATCAAGCGCTTGGAGCGTTTAGATAAAGAAGTGGCATACATCAGCGATCAACACGCAATCAAGCAACGCGTGAATGCCAGTGGCAATGATGAGTTAACATCTGTATCCACAGAAATTAATCATATGCTTGATATTATTCAAGCATCACAAGAACAACTTGAGCACCGCGTTGAAGAGCGCACGGAAGAGCTGCAACAAACTAACGTGCAATTACAAGATGAAATAACTGAACGTAAATCTGTGGAGCGAGAACTAACGATACACAAAGAACATTTGATTCGACTTGCTCACTATGACAATCTTACTTCCCTACCTAACCGCGTCTTCTTTAATGAGATTCTCAATAAAGCAATTACGCATGCAGAAAATCAACGCAGCAAACTTGCCATATTATTTATTGATCTTGATCGATTTAAGAATATCAATGATGCTCTTGGCCACACAGTTGGCGACATGGTTTTGAAGGAAATGGGAACTCGCTTTTCAGGAATATTGCATGCGGGAGACATTCTTGCGCGCCTTGGCGGTGATGAATTTATAGTATTGCTGAACAATATCAAAGATACGTCTCAAATAAGCAAAACAACAGATAAAATACTGGCGGCCGCAGCTGAACCGGTTCGGATCGAAGGTCATGAATTTTTCATCAGCGCAAGTATCGGTATTAGCACCTACCCTATTGATGGTGACTCAATGGAAGCTCTCCAGAAAAATGCTGACATGGCAATGTATAAGGCCAAACATGCAGGTGGTGGAGTTTCAGTATATTTCACACATGAAATGAATTCTGCTGCTAATGAACATATTAAAATGGAAGCGGCTTTACGTCGCGCCATCCAAAACAACGAATTTGTCCTCTATTTTCAGCCCCAACTTAGCCTTAAAGATGGAAAAATCAGACGCGTTGAGGCGCTGATTCGCTGGGAAGATCCTGGCGTTGGATTAATCAGCCCAGCAGCATTTATACCTCTAGCAGAAGAAACCGGACTAATTATGCCAATTGGCGAATGGGCGCTGCACGAAGCTTGCCGCATCGCCAAAAAATGGCAGAAAGAAGGCTACGACCCGATTTCTGTGGCTGTAAATATATCGCCAAAACAATTTAAACATCAAGATGTTGCCCAGATTGTCAAAGATTCACTAGCAGAAAATTCTCTAGATCCGCAATACCTCGAAGTTGAAATTACTGAAACAGCGGTGATGGATAATGTCGATGACGCTATTATGAAATTAAACAGCATACGCGACATGGGGGTACACATTTCTGTTGATGACTTTGGAACCGGTTACACCTCTATCAATTATCTACGTCAATACCCGATTAGTATTTTAAAAATCGATCAGACATTTATTAAAGGTTTACCTCATAGTCAAAATGACGTCGCGATCACTAGTGCCGTGATTGCCCTTGGCCATAATCTCGGGCTCGAAGTTGTCGCCGAAGGTGTAGAAACAGCCGAGCAATTACAATATCTTGCCGAGCATAACTGCGATTTAATTCAGGGTTACTTTTTGAGCCGCCCATTGCCTGAGAGTAAAATAACCCAGGAATTTACCAAATCTGTAGAGATTATGAAATCATTAAAGACGCCTACAACCTAATCATAGTTATAGACAAAGGAGCTGTTAGATGAAAAATAAGTTGGTCGTACTTGTTGCCTGTGCAACGTTATCTCATAACGTCTTCGCTGAAACAATTGCCAATGCCGACAGCAAAGGCAATCAGCCGCTGGTGAAAGCGGCCGAAAATGATTATGGATTAGTGAAAAATCTCAGCGGCACACTAGCATTTGTGACTAATTATGTTTTTCGTGGACAAAGTCAAACAAGAAACCTGCCTGCGGTTCAGGGCGGCTTAACTTATAACACGCCCATCAATTTCTACGCCAACATCTGGGGATCAAATGCGAGCTTCGTTGGCACCACTGCCTCTGTTGAAATAGATACGATTGTTGGATACAGAAACACATATGGTGATGACTTCGCATATGACATTAACTTAGCGCGATATAATTACCCTGGATATAAGACTTATAACTATAACGAATTCAACATTCTGGGAACGGCATATTTCCTGCAAGCAGGTATGAGCTATTCAGGCAATGTTTATGGAACTCATAGTTCCGGCATCTACTATAACGGTGGCCTCAATTATAATATTCCAGGAAAATTTGCTTTCGGCATTTGTGATCTAAATCTAAAAGTTTTAATGGGTCACTACACATTACCAAGAATCGCTGGTTATAGTTACAACGACTATAGCGCGCAATTAACTAAGACATACAAAAATTATAGCGCATCAGTACAGTGGACAGGAACAAATGGTAGATCACTCAACCCACCATACGATGACGATCAAGTGATTGGACAGATCGCTGCAAATTTCTAAAGCGACGCATATAAGGGACTCCGCCAATGCAAAATGAAGACGGTTTGAGCACAAAAATATGGCTTGAAGAACGTGAAAATATGCTTAGCGGCAGCAATGAACCCGCTCATTTTCACATACGTCAGTTCCACCTCAACCCGTCACAACTAAAAAAAGTTTCAAAATTTCTAAAAGAAAAAAAATATTCGTGGGATTGTATTATTCATGCTGCCTGGGGGCTGCTATTAAATCGAATATGTACGGCTGATTATGTGGTATCTGGATCTGCTTCACTTCAGATGAAATCAAAAGATATTTCATGCCACAGCGACATCAAAGCATTCACCAGTGTGATAAACGACACCATCACTACCAAGCAATTTTTAGATTCCATTAAAAAACGCCTCAATAGCAAAACATCAAATCACTCAACCAATACCAGCCCAATACACTACCCCTGCTTCATCGAAATGAAGAGCGCCGGAAAGGATGCGCGAGAGCTAGATATAAATCAATTCAAACTCTCGTTATCATTCAAAAAATCTGAGCCAGGAAATTTTACCTATATTTATCACCCCGGATTTTATAGTAAACATGCGATTAAAAGTTTATCTAACTACTTAATCAATATCATTATCAATTTGGCTCAAGGCATAGATAAACGCATCATAGATATTGACGTAATGGGTCAATCCGAAAAGCAAAAAATTCTTAGTGAATGGACTAAGCCGGAATACAAGTTCGCCAAGATCAACCTAACTCGCCCTACTCATGAGGTGATTGCTGAAGTCGCACGCAACCATCCTGATAAATTAGCACTAGAACATAACGGCGATTGTCTTTCGTTCTCGGAAATGGAAAAAAAAGCCGAAAATCTTGCGATGGTGTTGATTGAGAAAGGCGTTAAACCCCATAACACTGTAGCAGTCATGATGGAACGAACACCTGCTCACATCATCGCCATGCTGGCTATTTACAAAGCTGGAGCGGTCTTTACTTCTATCAATCCCAAATATCCAAATGATCGTATTGAGTTTGTAATTGAAGATAGTCAATCAACGTGCATTCTCGCTAATGGTCATAATAAAGTTCCTGAAAAATTTATCGACAAAGTTGTTGTTTTACCGCTTGATTGGAAACAATTGCCAGACCCTGTCAGCACAACACCATTGCCGACATCTAGAGGGTCAGATGTTGCCTATATGATTTATACATCTGGAACGACTGGCAAACCCAAGGGGGTTATGATCAATCATGACAGTCTAAGTAATCTGACTTCTTGGTATCTAAATTGTTTTGAAATGGGATTAAACGATAAATCTTCACAATTCGCCTCTCAAGGCTTTGATACCTTTATCTGTGAGACCGTTCCTGTTTTAGCTTGCGGATCTAGCGTACATATTGTTGATGACAATATCAAATTAACCCCTAATTTGTTTTTCGAGTGGCTTAAAAAAACGGAAATTACCCTCTGCGACCTACCAACATCTTATGCCCATGTTCTGTTTGCCATGGAATGGCCTGCAGAAATAAAACTTCGTATGATGAAAATTGGCGGCGAAGCATGCACAAAATATCCAGATAAGAATTTTTCATTCGACATCTGGAACTGCTACGGTCCAACCGAAACTACCGTTGAAGCCACTTATTACAAGATGCATCAGGCTAACAACAAACCAGCGCCAATATCGCAATATAAAACTCCATCTATTGGAAAAATCAGCGCTAATGGCGAAACTTACGTAGTTGATAAATATTTTCAACCTGTTCCAGTTGGCGTTGCAGGTGAGCTTTTGATTGGCGGCGTCTGTGTTTCACCCGGGTATTTTAATCGAGATGATTTAACCAAAAAAAAGTTTATCGAGAATAGTTTTAATCCGGACTCTAGCCACAAATTATATCGTACTGGTGATTTGGTTTCATGGTTACCAGATGGAAACCTTGCTTTTATTGGGCGCATTGACAACCAGATTAAAATACATGGTTATCGCATTGAGTTAGGCGATATTGAAAATGTCATTAGCAAACACCCTGATGTAAAGGAAGTAGCAGTAATAGCAAAAGAAATGCCAAATGGCGAAAAATCTATTGTCGCTTACGTGGCACCTAATCTCGATAGAGAGCGCTATCTGTATCAGGAGCGATGCCTGCTATCCGTAGAAAATAAGAATTTCATTGAAACTATCACGCAAGATATTTCGAAGTATGGTATTTCAATTTCCGGGGTTACAACACCTATTGCTATCGGCCAAAGAGTAAAACTACATTTAAAACTACCCGGATTTAATTCCAGCAAGGATGTAACAGCGCGGTTAATTTGGCAGATTGAAGAGCGTTGCGGGCTAGTCTTCGACCTTAACGAAGAAGAACAGGAAACAATCTCAAAGAGTATTGAATACTTTCTTAACTCACACAACATAATGGATCTTGTCCTAAGCTCCGCTGCAAAACGAAGCTTAAGGAAGGCAATTCGAAAGAAGCTCCCTGAATACATGGTGCCAACAGCATTTGTAACCTTACCTGAACTTCCCCATACATTTAGTGGCAAAGTTGATCTCAAGGCCCTACCCCAACCTAGCGAATATGAGGGTATACTTAGTAAGCAATATATCCCTCCAAAGTCTGAAACCGAAAAGGTGATGACTAAAATCTGGGAGGAATTACTAAACAAAGAAAACATCAGCATGCAGGATAGTTTTTTTGAGCTGGGTGGTAACTCCTTAAAAGTTGCCGAGTTAACAGTCAGGCTCATGGATCATTTTGGGAAATCTATTCCAGCAAAAATTCTTTTTGATTTATCCTACATACCTATCTTATCTGAATATATTGATAGTGATGGCAATCAGTATTCACAAAAAACAGTAATTCAAGATGATATTCACCGCGATAGTAATTTGCCTGAAAGTATTGCATCCGCTGGATCCTTAAGCCCAAACCTCTCATCGCCAGAAAATATACTTTTAACTGGTGCGGGTGGCTTTCTCGGAATATTTATGTTGGACGAATTGCTATCTTCCACATCAGCAAAAATTTACTGCATTATTAGGAAAGGCGAATTCGAAACAGCAGCAAAAAGGCTTAACGTAACTGTTGAAAAATTCGGACTTGGCAAAACTATCTCGCTTAGTAATCGACGCATCATTGCCATACCTGGTGATCTGGATGAGGTTCATTTTGGACTGCCACTGGAACAGTACAATAGCCTGGCCAACAAAATTGACCTCATTTATCATTGCGGCGCGCAAGTAAATATCATGGCTTCATATAACCAGCTACGTGGAAGCAATGTGCAAGGGACAATGGAAATTATCAAATTTGCTACCAACGGGCATGACAAACCAATTCACTATATCTCCACACTATCTTCAGCATATCTGAAAGATCAAAGTGGCGCCCTTTCTGAGGATTTCCCTACAGCAACATACGAGGATTTATTTGGTGGTTATGCAATTAGTAAATGGGTTTCTGAAAGACTTTTAACTCAGTTAAAAGATAGAGGATGCCCTGTCATCATATACCGATCAGGCTACATTGCCGGGGACTCTAACTCAGGAATAACCAGCTTGAATGATGCGCTTTTAATGCTTATAAAAGGCTGCATTGAGCTAGGTTATGCACCAAATTTTAATGAAAAAATTACCATACTGCCGGTTAATTTTGTCAGCAAAGCCATTATCAAGATATCTTTGTTTGAACACAAATCATCGGAAGTTATTCACGTGGACCATCCTAAAGGTATAATGTGGACAGACTTGATTGCTTGGTTAAACAACTACGGTTATAACATCAAAATAATCAGTATACGAGAATGGAAGAGCAAGTTGCGCCAAATTGACCAGAGTAATGCTTTGTATGCATTTCTACCTTACTATCTGGCACTCCCTGATGACTATAGCCCACCAAATGTTATAACAGAAAAGGCCACGGCTATCTTAGATAAGATGGGAATTAAATATCCCGAGATCGACGATAAATTACTTAATACCTATTTTGATTACTTGTGCGCCGCAGATTTTTTTATGCAGCCAGCAAAGAAGAAATCTCAAGCCTAAGATTTGGTATGCTTAGCTAACAGGTTAAGGAAAGCGCTCTCATCTAATATTGAAATACCCAGTTCGGTTGCCTTTGCCAGCTTTGATCCGGCATCTGCGCCAACAACAACGTAATTTGTTTTGCTGGAAACACTTCCTGACACTTTGCCTCCCAATGCCTCGAGCTTGGCTTTGGCATCATCACGCGACATTGATTGCAATGTACCCGTTAATACAAATGTTTGACCTGAAAATGCTGCATTTTTCTGAACTTCAATGGCCTCAAACTTAATACCAGCTTGAATTAATTTATCTACAACAGCCTGATTATGCTTTTCATGAAAGAAATTTACGATATGCTCTGCGACAACAGGACCGACATCAGCAACCTCTAATAAGCTTTCCTGAGACGCAACACGCAACGCATCCAGGGATTTGAAGTGCAATGCTAGCTGACGCGCAGTTGCTTCACCAACTTCACGTATTCCAAGAGAGTAAAGGAATTTTGGTAGCGTTGTGTGTTTACTTCCCTCAATCTGCTCTAATAAGTTAATCGAAGACTTGGTGCCCATGCGCTCCAATGATTTCAACTGATTAAGAGTCAAATCATAAATATCAGCAACGTTACGAATCAAATGACTATCAATTAATTGTTCGGCAAGTCTATCGCCCAAGCCTTCGATATCCATTGCCTTGCGCGAGGCGAAATGCTTAATGGCCTCTTTTTGTTGCGCAGAACAATATAATCCACCAGTACATCTTGAGGCTGACTCTCCTTCAATATGCTCAATTTCCGAGTGACAGACAGGGCAATGTTTCGGCATGACAATTCGCTTCACATCTCGCGGTCTTCTGTCCTGGACAACACCCGCGACCTCCGGAATTACATCTCCGGCGCGGCGCACAATAACGGTGTCGCCAACATGAATATCTTTACGACGCACTTCGTCCATATTATGGAGAGTGGCGTTGCTAACAGTTACCCCGCGCACATGAACCGGTTTCAGTCTCGCAACTGGAGTGATGACGCCAGTGCGTCCGACCTGAAACTCAACAGCCTCAATGACACTGTAGGCCTCTTCAGCTGGGAATTTATGTGCGATAGCCCAACGCGGTGCTCTGGTGACAAAACCCAAGCGCTGCTGATCTTCGATAGAGTTAACCTTGTAAACAACTCCATCTATTTCATACGGCAGATTATCGCGCATTGCTGCAATTTTCTCATAGAAAGCCTGGCAACCGCTCGGCCCCATTACAACTTTGATTAATGGATTGATTCTTAGGCCCCAATCCATTAATCGCTTGAGGATATCGCTATGTTTTTCTGGTAGTGATGCGCCCTTTACATATCCGATCCCATAACAGTAGAACTCGAGTGGTCGCTGCGAAGTAATGGACGGATCAAGCTGTCGTAAACTGCCTGCGGCAGCATTTCGAGGATTAGCGAACTTTTTATCGCCGCGATTTTCAGCTGCCTGATTCAATCTGGCAAAGCCTGCGCGTGACATAAATACCTCGCCGCGAACATCGAGAATTTCCGGGATCTTCTCCCCGCGCAAGCGCAAAGGCACCATGTGAATAGTTTTAATATTTGTGGTTATGTCCTCGCCAGAGGCACCGTCGCCGCGCGTGGCTGCCTGAGTTAGTAATCCATTCTCATAACGGATATTTACTGCCAAACCGTCCATTTTGGGCTCGCAGCAGTATTCTATACTATGGCTGGACTCTAAACGTTCACGGATGCGCTGATCGAATTCAATAATATCTTCGTCAGTGAAAGCATTTTCCAGCGATAGCATGGGTACATCATGCTTGATCATATTGAATGATTTAAGCGGAGCAGCACCAACGCGCTGCGTTGGCGAGTCAACACTAATCAGCTCGGGTTTGATTGATTCAAGCTCTTTCAAGCGATTGAATAGCATATCGTATTCAGCATCACTAACACTTGGATCATCGAGAACATAATAACGATAATTATGATCTTCAATTAGCCGACGTAAATTATCAATTTCGTCGGCTATGTGGTCGCCATTTCCATGGCGTTCAGTCTTGCGCATGTATCCATTAAGCTCCTGCGAGATTGATCGCTCTTTCAATATCTACACTGACGAGTCTCGATACCCCTGGCTCATTCATGGTAACACCGATCAAGTGCTGACCCATTTCAATGGAAATTTTGTTATGGCTAATGAAGATAAACTGGGTTTTATCGGCCATCGCTTTAACAAGGCGAGTGTAACGAATCACATTCGCATCATCGAGCGCGGCATCGACTTCATCGAGCATACAGAATGGTGCCGGATTCAGGTAGAAAATTGAAAATATTAACGCAATCGCAGTTAATGATTTTTCACCGCCAGACAACAAGTAAATTGAGCTGTTACGCTTGCCTGGAGGGCATGCCATCATGGTTACGCCAGCTTCTAACAAGTCTTCATTGTTTAATTCAAGATATGCTTTGCCGCCACCAAAAATCGTTGGGAACAATTCGGAGAAACGAGCATTGACCTTATCAAAGGTTTCTTTGAATTTGTTCTTGGTTTCTTTATCGATTTTTGAAATGGCATCTTCGAGTGTATTCAATCCAGATTGCAAATCATCCACTTGCTTGTCGAGGTAAGTCTTACGTTCCTGGCACGAAGCAAACTCTTCGATCGCCATCAGATTAATTGGTCCAAGGCGATTGATACGCTTTACCACTTGGTCAAGGTTAATTTGCCACTGGTCTGCATCTGTATCTTGTGGCAAATCTTTCAGAACATCTTCAAGTGTTAACTCTGTTTCTTTCATCTGCTCGCAAATTGTGTCAGCCTTGATTTTCCAGCCTTGTAGCTCGAGACGTAGATGTTCTAATACACCACGAACCTTGTTGATATCACGTTCTACGATCACTCGCTTTTCTTCAAGATTTCGGAACTCTTGATCAAGCGCTTCCATAGAGGCGCGCGCAGCATTTAACTCTGTTTCAATGCTGACATGTTTATCGAGGGCTCGTTGTAAGGACTTCTTCAGAGTATCCACAGGTGGCATGGAAGATAATTCGCTTTGCAGCGTTATCTTGCGTTCGTTGAGCGCCGCGAGCTGGTCTTGCAATCTGGTCATTGCAATCTGCAATGACCCTTTTTGTGATTTCGCGGTTTGCAACCTGATTTCACATTCATGAACATGCTCTTTGGCCTGATTGACTTTCTCGCGAGCTACTTGTAGATGCGCTCTAGCCTGATCACGGTCAGCAAGAAGTTGTTCGCGAGCTTTAGTCTGAGACTCAAGCTCTATCGTTGCGTCTTGCCATATAGTATGCGCATTCGTTAATTCTTGCTGTGCCTCATTAACTTGAACGCCGCATTCCTCAAGCTCTTTGTTAATGCGTTCCGATTGCGACTTTAATTCAGTCAAGCGCTGCTGCATCATTTTATATTGCGCGGCCATCTGTGCTGACTGGCCTTGCTGCTGATTATAAACTTGCTGCAGTTGATCGCGTTGCTGCTCTAAAGAGCGTAGTTTGTCGCTATTGTGCGTAATGGTTTCTTCAAGATCGGCGCGCGTCTCTTGCATTTGCTCAATGCGGGCAGATAAATCTTTAAGTTCTTGCTCGCGTTGAAATACACCAGCTGCCGGATCGTTTTCACGTAATATTTTCAGCCAGGCACGATTCATCCAGACGCCATCACGTGTTACCACTGATTCATCAGCGCCGAGCGATTCACATAATTTCAGCGCATCATCCATGTTATCGGCAACATATATTCCAGATACAAGCGAATCGATAGGCCATGGTGACTTGATTTTTTTGATGAGCATCTCACCTTTATTGCCGGCATGACTGGCAACAGCTGTGTGCTCAGAATTGAATACGCATAAATTACCGGCTTTCAAGTCATCGAGATGCGGGAGAACATCGTCGAGTTTGTCCACGCAAATAGCCTGCAGACAGAATCCCAAGACTTTCTCAACCGCAAATTCCCAGCCTTTTTCTACCTCAATATTTTGAGCAAGACGAGGTTTGGTGCCTAATTGATATTTTGAAGCCCAAGATGCCGAAGGATTATCGCGCTGGCCAAGTGCTGTTTGCTGCAAGGCTTCTAGTGAAGCTTGCTGACCAAGCAGCCGCTGTAACTCTCCGCGTAATTGATCAAGCGTGGAGTTTGACTCTTTCAAGCTATCCTGAAGTTCACTAATTTCACTGCGAATCTCTGACAATTGCCTATCTTGAATCTCAAGTTTTTCGGCAGCTTCCTGTGATTTCCTGGAGCTGTCTTCAATTTCCTGATTCATCTCATCGAAATTGACGCGTCCCTTGTCTATTTGTAGTTGATCGCGACGCTTCTGGAGGAATGCGATTCTTTGCTCAAGATGAGCAATATGCGCTTTTTCAATATTAACGGTCTGGCCGGTCTTATTAGAGGTTTGATTAAACTCATCCCAACTATTTTGCAATACCTGAACCGCCTCATCCGCGGCTTTCAGTTCAATTTCTGATTGCTGAGCTTCATGTCTCGCGGCAGCAAGCTCAGGCTCATTTCGCATTATCTCATGTTCGATATCGCGCAGGCTTTCTTCCGACTCTTCCATTTGGCTCTGCACAGCCTGCCAGTCTGCACCAGCTTTATTGAGGTCGTGCTCCCATTGTTGCTGGCGTTCCTGATGATGCAATACATCTTGTTCGATGCGCGTAATTTCATTGCCAACCGCATAATAACGACGCTGTACTTCCTGGAAAGCATCCTGAGCGGTACGCTGCTCATGTCGCATTTGCTCCATTTCGCGGTCTGCACCCGTTAACTCGCTATGACGCGCCTCTAACGCGGTTTCTTCGCGCTGGATCTGCAGGGTATGGTCTACCATATGGCTATCAAGCTGGCGCCACTGTATCGCGTACAATTGCGCACGCAGTGTGCGCTCCTGCTCTTTGAGGATTTTAAATTTTTCCGCAACAGTCGCCTGATTGCGTAAATGATTTAATTGTTTTTCGAGCTCTGCGCGCAGATCATTTACTCTGGCGAGATTGTCTTTAGTGTGATTAATTCTAAGCTCGGTTTCATGACGACGTTCTTTGTATTTTGAAATACCCGCCGCTTCTTCCAGGTACGTACGCAATTCATCAGGTTTAGCTTCAATGACCCTGCTGATCATGTTTTGGCCAATAATTGAATAACTACGCGGGCCAAGACCCGTACCGAGGAATATATCGATTATATCGCGCTTACGGCAACGTACGCCGTTCAACATGTAGGTAGAATCAGACTCACGGTTAATAATACGTTTAACCGAGATTTCAGCAAATTTTGAGTACTCACCGCCGATTGTGCCATCGGTGTTATCGAATACCAACTCGACAGAGGCCTGTCCCACCGGTTTACGGGCACTTGAACCGTTAAAAATGACGTCCGTGAGCGACTCGCCGCGCAGGTACTTTGGAGAGCTTTCCCCCATCACCCAGGTCACAGCGTCAATAATATTGGATTTGCCGCAGCCATTTGGGCCAACAACAGCCACCAGCTTGCTTGGAAGGTTGATCGTTGTTGGGTCAACAAACGATTTGAAGCCAGCGATTTTAATCTTAGAAAGTTGCATGTTTCCATCCCTAATCAGAGTCCAGGCTATTCCCGGGTCATCCACGGCCAAAACCTGTGGCGTTTATTATGCCAGTTCCATCAGTATAAATTCCACTTTCAAAGTGATTAATTTCTATATACTTTATGCTTTTATATCAAAATTTCCATGTGTGCCAGAGTTTTCTGTGTAACACTATAGTAATAGGGTTCGGGACAGGGAAATATGCCAGAAACTGCCGATATGGAAGATCAACCTGAAATCTCGAGAAGTGATCAAATTATCATCAATTCGGGATGGGTAAAGCTGAGCTGGTTACCGCCTATGGTAGCCGCAGTAGGCATTATTCTCTCAGTCTCCTTCTGCTTTCTTCTCCAGCACGACACCCTTGCCTATTTTGACCTGCTAAACACCGTTCAAGCTTACCTGCCATGGCTAGCCCTCACGCTTGGTGCTGTCTTTTCCATCATCTTGGCAATCCTGATCCGCGCCGCACAAGTCACACGTCGCCAGGCCGCACATCTGAGGCATATAAATGAGGACCTGAAAAAAGAAATGCAAGGCAGCCTAGCCATTCGTGAATCCAAGCAAAAACTAGAACACGCTTTGCTACAAGGCCAAAAGCTGCAAGCGATGGGAACACTGGCCGGCGGCATCGCTCATGATTTCAATAACATCCTTTACGCGATCATTGGTTATATTGAAATGGCGCGCGAAGACGTCGAACAAAATTCGCAGCTACATCAAAACTTAGGCAAAGTGTTAGAGGCTTGTCAGCGCGGCCAGGAGTTAGTGGCGCGCATATTAACATTCAGCCGCCGTCAACATCATCAACTGGATAATTTAAGCCTGAAACCGACCATAGAGACTGTTTTATCTCTCTTAAAACAAACAATTCCGACTAGTGTCAGCATGCAGTTTCACATGGAATATGACATGGTATTACTCGGTAATAAAACCTTGCTGCATCAAATTCTGGTGAATATTATCAATAATGCCGTTGACGCCATGGATGGTGAAGGTACTATCAATATTGATGTCACACGTGTAGTTGCCCACGATCCATATTTACAGCAATTTCCTGAAGCAATAGCGCAAAACTATTGTAGAATTGAAATTAGTGATAACGGACATGGCATGGATAAAGCGACAATGGAACGTATCTTTGAGCCATTTTATACCACCAAGGAAGTGGGCAAAGGAACCGGACTTGGTCTTTCTATCGTACATTCGATCATTAAAGAGCATAAAGGTGAAGTAGTCGTCACCAGCGAGCTAGGAAAAGGAACAACATTTACAATACTACTGCCTGAGTACGTGCAGCAGTAATCACGGAGAAGCTAGAATGGCAAAGATATTATTAGTTGAAGATGACAATCTGGTGCGAGACATGTTGACGCAGGTTTTGCAACGAGCCGATCATAATGTTGTTTGCGCAACCAACGGCGAAGAAGCTACCGATTATTTACGCAAAGAAGCTCCGGACATTATGGTAACAGATATCATCATGCCGAAAAAAAGCGGTATTACCCTGATTTCCGAAGTAAAAAGCCGCCATCCAAATCTGCAAATCATCGCCATCTCTGGTGGTGGCAGACTTGATCCAACGGGTTATCTCGACTTGTCAGAATCCTTAGGCGCATCGCTGTCATTTGAAAAGCCTATAGATAATACTGCGTTACTAATGGCAATAGATTTATTATTACACGGCAATAAAGCTCAAATTTAAAAACTAACCATGATCATTCCAGTAGTGATCATGGTCGCTACGCCAACTAATGGGTTGTAGTAATTGATTAGCCTGACTAACCTTGAATATTAATGCGCCGGTCTCAACCGTATTTAGCATCATCACCCCTGCTTCTCTATAATTCCTTACAACCGATGCATGTGGAAAACGATAACGATTACGGTATCCGGTGGCAAATACAGCATAGCTCGGAGCAACTGCTGCAATGAATCTCGGCTGACTGGATGTCTTGCTGCCATGATGCGGGACAATCAATAGCTCGGCATGTAAATTCGGATTTTGCACATCCAGCAGCTGGTTTTCACCGAATTTTTCAATGTCTCCAGTCAATAAAACACTATGCAAGCCATTCTCAATTTTCAACACACATGAACTATCATTTCCTAATGCCAATGACTCTGGATATGGATATAAGATTGAAAAATTCACGCCATCCCAGTTCCAGTTCTTGCCAGAAAGACATAGGTTAGCTAAATTTTTTGGAAATTTTGTAACCGCACTCGTTAGAATCTCTGATACCGGTAACGTATGTAACACCACATCTGCTCCACCGATATGATCATTGTCGCCGTGACTAATTATCATTTTATCAATCCCACGAACACCAATAGCATGCAGGTATGGCAGAACAACGCTCTCGCCAGAATCATACCCACCCATCCTTGGACCAGCATCAAACAGCAGCACATGATTTTTAGTCTGCACAACCACGGACAAGCCCTGGCCCACATCCAAGACTCCGAGCCAAAATTCTCCATTTCGTGGGACAGGTGGATTAATTAAAATAATGGGCAATAACCAGATAATTCCAATAATGCGACCAGGCACTCCGACTGGCATTAACAGCGTCAGGCAAGCTGCCATGGTTATTAGCATCAGTGGATACGAAGGCATTGCTTTAGTCCAGACTGAGAAACTAATGCGCGCAAACCACTCAAGCACCATCCACAAACCAGCAAGATTTTTATCCGCAATCCACAAAAACAATGAGCCTAACGGCGGCCAGATTAAAAGAAAAAAATCACTTAACAAGCAAAATGGTAGTATCAAAATACCCAGCCATGGAATCGCGATACTATTCACCAAAACAGATACTAAAGAAGTCTGTTGGAAAAAAAATAATGACAATGGCAATAGTCCAAGCCCTATCACCCACTGGACTCTCACCCATTTCCACCACCAGCCTTCTGGTGAGACTCGACCGCTCATACCAAAAATAATTAATCCGAGAGTACCGAATGACAACCAAAAGCTTTCAGATAACACAGAGAGCGGATTTATCAACAATACGACTAATAATGAAATCGACCACGCATGCCAGGCGGGTAATTTTCTCCGCAATAGCCCGGCACCAATAAAAAATGTCAGCATGATACATGCACGTTGCGTCGGGATTGAAAAGCCCGATAACCCACTATAAACCCAGGCTGCCAGCAAAGCTGCTACAGCAGAGGCAAGCTGTGTCGGATATATTGATGATAAATACGCGCTGCGGCGCCAAAAAAATTGCAATATCTGATGAACCAATCCTGCAATCAAGCCAATATGCAATCCGGCAATAGCCATTAAATGATTGGTTCCGGTTGCACGCAAAACCTGCCAATGTTCGGGCGGAGCTGAACTGCGCTCACCTATCATCAAAGCCAACAACCATGGTGCAGTTGGTGACAAGGGTAACGATGCGTTAATTCTGTTTTGCAGAGACTGGCGAATTTGATTAACAGGTGATGCAAGTATTTCATGACCGATAAATTTCACCTCAGATTTTGCAATAACTGCGCCAGTAGCACGCAGACCATTTTCCATAGCAAATGCCTCATAATCGAAGCCGCCAGGGTTACGCAAGCCATGAATTCGTTTCAATCGTACAAGAAAATGATATCGATCACCGACCCGCACCGGAACAGTATTCGCCCAAGACAATTTTATCTTCGCATGTGCTGAGTTGTTCATATCGAGAGTATTTATTGAATCAGTTTCAAAAATAAAATGTGTGCCAAATTTATCGACGACGGGCAAAGATGTAATGACCCCATTAACATACAAAGGCCTGCCCTCCCATTCATGCGGCAGCGTCCATTGACTTAGATGAATAATTTGCAGTCCCGTCCAAGAAAACCCGAGGCAAAATGCAGTAATAACGAGAAAATACCGTTTAAAACGCTGACCTGATAAAAGCAAAGACACCCCTGCCACCATACTAAAAAATACAAAAACAGGCTCGGGACGAATCAATGTTATGAGTTGAAAAATATCGCCCAACAGAAATGGCAATGAAAATTGCAGCATAGTATTTCTCTATTTATGATGATCGGGAATGAGGGTATGGATGGCTTAGAGAAGAATGACCTTCTCCGCTTGAGGGGGAAGGTCACCAATTACTGTAACGATTATGCTATGAAGAAATTAGATAGATATTAAAGCGCCATTGGCTATGCGAAAAACCCGGTCTGCACGTTTTGCAATACTAAGATCATGCGTGACTATAACAACACTGGTCTGACGTTTTTTTTGTAAGTCAAAAAACAATTCCAGTACGCGTTCAGCATTTTGGGGATCAAGATTACCAGTTGGTTCATCCGCCAGAATACATGCTGGGTTTGTTGCAAGAGCACGAGCGATCGCAACACGTTGTCGTTCGCCGCCAGACAGTGCGCCCAAGCGATGATCCATACGATCCTTTAAACCAACTTGCGCGAGAAGGTCGCTAGCTCTGCTTGTGATGTCTTGTGGTTCATCGCCACGAATGAGTAGCGGCATACCAACATTTTCCAGAGCAGAAAACTCCGGTAATAAGTGATGAAATTGATAAATAAAACCGAGCATGCGATTCCGGGTACTGCATTTTTCATCTTCGGGCATGTCATGCAAACAGACATTATTTAACATCACCTTGCCGTTAGTTGGCCTATCGAGTCCAGCCATCAAGTGCAGTAAGGTGCTCTTACCCGAACCAGAACTACCCACTACGGCAACCATCTCCCCGGCAGCAACCTCGAGGTTTACGTTGGTCAAAACATTAATAATTGATTTGCCATCATCGTAAGACTTGGCAAGGTCAACGCAGGCTAAAATAGTTTTACTCATATCTTAATGCCTCCACTGGATCGAGTTTTGCAGCGCGCCATGCCGGGTAAACAGTGGCAGCCAGACTCAACACTAAAGATGCGAGACTGATTTTGACAACATCCTGCCACTCAATAACCGAAGGTAGATAATTAACAAAATAAACGTTATCTGAAAGGAATTGCACATGAAAAACGCGCTCGATCATATTCACAATTTCGGTCACATTTGACGCTAGCAATAAACCACCTATGACACCAAGCAAGGTACCGAAAACACCGATCAAACCACCTTGAATCATGAATATGCGCATAATCATACCTGGAGTCGCACCAAAGGTTCTCAAAATGGCGATATCGGAATGCTTTTCATTTACTACCATCACTAAAGTTGAAACCAGATTAAAGGTCGCCACCGCCACAATCAGCAGCAAAATGAGGAACATCATGGTTTTCTCAAGCTGGATAGCGCGGAAAAACTCACCAAACTGGTCAGCCCAGGTTGAAACTGTTGCCATGGGAGATAGCTCGTGCATCATTTGCTGAGCCATCAATGGAGCCGCATATGAGTCCTCTACGGAGACATGCATGCCAGTAACATTCTCGCCAAGTCCCAATAATTTTTGCGCATCTTGCAAATTAATAAAACCAAGTCCGCGATCAAACCCGAAGCCGCTGCCAGCACGAAATATACCTACCACTGTAAAGCGCTTGAAACGCGGCATTACGCCAGCCGGTGACATCGTCACTTGCGGTGTGACTACCGTTACCTTGTCTCCAATGTTAGCCCGTAACATTTCCGCAAGGTTTTCGCCGAGTATAATGCCGAATGCGCCGGGTACCAGATCTGTTAATTTACCTTGCGTCATTTTGTCCGCGATTTGCGTGACATTTTTTTCTTGATCTGGCAGCACGCCATTCAACAATGCTGCTTGCACTGATCCGCCGTAACTAATCAAAACTTCGCCCGTTGCAAATGGTGCTGATGCTTTTACCCCTGAAAAACTGTCTACATCTTTTTGCAGCTTATTCCAGCCGGAAACATACCCGGTCGCACTGCCGACGGTGATCGCGGGAACCATGCTAAATACGCGATCATGAATCTCCCGATCAAAGCCGTTCATGACTGATAAAACCGTAATTAATACAGCAACACCAAGAGCTATACCAATCATGGAAAACATGGCAATAAAAGAAATGAAATGATTGCGGCGTTTTGCACGTGTATAACGTAATCCGATAAATAAAGCTGCTGGTCTAAACATTCGCAGGCCCTGCCCCCTTGAACAAAGTGAAAAAATTACGCGTAGTTTGTTCTGCAATGGTTTCTAGCGTATCGCCACGCAGACTGGCGATAAATGCTGCTGTGTGCCGCATATAGGCTGGTTCGTTTTTCTTGCCGCGCATAGGTACGGGAGCGAGATAAGGTGCATCCGTTTCAACCAGCATACGATCCAGAGGAATTCGTTTGGCGACCTCTTGTATCGCCAATGCATTTTTGAATGTTACGATGCCTGAAAATGAAATATAAAATCCCAGATCTAGTGCCCGCTCGGCCACTGACCAGTCTTCTGTAAAACAATGCATGACACCGCCGACATCTTGCGCTGACTCTTCACGCATAATTTTTAGAGTATCTTCCTTTGCATCGCGCATGTGAATGATGAGCGGCTTTTGTAACTGTTTCGCTGCTTGAATATGTGTACGAAATCGATCACGCTGCCAATCCAGATCGCCTGCAGAGCGAAAATAATCGAGACCAGTTTCACCAACTGCAACCACTCGCTGATGGCCACCTGATTTGATTAATTGCTCGAATGTCACCTCTTCGCTATCATCATTTGGATGCAATCCAACTGAGGCAAAAACGAAGGGGTAAATCTCCGCCGGTTTAAGCACGTATTCAAATCTTGAATATTTGACACATACATTTAAGAAATACTCGACGCCTTCTTGCTGAGCACGCTCAATGATGATTGGTGTATGATCATCCTGACCCTCGTCATGCAGCAACTCAAAATGAGTATGTGAATCAACTAATCTCATGTTGACGGCTCCATCCATCGTATCAACAGACTTTCCATTAATAACTGTTTGTTGAAATTAACCCCCGCACTCATTTTTGCGCGTACGGCCAGCAAATTTTCGAGCAACTGTATGTTTTTCTGCAACGGTATACGCGCAACACTCGCATTTAAAGCCTGCTCGTAATCCTGATTCAATAACTGAGTAATATTACCACCAAGCTGTAAACGAATGATGTCAGAAACCCAACCCAGCACCAACTCCAACCATTTCACAGGATCGATTTTTTGCCACTTCGCAGCTAGCGCAAGCGGGTCTGCACGCTTTTCTACAAGTTGATGTAGCGATGTAAACATATCATTTCGAATGGGTAACTCTTCGTCCTGCAAAGTTGCTAATGCTAATAATGGCGCACCATGTGCGAGACGCAAGGCTTGCTCTAACGATAATATTGCATCCGTTGACTGTGAGCGCAACCAGTTCAACGCCTCTTGCTGATCGGGACGCGGAAACGAAATTCGCTGACAACGGCTCTTGATCGTCGCCGGCAAGTGACTAATCTGATCAGTCACCAATAACAAAATTGCGCCTTGCGCCGGTTCTTCCAATGTTTTCAATAATGCATTCGCAGCATTAATATTCATGCTATGCGCTGGATAGATCAAAACGATTCTATGTTCGCCATGCAAGGATGACTGCTGAACAAATTCGGTTAATTCACGAATTTGATCGACCTTGATAGCATGGCCTTCTTTTTCCGGTACAACGTGATACATATTTGGGTGCGCTTGTGTAACAACAAGACGGCAAGAATGGCAGTGATTACACGGTTCACCTTCTGGCGACACCTCCTGACAAAGCAATGCTTGAGCAGCATGCATTGCGAAAGCGGTTTTACCCGTGCCAGCCATACCCGTCAGTAACAAAGCATGCGGTAAACGACCCGCTTGTACAGATTGCCAGAATTGCTGCCATTGCCTGTCCTGCCACGCATACTTCATATTGCGACACTCGCTAAGTAGTTGTCGAGGGTACCTGCCACTTGCTGCTCAACTGCTGCTTGATCAAGCGATGCATTAATCACTTTAATACGCTGCGGATCTTGCTCTGCACGCTGCAAATACACTGCGCGCACGCGCCGGAAAAAATCAATCTTTTCATTTTCAATGCGGTCTTTACCTGCGGCACGATTCGCTGTGCGCTCAAAACCTAGCTCAGGTGGTAAATCCAGCAATAAAGTTAACCCTGGATAAACATTGCCAACAATGCGCTGATCAAGATCTGCGATTAACTGCATATCCATTTGGCGCCCACCGCCTTGATAAGCATAGCTCGCATCAACGTAACGATCGGAAAGCACCCACTGACCTGACGCTAGCCATGGCAATATTCGCTGCTTGATGTGCTGCTCTCGTCCGGCAAACATTAATAATAATTCTGTTTTCGGCTCTATCACTTCGCTGTTCTCAGGGTGCAATAACAAATTTCTTATTTTTTCTGCTAATTCTGTGCCGCCTGGTTCGCGTGTTAGCGCGACTTGAACCCCTGCGCCCTCAAGATGCGATTTAATAAATTGCATGACTGAGCTTTTACCCGCGCCCTCAACACCTTCGATGGTAATAAACTTACTTTGCGACATGATTGTCTCCCGTAACAGTCGGCGTATTAACCGCTTGCTTGGAACGTAGATCCGCAGCTTTTTGCACTGCAGCATGATGATCTTGTAAGTTGGCCGTAAATTCGTGACTACCGTCACCCTTGGCGACAAAATACAAGTAATCATGCACTTCGGGATGCAGTGCTGCAGAGATTGCAGTAGAACCTGGCATGGCAATTGGCGTTGGCGGCAAACCATGATGCACGTAGGTGTTGTAAGGAGTGTTTGCCAACAAATCTCGCTTATAAATTTTACCTTGATAATGATCACCCATACCGTAAATAACAGTAGGATCAAATTGCAGTAACATATTTTTATGTAATCGATTAATTAAAACGCCGCCAATCTTGGGTTGCTCTTGTGGTAAATAGGCTTCTTTCTCAATCAATGATGCAGCGATTAATGCCTGATACGATGTTTGATAAGGCAATCCCGCTGCACGTCCCTGCCAGGCTTCATTCAATTTCGTATTCATGGAATTGTGAGCGCGCTTCAAAATAGCGAGATCGGCATCACCGCGTAAAAAATAGTATGTTTCCGGTAAGAACATACCTTCAGGATCATGTGAATTATCACCAAGGGCGGACATAATACTTACATCGGTATCCGTAGGCGCAATCAGATGCTTGAGTGCCGATTCATTATTGAGTGCCTCTCTGACCTGTTTAAATGTCCAGCCAGGTATAATCGTAAATGCACGATAGTAACGTCCGGTTCCTGATGTGAGCTGTTTCCAGATAAAATATGGAGAGGAGCCACTTGGAATTAAATACTCGCCTGACATTGGCACTTTGCCGCGAAAATGCACATACAAACCGAACAGAAACGATATATGGGTATAGTTATTTTGCGACAATTCGGCCACCAGATTTTCTTTCGAAATTCCTGGCCGCACATAAATAACAGCACCGCCCTTTGGTACCGACACGGGTGCAAACAAGGTATACAGAGTTAAACCCGACAATATCAAAATTGACAGACTCAGGGCATTTAAAAACCGGGATAATAAACGCAATCTATTCGTCCAGTGAGTAAAAAGGTTAATCGCTAGATGTTAGCATAATGCGCCGTTCATTCGAAAGCGCGGTGGAAGCAACATTACGCAGATGATAAATTTCTAGATTTTCTTGAAAATCAGCGAACCATTCGTGCCGCCGAATCCAAATGAATTCGATAATGCGGAATCAATACGCATCGCTTGCGCCTGATGAGGTACGAAATTCAGATCACAGCCATCACTAGGGTTGTCGAGGTTAATAGTTGGAGGCGCCACCTGATCACGGATAGCAAGAATAGAAAAGATTGCCTCAACCGAACCAGCAGCACCCAGCAAGTGCCCGGTCATGGATTTGGTCGAACTGACAGCAAATTTGTAGGCATGATCACCAAAAGTGCGCTTCAAGCCCATCACCTCTAACTCATCACCAGCTGGAGTGGAGGTGCCGTGTGCATTCACATAATCAATATCTTCAGGGCGCATGCCAGCATCACGAATTGCAGACTCCATCGATGATGCCGCACCGAGACCTTCAGGATGCGGCGTTGTCATATGGTGAGCATCTGCACTCATACCAAAGCCAACTAATTCTGCATATATTTTCGCATTACGAGCTTTTGCATGCTCATAACTTTCAAGAACGATAACACCAGCACCATCACCCAGTACAAAACCATCACGGTCTTTGTCCCACGGTCTGCTGGCTTTTTCTGGCTCGTCATTACGAGTTGACAAAGCGCGCATTGCCGCGAAACCACCAATACCAAGCTTGGTGGAAGCCATTTCTGCTGCACCAGCAATCATGACATCTGCGTCACCGTACGCAATTGTGCGCGCGGCTGAACCAATATTATGTGTGCCCGTGGTGCAGGCAGAAACAAGAGCAATGTTTGGACCTTTCATGCCGTATTGAATCGACAAATGTCCTGAAATCATATTAATGAGCGCACTAGGAATAAAGAAAGGTGACAGGCGGCGCGGGCCGGACTGTAACAGCACTTCATGATTACGCTCAATGCTTGGAAGCCCACCAATACCAGATCCAATGGCAAAACCGATGCGATCAGCATTTGCTTCAGTAACCTGCAAGCCGGAATCTTCAATTGCCTGAATGGCAGCCGCCATCCCGTATTGAATGAAGTAGTCACGCTTGCGCGCTTCTTTTTCAGGCATATATAGAGTTACGTCAAAATCTTTGACGCGGCTGCAAATTTTGCAGGTCAGATCTGATGCATCGAAATGATCGATCAGTGACACTCCGCTTTTACCTGCGAGGATAGCCTGCCATGTGGATTCCACATTGTGGCCGAGAGGAGAAATCATCCCCATGCCTGTGACAACTACGCGTCGTTTACTCACGCAAGCACCCTCACTTCATTCAAATTAACGATGGCAAACAAAAGCAGTTACGCTTTTGCTTCTTTGCCCATACGGCCAACGATGTAGGAAACAGCATCTTTGATGGTGATGATTTTTTCTGCATCTTCATCAGGAATTTCAGTTTCAAATTCTTCTTCGAGTGCCATTACCAGCTCAACGGTATCGAGTGAGTCAGCACCGAGATCGTCAACGAAAGATGCATCAACAGTGATTTCATCTTCTTTAACACCTAATTGCTCGACCACTATTTTCTTGACGCGAGCTTCGATTTCATTTGGTTTGGTCGTCATGGTTCTTCTATCCTCTCTTAATAAAAACAACAAAATACGTTCGTGCTAGTTTATTCAAAAACGTACAACTTGCAAGACCAGCCTGCATTAACCGCCCATAAACATGCCGCCGTTTATGTGCAAAGTCTGCCCAGTTATGTAGCCAGCGCCATCGGATGCGAGAAAAACCACAGCAGAAGCAATATCTTTCACAGTGCCAAGCTTTTGCATTGGTATCCGTTGAAAAATCGCTTCGCGCTGCTCATCATTGAGCGCATTGGTCATATCTGTTTCAATAAACCCCGGAGACACAGTGTTGACTGTAATATCTCGTGATCCAACCTCAAGTGCGAGGGACTTACTAAAGCCAATTACACCCGCCTTGGCTGCTGAATAATTCACCTGACCGGGATTACCAGTAGAGCCAACAACTGACCCAATCGTGATAATCCTGCCCCAACGTGCTTTCAACATATCACGCAGACAGGCTTTAGATACGCGAAAAACCGAGTTTAAATTAGTATCTATCACTTGTGACCACTCATCTTCTTTCATGCGCAGAAAGAGGTTATCTTTCGTGATAGCCGCATTATTTACCAAAACATTTACCGGTCCAAACTCTTCGCGAATCGCAGCAATCAATGCTTCTACTGATTCTTGCGACGTAACATCTAACACCATGCCTCGACCAGCAATTTTCTCGTTTTTAAATGCTTCTGAAATACGATCAGCACCTTCTTGCGTGGTTGCGGTACCAATTACTATTGCTCCTTCATGCCCAAGACTCAAAGCAATGCCCCGGCCTATGCCGCGACTGGCGCCAGTTACCACAGCGACCTTATCTTGTAGCTGACCAACGCGCGTCATGTTTCATTCCTCTCATTCGCGATATTCAAAATGGTTTCTATGCTTGCAACATCAGAAACAGATTGGAGCTGCAATGTTTTATCAATTCGCTTGTTTAATCCTGTCAAAACTTTTCCAGGCCCACATTCAATGATGGTTTTTATATTCATGTCGATAAATTTTTGAATTGTATTCACCCAGCGTACTGGCATATACAATTGGCGCACCAAGCCATCACGAATTTCTGTGTCTGACATATAAATCTGTAAATCGACATTACTTACTACCGGAATAGTCGGCTGACGAATATTAATTGTAGCTAGCAACGTTTGTAGACGTTCCGCTGCAGGCTTCATTAATTCGCAGTGCGACGGCACACTAACTGGTATCAATACTGCCATTTTCGCGCCGCATTCTTTCGCGAGAACAATTGCACGATTGACGGCATCTTGATGACCGGCAATAACAATTTGGCCGATACTATTATAATTTGCTGGCGACAAAACCTCGTCAGAACCTTCACGCGCGTCATTGCAAAGTTTAACGACAACATCATCATCCAAACCAATAATTGCCGCCATGGCGCCAGTACCAGCTACCACTGCGTCTTGCATATACTGTCCGCGCGCAGCAACCAATCTGACGGCATCTTGAAAACCAAGTGCGTCAGCGCAGACTAAAGCAGTATATTCACCAAGACTATGCCCAGCCAAAATTGTTGGTTTGATTGCGCTACGAGCCGTGATGATGCGCCAAACTGCATATGATGCAGCTAGCAATGCGGGCTGGGTGTGAACAGTTTGATTCAGTACCTCGGCTGGCCCTTCAAATACCATGCGCTGCAAATCATAGCCTAGCACCTCTGATGCCTCAGCAAACGTTGCAGAAATTTCAGGATATAGCGGCGCAGCATCAGCCAGCATACCAACAGCTTGTGAGCCCTGACCTGGAAATACAAATGCGAATTGATCATTCATTATAGCGATACTCGTAATGTCAACTGATTAGTAACGCACAAGTGCCGAGCCCCAGGCTAAACCACCGCCGAAGCCTTCCATCATTAGCATGTCACCGCGCTTCACGCGGCCGTCGCGAATTGCCATATCGAGTGCCAAAGGAATAGATGCACTAGATGTATTACCTTGCGTATCAAGCGTAATCGCAACACGATCAAGAGGCATATTTAATTTTTTCGCCATTGCCTGAATGATACGAATATTTGCCTGATGCGGGATCAACCAGTCAACCTGTGATTTATCCATATTGTTGGCCGCTAAAGTTTCGTCAAATAAATCGCCGAGAATATTAACAGCTAATTTGAAAAGAGCGTTTCCGCTCATCTGAATTGATTCAAGCGTCGGATTTTTCCCACCGCTTAATGGCAGATATAAAACATCTTTGTGCGTACCATCAGCGTGTAAATGTGTAGAGAGAACACCGGGTTCTTTGCTCTGACCTAATATAACTGCACCAGCACCGTCGCCGAACAATACACATGTTCCCCGGTCTGACCAATCAACCACGCGCGACATTAATTCGCTGCCGATAATCAGTGCATTTTTGATAGTTCCAGTGCGAATGAATTGATCCGCAATACTGAATCCATACATGAAGCCTGCGCACGCAGAGGCATTTAAATCGAAAGCTGGGCAACCAGAAATACCAAGTTTTTCCTGCAGCAAGCATGCCGTGCTTGGAAACATCATATGCGGTGTAGTTGAAGTAACTATAATCATCTCAATATCAGATGCCTGCATACCTGCTGTCTCTAGCGCAACTCTCGCAGCTTGTTCAGCAAATGTAACCGCATTTTCATGATCAGCAGCCATATGGCGCTGCCTGATGCCCGTGCGTTCGATAATCCACTGGTCAGTTGTATCGACAAGCTTTTCCATATCGGCATTCGTCAGGATTTTTTCGGGTAGATAACCACCTGTCGCAAGTATTTTCGAATAATTCATGGCGTATTACTCACTGTAGAAATCATGATGGTTTAAGTAAGGATTCAACTTCATGACGGATGATTTCGGGAATATTAGCTTCCGCACCCAGCATGGCTTCTTTAATCGCATTGGTAAACGCAAACACACTTGCGCTGCCGTGACTCTTGATCACGGTACCTTGCAAGCCTATTAACGTCGCGCCATTGTAATAGCTTGGATCAACACGATTAGCGAATGATTTCATAATCGGTTTAACCATCAGACCAAGTAATTTTGTCAACCAGGTGCGATTGAACGCATCCCGCATTAACTGTTTTATCAATACAGTGACGCCCTCAGTTGATTTGAGTGCGATATTACCGATAAAGCCATCGCATACCACAACATCAGCATCACCTTGAAACATTCTGTCGCCTTCGATATAACCAGCGTAATTCACAATCTTTGAGCTCATCAGTAATTGGGCCGTCTGCTTTACCTGCTCATTACCTTTGATTTCTTCTTCACCTATATTCAATAGGCAAACTTTTGGATTCTTGATTTGACCTGCAGTGGAAGCAAGCACTGAGCCCATCACGGCAAATTGCAGCAAATTTTCTGCACTTGAATCTACATTCGCACCAAGATCCAACACCCTCACCACTCTATCGGCAAAATATGTTGGAAACGCAGAAACAATCGCCGGACGGTCAATGCCTGGCAATGTTTTCAAGACAAAGCGAGCCGTTGCCATTAAGGCACCGGTATTGCCAGCGCTGACACAAGCGTTAGCCCTGCCTTCTTTCACCAGATTGATGGCAACGCGCATGGACGAGTCTTTCTTTGAGCGCAAGGCCTGTGAAGGCGGCTCATCCATAGCCACTGTCTGGCTAGCATGCTGAATAGTTAAACGTGCAGAATCATACTGACACGATTGTAGTGCCTGCTCTAACGTAGCCGCATCGCCAACGAGCACAACACGCAAGCTGGGATATTTGCGCAAGGCATCAATTGCGGCAGGAACAGTAATGGGAGGCCCGAAATCTCCTCCCATGGCATCAATCGCAATGGTGACTGGTGTCAAATGGATTACTCTTCGTCGCCGGCTTCTTCAACCTTGACGGACTTATCAATCACCTGGCGACCCTTGTAATAACCATCTGGGCTCACGTGATGACGACGGTGGGTTTCACCGGTTGCAGCGTCAACGGATAAAGCTGTGGTTGTTAAACCATCGTGTGAACGGCGCATGCCGCGTCTGGAACGTGTAACTCTACTCTTTTGAACTGCCATTCTCTAAACTCCCCTCTATCTATACTCATCTTCACGTCACAGCGTGAATGACTCACATGTTAATGATTCTTTATTTTTGCTTATGCTTCAGCGATTGCAATACCTGAAACGGATTCTCTTTTTCACTCTTTTCCCATTCTGCATTCGTTAGCGGTAATTGCACTTTACACGCTTCCGGTTCATGCCTTGGAATAATAGGCAGGTTAAGTATCAGCTCGTCTTCTATTGCTTCACGCAATGCCAACTGACCCTCGTGTACCATTGCCGGCTCGTACTGCTCTGGCAATGCCTTTTCTTCTTCCAGCGATTTAACAATGCCCAAGGCAAAGTCGGATATTATTTCATAAGTGAAGCGTTCCATACAACGTTGGCATTGCAGGCCCAAGCTGGCTTGCAAATGACCTTTTATGTACGGCAAGCCCTGCTCATCCGTGCCAAAGCGCAGTTTAACATCTACCGTTTCATTGTCACCCGGACTCTGCCGACTTGAGTTAAGCCTGTGCATATCAACGAGTTTTACTAACCCATCGAGCTGCAAGTTCTGCTCGGCGAGACGATAGGGATCTACATATTCTGGTATGAATTTTTCATGCATGCGGGCATTTTATGGTCGAGATAAGAGCCTGTCAATTAAATGCTAGGTAATTTATTGAAAAATGTATAATTTACGTAAATTCAAGCAGATATGGTAATTATCTAAACAGGAACATTCAGCAAAAAACCTAGCAAAACACCAGAATTCGCTAAAACTGATATATTTCATGCAGTTACTAGGGTATTATCATGCAAATTATAACAAGAAAGCCCAAAAATCATTAAAAATAGATGCAAAAATAACTAATTTTTAATAATCTGTTAATGCAGTGCACAGTAAAATGCAGCACAGATACCCGAAACGACCAAACTAATAAAAAGAGCATTTCATGCAAAGCAGCCGCGACACCATCATAGAATTCAGCCCTGAAGGCACGGCCGAAGAACAAGCAGGCCTGCTGGGAAATGCTTCGCAACAAGCAACAGATCAAACTGCTCAGAATGACACCATCCTTGAGCTTGGTAACGAACCCGAAGAAAACAATGAAGCCGCACAGGATCTCTTGGGCGAAGACGGTTCAGCACCGGGCTGCTTGACTCGCGTCAAAATGGTCGTTGTGAATGGCGGAATCTATATTCTTGCCGGCATCGCCGCATCCCCCTCAGCTCTTAATGCGCTCGCCGCACCTAGCGGACTGGGGCCCGAGCATATTGGCGCGGAATGGTGGAATAATATGTCCACTGCACGTCAAATCTACTCCGTCGCCAGCGGCGGCAGTTCGTTTGCGGTCAACACCATCATGAATGCCCTATTCATTCCTGTATCCATAGACAAAGTCAAAAACGGTCTCACGGAAATGCGCAACGGTTGCGCCTCCGTTGTCAGCAACACCTCGGCACTTGGTCTCGGTGTTGGCTCTGCCGTTGCAGCTGGTGCCATTGCCTACGGTTCCTTTCTCTGGCTTCCGGTTAGCGCGCTTGCGTCTATCCCCACTGTTATCGCCTTCGTGATTACCTTTGCCTCACGCTATATAGGCATCAGAAACATATACAATCGGATTGGCAATTTATTCAATGCTGATGTGCGCCTGCAAAAAGCTTTCGCAGATAAACTCGAACATATTGATGAAACCCAGATTGACGCAGTCAATGCTAAATTACAAAACATCATCGCAGAGCTATTCCCCGGGCGTGACAACACCAAGCCGCTTACAGAAGAAGAATGGCAGCTCGTTATTGCCGAGCTCGCGACCAAGCTAGAAACCATTGAAGGGTTGCAGATAAATGATGCCACCGTGACAGAAACAATAGCTAATGCCGCTGGTACAATTTTCGATATCACGGTCTCAATAGCCATTATGACTCCGGCTTTCATGACATTTACCCAAAAAGGTTTCGACGGCGTTAACATCTTGTCTAAATTCGCCGGCCAGCCGCTCGACGATATTCACGTAACCGCCAAAGCCGCAATTGGCTTTGTCCCAGGCCTTGCATCGGGCATGTCATACGCCAGCGGCGGTATGGATTTTCGCAACACCATGACCTCTGTCATTAAGCACCTCTTTCAGAACCCAACCAGCTTATTACCGGCAATCGGCTTGTTCGCAGCCAATGGTGTTGCCAGTAATAGCATGAGCAACGTTGGACAAGGCGTTATCAATAAGCCAAATAACATTTTCGCTCTCGCCAATAACACTTACGGTACCATTTACCTGGCACTGCTCACCATTGGCGGCGCCATGTTTAATATGAACTCAAGTTTTGCCAAAGCCTTCCTCGGCTCATCTGCCACAGCTGCCCAAGATCTCAAGGTACTCGACGTCGCAAAGAGATTACGCGCCGATGACAAACCAATTTCATCGCAGACCGCCTCCGTATTAAGTCAATCATCTGTGTTGGCGCAACCACCCCAGAGAGAGCAGCAAAACACCTATGTGCAAGATGAAGACACCAGTAATGATTTCGTCTTCAATGTTTAAGAGATAACCGAAAAAGCAGTAGCCAATCTCTCACAAATGTCTTCGCCTTTTATTCCCTTGCTATCTCTGCCGAGATCCTTTATCTTGGTATCTTAAAGCAGAAAAACAACTATATATTGTGGTTTTCGAGATCAGCGACCACAAGTCTGCCCAACACCGAATTAAGTATTTGAAAAATTTACACCGTGGAGAAATACAAACATGGACACCCCAATTCGCACCACATCATCTGTTGCTTACACCCCACATTTTGATATAGCCCAAACCGCACCAGGGTTGATCAAGGTTATCCGCCGTAATGGCACTGTTACCCCTTTCGACGTCAATAAGATTGCCGTTGCCATGACGAAAGCTTTTTTGGCCGTCGAAGGGGATACAGCTTCAGGCTCCAGCCGGATACACGAAAAAGTTGCCAACCTGACTAAAAAAATTGCCGATACTTTCTTTAGACGCTTACGCAGCGGCGGCACCATTCATATAGAAGAGATTCAAGACCAGGTTGAACTGGAATTGATGCGTACCGCTGAATATAAAGTGGCAAAATCTTACGTTCTCTATCGCGAAGAGCGCCGTCGTGCCCGCGAAATTGAACAGCAACAAAAAGAAGCCGCCAACAAACAAGAAACTGCCATTCTGCATGTCACCTTAGCTGATGGCTCAGTTGTACCCTTAGACTTGAAGGCGTTACGCGCACAAGTTGAAAGCGCATGCGCTGGACTGGCCGATGTTTCAGCAGACATCATTATCGATGATGCCCGCCGCAATCTGTTTGATAAAGTGCCAGCACACGAAGTCAGCAAAGTATTGGTCATGTCTGCCCGCATTTTGATTGAGAAAGAACCAAACTACACCTACGTAGCTGCTCGCCTCTTGTCAGATGACTTACGCCAGGAAGCTTTAACATTCCTGGGCTTACAAAAAGATATCTCACTTGCTGATGGCAGCAAAACCTATCGCAATTACATGAAAGCCTACCTGGAACGCGGCATCAAGCACGAGCTGCTCGATCCACGCTTGCTGTCTGCCTATAACCTTGAAAAAATTACTGCCGCGATGAAACCGGAACGCGACCAGCAATTTACCTATCTTGGCTTGCAAACATTATACGACCGCTACTTCATTCACTTTGAAGGCACACGCTTTGAACTGCCACAGGCATTCTTTATGCGCGTCGCCATGGGTCTTGCCATTGAAGAAAAAGACAAAGAAGCCCGTGCGATTGAATTCTACAATCTGCTCTCTTCTTTCGACTTCATGAGCTCTACACCCACCCTGTTTAATTCAGGCACGCTGCGTCCGCAATTATCCAGCTGCTACCTGACCACTGTTCCTGATGACCTCGACGGCATCTACGGCGCCATCAAAGACAACGCCTTGCTATCTAAATATGCCGGCGGCCTTGGCAATGACTGGACTAACGTCCGCGCCATGGGTGCACGCATCAAAGGCACCAATGGTAAATCGCAAGGTGTTGTACCATTCCTGAATGTCGCCAATGCTACTGCCGTTGCTGTGAATCAAGGTGGTAAACGTAAAGGTGCGGTTTGCGCATACCTCGAAACCTGGCATAAAGACATTGAAGAATTCCTGGAATTACGCAAAAACACTGGCGATGAAAGACGTCGTACTCACGATATGAATACCGCCAACTGGATTCCAGACTTATTCATGCAGCGCGTGATTGAGAACAAAGACTGGACCCTGTTCTCGCCAAACGATGTGCCAGATTTACACGATAAATTCGGCAAAGATTTCACAACCGCCTACACCGCTTATGAAGCGAAAGTAGCAAGCGGCGAAATCAAAAATGCTAAAGCCATCCCAGCAATCTCGCTGTGGCGCAAAATGCTCACCATGTTGTTCGAAACCGGACATCCATGGGTAACATTCAAAGATCCATGCAACCTGCGCTCACCACAGCAACACATTGGTGTCGTACACAGCTCCAACCTTTGCACCGAAATTACGCTCAACACTTCGCGTGATGAAATTGCCGTCTGCAATCTTGGCAGTATCAACCTGATTGCACACATGACTGATAAAGGTCTGGATCAAGCCAAATTACGCAAGACGGTACAAACCGCGCTGCGCATGCTGGATAATGTTATCGACATTAACTATTACTCAGTTCCACAAGCGAAGAACTCCAACCTCAAGCACCGCCCAGTTGGCATGGGAATCATGGGCTTCCAGGATGCACTCTACAAATTAAGATTGCCGTACACCTCACAAGCGGCGATTGAATTTGCTGACCAATCCATGGAGTTAATCAGCTATTACGCAATTGAAGCTTCTGCTGATCTCGCTGAGGAACGCGGCACCTACTCTACCTACGAAGGCTCATTATGGAGCAAAGGTATCCTGCCGATCGACTCTATCGCTATCTTGAAGCAAAATCGTGATGGCTACTTGGAACAAGATACCTCGGCCACACTCGACTGGAGCGCCTTGCGTGATCGCGTCAAGAAAGTTGGCGTACGCAACTCAAATATAATGGCCATTGCGCCAACCGCGACAATCTCCAATATTTGCGGTGTTTCTCAGTCTATCGAGCCGACTTATCAGAACCTGTTTGTTAAATCCAATCTGTCAGGCGAATTCACCGTCATCAACCCTTACCTGGTTGCTGATCTGAAAGAAGTCGGACTATGGGATGAAGTCATGGTAAATGACCTCAAATATTACAACGGTAGCGTTTCCAAAATCACACGCATGCCTGAGCAATTGAAACAGATCTACGCCACTGCGTTTGAAGTTGACCCAACCTGGCTGGTTGAAGCCGGATCACGTCGTCAAAAGTGGATCGATCAATCACAATCGCTCAATCTTTACATGGCAGAGCCATCGGGTAAAAAACTGGATCAGCTTTATCGCCATGCATGGATCCGCGGACTGAAAACAACTTATTACTTAAGAAGTATGGGCGCCACCAACACGGAAAAAGCGACAATTGATGACCGCGCATTAAACGCAGTGCAAGTCAATCCAAGCTCCACCGAACCTAAGGCATGCCTTATTACTGACCCAACTTGCGAAGCTTGCCAGTAACAAGCCGACATAAGGAGATATACAACATGACAGCAGCAGCAAATATAGGTGGAATTACCGGCCTCGAATCGCTGGAAATGGGCGCAGCGCGCATTCAAGTTGATGACAAGAAGATCATCAACTGCCGCGCCGACCTTAATCAGCTAGTGCCTTTCAAATACAAATGGGCTTGGCAAAAATATATCGATGCCTGTGCAAACCACTGGATGCCAAATGAAATTAATATGTCAGCAGACGTCGCTCTCTGGAAAGACCCGAATGGGTTAACAGACGATGAGCGCATGATTATCAAGCGCAATCTGGGCTTCTTTTCTACCGCTGATTCATTGGTAGCGAACAATCTGGTACTTGCAGTCTACAGACACATTACCAATCCGGAATGCCGTCAGTATCTGTTACGTCAGGCGTTTGAAGAAGCACTGCATACACATGCTTATCAATACGTCATTGAGAGCCTCGGCATGGATGAAGCGGAAGTATTTAACATGTACCGTGAAGTACCATCTGTGTCACATAAGGCAGCCTGGTCGCTTAAATATACGCAAAGCCTTGGTGACCCGCTCTTCCAGACAGGCACAACTGAAAACGATCAACGCCTGCTGCGCGATTTAATTGCATTCTACGTGGTATTCGAAGGCATATTCTTCTACGTCGGCTTCACCCAGGTATTATCCATGGGTCGCCGCAACAAGATGACTGGTACCGCAGAGCAATTCCAATACATTCTGCGTGATGAATCCATGCATCTCAATTTTGGTATTGATGTCATCAATCAAATTAAAATTGAAAATCCACATTTATGGACTGAAGATTTCAAACAAGAAATCATCGCCATGATTCGTGAAGGCGTAGAAATGGAATACACTTACGCTGTTGATACCATGCCGCGCGGCATCCTTGGCTTGAATGCAGAAATGTTCCGTGAATATCTGCAATTTATTGCCAATCGCCGTTGCGCACAGATCGGCTTGACACAGCAATGGCCGGGTGCAGCCAACCCATTCCCGTGGATGAGTGAAATCATGGATTTGAAGAAAGAGAAAAACTTCTTTGAAACCCGCGTGATTGAATATCAAACCGGCGGCGCATTAACCTGGGATGAATAATCCTAGGCATTAAAAACCAAAATCCCCGCATATGCGGGGATTTTTTTTATTTATCATTTAGTGATTTTAGAGATCATCTCAGCTGTATCTTTAGCATCAGGGTCAATTGCCAATGCAAGTTCAAAGTGTGATAACGCACTTTTGTTATCAGCTTTCTGCATAAAACATAGGCCAAGATTATGATGAAGATAATACGGGTAATGACTATCATGCAATAGAGCCTCTTGATAGTACTTGATTGCCTCGCCGTATTTACCAATATGATGATAAAACAAGCCGATATTCAGCAAAACGCGATCATTAGTCGGCAGATAATAATAATTATCGGCGACTTTTGGCAGTTGAGTAGCTAGAAATTCAATGACATTCGAGCTAGCAGTCGTTAGCAGCGCAGAAATTCTATCCCATAAATTACAAAACAAAGTTGGATCCCAGTGACTAAGCGAGAGATGAGTAGCGATTGCATCAAGCTCACTCTGCCCTGCAGATTCGATGATGCTTTTACAGAGTTTGTAATAATCACATGGACTAATCTCATCGATGTATTGCTGTATTGCTATATTGGTCTCTGGCAGCGCATTGAATGTTGCACCAGATACATATACCGCTGTTTCTAAAACCAAATCTCGTGATATTTCAAGATGAGCGTCACCATTATTTTTTTTGAAATAAACACCAAGAGCATGAAAATTCACCATCATGGAAAAACACGATGAGGCGTGAAAGACAATACCGGGAGCGCCAAGATTATCGAGGGATTGCAGACTATGATGTCCCTTATCAGTAGACATCAGCAACATTCTGTTATTAGCCAGTCGATTCAAATATGTTAAAGCCTTAAGCGCGCCAACAGGAATTAACACATTAGAATTTTTGATGCCATCTCGATAAGCGTCTAGTATATAGTTGATATTATCATCTTCATAACGGTAGCCACCATCAGTAGACGGAGTCAGCTTAACCTGCAGCTCTTGCATACTTACAACTTCGCCATCTTTGAGGTTGCTTTTTTTGGTATATAGATCTACCAACAGACGCTGAGCGCGATGATCGATGATTCTGAACGCATCATGAGTAGCGGAATCGAACACATAGTTAGCGACGACGATAATGGGATTAATGAGAACATCTCGGGAAATCTCAATATCAGCATAGCGCAAATGAATAGGTTGATCTGATTCCAACTCAAAAATAGCAAAATCAATGATACCAGCATCAATATAGCGTCGTAATCTTGGATGAGCCTCAGAGAAAGCGATATTATTATCAGCAATATCACTCATAATGTATTTGATTTGAATATGCTGCATGCCGGTTAGTTCCAGCAAGTGCAATATAGATTTAATCATGTAAAAACTAAATTTTCCGGAACCAAAGCCCATTTCAAGAAAATAGAATGGGTAATTTGCAGCCGATGGATTTTTGGCAATATTATCTCTGATATAGGCAACAGCTATGTGTGCGTAGGAATTGCCGATAAAAGGATTGCTTGTCACTTCTAATGGAATTTGATCTACCCAGGCATTAATACCTGAATTGATATAAAAATCTTTTTGCAGGCGCCATACAACTGATTCGGAAAGAGGTCTACCAGACTCAACCACAACATCCTGCGCTTCATCAACAGAACTCATAAACATCCCTTTAAATTATTTGTAAATCTATGTACACAGCTGATGAAATAGCTAACAACGCAGCATCACTGAAAATAGTATATTAAGCAGATTTAGATAGTCAATCAATGTCGCCATTTCAAGCTTTGATTAACGTCAAGACACCGCTGAGATTGCTCAATGACAGAACCTTTGCTTTGCTCAATGCATTGCTGGAGAGGAATGCGAGAA
>CAZWPD010000001.1:86929-123319 GCA_964636145.1 uncultured Coxiellaceae bacterium
TTTCAATTCGCGCAGATGATATTCTAATTTGGATTTTATACGCTGTAGATTAGATTCTTTGTTTCTTCTTGAAGTTGCAATCGCACGCTCACGCTGGACGCGTTCGTTTTCAAGTTGCTGTTTGCAATCTGCATACCTGGCAGGATCTTGTAAATTGTTGATGGTGGCAGCCAGCACAGAATAGAAGTTCTTACTAATTTGCTTTGCCACACTGGCTCCGCCGTGACCATCAAAGACTGCTGCTGACGCCGGTATTGATCTCGGCTCAAATACAATCGCAGAAATATTGTCTTCAGAGCCAGCAGCAAAAGCTGCTCTCACTAATGCATTTGCAACTCCAGTTGGCCCGGTATGATGGTACTCAGCCACAAGTTGCCCGACTTCATCCTCAATGTCATCCATGCCATCACAAGCCACAACGATATATGCATGCTCCCCATCAGCTAATGCGGAACTAAATAAACGTATATCAGGAATATGTGAAATCCCGGTGTTATCAAAGCGAGCATCACCAAAAGCACGAGTTAAGGCAAGCTCTCCATTCAGCCGGCCATTTTGGACGCGACCACCACTGTGAATTATTCGATATTGCTCACTGAAATCCCATGGCTGGTGCAATCTATTGAGCCTATTTGATGACACCAATTTATTATCGCGACTCAATACAACGTAATACGCAGAACTATCGCCCAAATTCGCTGTTAAAACAGATAAAACACCATCCACAGCCAGCCACGCAGTTGCGACACAGGCCGTTGAACCGGTTCGAAGGTTATTGCCATACTGTTCTTGTAACTCTTTAAATGCCGATAGAAAAACCAGTTCCTGAGCTTCTAAAGTGATTTCATTTATGCCCTTAACTGCCTCAGCAGAAACGCTGACATAATCCTCTTGTGTAGGTCTTAGGCCTTGTATTTCACAGATACCAAAACTCAGGCCCAAGCCTGATGTTAGTAATTGGCAATAATCACGGCTTTTTTTTGGTAATGCAAAATATGTGTGCGAGTTCATGACAAGCGGCTGATCTACCGCTGTCATCTCATCCGCGAGACTGATGGAGACACGGGAACTTGACATGATTACTACCTTTAGAAAAATTTATTAAACGCTTTTGACTGCTTGAATGATGAGGTCACTGGTTGAGCCAATCGATTCAGAACGCTTCTTCTTCAGTGCACGATAAATACCAACGAGGCTAATCAACATCCAGGCGATCTCAATCACAACTGACGCGATATTCAGATGAAAACATAGCGAAAATAACAAGAGCATAGACCCAAGTAGATTCATTAACTGATACATCATGGTGCTCGATGTGACCTTATTCATATTTAACAACCCAAATGCAGACAACACGAGTGAAACACCTATCATGCCAATCACATCTGGAAGGACTTCTAAATTCATTATCATTCGCCTCGAACTTCACAATATTGGTTAATATACAATCCAGTCCTAGATAAAAATTTTTTTATCTCTGGAAAAATGATTCGAAAACCTGGCTCGAGAATTTGACCGCGTGGATTTTTTGATATTTCAGACCGCTTGATGTCGCCACGTCTTTTGCACTAACAAATCATAACTCTTTATTTATCCTTGCCCTTATCATCTTTAGGCTCCACCCATACTTTTGCTGGCGTACCCTTAGGACGCGGTGCCATTTCTAGTGGTGATGGTCGGAATGATGCCCCGCTTTGCATCCCTTGCGAGTCAGAAGCATTATCGGATGAAGCAGTGGATGACTGAATAGTTCGACTATCTACAGTTTCCAGCAAGTCATCAAATTCGTAGATGCGGTAAATAGCCTGAATTTTCATTGCGGCATCTGATTCAGCATGCTCGGCGACAAAGGCTTGCGCCTGAGGCATGGTTTTGAATTGTCCACAAGGCTGTTCTTTATTGCCGCCAGCGACAAATTGCTTGGTTACTTTGTAAATCATCACGACCACTCTAATTAGTTGTTTATTCGAGGATTTTTATTAATTTTATCCATCGTTATATACATATCATCTTCTTTGCTGATAGCCCTAGATAGCGGCTGCTCATGTTTTGGACGACCAGCATCAGGAATGACCATAATTGTACCATCAAACAGGCCAATCTGGAACTTGCTTAACGATTTCAACTCCTCACGCGATTTAACTGCTTTTACCGCCGTATTCAAGCTAAAAGCGCGATTATAATGCTGGTAGTAGGCAATATAATTACGCTCAAGATAAGCGGCCAGCTCACGCTCAACATGATTTTTAGCGATGTTAAAAGCGAATTTTTCCATCATATCCGCCAAATCATCGGAGCCTAATCCCTCAGCCCCAAGCAAGCTTGGCTTGAATGCACCGACCGTGAATGCTGAAATTCCGCCTGGCATAAAAATTAATGATTGCATGATTCCACGCAGGTCCTTTGACTTCAAAAACGCTTCTGCTTGATCAAAGTTAAAATCATATTTCCTCATCAAATGATTAATTTTCTTCGCCGTATGAGCGCACTCTTTGAATGAAATAAAACACTTATTTTCAAAGATCGCATTAAAACCCTGATACAAGGTTTTTACAGATTTAGCCGCTTCCTGATCTGAATTCAAGACGAGCGCAGCACTCGACAGAGCATCAACAAAAGCGTGATCATCGATAAAAGCCAAGGTATGCATTAACAACCTTTCATTATGAAAGTGACCACCTTTATCCATGGCCTTAACAATATCGACTGGCAAAACATGGTGAAATTTAAAAGTGGATGCCGCGACAGAGAGATCGCCGTGGCGAGCGCACAAGGCTGCAAAATCATTATAATTAGCAGCAGATCCCACGAAAGAGCCGGCGATTTTATTAATTTTTTCGACGACATGTTTATGTTTACCGCGCAAAGTACTACGTAACGCCAGTTGATGCCTGATAAATTCAGCTTGATCAGATTTCAGCAAGCTTCCAAAGTATTTTACTGTTTCATTGAGGTGGCCGTGCTTCACACCAGCAGCCGCTATCAGGGACACCTGCTCATCTCTACGATTTGTTTGTTCAAATAATTTTTTAGCCAAGGCGAGGTTTCCACCCTTGGCAGCTCCAACTGCTGCGATTTGATGATAATAATCCAGTACAAATGGACTCGTGCCGTTTCGAATTAGTAGCTTTGCCAGGAACTCGGCATTACTGACTCTGGCTGCCGCTTCGATAGCCACTCGCAACAGCAAGTCAGATTCACTGTCCTTATTAGAATCAAGAATGGCAAGAACATCAGACTCAAAGCCACCCATTACCAAGCCTTTTACGTGCACACGCAAAACTTTTTCAAGCGCTTTTTTATTCTTTTCTAGTGCTTGTAATGATGCAATATATGTCTTGCTTCGAACTAATGACGCGCCAAACATTAACCAAGCGGTGTTAAAACTAAATTTTTGACGCAACTGCTCTGCGTAGGAGGAGTCATGATACATCGCTGCGCCGATAGCCAGATGTTTAATATTAGCGCCGAATTTTTTACGCATTATTTCCGCTTCTTGAACATAGCCCTCGCTGGCATAACCCATGGCAATGTAATCACCATTTGCGCCCAACCCATGCAGCAGCTTAACTGCCTCATGATGCCCCTCTGCCGCTAACCTCCCAGCGGGTGTAAAAAGTCCACGATGATCATGAACATCTATACAAACATTCTGATCCATCAAGCCAGCAAGTGCGTGATGATTGCCGCTCTTTGCGGCTTCATAAATCAAGGTGAAATCAGCGTTGGTTTCGTAGCGACGTGCATCCATTGTTATGAGATCCCGTTATTCTAGTAATAGATAACGATGATCATAACAATCAGTCTTTGAGATGTCATCCTGTTAGATTTAAGGCATTAACACTGGCTAAAGCTTCACGGATAACAGTAGCATCAGCATTTTTATTGTGCGATTTTTGGCTTAAATATCGCCGCCATACTGCTGCTCCGGGAATGTTTTGAAAGAGCCCAAGAATATGACGTGTCATGGAAGATAACCGTACGCCTGCGAGCAGATTTTTTTCCACGTACGGAATAAATTCCTCGACAATTTCTGCTCTGGATAAAATATTCTCTGAGCCATAGACCTGTGCTTGTAGCTCAGCCAATAAATAAGGATTTGAATAAGCAGCGCGGCCTATCATGACACCATCGGCCCATTGCAAATGCGAGATCGCTTCGGCTGCAGTTGTCACACCGCCATTCAATGAAATTTGCAGATGTGGGTAATCTTGCTTGATCTGCTTTACAACATCATAACGCAAAGGTGGCACTTCACGGTTTTGCTTCGGGCTTAAGCCTTTTAACCATGCTTTGCGAGCATGCATAATAAATGATGTACACCCTGCGGCATTCACTGTGCTGATAAAATGACACAGATCTTCATAGCTATCGTGATCATCGACACCAATGCGGCATTTTACAGTAACAGGAATCCTGACCTTCGCACGCATGGCGGCTACACATTCTGCCACTAACTCCGGCTCGTACATAAGACACGCGCCAAATCGCCCCGAGCTAACGCGGGGGCTGGGACAGCCAACATTCAAATTAATCTCGTCATAACCAAATTCTTCGCCTATAGCAGCGCTCTTTTCGAGCATGGCAGGATCGCTGCCGCCCAACTGTAATGCGAGAGGATGCTCAGCCTGATCATAGCCAAGCAAGTAATCAGTGTCGCCGCGTATGATAGCTGCGGCGGTGATCATTTCCGTGTAAAGCAGGACATCCGGGGCAATAAGACGCAAGAAATAGCGATCATGCCTATCGGTATAGTCCATCATGGGGGCTACGGAAATTTTCACTTCATCTTCTCGATCTTGTTATTGACTCGTCATTGCGAGCCCTGCGCTTTTAGCAGGGCGCGGCAATCCAGTCTTGCTGTTAACTAAGTACAAACCGATGGGCTGGATTGCTTCGTCGTACAAGGCACACCTCGCAATGACGAGCTATTTATGCCAAGCCTTCGGCCAGATTATAAATAGGCAGCATTGTACCCCATTGTTTACATCCTGGGCAAAGCCAATGCAAAGATTTGCCAGAAAAACCACATGACGAGCACTGGTAGTCTGGTTTGTCGGCGAGAATATTCTTCATAAGATTCTGAATAATCTTAAGATCATCTTTAGCGTGCTCTTCAGCATTCGCTATATATAAGTTAAGGAACAAGGCAAGACCTCGTAAAGATGGGTAGCGTCTTACGTAATCAGCCACAAACTCAGCGGCAACCTTATCGCCCTTCCACTTGCGAATCCGGTCAGCCAAAATCAATACGACTGGCACGCGAGGATATTCCTCAACCAATTTTTTCAAGTACTCGACCAACTGATCCTCGCAATGTAACCGTTCGTAACACGTAGCGATTAAATCGATTGATTCAGCCAGGTAATCAGGATTTTGATCTTTGATTTTCTTCAAATACAGTAACGCTGTTTTATTATCGCGAGTTGCCATTAATACTTTTGCGGAGAGAATACTGGCGCGCGCGCACAAACGGTCAGCATCTTCTGCCTTGTCGAGAAAAGCACTCGCCTCGCGATATAAATTCTTGCTGAATGCAACCTCTGCCAATTCACAATAATAGTGAGCAATCTCAGGCTGCATCGTTTGCCGGGTAACGGCTTGGTATTTTTGCGCCATCTCAATCGCTTTATGCCAATCTCGAGCTTGCTGATAGATATCAATCAGTGTTTTTAGCGCTTTAGCTGAATGTGTCTTTTCATTTACTAAATCAAGAAAGATTTTTTCAGCGCGATCAATCATGCCAGCGCTCAGATAATCCTGACCAAGCTCATAGAAAGATTGTTCGCGGTATATTTTTTCAAGTTGTGGGCGGGCAATGAGGTTTTGATGAATGCGGATAGCGCGATCCACCTCACCCCGTCGTCGAAACAATTTACCAACAGCCAAATGAGTTTCAACGGTATCACTATCAACCTCGAGCATTTTAATGAAGACATCAACTGCTTTATCAGTTTCCTCGTTCAGCAAAAAATTCAAGCCAACGAGATAATCGCGATGCAAATCCATTCTGCGCGGCTCTTCATCTTCATCCGGGCGCGAGCGATACCCCATATACCAGGCGGCAGCAAACGCAGTCAGAATAAAAAGAACCCAGACAGTTGTCATCAAGCTTGATCCTGTAACGGGATTGCTCGCAGATTTTCAATTTCTTTTTCTGCAAGCGAGAGCTTTTGACGTATGCGATAGTTTTGAATTTTAGCCTTTAAAACCAGCCAAAAACCAACAATCATACCGATCAGACAGCCAAGCGCGAACACGATCACCAGCAGCAACGACAATGGCAACGTACTCTGGTCAAAGTAGTAATTAACTGTGACAGATTCAGAATTCAGGGTGGCGAATGTCATCCCGAATATTACGATCGCCAGCAGAAAGAAATAACTTATAATCCGCACTTCAACTCTCTCCTAAATGTTATACACCTAGCTGTCAACCTTATGTTGATAGCTACTCAATCACTTCCAGCCCACCCATATAAGGTTGGAGCACTTTTGGAATATGAATGCGACCGAGTTCATCCTGATAATTTTCAACTACAGCAATGAGTGTGCGACCAACCGCGAGACCAGAGCCATTTAGTGTATGTACCAACTCAATTTTTCCCGCCTCATCACGATAACGTGCTTTCATGCGGCGCGCTTGAAAGGCTTCCGTATTACTGCAAGATGAAATTTCACGGTAGCAATCTTGTCCTGGCAGCCAGGCTTCGAGATCATAAGTTTTAGCAGCACTGAAGCCAATGTCCCCAGAGCAGAGGGCCAAGACGCGATACGGGATCTCGAGCTTCTGCAATACCGTTTCCGCATGCTTGGTGAGCTCTTCCAGTGCCTGATATGATTCTGAGGGTTTAACAATTTGCACAAGCTCAACTTTTTCAAACTGATGCTGCCTCAGCATGCCACGAATATCTTTGCCATAAGAGCCAGCCTCACTACGGAAGCATGCACTATAACAAGCATATTTAATGGGTAAATCGGAGGCATTTACAATCGAATCGCGCGCTGTATTGGTTACAGGTATTTCAGAAGTCGAAATTAAATAACTATCTTTATCGCCTTCGCAGCGCAACGCAAACATGTCTTCTTTAAATTTAGGTAATTGTCCGGTACCAAACAAAGACTCTTCATTCACGATATATGGTACAGATATTTCTTGATAGCCATGTTCTGTGGTGTGCAAATCCAGCATGAATTGCGCCAGCGCACGTGATAAACGCGCCATTTTTCCGCGCAAAACAACAAAACGAGCGCCAGATAATTTCGCACCAGTTTCAAAATCAATTCTACCTTCAGCTGCACCTAACTCGACATGATCTTTAGGCTTGAAATTAAACTTTTTCGGCTCACCCCAGGTTCTGATGACCTGATTGTCTTTTTCATTCTTACCAAGCGGCACAGAGTCATGAAGTATATTAGGAAAGTAAGAGAGAAATGCATCAATCTCGAGCTGTGCCGCAGCGCAATCTTCCTCAATTTGTTTGAGTGAATCGCTCAGCTGCTTCAAGTTAGCCATGACATCATCGACGTTTTTGCCAGATGCCTTCGCCTGCCCTACTTCTTTTGATCTGACATTGCGTTCATTTTGCAATTCCTGCATTTTCATTTGCAAGCTTTTGCGACGATCTTCCAGTGTATTGAATTTTTCAATATCAACAACGAAACCGCGCTTGTTTAATTGCGCGGCAACGTCATCAATTGAATTACGAACTAATTTAGGATCAAGCATACTATGAGGAAACCTTTTCCAAAACCTTGGCAGCCATAACGCCCATTTCAGCAGGTGATCGCACGGTGTGTACGCCAGCCGCTTCAAGCGCCTTGAATTTTTCAGCAGCAGTACCTTTGCCGCCAGCAATAATCGCACCAGCATGTCCCATGCGTTTACCAGCGGGAGCAGTTACACCTGCGATGTATGCAACGACTGGCTTGGTGACATTAGCTTTGATAAATTCAGCTGCTTCTTCTTCTGCGCTGCCGCCGATTTCACCAACCATAATAATCAATTTGGTTTTTGGATCTTGCTGGAACAGATTCAACACATCAATGAAGTTAGTGCCGGGAATTGGATCGCCACCGATACCAACGCAAGTTGTTTGACCTAATTTCAAATCGGTTGTTTGCTTGACCGCTTCATAAGTTAGCGTACCGGAGCGAGAAACAATACCAACGATTCCAGGCTGATGAATATAGCCAGGCATAATACCAATCTTACATTCACCCGGTGTGATCACACCAGGACAGTTAGGACCAATCATGCGCACTTGTGGATTTGCATCTAGGCATGCTTTCACTTCCAGCATATCAAGCACTGGAATACCTTCTGTGATACAGACAATTAACTTAATACCTGCATCAACAGCTTCAAGGATGGAGTCCTTGCAAAACGGAGCGGGCACATAAATAACCGAAGCATCAGCCTGCGTTTCGTTATAAGCATCTTTAACTGTGTTAAAGACAGGTAAGTTCAAATGCTTTTGACCGCCCTTGCCTGGTGTGACACCACCAACCATTTTGGTACCGTAAGCAATTGCTTGCTCGGAGTGAAACGTGCCTTGCTTACCAGTGAAGCCCTGACAAATTACTTTTGTGTTTTTATTAATTAATATACTCATCGTTTTATACCTTCACTTTTGCAGCAGCTTCGACAACTTTCTTTGCTGCATCGGTAAAGCTTGCTGCAGCAATAATATTTAACCCGCTTTCACTCAATAATTTAGAGCCGAGTTCAGCGTTGTTACCTTCAAGACGAACAACAACAGGCAGGTTGGTGCCAATTTCTGCTACTGCACCAATAATACCTTCAGCAATTAAATCACAACGGACTATACCGCCGAAAATATTGATCAAAATTGCCTTAACGTTTTTGTCTGATAAAATAATTTTAAACGCTTCTGAAACACGTTCCTTAGTTGCACCACCTCCAACATCAAGGAAGTTTGCCGGGCTGCCGCCGTGCAGCTTGATCATGTCCATGGTAGCCATAGCAAGACCTGCGCCGTTGACCATGCAGCCAACATCACCATCGAGGGCGATGTAGTTTAACTCCCAATCACGGGCACGGTTTTCTCGCTCATCTTCTTGCGATGCATCACGCATTTCGCGCAGCATTGGTTGACGATATAAAGCGTTGTCATCGACATTGATCTTGGCATCTAGACACAACAAATCACCACCCTTGGTCACAACCAGCGGATTGATTTCAAGCATACTAAGATCACGCTCAACAAACATTTTCCCGAAACTGACGAGCATGCTGACAAATTGCTTTACCTGAGTCTCATTCAAACCCAGAGAGAAAGCGAGATCACGCCCTTGATACGGCATAATGCCAACCATTGGATCCATGGTGATAGTTAAAATTTTCTCAGGTGTTTTCTCGGCAATTTTTTCAATTTCCACACCACCCTCAGTTGACGCCATGAACACTACGCGTTGCTGAGCACGATCAATAACTGCACCAAGGTATAATTCCCTGTCGATGTCACATGGCTCTTCGATCAACACTTGATTAACTGGCTGTCCTTCAGCGGTCGTTTGATACGTCACGAGACGCGTATGCAACAAAGAACGTGTCAGGTCGGCAACTTCTTCTTTGGTAGAAACAAGTTTAACGCCGCCAGCTTTGCCGCGGCCACCTGCGTGCACTTGCGCTTTAACGACAAAACGAGGGGTGTGCATACGACCAGCAATTTCAACTGCAGCCTCTACACTCGAAGCAACCTCACCTTTAGATACTGGTAAGCCGTATTCTGATAATAATTTTTTGGCTTGATATTCATGTAAATTCATTTGTAATTATACCTCGAGCAGTAAACGGGTTGGATCTTCAAGCAATTCTTTAACTGCAACCAGGAAGGTCACAGACTCTTTGCCATCAATCAAACGGTGATCATAAGATAGAGCAACGTACATCATTGGGCGAATAACGATTTGGCCGTTTTCAACCACAGGCCGCTCTTGTATTTTGTGCATCCCGAGGATGGCACATTGAGGTGAATTCAATAATGGTGTTGCCATTAATGAACCGAATACGCCACCATTCGTGATGGTGAACGTACCGCCTTGCATGTCATCCATGGACAATTTACCAGTTCGCGCTTTTTCAGCGGACTCAGAAATTTTGGCTTCAATTCCAGCCATGCCTAATCTATCGGCATCACGCAGCACTGGCACAACCAGGCCACGATCGGTTGATACGGCCACACCAACATCATAGTAACCATGATAGACAATATCATTGCCATCGATAGAGGCGTTAACGATAGGTGAGCGCTTTAACGCTTCAACACAAGCCTTAACAAAGAAGGACATGAATCCTAAACGGACATTGTATTTCTTTTCGAATTGTTCGCGATATTTTTTACGGATTTCCATAATCGGCGCCATGTTAACTTCATTGAATGTCGTTAACATTGCTGTATTTTGGGAAACCTCAAGTAAGCGCTCGGCAATCTTGGCACGAATTCGTGTCATTGGTACGCGCTTTTCTGTGCGTTCGCCGTAAGCAACTTCCAACTGAGGGGCGGAGCTTGCAACGGTGCTTGATTGACCACTACTTGCTGCAACCACATTTTCACGCGTCACTCGACCGCCCTTGCCTGTGCCGGCGACTTGTGCGACATCAACATTCAGCTCAGCAGCAGCACGACGTGCAGCAGGACCAGCAGCTTGCTTTGCATCCATCGTTGCAGCAACCGGAGCCGAGGCTTTTTCAGTTTGGGCGGCTACTGGTTGAGCTGTTGCAGAAACAGCTTCAATGACTGCAATCACATCTTGTGCTTGCACAGTGCTGCCAGTTGGCTTGATGATTTCTTTAATAATGCCATCAGCAGGAGCAGGAACCTCAAGCATGACTTTATCTGTTTCGAGATCAACAATATTTTCATCACGCTTCACGGTATCGCCAGCTTTTTTGTGCCAGGTAGATACGGTCGCATCCGAAACGGATTCTGGTAAATGTGGAACTTTAACTTCGATAGCCATTGCTGTTTCCTTTATTTCGTTAATGCTTCTGTCACTAATTCTTCTTGCTCTTTTTCATGCACGGAATGATAACCAACTGCTGTTGATGCTGTTGGCTTTCTGCCGGCATAACGGAGTGTTTGTCCTTTGCCAAGTAACTTACTCAGATATGGGAACATGCTCGGCCATGCACCCTGATTTTCCGGCTCTTCCTGGCACCAGATGATGCTTTTAGCATTTGAATGCGCAGCTAAAATCTCTTTGCATTCCTTTTCAGGGAATGGATAAAGCTGCTCAATTCTGATGATCGCCGTGTTTTGTAACTTCATTTCACGACGCTTCTCAAGCAATTCATAATAGACCTTGCCACTACAGAAAATAATCGCCTCTACCTTCTTTGCATCGAGCTTTTCAAGTTCAGGAATAATGCGCTGGAAGCTACCCTCAGCCAAATCAGTCAAACTGGAAACCGCCAGTGGATTACGCAGCATACTCTTTGGCGACATGATTATTAACGGCTTACGTGCTGGCTGCAGCATTTGACGACGCAACAAATGGAAAATTTGTGCTGGCGTAGTCGGCATGCAAACCTGCATATTGTCTTGCGCACATAATTGCAAATATCTCTCGAGTCTAGCAGACGAATGCTCAGGACCCTGACCTTCGTAACCATGCGGCAATAACATGACTAGTCCACATAGACGCGCCCACTTCTGCTCGCCGGAGCTGATGAATTGATCAATAACAACTTGCGCACCGTTGGCAAAGTCACCAAATTGCGCTTCCCAGATATCTAAAAACCCTGGCTCGGCACTAGAATAGCCATACTCAAATGCAAGGACAGCCTCTTCAGATAATAATGAATCAACGATATTGATTTGTGCCTGATCAGCAGAAATATGACTGAGTGGGATATAAATCTCATCAGTATTTTGATCATGCAACACAGCATGGCGATGAGCAAAGGTACCGCGACCAGCATCTTGTCCACAGAGACGAATAGGATATTTCTCATCTAGCAACGTTGCAAATGCAAGAGCCTCAGCATAACCCCAATTGATTGGTTGCTCGCCGTCTGTCATTTTAACTCTGGCTTCAAGCATTTTCTTTACTTGAGTTTGCACAACAAAACCTTCGGGCAGAACCTCTAGTTTGCGTGCGATTTCTTTCAGCTTTTTCGCAGGAACTGCTGTCACAACTTTTTCGTTGAGTAGTTGTTTTTCATATGGCGCCCAGTTTACAGCTGACTCATACATCTCATTTTCATTTACCTTAACAACGCGCTGCCCAGCATCGAGCGCTTTACGATAATTATCTGCCAGATCCTGTGCGGTATTCGCTGAAATGAGATTTTGCTCGAGCAATTTCGTGGCATAAAGTTTATAAGGGACTTCCATCGCCTTGATAACCTTATACATAACCGGTTGAGTTGCAGACGGCTCATCAGCTTCGTTGTGGCCGTGACGACGATAACAGACCAGATCTATCACAACATCACGCTTGAATTTTTGGCGGTAATCAATCGCAAATAATGCAGCATAATACGCCGCTTCAGGATCATTGGCGTTAACATGAAGAATCGGCGCCTCAACCATTTTTGCAACATCAGTGCAATATACCGTTGATCGCGAATCCTTTGGATTGCTGATTGTAAAGCCGACCTGGTTGTTAATCACAATATGAATCGAACCACCGACCGTAAACCAGCGCGCCTGAGACATGTTAAAGGTTTCCATTACCACGCCTTGGCCCGCAAATGCAGCATCACCATGCAGCTGAATCGGCACCACCGCACGCTGATCGGTATCACGAGCACGGCGTTGGCGAGCACGTACAGAGCCCTGCACCACTGGCGAAACGATTTCCAAATGGGAAGGATTAAAAGCTAACGCAATATGTACATTACCATTCTTGGTCACAACACTGGATGAGCAGCCAAGATGGTACTTCACGTCACCGGAATGCGTTGTTGGAATACCTGTACCTTCAAAAGCAGAGAAAATATTTTTCGGATCTTTACCAACGATATTAGCCAACACGTTCAGACGGCCGCGGTGCGCCATACCAATAATAATTTCTTTCACGCCTTGCTCAACACCACGATTAACAATGGCATCCAGCATTGGAATCAAGCTATCACCACCTTCGAGTGAAAAGCGCTTTTGGCCGACGTATTTAAAACCAAGATATTTTTCAAGGCCATCAGCTGAAACCAGACGATCAAGAATTCTACGTTTCTCATCGGCTGTTGGCGCAAAACTCGCCCAGCCTTGCTCGATGCGGTCGCGTATCCACTCAACCTCTTCCGAGCGGTTAATATGCATATATTCAAAACCAATCGTACCGCAATAAACACGGCGCAAACCTTCATGAATTTCTGCGAGGGTCGCTGTTGATTTATTCAAAGAGGTGAAAGAGCCAGTGTTAAACTCTTTCTTTAAGTCTTGATCTGTAAAACCGTAATACGCAAGCTCAAGAGTAGGACTATAAATTGCCTGGCGCATATTTAGTGGATCCGTCATCGCCTGCAAGTGGCCCAAACGACGGTAAGCAGCAATTAACTCAATGACACGCTCTTGACGTTGGTCATAGGCCGCATCACTGCCACGCACCACGGCACCACGCGCAGGACTTCTAGCCAACTGCAAGAATTGCTCCTTAATTGCAGCATGAGAAACATCCGGGCCTTTGCGTGATATCTGTTGCGCAAGGGCATCAAAATACTGGCGCCACTGCGGCGCCACATCTTGCGGATTTTGCAGATATTGTTCGTATAACTCTTCTAAATATTCCTCACTTCCCGAGGTCAGATAAGAATCCTGCCATAACTCCTGCATGGATTTTGTTTGAGTAGCCATTATTGGTTGCGCTCTTATGTTAAGTGTCTATTTTTCTTAAACCGATTCTTTCAGCATTTCATCTTTAATGTGATTAATTGCTTCCAAAGGATTTAACTCTTTTGGACAGGCGTCAACGCAATTCATAATGCCGCGGCAGCGGAATAAACTGAATGGATCGGCCAAATCAGCAAGTCGCTCTGATTTATGCGTGTCGCGACTATCGGCAATGAAGCGATACGATTGCAATAATGCTGCAGGTCCCATGTACTTGTCTGGATTCCACCAAAAAGATGGGCAAGATGTCGTACAGCAGGCGCAGAGAATACATTCATATAAACCGTCGAGCTTGGCTCGTTCTTCAGGTGACTGCAGACGTTCCGTAGCCGGCGCTGGCTGATCGTTTTGCAAGTAAGGCTTGGCTTTTTCGTATTGCGCATAAAACTGAGACATATCAACAACCAGATCGCGAATAACAGGCAAACCTGGCAGCGGCCTAATTACCACTGGTTCAGTCAATGACGTCAAACGCGTTGTGCAACCAAGACGATTTTTGCCATTTACATTCATACCATCAGAGCCACATACACCTTCACGGCATGAGCGACGCACAGTTAGCGTTTCATCATATTTATTTTTGATTGTAAGAATGACATCCAGCAACATAATGCAATTATGTTCTTTAATATCGATGTCAAAATCTTGCATGTAAGGTTTTTCATCAGTCTCCGGATTGAAACGATAAATGGAGAAACGCATTGTCATACCCTCTCAGTTCATTAGCCTTAGTGTACTTCTTCGCGGCTGGTTAATTTGATTGGCTCCATGCCGAGCGGCTGCATATTGACAGCGCGGAATGAAATTTTGCCATCTTCAAAATAAATTGTGTGCTTTAACCAGTTATTATCATCGCGCTCTGGATAATCATAACGAGCATGCGCACCACGGCTTTCTGTACGAGTCTCAGCAGAATGTGCAGTCGCAACGGCTGTCGCCATCAAATTATCTAATTCCAATGCCTCGATACGAGCTGTATTGAAAATATTGCTTTTATCTTTCAACACTGCGTAGTTCAAGCGATCCTTTAACTCATCAAGTTTCTGGAAGCCTGACTTCATATTTTCTTCGGTACGGAATACGCCAAAATCGTCTTGCATGACTTTTTGCAAGGCAACACGAATCTCTTCAACGGTTTCACCCTTGGTGTTGCCGTTCCAGCGATAAACACGAGACAGCGCCTCTTCGACATCATCAGAAGTTGGTTGATTAAAACCAAGACCCTTCTCGATGCTTTCTCTGGCATGTTCACCAGCAGCACGGCCGAAAATAACCAGATCGAGCAAGGAATTAGCACCAAGACGATTCGAGCCATGCACAGATACACATGCTGTTTCACCAGCAGCATACAAGCCAGTAATGACTTGATCATGACCGTAAGCATCTTGGGTAATTACTTGAGCGTGGAAATTGGTTGGAATGCCGCCCATCAGGTAATGACAGGTTGGCACGACTGGAATGGCATCTTTGACCGGATCAACACCAGCAAATGTCATCGCCAATTCGCGAATACCTGGCAACTTGGATTTAATGACTTCTTCGCCCAAATGATCGGCTTTCAGCAAGACGTATTCGCCTTTTGGACCAGCACCGCGGCCTTCGCGAATTTCAATGGCAGATGAGCGAGAAACAATGTCGCGGCAAGATAAATCTTTCAGATGCGGCGCATAACGCTCCATATAACGCTCACCATCTTTATTTACCAGGTAACCGCCTTCACCACGCACACTTTCGCTAATGAGTGAGCCTGACCCGTAGATACCGGTTGGATGGAACTGCCAGAACTCCATGTCTTGTAACGGCAGTCCGGCACGCAACACCATACCCAAACCGTCGCCGGTGTTGATGTGTGCATTTGTAGTCGATTGGAAAATACGACCAGCACCACCTGTGGCAAGAATCGTGGCACGTGCATGAATAAACACAATTTCACCGGTTTCAATGCAAATTGCGGTGACACCAGCTATCCCGTTTTTTGTTCTAACCAGGTCTATTGCAAACCATTCATTGAAAAATTGCGCTTTGGCTTCAATATTTTTCTGATAAAGCGTGTGCAACATGGCGTGACCGGTGCGATCAGCTGCACAGCAGGTACGATGCGCCTGCTCTTTTCCGTATTCGCGGGTAGCACCGCCGAATGCGCGCTGATAAATCTTGCCATTATCCAGACGCGAGAATGGTAAACCCATGTGCTCTAATTCATAAATAGCCTGTGGAGCATTTTCACACATATATTCAATAGCGTCTTGATCACCAAGGAAATCTGACCCGACCACAGTGTCGTACATATGCCATTTCCAGTCATCTGGCTCAATATTTCCGATAGCCGCATTAATGCCGCCTTGTGCAGAAACCGTATGGGAACGCGTCGGGAACACTTTGGAAAGTACTGCGACTTTCAACCCAGACTGGGATAACTCCAGCGCCGAACGCAAACCTGCGCCACCGCCACCAACAATAACCGCATCAAACGTGTGAGTTGCCACTTTCATTACTTACACACTCCATAAAATCATAAATGCCCAGAGAAAACAGGCAGTCAACATAAGAATAACGCCAACATTCAACACGCAGCGCAGAATATAATTTTTCACGTAGTCCGTGAATATTGTCCACATACCTATCCAGGCATGAAAAGCTAGCGCCAGAACAAACATGAGGGTGGCCACCTTGATCCAGGTTTCGGCGAACAAACTATGCCATTCACCAAAAGATAACTCTGGATTCAAAAGGATATAAGCAACAAAGGCTATCGAGCAAACAGCCATGACAATAGCAGAGACGCGTTGAATAACCCAATCACGCAACCCCTGATGACTAACACTTAGTACGGACTTCACCATAACCAGACACCTGCCAAAATAACGAGAATAATTGAGATGACAAAAACCAACATTGCTGTTGTTCTGCCGCCGCGCAAACTTGAGCCAACGTGGATATCACTGATCAGATGGCGAATACCTGCCACCAAATGATACAAAAATGCAGACAGTATGGCCCAGATGATCAGCTTGGCGATAATGCTGCCGCGCCAATCGTGTAAGGCATCAAAGCCGTCAACAGTGAGGGAGTAATCCAGCGTCCAGAGTGCCACGGGTATGAATAAAAAGAGAAATACCCCCGAGACGCGGTGCAAAATGGAAACTATAGCTGGCAATGGAAAGCGAATAGTAAATAAGTTAAGGTTGACTGGTCTCGCACGATTCACGTTTCTCGTATCCTTTTTCTAAAAAAGTTCAATTTTCATACGCGTAGAGATTATATTATTGACATATAGGTAAAGCAAACAATCACGCACTATTTATGCGTTCTTTGCCCATCCCACCCCTTCTTATTGACTATCTATCACTGCTATACTTCAAATCATTGCAAAACTGATGATTAAAATATATATTTTGAGAAGTTTTTGACCACGGAGAGAGCCTAGCATGGCAGATAAAAAAGCAAAATTATTGATTGATAACAAAACGATTGAATTAGACATTCTGTCGGGAACGCTAGGACCGGACGTCATCGATGTGAGCAGCCTCTTCAAAGAGGGTTATTTCACCTACGATTCTGGATTTAACTCAACCGCCTCGTGTGAATCAAAAATAACTTATATAGACGGTGACAAAGGGGTGCTGTTACACCGTGGCTACCCAATTGAGCAACTCGCCAGCGGTTCTGACTTTCTGGAGGTTTGTTACTTACTGTTAAACGGCGAACTCCCCAGTAAACAGGAATATCGCGATTTTTGCGAAAGCGTCGTACAGCACACCATGGTTCATGAACAAATCCGCAACTTTTTCAACGGATTCCGTCGTGACGCCCATCCCATGGCCATTATGGTTGGTGTCGTCGGTGCGCTCTCTGCTTTCTATCACGACAAAATGGATATCAAAAACCCGGAAGACCGCAAAATCTCCGCACTTCGTCTCATCGCAAAAATGCCGACAATTGCTGCCATGTGTTACAAATACTCCATCGGCCAGCCATTCATGCCGCCGCAGAACAAACTTTCATACGCTGGCAATTTCTTACATATGATGTTTGGCACTCCGTGCGAAGAAACCACACCAGACCCTGTTCTAACCCGTGCACTAGATAGAATCTTCATTCTGCACGCCGATCACGAACAAAATGCATCAACAGCAACCGTTCGCCTCGCCGGCTCAACCGGTGCCAATCCTTTTGCCTGCATCTCATCTGGCATTACCGCACTCTGGGGCCCAGCACACGGCGGTGCGAACGAAGCGGTATTAAATATGCTGGATGAAATTGGCGATGTATCTAATATTGAAACCTACCTAGCTCGCGCCAAAGACCCAAAAGACAATTTCCGCTTGATGGGTTTCGGCCACCGCGTTTACAAAAACTACGATCCACGCGCCAAAGTCATGCGTGAAGCGTGCTATGAAGTATTGGCAGCCGTCGGCAAACAAGATGACCCACTCTTTAAGCTGGCAATGGAACTGGAAAGAATTGCACTGCAAGACCAATACTTTATCGACAAAAAACTATTCCCGAATGTCGACTTCTATTCAGGTATCACACTAAGCGCTATCGGTATTCCAACCAATATGTTTACCGTGATCTTCGCGCTGGCAAGAACTGTTGGCTGGGTTGCTCAGTGGAATGAAATGATTAGCAACCCGTATCGTCTTGGTCGCCCGCGTCAGTTGTATACCGGACACACGAAGCGAGATTATGTTGGGAAGGATAAACGGAAGTAAAATTAACGTCATTGCGAGGAGTGCTTTTTACGACGAAGCAATCCAGACTATAATTCTGCCCACAAGTCAGATAAACGCTGGATTGCCACGCCCCGCAAATAGCGCAGGGCTCGCAATGACGGACAAATACAAATCATGTATTAATCAAAAACGTTACACCCGCATTTAAAAACACATCGTTCTGACCACCAACAAACGTGTAATAATCGCGAGCTTCCAAGCGTAGCGCCACCACCTCATCCGAGAAAATTTGCACGCCAACGGCGGCATTAAAATTCCCTTGCCCATGTGAATCGGTACCATTCGGATCCATGCTCATTGCACCAGGACCTGCTAGCACGTATGGCTGAAAGCAATGGTAAGGCGCAAAATGATAGACCGCATTAACAGCAAACATTGTGCCATCAACATTAGGATTTTGTATGACAGAACCATGATAAGTGGTACGAAAGAAACCGAGCAAGCCTTCAATCGCCCAATTATCAGTGAAATTATAACCAACAATTCCAAATGGAATGCCGGTATTTGTCATATGCCTTTTACTGGAAAAATAATCGTAGCCCGCACCAGGTGTAATAGAGACATTGCCCGCTTTGTTAAATGCTAGCGCGGATTGGCAAAGTAAGACTGAGAGTAAGCAAAATTTAGTTGCTGAGGGAATAAATGATTTTTTCATGAAACCTTCTCTATCCTTGTTGACGGCATTAATGGCAAACATGTTGGCAGAAAATGTTGCAGATTTCAATGCGGGATTATGCATTTCATCTAAACCCGTCTCATGTATAATTTTCTCTAGCATTCATAACGAGCGAAAACAAAATGGACAGTAGCACCAGCCGAAATTTTAAAGAAGATAACAATGCTCGAATCAATATGGAAACATTACCAGCAGAATTGCTTGCGGGGATCTTCTCGGAATTTGAGATTCATGATGCAGCCAGAGCCAGCGGCATAAGCAGAAAAATATATGCCGTGGTGCAAGAGATTTGGCGTCGCCGCACGCTCCGCCATTTTTTGGTAGATACTGCTGAAGGCAACATCGAAGACATTTCGAATTGGATCAATGAATTTCGCGAACGATCGAGAGTGTATATGAATCTCACTCCCGAGCTCACCAGACTACACTACTTAACTAAAGAAGGCAGAATCTCCGAGGTGATGGAAAATATCGACCTGCCACTGAAAGATATTCTGCAAATGGATAACAAACAGAATTCATTGCTGTCACTCGCGAAACGCAGAAACAATCAACGCTTGCTTGATTTTTACTATCAATGCGCGCTGAGGTATTTCCGCCATAAAACCCAAGATGATGCTATTCATACAAGAAAGCGTGACACGGAAGGCAATACTATTTTGCACTGGGCCATTCTCTGCGCTCAGCCATTAGATACCATCAACGCGCTGATTATACAGGGATGTAATGTCAACGCTAAAAACAGCATGGGCGACACATCGCTAATCACTGCCGTACACTGCAGACAAATCGCTGTTGTGCAGCACTTGTTGGAACATCATGTCGATATAGATTGCAAAGATTGTACCGCTCAATCAGCCGCATATATTGCTGCCGATACAGGACAGCTTGGTATCTTGAGAATCTTAGCAAATGCCGGTGCTGATTTAAACGCACCGTCATTTATGCACGGCGAACCGATTCGAGCCGCGGCGATCAAAGGAGATGTTAATACCGTTGAATTTTTATTAGATCAAGGTGCCAATATTGAAGCCGATTACCATAGCTCGACACCATTGCTGCTCGCTGTGGAAAATGATCATCGTAAGCTTGCGGAAATTTTATTAAGGCGTGGCGCAAATATCAATGAATTTGATATGTATGGAAGATCAGCAATTCATCTAGCCGCAGACCAGGGTAACCTCGGTATGCTCTCGACACTGCTCAAGCACGGTGCAACAGTTGACGCACGTGATGCAGACCAAAAAACACCGCTACATCATGCGGTAGAAGCACAAAGTATCTCGCTGGTAAAATTTCTAATTTCAAATGGCGCTAACCCCAGTGCAGCAGACCGAACCGAGCATGTTACAGCACTGCATCTAGCTGCAAAACTCGACAATCCAGAGATAATGAAAATCTTGTTGGGAGAATGCGTAAAAGTTAATGCAGCTATGACTAATGGCTCTACACCTTTATTTGTCGCCGCATACTACGGCAAAGCGGAAAATGTTGATTTATTATTGAAGAAAAAAGCTAATATTGCTTTAGCGAAAAATAATCCGCATCGATTATCTTTGCTATATGTAGCCACCATGAATGGCCACCTCAATGTCGTGAATATTTTATTGAAACAAGGCGTCGATATTAACGAAACCTGCCTTTACGGCAGAACCGCGTTATATGCCGCCGTGAAGCGTGGTCACCTTGCTGTAGCAAGGCGATTACTAGCGCAAGGCGCTAACCCGGATATTGCTAACACCTCTGGCAGATCGCCGCTGCATATCGCAGCGAAACGCCCAGATGCGGAAATGACGAGACTACTACTCGCCTACAATGCCAATCCAGATACGGAATTAATTCGTTCGGGTCTTACACCTATGGCGCTAGCACAGAGACACGGCAATGAAGATGTCGCGAATATAATTGCAAACGAGATCAACACGAGAAATCTGAACGCGCAATTAGCTGCAGAGCTAGAAGCAAGCTCAGTAACACTTAGCCACACTCCGCAACCAAGGAGACACTCCTTGTTCGAACTCTTCAACAGAGAAAGGAATATGAATACGAACCACCGCAACAGCAACACGCTAGCACTGAAACGATAACTAGAATACAGCGCTCTAATTGTGTTTCCTAACCGTGTATTGGATTGACTTCGCCTGCGACTTTGCGCTGGCATCTGGAGCCGGTTTTTTGTCAGCGAATCCTCTGCGCATTTTTGTTAATAACGGACGATTAATACGATCAACAAAAAAACCAAAATTACCGGGTAGCAAGACATCGTCTTGTGTTGATATATTGGCATGATGAATCTGATCGGCATAAATACGACTTGGGTAGCCTTTCACAACGACATCACGCTTGATTTTATCTGACCTCTCAATCGCTTCAATTACATTCTTAGCATGGGAAGGCAGGAGTTTAGCTTTCTCTGTTTTGTCGATCGAAATGCTCGCCAAAAACGGATATTTACTTTTGTCTGACTGATACTGGGAATGCGATTTAGTGAACCTATCGGCACCGTCGCTAAGCTTATCGAGCATACGAAATTCAGTAGATGACAGGGGCGCCATATGACTGCGCACAATCATCTTCTCGCTTTCTTTTCTGAATTTATAGGTTTTATCTGGACCGAGACTGGCAAGAATCGATTTTTTTGCATTCGCATCTAAGGGTGTTAATTTATTCGTAACATCACCACCGATAGTAGTCTCAAGATACAAGAGTGAATCATTAGTCATCACAAAGGTCCGGCTGAGCTTTGTTTTGGCGAGCAATGAGCCATACTCATCAGAACCAGGAAGAGCATCGAGCACAATCAAACCACATTTAGCTTCAGCTCCTGATTTACCAAGATTACGTAACATTTCAGCTTCTTTATCTAGCTGTAATGAATCAATGGTCTTACAACCCAGTAACGTAACCTTATCAATAATCGGATGCTTCTCAAGTAATGCAATAATTTCATCAGTATGAAAACCAGCAAACGGCTTTCCATCTAATGTTAAGTGGGCAAGAAAAACAAGATTGAGACTAGATGCGCCTTTGTCAGTGAGCATTTGGAGAGTATCGGACACATAGCAAGGATAAGCGCATAGAGAAGTTAATTTGCGCTTTTCAGCTCTTGCGTAAGAGATCGCGGAAAATTTAATCTCATCATTCGCATTCCCCCTTACCTGTCTCACAATCAGATACTTGACGCCTGCGAGATAAGCATCTGTTTCAGCCTTGAATTTTTCCGGCACATGATTTGCTTGCGCAGAATTAAACTGGATCGCGAATCTACAAGCTTCCTTAGAAATGAGATTATGATCAGTGAGTGCCATCGTAAAGTCATAATGATGCGCTAGAGCCAAATGAACATTTTCAGAACGCATATTTTTAGGGATCATGAAAAAGCATTTGTAATTGCGCGAAACCGCTTCAACAATCATTTTTTCATCCAGAAACTGGTGCGGCACATGTTTAATGGCTAGCGGATCGCTGTGCACAGCTGCTTCGCATATTTCTTTGGTAAGGATATCCTCAGACACCATCTCAATAAACTGACCTTTAGATCTCACCAATTCAAGCCAATACGAATGAGATCTAGTGTTATTTTCACCGTCAAAATTTCGCGCTCCCACCTTATTAAAAGTAGCAAAGTGATCCACGCGTTGCGTGGCAACCATCCCCTGCCTTGCTGCTCTAAATAAACCGCCTACTCTGTTTCTCATAAGGATACTCTGTGCCATGTGATAATAGATAACGCATTGTATATGATCAATATTAATACACTATTAAAACAAGGACTTTTAATGAGAACCAACCTCGCCGCGGATATACGCGACGAGGTTGAAATTATATGAGAATATCAATGACTTACAGATAAGATGATATGTAAATACTATGCGGTTTGTTGAACCCCGGACACCAACCAGGCCGCACCTTCATACTTCTTATAGAAATGCCAAATTTCATCGAATTGGGTTGCGGGCAACTGCGTATCCTCTTTAATAAGACCTGAAAATTTAACTGTTGCCGTCGTCTCCTGAAATTCTTTGCTGACATCGAGCAGGTCAGCAACAACAGTAACAACATCCGTTTGATTAACAACATCGCCGCGTTCTTGCAGTTGCATTTTAACCTCTGCATAAACTTCAGGAGTCGTAAAGTTGGCCAGATCTTGCAGATTTTTTTGATCATAAGCCGCTTGTAAGCGAATAAACTGAACCTGAGCGAAACGCAAAAATTCAGCCTTATTGAAATCCGCAGGGTAAAAATTTATGGCACCATCATGAATGTTCTGAATAGAACCGCCATACTGCTCTTGCTGCTGAGGATGAAATTGATAAACCTGACCCGATGGAGAAGATTGGATTTTATGACGTGAGAACCCGCGCAATAAATTTAGCAGCAACATGGCAATGCCTGCAATTAACAACCAAGACATCATGCCACTGGCAATGCCATGCCCCATAAACAAGCTTGCCAATAATCCACCAGCGGCTAAACCAGCAAGCGGGCCCAGCCAGCGATTACGATTTGGTGACACAGTATTCTGGAATGGAGCGGCAGGTTTGGCGCGCGTGAAAGCACTGCTTGAACGATATGTTCCAAAACTTCTCCCGCCACCAAAACGTTTTGCATGTGCATCACTGATAACGAGACTAAAACTGATAAAAATCATCAGGACGATAGATATGATATTTCGCATGTGATACCCCTAATTAAGTAGCGCAATTATACACGCAACAAGCAAAAACAAAAGTTTGCTCACATGATTTGCATGCTCATTAGATTCGGAACGGTAAATACAACTCCTTAAACTCGCTCAATTCTTTTCTCTGCGCATAAAGATTATCCGTTGCCGCAGTTGCGCTTTGGATCTGGTCGCCACAGAACACAAGAATCTCACACAGAACCGATTCGCAATTACTCACCAAGGCCAAACGCGCTGCCTGTAAGAATATTTGACGCAATTCATTAACATCGTCAACAGATAATTTTACGCCACCCTGTTGCATACTAATTGCAAGGTCCAACTTTTCACGAAGCGCCGGCTGACTGAAAAAGCTGATAATATTACGTTTGCGCTCATCACTATCACGATGATTTATCTGTGTTGGCTTTGAATCTTTAAATTGCAAACCGTGATTAGCAACCACGAGTAAATGTGGCGCGGTCTCATCAGTTGGCAACACATCAACCTCATGATCGTTCTGTACCTCAGCATTTTGATAGAAATGAAATGATTGCGTTTCCTTGCCATCGCTCGCAGTTAGATGATAGGCACCGACAGGTTTTTGCACCTCATTCAGTGAGGCAATGTCTGCAACACTACTTGCGTGTTCGGCAATAAATCGATTGTACAAGATAGCAGGTATACCATCTGGTGTAACAACCTTATCGCCGTGAGCAACATTCATTTCCAGAAACAATCCATCTTCATTCACATCAGTTAGCACACCAGAAATTAAAGGAAAGCCGGTATCAATATGACGTTTGGTGTTACTAATTTTTCTATCGATTTGCATGAAATATTTACCCGCCACCCCATGAGACGGCCAATCCAATACACGAGTGAAAAAAGTATAATGACCCAAACGCATTGCAATTGATGTGCATGCCGGCTTAGGAATTAAGTTTGGCATACTCTCTGACCATCTTCTTTCTGGGAACGGATTATAATTGCGGAGGTCTGGCATCAACTGCAACAACAAATAACGCTCAAATGATAAGATCTCAGCCCGTGGATCAGTATCAGTTAGCCAATCATTATAGGCATCGACCTTGCCTTGCATTTCGCGCTGATAATTTTCGGGAATCACTTTCAAGATGCTGGCAAGATAATCTTTCAAATGATGGTTATGCTTAGGTGCATTCATGCCGACGCGCATGAGTGTATATAAAAAATTGGTTTTTTCGAGATTAACTCTCATGGCTTCGGCGAGAATTCTACCTTCTGCATAACCTGCATCATAACTATCATCAGCAATAATTTTTAAAAGTGGCAACCTACCTTCGTTGAGAATGATTTCAGCTGTCGCACTCTTGTAAGAAAACTTACCCTCTTTGTAAACCTGTTCAGTGGGATCAACGGGAAAGCCAAAAATTTTATGCTGTGCGAATCGGGTGCCATAAGCGAGTACAGACGCAGCTCCAGCAATGACAGCTGCGCCAGCTCCTACTGGTGCATCATAGCCTAACGCAGCTGCAATAATTGGTGACGTTGCTAACACCAAACTACTAATTCCAACAACATTAACGATTCCGCTCATGAGGGTCGGATGCTGATGGGTTAAATCCATTAAATTTTCGAAGTAGCGGATAATATATGAGGCTGGTTGTGAATGGGGAGGCTGAAAATCCTGACTTTTTCTATTATGCATAAATCACCCTGATTTATATATTTCTCTTGATGTTAAGTGAAGTGACTGTCTTTGTAAATGAAGATATTTTTGCAACAGTCTGAAATATATGACAAATATTTATACGAAAAATTCAACAAGTTACGCAAGCTCTGGATTTTATTTCAACTAAATTTGATCCAAAGAAGCTATAATATAGTTATCTGCCCATGGAGTGGCACCATGCCCAAGAAGCTGCAATTTTTAGTAATCGATGACAGTGAGCCAGTCCTCGAGATTTACATATCATTGCTATCAAAGGCAGGACACGATGTTGCCGCATTTACCTCTTGCGATCGCGCACTCGAATATATCACCGAACATCAACCTGATTGTGTATTATGCGACCTCATCCTGCCTGGCATGGATGGACTGGAATTATTAAAACAAGTTCGCAGCACAAGTGACATCAAACAACCAATATTCATTGTGGTCTCAGGAAAACAATTTGATTATGATCGCAGACGCGCTCTTGAAGCGGGTGCTGATGCTTACATGACAAAACCTATCGACCCGGAAGAATTTGTTCCTGAAATTTTATCGCATATATATTCACGGATTAAAATAAAATTCTGGGGAGTGCGCGGAACACTCCCTGTTCCAGGGATCAGATCATTGCGCTACGGTGGCAACACAAACTGTATTACTCTCAATATTGGCAACAAACACCGCTTTATTTTTGATGCCGGAACTGGAATCAAAGAGTTATCCAATCACATTCTTGGTGAAGAGCAAACACCTTATAAAGCAAAAATACTCATTTCACATCCGCATTACGATCACATCAACGGCATCCCGTACTTCATGCCACTATATATGAAAGGTAATGATTTCGAATTTCTGGGATCAGACCAAGGCAGCGTAACACTTAAGCAATATCTATCAGACCAAATGGATAGTGTTTACTTCCCAGTAACCATGAGTGAATTCTCTTCTACCGTTAAGTTTCGCTCATTGACAGAAGAATCCTTCATGGTAGATGACATTAAAATCGAAACCTTGTTACTAAATCACCCAGGACGTTGTCTTGGTTACCGCTTGGACTATAAAGGTAAAATTTTTTGTTATATCACTGACAATGAATTATATTTAAAGACTGATGTTAAACACTACAACGAAGAAGAGGTCAATCGCCTAATTCGCTTCATTAATGAAGCAGATGTACTGGTTATTGATGCAACTTATACCGATGAAGAGTACGTCGAAAAAATTGGCTGGGGGCACTCTCCACTCACCAACGTCGTAGATATTGCCGACAAAGCCAAAGTGAAATTACTCTGCCTTCACCACCACGACCCCGATCAATCTGATGACGATATTGATCGTAAACTGCTTCAAGCAAGAACGATACTAGCCGAACGAAAATCAAACACAAAATGTATCGCCCCACATGAAGGCGATGAAATTATTTTATAAATAATGTCGGTGAAATAATTCTATCTGAAATACAAGACTCGTTCGATGATGAACGAACCCGCTAATAATCCTATCATGGTATAAACCGCAGCAGGTGAGTGTTGATAGGTATAAACCTCAAGCACGCAAAAGAGGATAAGACATAAAACCAAAGATGTAACAACTAACGATTTTTTAGCTCCGGTCTGTGGCAATATTCTAAGATGACCGGCATTAACCGCAGCATATATCAACAAAAATGCACCACTACCCATCATCGTCACACCAGCCAGGTCAAAGAAAAGAATAAAGACAATAACTAAAAATGTTGTGATGAGCAAACCACCTGTAGCACCGCGCCATTCAGTACGAGCGAAATAAGCTGGCAACTCACCATCACGGGCAATCATATAACTAACATTTGCTGCACCAAACAAGGTGGCATTGATTGCAGACGCTGTTGAGAACAACGCAGCAATCGAAATCAACTTAAACCCAAATTCGCCAAAAAATGGTTTCGCCGCTGCAGCTAAAGCAAAATCACCAGATGCATGAATTTCAGAGATTGAGAGATTGCCAATCACTGTTATAGAGACAGCAAGATAAATGGCTATGACGATGAACACGCTTAAGTATAATGCTAGCGGCAAGGTTTTCTGAGGGTTATCCATGTCAGCGGCGGCATTAGTGATTAAACCAAAACCCTCATAACCAATAAACAAAACTCCGGCACCGAAAAAGATGCTTTCAACGCTAGACCAATTCGAAGTAGCCAGATTCGCTGGGTGAATGAAGAATAAGCCCACCCCAGCAAACAAAAGCAGAATGCTTACCTTGATGATTACAATAAATAGCTCTGCCTTGCCAACTGAGCCAGCACCAAGCATATTGATAAGCGTAAATAAAATGACGATGCCACAAGCAACAGCTTTAGAAAGCAATGGATCTGGCGTAGGCATGAAAAATGTCAGGAAATATGCAGAGAAACCCTGCGCATAAAGCGCAATCGATATGATATAGCCTATCCACATAAACAAGTTAGTACTGCCACTTATCGAGCCCCTACCCCAACCTTGAACCAGAAATTCAACAGCACCGCCAGCACTGGGATACTTCGCCCCAAGCTTAGCATATGAGTATGTTGAAAATAAGGCGATAATTCCGCCAAGCAGAAACGAGAGCCACATGGCAGCTCCAGCAGCCTCAGCAACAACACCGAGAATCGAGAAAATACCAGCACCTATCATGCCACCAATTCCGATTGCTATGGCTGCTGACAAAGAAATTTTCGAATTTGAACCTGGTCTCATTATTTAGCTTCCTGATCATGACAGCGTTGAATATATAATTTTGTCACCCTATCATTTGGATAAAGAATTGCAATTTCATTAAAGACAAAAAGGGCTCGTTTAAATTCACCAGACTGATACAACAAATATGCATCATTAAACAGCACGCATAATCTAATTTGTGCATCAGTAGCTGAAAATTCTGTCAATTTATCTTTCGCAGAAATTAATTCAAATATTTTTATTGGCGCCTTTCTGCCTCTCAAAATAACCGTATCGATCGGTCGAAAGAGAAAAAAATCTGATACAGCAAGATAGACATCTTCGCTCACAAGAATTTCAGTACCGTAAATCTTGTTAATATTCTCGAGTCGAGATGCAGCATTTACTGTGTCGCCTATCGCAGTATAGTTAAGTCGATCAGATGAGCCCAAATTACCGACAATCGCTAAGCCAGTGTTTAACCCAAACCTGGTACCAAATACTGGCTTACCTTGCAACGCAGAAGCTTTAGCAAAACGATGCATCTCACGTTTACAATCAAGCAAAGCGAGACATGCTCGATACACCTGATCATCATCTTCTTGTGGTGCACCCCAGAACGCCATAACGGAATCGCCAATATATTTATCAATATTGCCGTGATGGCGGTGAATGCACTTTGTCAGGGTGTCAAGATAATCAGAGAGATGCTCCATTAATTGATTTGGATCGCCAATCTCAGAACTAGATGTGAAATTTTCTATATCAGAAAACAATATGGTGATTTTTTTCTTTTCGCCACCCGGTTCAGCAACACCTCCCAACCTTAATAGTTGCTCGACCAAAACGCGAGGAACATACTTTGAGAATGAATACAGGGAAGACTTGGCAGTATTTAAAGCAGCCACCATCACTTGAATTTCATAGATATAACTTTGGATATTAGTCACTTTTTTAAAGTTGAAATGCTGCATATCTTGCGTCTCATCCGCAATCTTGATAATCGGCCTCGATATTCGATTTGATACCATCACGACTAATATCAACCCCACTATCAAAGTGGATAGAGAAAATATTAATACCTTTCTATTCGCCTGATTGATACTCCCAACAAATACATCAATGGGAACGATTGCTGCAATTTCCCACTCCTCCTTGCCGCTGACCGAATATGACTTAAAATAGGCGATGTAAGTAACGCCATGTTCGTTGAATATAAAATTACTTTCGTCATTTTGCATATGAATGCTGCTCGCGGTTTTTATCAACGCGTCTTTACTCTGATGCGTTGTCGAACCAGGTTGATCCTGATAGGCGATAATCTGGCCGTGGTGATTAGCAATAAATACGACACCCTGCGTATCAATTGAAAACCTATCCATCGCCTCACGAATAGCACTCACACTTAAGTCAGCCGCCGCCACGCCCATAAATTGATTGCCAGAATAAATTGGGAACGCGATCGTCATTACTTGCGATGGTAAATTATTGTATGAATAGATCCCTATCCACATAGATCTTCCGCTTTCTTTTGCGCTCATAAACCATGGCCGCGAACGCGGATCAAAATTGATTGATGACATTCTGGCCTTTTCAATTGCCACGCCAAATTCATTTTTATATACAAGCTTGACTGACTCTATATCACCTGACCGTGTAATCATTTCAGATATAAATTTAGCACTAGCAGGAATGTCATCACTTCTGAGGAAAGGGGTGATTTGACTCGATATTGTTTGGTTTGAGATGCGGTTTTCGATAAAAATATTCCCTTTGGTATCGGCTATATAGGCATTTACCAATTGAGGATACGAGTTAAGGATAACATGCATATATGACGCAAGCGCATTCATATCAGCGTTATCGAGCTTCAAATCATTCATAATCAGATTGGCAATACCAATCAGAGGAGTTGGCTGCAGAAACTCATCAAGTTTCTGCGTGATTGAATCAATGGTACGGCTAATAAATCCGTTGGCTACACGCAATACCGCTTCATTGCTGCGCGAATAGAAATAATATGTAATTCCGAGAATAGATGTCAGAAATATAGTGATAAAAATCGTCAATATATCTACGCGGAATTTGCGACTAGTTAAAATAGACACTTATACTCCCTGTAAACATCACCAAATCCTTTATATATATTGTATTACATAAACACGAGCCTCACCTCGAATAAATCAAACGAATCGCTTAATCTTCATTTCATAATGCAATGAATTATATAGAAATGTGATGCGCAATAAGGGTAACCACCTATGCATCCAAGCAACACGCGAGAGAACTTTTAGATTATAATTATAGGTAAACACACAGCAAGGACGCATACCATGTGGACCTTAATAATAAGAAGAATAATTGGTGCAACAGCTCTTTTATGCCTGATAACAACTGCTCATGCTTGGGACAAGGGCATTTACATCACGCAATACATGTTAGAAAACCCTGAGAAACTAGATTATTTTATTCGCGAATCACAAGCGGTAGGTATCAATACATTTGTGATTGATCATGAATATTATAGCTCTCGTTATGCCCCTGCACTCGCCAAGGTCAAAGCAGCCGGCATAAAATGCGTTGTTCGTATCGTCGTGTTTTCTGACGGCGGCAATGCAAAACAAGTCAAGTCGCAAGCCTACCTCGATGAAAAATACAAAATGATTGAAGACGCAATCAAATCTGGCGCTGATGTCATTCAACTCGATTACATCCGTTACAGCTCTAAACAACCAGCCAACCCAGAACACGCTAAAGATATTTACCAGATACTGAAGCAATACAAATCGAAAATAAATGCCGAACGCGTACCAATGGAAATTGATATCTTCGGTGAAGTCAGCTATTACCCTTCCATGCATATTGGGCAAGACATCAAAATGTTTGCTGATAGTGTTGATGGTGTCAATCCCATGGTTTATCCATCCCACTACTGGCCTTATCAAAAATATTCTGCAGAGCCATATAAAACCGTTAACCAGTCTTTAAACTCATTAACCGGACAATTCGACCATAAGCAGCCATTCAAGGTTCATGCATTTATCGAAGCGGTCAATTATCACTATGTTAAAAAAACATCTAATGCTGAAAAACAAAAATACCTACTCGAACAAATCCGCGCAGTTGAAGACGCACAGAATGTCTCTGGTTGGTACGTGTGGAGCGCGAACAACGTCTACGAAAATTTATTTGAAGTATTAAAAAACAATAAAACAAGACCTGCGAGCTTCAATAAAAATGATGAATCACAGCATTAGCCAAGGAAGATTATGCTAGATTATTTATATGGAACAACAAATGTTGAATTGTTTTTTCTAGTAAGCAGCTTTTTTATTCTAATTTCATTGCTAGCTCTATTTTTAATTAAATGGTTTATACCACTTCACCTACGCTATCAAGATAATGCAGTAATAGGATGCACCAGCGCCCTTATAGCCGTGATCTACGGAGTGTTAGCAGGTTTTGCCACGGCGCACCTCGTTAATAGTAACAACTTCGCTGTTGATGCCATGCAACGAGAGGCTAACGCTATCGTCGACCTTTATCGTGATAGCCGCTGGCTCAACCAACCCGAACAATCGCAGATACAAACAAACCTCAAACACTACCTCTCAGAGGTAATTAAGGTAGAATGGCCGCTGATGAACCAAGGGGCGCCGATCTCATACGAAGGGAGCCTACTCATTGATAAAATCTCCATACAGCTTCGTCAATACAACATATCCAGCAATACCGATACAGCGGTCATCACCGACATGATCACTGTCATCAGAAATCTATACGATGCACGCGAAAATCGGATCCTGGCAAGCAACTCTTCCTTAAGTAGCGCAATATGGGTTGTCATCCTGCTTGGTACAGGATTATCGCTTTGCATTAGCTATCTCTTTGGTGTTAACTTTTACCTCCACATCTTCAGCGTCATTGCTTCGGCCTTGATGATGTCTGCCATCATTTTTCTACTCATTAGTCTGGACAAACCATTTCTGGGCTCATACGCAATTGGCCCTGAGGCCTATCAAACTATCACCACGCTGATAGATAGATAATTCGCTGACATATCGCCATCATTATTGTCCTTAGCATCTCAAATAGGTAGTATCTATAATATTGCCTAGATAATGGATGCCATGACATGAACAATCCGACCGAATTAGACAAAGACGCTTTAGGGCTTATCGAATCTACAGTCATGGGTGTGGCCGGCACAGCGCCTGCTTTTAGTGTAGCCGCAACCACCGCAACACTGATTGCTACAGTCGGCGTGCTATCAGCAGCAAGCTTGCTATATTGCGGCCTCATCATGTTCGGCATTACGCTGGCCTTCATGCACTTAAACCGTGTCATTACCAATGCAGGAGCCTCTTATGCATGGGTAGGGCAAGTCTTTCATCCTGCGCTCGGTTTCCTTGCTGGGTGGGCGCTTCTTGTCGCAACAGCCGTCTTCATGGTTTCTGGAACCATTCCTGCCGCCACCGCCACACTCACTTTGGTAGCCCCACACCTTGTCAATAACACCGGCATGGTTACCTTCGTTGCCGCTGGTTGGCTGATCCTGGTTGGCGCCGTTATTGTCAAAGGCATCAAACTCACCAGCTACACGCAAGTAATCATGACCACCATCGAAGTTGGAGCCCTGGTCGCAGTCATCATCGCCGCTTTTATCCAATACAGCCATCAACCTATTCACCCAATTTCATGGCGCTGGTTCTCGCCAACTGAATTCACCCCAACCTTGTTCGCCACAGGCGCCCTGGTCTCCTTGTTTTTTTTCTGGGGTTGGGATGTCACGGTTAATCTCAATGAAGAAACGCGTGACTCAGCCAGCGCGCCAGGACGCGGCGCCGTTGCCGCAATGATCATCGTATTGATGCTATTTATGAGTTTTGCCGTTGCAGTATTACTGGTCATGAGCGACGCAGAAATCGAGCAAGCTGGAACCAATGTTTTGTTCGCACTAGCTGAGAAACTTTTCCCAAATCCATGGAGCTACATTGCTGTCATGGCAGTAATGTTTAGCTCAATAGGTACACTTGAAACCTCTATCTTGCAATTCACTCGCACCATGTATGCCAAGGCTCGTGATGGCGCATTGCAGCCACGCTATGCGATATTACATAAAAGCTGGAAGACACCATGGGTTGCAACCAGCGTGATTGTTGGCTTCGGACTGACACTGTTATTCCTATCCTCGTACTTTCCCAACATAAATCTAATCATCAAAGATTCGGTTAATGCGATTGGCTTTCAAGTGGCATTTTATTACGGACTATCCGGCTATGCCTGCGTCTGGCATTTTCGCAAAGATGCCATGAAAGGACTCGGCAGCTTCTTCATGCTATGTCTCTGGCCGGCTGCCAGCGCGAGCTTTCTGGTTTTTATTGCCATCTATAGCATACCAACCTTTGATACTGTCACCCTATTGATTGGCATCGGCGGCATTGCGATAGGCATCATACCAATGACCTTGAATAGGCTAAGAAAATAAGGCGGGATGAATTTGGAGTCGATGGGAGTCGAACCCACGACCTTCTGATTGCGAACCAGACGCTCTCCCAACTGAGCTACGACCCCAATATATTGTGATGCGAAGAATGGATCAGATAAATATTATTACGAATTTTTGAGAAATGCCAGCTCGGCATCTGTAGATTTGCGACCAAGCGCATGATTGCGTTGCGGGAAACGTCCGAATTCTTTTATAACGCGGAAATGTGCATAGGCATATGCGAGAAATAATTGATATATCTGCGTCGTCTCACTCATCGATAAAGTTACTAATTCCTGATACAAGCGTATCGACTTTTCCTGCGTTTGCGAATCCTCAGCATGCACCATCGGCATATAGAAAAACACTCGCTCAATTAATGTCAGCGAATGATCCATTTGCTCCTTCAGCCCTTCTGCGCATAACGTTTGAGCCTGCTGATCTAACGAAAAGGCTTTGGAAGAGCCACGATGAATATAACGGGGAAATTGATCGAGCAGTATGATCAACCCTAAACGACCGCGAGGAGTTTTAGACCATTCAGTGAGTTGACCGTCGCAAGCCAACTGAAATTCTTTTTCGAATGCACGCACAAGATGTTTCTTCACAACTTCGTTTTCGCCAAACCATAGATTGGTGCGATCGCTAGATGGAAGATCTGCCGACCCCAGGTTACCGAACCAGAAATTTAATAATTCATGCACCCGGTCTGGCATAACACCCCTCTTTATTATATTTATTTTTCCATCACCATCACTATCAGAATAACATAAAAACGCGTGTTTTTTTTGATTTTCTAAGTCATTGTTTACTCAGTAATGATAAATTTTTTGCATAAAAATCATAGCGGTTCCACGCATCTCGCAACTCGTTGATCATTGTAACAAAAGCTTTTCTTAAGACTAAATTTCACCAGAATTTCCACAAATATCACCTATACTTCTGTTATAACGAGGATGCATCCATGGATTTAACTGAAGACTATTATGACTTTCATTGTGGAAATGATGCCAGATTTGTAAAAGTTGCCATTAAAAATAATTCATTTCACACAATCACTATTCATGCCGATGTGGCCAAGACCATCGATTTTTCTGGTGGCACACGGAAAATAGAAGTCATACGCCTAAACAAATGCTTCAAGGCCACAAGAATATTATGGCCTGAGCGCACTGGCGCCATCAGACGCTTACTCATCAATCATGCGGACACCTTGACGCAACTTGACGTCTCCGCCCTGACCAGTCTTGAAGAATTATCAATTGTAAATTGTATGTCGCTTGAAGAAATAACAGGATTACCGGCCACACTGAAAGAAATCAACGTGCATAATGTAAAAATTAAAACACTTGATCTCAAGCAAGCAAAATCACTGCACAAACTGAACATATCGACAACATCTGCCACACTTGATCTGGATCTAAACCATCAAAATCAATTACAAATAATTTATGCCAGCACAAAGAAGGAATTCGCAGAAGGCGCAAAAGGGTTATCACTTAATGCCAGCAACTGCCCCATCCTTCACACAATTTACACAGATACCGGCGTACTTCCAGTCAATCTGGATTTAAGCTCATCCCCAACATTAAGAGAATTAATTTTATTATGCGGAAAGTACTCAAGCGTAAATGGACTACCTGATTGCAAGAAATTGGAATTTTTTCATTCATCGGCTGACTTAAAATTTGATGAAGTAACTAAAATATTTATTAACAAGTATCAAGCAGATCACGCAAAGTCATTACCAACCGAGACCACTGATGCAAAAATTAATGCCATCAAGGCCACAAAAAAAGAATTCTACGTGCTCGCCCAAAAAACTATACCCTCAATGTATGACCGCGAAACAATTATTCAACAAAGCGGCTCGAGAAAAGAAGTTGATAAATCACGCGGTGTAAAAATTATTTTACTTAGCGAAGTCGTCGATCAAATAATTGATATTGATGAAAACGACATGATGAAGTACAAAAAACACATAAAAATTGATGATGCATTTTTTCTTACTGATCTGCAATCCGTCTACTATTTGCCAGAATTACCGTTTCTACCTAATCCGGCGGTCGCGTTACCAGCGGCCAGAATCCTTAGCAAAAACAATGCCGGCCAAATAATTCCGGCATGGCTTAGGAACAAAGAAAATCTAATACCCAACCTGTTGGTTGTTGATGAGATCCTGCTGAAAGAACCGCAAATTAGAAGTTATTTCAAAAAGCTCACCCGATACAACAAAGTGATTAACGTCGCAGAAATTGACAACGAACTTAAACCTGAACATAAAATTATTTTCACCGGCGACAAGTATTTTATCGTTGCCGCTTTACCCGCGCTCGCTGGGATCATTACCCCAATCCCCGCTGCAGCATTTACAACTCCAGCTTACGCCAGCCTAGCTGCAGCACCTGCAAGAGCCGATATTTACCAAGACATGCTGTCACAAGTCAGCAAGGTTTTGAATGCTAACAATCGGCAGGTGGCGAATCTTGCGACTGAGTTTTTTACGCAAATATCACGTAACATCCCCGTTGTCGCACCACAAAGACCTACTGTCGCAGAAGCTCCAGGTGCGAATTCAGCTATCAGACGTAGTGC
>CAZWPD010000002.1:0-22726 GCA_964636145.1 uncultured Coxiellaceae bacterium
CGCGCCCCCGGTCCTGTTTTTTGGCGGCTGCCAAAAGAAAAAAATAACCCCCCGCCCAAAAACCCCGCGACCGGGCTACATTTATTCTAAGCAAAAAAAAGCCCGCTTTCGCGGGCTTTTTGATGTTTGGTTGAATTAACCAAATTTGACAGCTGCACGCAGAGAAACGAGGTTCGTGTTGTTGCCGGAACCGCCGTTGCCTGTGCTGAACGCCATGTCATGATCCCACTCAGCTGCAAGCAAGGTATCCTTGAGGATATCAACGCCGTAGCCAACCAACCAGCGACTTTCTGGTAAGTTGAGGCCAGCTGCTTGACGAGCAGTCTGGTAGCCGAGATAAACGTTCTGGCTCTTGCCGAACGCATCAAAGCCATAACCTGCTTGAATGCCAGCGGCCCATGGTTTTGCACCAGTAGCTGCTGCAGTTGGGGTAACAGCTGTTCCTGCGGTACCAAGTACAACGGAAGCTGCAGTTAAATCTGCTCTGCCGTTTTTGGTCAGGTCAAGAACGTTGAATTGCTGTGTTGCCTGGGTGTAACGAGCAGCTAACATGAATGGACCGTAGTTAACATCGCCGTACAGAGCTGCACCACCAACACGGCTGTTGTAGCCAGCGCCGCCGGTGAAGTTGTTAACGCTGTAAGCAACGTCATTAGCACCAATCAAGTTGTACAGGTAAGCAGCGCCGATATCCCAACCGAATTGATCGTTGTTCATGTCGTAGCCTACGGAAACGCCGTAGTTGGTTGGGGTGGTATTGCTGCCAATCTTGCCCATTGGATCGTTGAATACATATACACCGCCATTGAAGCCATCAGCGATAAAGCCGAGTTTCAGCGAGGTTGCTAATGTTTCAGACATAACCTGGGTCAGGCTGGCTGTGATTGGGTGAATTTCATAACGGCTGAAATCCTGGAAGGACTTACCAAACTGTACGTAAATAGGTGTTACGTCGAAGTTGGCAATCGTTGCAAAGGCTTGTTCAACTTGTAACGTGTTGTTGCCGTTGCCGCCGACGTTGTTTGCATAAGCTGCACTGTATTCTGCTGCGCCAAATGTGTTAAACACAGATGGGTTTGGATTGGTGGTTGCAGTCATGTAGTTGATACTTGCAAACACGGTGGTCCAGTCGTTGACGCTACCAGCTATGTTTAAGTAAACGTCATTGAGTGATAAACGCTCATAGTTTTCACCCATGAGGTTTGCGTTTCTGTTGCCCCATTTGCCGAGATCAGCATTGATGCCGCCGCTGACTCTGATACGATCGTACCAGCCTGGGTTGCATGGGTTTGGAATGGAACGGCCAACGTTTTGGCTCATTTCAACCATGGATAATGTGTTTGGGGTAATGGTGCAAACTTTTGGCATCATGTCTTTGTAGTCATGAACTGCTTCAGCTTGTTTCATTGGTTTGTTCTTGGTGTTGTGATGATTGGCGAGCGCTGGGCCGCTGATCAAGCCAAGAATACTCATTGAAGCTACAACGAGTTTTAATTTCATGTTGTGGTATCTCCTTGAAATGTCTAATCCGGACGAGTTTAAAATAAACTACTTCAAACATCGCAATAAATGAATTGAGTGAATTTAATTGCTCACTTTACATTTTAGCGAGTCGGATTTTATAACACCGATCGGATTTATTTCAAAGTTTTTTGCAACTTTAAGAGAAAAAAAATCAGATTAAACAATTCGAAAGCGAAAATTATCAGCAATATATTATTTTCATTCCACATAAAATACATTTAGATTTTTGTTGCTGTAGAATGTCGCCAAATAGTTCAATTGCTTTTCTGTGAACAGAAAGACGCATTATGTGTTTTATTGGTGTATAAAAAAACCCGCCACTGCAGCGGGTTTTTTTGTGCGGGATGGAGATTATAAACCGCTGGCTTCGCTGGCAAGAAACGCTGCAATGCCTTCGGTTGTTGCTTTGATACCGGTCTTGCCCTTGGTCCAGCCAGCGGGGCACACTTCGCCGTGCTTGTCATGGAACTCAAGTGCGTCAATCAAGCGGATCAATTCATCAATGTTACGGCCTAATGGCAGATCATTGACGATTTGTGAGCGCACAATACCTTTTTTATCGATAATGAATGCACCGCGTAAGGCGATGTGTGCTTCTGGATGTTCAACGCCGTAGGCCTGGCAGATGCGATGGTTGACGTCTGCGATCAGCGGGTAACGGACTTTGCCAATGCCGCCGTTAGCGACCGGGGTGTTACGCCAGGCGTTATGGGTGAATTGGGAGTCAATCGATACGCCCATGATCAGGGTGTTGCGCTTTTCGAACTCTTCGAAACGGTTGTCAACTGCGATCAATTCCGATGGGCACACGAAGGTGAAGTCCAGGGGATAGAAGAAGACGATGCCGTACTTATTCTTGATGGCGGTGTGTAAATTGAAGTTGGAGGTGATTTCACCATTGCCTAATACCGCAGCAGCTGTGAAGTCAGGAGCGGTCTTGCCTACTAAAATTGTCATGATTAATCCTCTTGTTAGCAGTTATTTGTGCAGTTTGGGGTGGGGCGCATTATAACTTCTTTCTAGAGAAATGTGTAATATTGCTGAAAATTTTGTATTATCTCTGGTCTTGAAGATAAAAAGGTTTACAGACAATGATGATTTTCGCCCTGATCTTGTGTGGAGTGCTCCTGAATGCCGGTGCCCAGTTGATGCTGAAAGCGGGCATGGGACAGATCGGTCACTTCGAATTTAGCGTTGCCAATTTACTGCCGATTGGCGTCAAAGTGATGGCAAACCCACCTATTATCACCGGCTTGGTGATGTATGTAGTGAGTGTGGTAGTGTGGCTGCTGGTTCTTTCCAGAGTGCAGGTAAGTTTTGCCTATCCTATGTTGAGTATTGGTTATGTTGTGAATGCGTTTGCGGCTTATTATCTCTTCGGCGAGCCGTTAACATCCATGCGTATGTTTGGAATCTTTATTATTATCTCGGGGGTTTACCTTGTTGCCCAAAGTAATTAATGCTGGTGAGACCAGTCAGACAGAAGAATTTTTGCCATTTTCACGTCCTACTATCAGTCAGGATGCAATCGATGATGTAGTAAACTGCCTCAAGAGCGGCTGGATTACCACGGGCCCGCGAGTGGCGCAATTTACTGAAGATTTGAAAGAATATTTTCAAGCCCCATTCGTGTTACCGCTGGCTTCAGCAACGGCTGGTTTGCATTTGGCTTTGATCGCTATGAATCTTGAGCCGGGTGATGAAGTCATTACCACGCCGCTGACTTTTGCCGCGACGCTGAACACGATTGTCTTGGCGGGTGCCAAACCAGTATTGATCGATATCGACCCCACTACTTTAAATATGGATATCAATCGTCTGGTTGATGCCATCACTGACAAAACCAAAGTCATTTTGCCGGTGCATTTTGCTGGATTGCCAGTCGACATGGATCCAGTTTATGAAATTGCCGAACGTTACGGTTTACGTGTATTGGAAGATGCGGCGCATGCCATGGGTTCTGAATACAAAGGCAAGCGTATTGGCAGTTTCGGCGATACGCAGGTATTTAGTTTCCATCCCAACAAGAATATGACAACTGGTGAAGGCGGTTGTGTCGTCACCAAAGATGCGGCGCTGGCTGACCAGGTTGCGCGTCTGCGTTTCCACGGTATTGATCGTCAAGCCTGGAATCGTTACGGCAAAAGCGGTACGCAGGATTACGAAATTGTGTTGCCAGGATTCAAATACAATATGATGGATATTCAAGCTGCGATTGGTATTCACCAATTAAAAGATCTCGGTGGTTTTATTGATCGTCGCAATGAATTAGCCGATCGTTATCACGAAGCTTTGTCAGATTGGGCGCAATGGACGCTGCCACAGCGCCCGGCATTTGATCACTTGCATTCCTGGCATTTGTTCACGCCTATGATCAATGAAGAAGTGACCGGTATGGATAGAGATCAATTCATGCAAGCCATGAAAGATAAAAACATTGGTACGGGTCTGCATTATCGTGCCGTGCATTTATATCCATATTATCGCCAAGCGTTTGGATTCGAGCGTGGTGATTTCCCGCACGCTGAAGATGTTTGTGATCGTATTTTAAGTTTGCCATTGTTTCCATTGATGACAGACGCCGACCACGATCGCGTCCTGGATGTTATGTATAGTGTGTTTAACTCATAAGAAAAATAACGAGGGTTTCATGAAAGTTTTAATTCTGGGTGCGAATGGTTTTATCGGTGGTCACTTAAGCGAAGCAATTCTCGCGACCAAAAAAGACTGGCAAATCTATGCAATGGATTTGACGCAAGATAAGTTGGGCGAATGTCTCGCCAATAAAAATTTTCACTTCACAACTGGTGATATCACCAAGAATAAAGACTGGATTCGTGAACATATTCAGTTATGTGATGTGGTGCTGCCTTTGGTTGCGATTGCGACCCCGGCAATGTATGTGCAAGATCCGCTGCGAGTTTTTGAACTCGATTTTGAAGCGAATCTCGACATCATCCGCCAATGCGTTGAATTCAAAAAACGTATTGTGTTCCCGTCTACTTCGGAAGTTTACGGCATGTGCACCGACTCCGCGTTTGATGAAGAAACCAGTCATCTTGTGACCGGCCCCATCAACAAAGAACGCTGGATTTATTCCACTTCCAAGCAATTATTAGACCGTTTGATTTATGCGTATGGCAAGCATAATGGCTTATCATACGCACTATTCCGTCCATTTAACTGGTACGGTCCGCGTCTTGATAATGTCATGAATCCGAAGCCAGGCGGTTCACGTGTATTAACCCAATTCATCGGCAATATTCTGCGTGGCGAAAATATTAATCTGGTTAATGGCGGCGAGCAGCAACGTTGCTTTACTTACATTGGTGATGGTATTGATGCTTTAATTCGTATTATCGAAAATAAAGATAATAAAGCCCATAATCGTATTTTCAATATCGGTAATCCGGATGAAAATGTTTCGATTCGTGCGCTGGCTGAAACCATGGTGCAGTTGATTTCCGATAATTATCCCAAATATGCAGCACTGGCTCAAAAAGTTCAGCTTGTTGATATCGACGCTAAAAAATATTACGGCGAAGGTTATCAAGATGTTGAATTGCGCGTGCCAGCTATTCGTCATGCAACTGAATATTTAGGCTGGAAGCCGCAGGTAAATATGCAAGATGGTTTGCGTAAGACACTGGATTTTTATTTGGCGTGATCGTCATTGCGAGCCCCGCGTTGTTTGCGGGGCGCGGCAATCCAGTTTTTATGTTGCGTCCGGGGTTATATTTTCTGTTAGAGAAGCTAACACAGCGTAGGAAAAGAAAGTCCCCTCTCCCCGGTCCCTCTCCCGCAATCACCTATGAGTTTATATAAATATTTTAGGGCGGGAGAGGGGGCCTTCTTTTCGTGAATATTTGTTAACACGCCCATTTTGAAAATAACAGTGAGTTATCGATGAAAAATAAACGGATGTTCAGATTTTCTCGCATTGTATTCATACTATTCTGCTTTTTCCTCCCCTTGCAAAGCTCGCTCGCTCTCGAACAAAATGAAAAACTCTGGCTGGGTCTTGCCATCCAAAAACCATTTCAGTCCGATCCTAACTGGCGCTATTTGTTTTTTGGAACCATGCGTTTTATTAATCAGAGTCACCCTTGGCAATTAGGCTTTGTTGAGGGTGGAATCGGTCGTGTCATCGCGCCAGGCGAAACTTTGTGGCTTGGATATCGTTATTCTGGCATTAATCCGTTTGATGGTTATTTCAGCGTGAATACGCTCTGGCAACAATTCATTTGGGAAACAAAAGACGCGAGCAATGTCAGGGTATTGTTGCGCACAAGATTGGAAGAGGCGGAGCGCAGTAATCAGAGTGAATTATCGCTTCGGTTGCGTGAGCGATTTTATATGCAAAGTCCACATGTTTATTTCGGTAGCATTAATCCGGTATTCTACGATGAGGTTTTTTTTCAGTTAAACAAAACTAGTTATACCACGCACCAGCTTGTGAGTGAGAACCGTGCTTTTTTTGGGTTTAATATTTTGAAGTCAACACTGGAATTTTGGGAAATTGGTTACATCAATCAATACATCTTTGCGGCTCAGCCGGGTGATCAGAATCACATGGATCATGTGATTTCGGTGAATTATATTGTGGTGTGATGGTGACTGTCATTGCGAGGAGCGTTCTTCGCGACGAAGCAATCCAGTCCGTCGATTTGCACTCAAATAACATAAAGACTGGATTGCCGCGCCCTGCAAAAAGCGCAGGGCTCGCAATGACGAAGTTAGCCGCACCTCACCGGCGTATCTACTACCGTCTGGTAATCTTTAATATCATTAGTAATCGTGCTGACTAATGAGGCGCCGGAAATTTCTGCTCTTGCTAACATTGCATGACTTAAATTGGCCTGGTTGAGGTTAGCGCACGTCAGATTGGCGCCGCTTAAGTTAGCTTGTTGCAAATTCGCGTTTGCTAATGAGGCGTAGCTTAGAATACTGGATGATAGGTTTGTTTGTTCGAGTGTCGCGCCGTTCAAGTTGGCGTGATCAAGATTAGCGGCACTTAAATTTGCAGCATTGAGCTCTGCGTTGGATAAATCCGAGTAACTCAAATTCGCGCCGCTCATATCAATATTTTTTAAATCCATCCCGGATAAATTGCTATGCGAAAGATTGGCGCCTTGCAAATTGATTTTGCTTTCATTGAATGAATAACGTCTAAGGTCAGCGTTAGATAGATCGACTTGAGTGGCTTGTTGTTTGGTTTTCGCAGCCACTAATTTTTCAATATCGCTTTGGTTCGCGGCTAGTGTTGCTAGTGGAATCAATGCCAGAACCAAAGCGATATGAGGTTTCATTAGTGATCAGATCCCGATGGTACGCGATGAATACGAGCGCCTAATTGGGCAAATTTTTCTTCGATACATTCATAGCCGCGGTCGATGTGATAGATGCGGTCGATGCGTGTTTCGCCGCTAGCGGCAAGGCCTGCTAACACTAAGCTTGCTGAGGCACGCAAGTCGGTTGCCATGACTGGTGCGCCGTGCAATTGATCGGTGCCATTACAAATTGCAGTATTACCTTTAAGAGAGATGTCTGCACCCATGCGCTGTAATTCTTGCGCGTGCATGAAGCGATTCTCGAAAACAGTTTCAGTGATAATGCCAGTGCCTTCAGCAACGGTGTTCACAGCCATCATCTGTGCCTGCATATCAGTTGGGAATGCCGGGTACGGAGCTGTGCTGATGTTCACGGCACGCGGACGTTTACCTTGCATGTCGAGTGAGATCCAGTCTGGACCGGTGTCAATAATCGCGCCAGTTTCTTCGAATTTAAGCAGCACGGCATCAAGCAAATCCGGGCGGGTATTTTTTACTTTGATTTTGCCTTGGGTGATACAAGCGGCAGCAAGATACGTGCCGGTTTCAATGCGATCTGGCAAAACGTGGTAACGTCCGCCGCCTAATTCATCAATACCATCGATAACGATAGTAGATGTGCCAGCGCCTGTGATTTTTGCACCAAGCGCATTCAAGAAGTTCGCTAAATCTTCGACTTCAGGCTCGCGGGCAGCGTTGTGTATCACGGTTTGGCCTTTTGCGAGTACAGCCGCCATCATGATATTTTCTGTGCCGGTAACGGTGACCATTTCCATAACGATAGAAGCGCCGTGCAATCTTTTTGCCTTGGCCTTGATGTACCCATCTTCAATGCTGATGTCAGCGCCCATGGCTTGCAGGCCGCGTAAATGCTGGTCGACAGGTCTGGTGCCGATGGCGCAACCGCCAGGCAGGGAGACTTCTGCTTCGCCGAAACGGCTCAACAGTGGTCCGAGCACGAGCACGGAGGCGCGCATGGTGCGGACTAAATCATATGGCGCGCTATATGAAGCAAGTTTGGCAGCTTCGACTTCAATATTGGAGCGTTCATCCAGAGTAATCTTTACACCCATTTGTCCAAGCAGGCTGACGATGGTGGTCACGTCTTGCAAGTGGGGGATGTTGCTGATTTGAACCGGGTGGCCGCTTAAGAGCGAAGCCGCGAGGATGGGCAGTGCAGCATTTTTAGCCCCTGAGATACGGATTTCACCATTGAGTGGAATGCCGCCTTTAATAATCAATTTTTCCATGCTAGTTCGCCTCTTCAAGACCGTCGTCCAGCGCTTCCCATTCATCCGGCGTAAATGCCTTGATGGAGAGAGCGTGGAGTGAGCCGTCTAATAACTGTGATTTAACTGTATCATACACCATTTGCTGTTTTTGCAGGCGGCTTTTGCCGACAAATGCAGGGCAAACGACGACCGCTGTGAAATGGGCGCCATCGCCTTCAACATGGGCTTGGGATTCGGGTAGGCCTGCTTCTATCAGGTCTCTTATCACATCTGGTTGCATGGTCTTTTGTCTTGTTTGGGAAAAGCCGTCATTTTTTACATATTTCTATTGTATTTGCAATCAGATTATAATGCGACCATGACCAAGTCCAAATTCCAGACAAATACCTTAAGCGGGTTGCTTTTGCCGCTAAATTTTCAAGCCTCGCCGCATCATGATGACCGCCCGGAAGGAATGGTGGTTGATATGATAGTCATCCATAACATTAGTCTGCCGCCCGGAAAATTTGGCGGTGACGAGATTGAGCGCTTTTTTTGCGGCCGCTTGCCGGCAACCGAACATCCTTATTTTGCTGAAATCGCGCATTTACGCGTTTCTTCGCATTTGCTAATCAAGCGGACGGGTGAGGTGATTCAGTTCGTGCCATTTCACAAACGTGCCTGGCATGCCGGCGAATCTAATTTTCACGGCCGAACGCGGTGTAATGATTTTTCGATAGGGATAGAATTGGAAGGCACAGATGATTTACCCTATGAGACGGAACAATATCAGCAGCTGACTGAGGTCATTAACGCGCTGCTGGATGCATACCCGCATATCGTTAGAGAACGTATTGTCGGACACGCCGATATTGCACCGGTGCGTAAAACCGATCCAGGGCCGGCTTTTGACTGGGATTATTTAAAAGGAATGTTAGCATGACGTTTATAGTAGTGTTGGTTGCGTTATTAATAGAGCGCTTTTTTGACTGGAGCCACTTGCGCCAATGGGGTTGGTACGGCGCTTGCGAACGTCTGGTGATGGAGAAAATTCCTGGCGCCTCGCCGTATCTGGTTTTGCTTGGATCTATCGTGCCGTTGCTTGTCGGTTTGGCAATATTGAAGTTTTTCTTTTCTGGCCTGTTGTACGGCTTTCCATGGTTAGTGTTTCAATTATTTGCTTTGTTGTATTGCTTTGGTCCGCAAAATCTGTGGGCAGATGCATTTGCATCCATTGCTGCTGTCACTGGTGGTGATGCAAGCCAGGCAACAGATAAATTGAAATCTACATTTCAGATTGGCAGTGCCGCTACACCGGAAGTTTTGCATCGTGAATTACTCAATCATATTTACATTGCCTCCAATCAGCGCATCTTCGCCGTGATTTTCTGGTACGGCGTCCTGGGGTTGCCAGGTGCGTTGTTATATCGTTTGATGGCGGTTTCATCTGAAAACTCTGCTGGTCCTGAAATTAATGCAGCTGCACGGGTCATGGTAATGATCATGGATTGGATTCCAGCCAGAATTTTAAGCTTTATTTTTGCGTTGGCCGGTAATTTCACGCGGGTATTAAATATCTGGCGTAAACGAGCAATGCTTGGTCTTGATGGTAACGATTTATTGCTGACTGAGTGCGGTGTGGCTGCTATTACTGATGACTCTGAAAAAATCCCGCAAGATGGTTCAATCGAAAAGAGTGCGGTGAGTTTACTGGATCGTGTATTCATTATTGTATTAGTGGTTGTGATTGTACTGGTTTTCGTATTCTGATGCGTTGTTTGCATCTTCTGTTTTTGTTGGCCGGCATTATGTTTTCCTTGTCTGCTGTGGCAGCTTGCGAAGTCACCGATGATGCCGGTTCCCACCTTAGACTCACCAAGCCGGCGCAGCGCATCATTGTGCTCGCGCCGGATCTGGTCGAAAATATTTTTGCAATTGGCGCCGGCCAGCGTGTCGTTGGCGTGGTGACAGGTAGTGATTATCCTGCTGCCGCACTGAATATCCCACAGGTTGGTTCATATAGTGGCATCGACCTTGAGCGTATCGTTAGTATGCATCCGGATTTAATTGTTACGTGGAAGTATGCTTTTCCACGTCAGCTGGCGGCGCTGAGACAATTCGGAATTCCTGTCTATGTTGCCGCGCCGAAAAAACTCGATGATGTGCCGCAGCAATTACGCAAGCTTGGTTGTTTGACTGGAGAGCAAAAGCAGGCAGATAAGGTTGCAAAGCAGTTTACACGCGAGATAGATGTGTTGCGTAGCAAGGCATCGCACAATCAATTGCGGGTATTTTTTCAAATTGATCCCTATGCCTTAATCACAGTGAATCACGAGAGCTGGATCAATCAAGTGCTGGAGTTGTGCGGCGGGCAGAATATTTTTGCTAATGCCAGAACGGTGGCGCCTGAAGTAGATCGGGAGTCGGTCTTGGCCAGCAACCCGGATCTGATCATGAGTGTCTCGACTAACGATGACTGGAAGCGCGCATGGCAAGCGTGGCCGGAAATGACGGCCGTACGTCAGCATCAGTTGTTCACAATCGATCCGGACTCCATATCGCGAGCTGGACCGCGGCTGGTAAACGGCGCGCGGCAAGTGTGTGCCTATCTGGAGCTTGTTCGCAAAGTTTGAGTTTGTACGGAAGCTGAAAAATTGTGCAGTGCTTGCTGCGAAAATAAGATATAAAAAAGACCAAAAACTATTAAGTTGAAGAAAAAAATGTGCAGAAAGCGCTGAAACCAGTGAAGGTCTTCCATGGTTGGTCTCCTGATATTCCCTGATCGGATTTAGCCATTATAAGCCCGTTCCCGGGCTGATTTTTTTTAGAAGTTCGAAATATATTTTTGACGTTGTTTATCCCATTGATTTAAATATATTTATTCCGCCGTTATTTAATGATGGTTATTTTTGTTCCAAACAAGGGCGCCGTGGAGGAGTACAATAAGAAAAATGTGTTGCCCGTTTTTGTCCCATGCCATCATTACTTTTTGTCCATGTGTTTTGGATTTTATGCGCGATTCAGGTTAAACTTAATGCCCAAAAAAAACAGACTCGACCGATCACAAAAGTTTAAAAAACAGGAATGGCAGCATGACAAAAGCGTGGAATGACAAAGATCCCGTAGAAACCCGTGAATGGCTGGAATCACTGGCCTCATTAGTAAAACGCGAAGGCAAGGAACGTGCGGAATTCATTCTGCAGTCGTTAATGTCTGCCGCCGAAAAACACGGTGTCGGCACCGGGTCAACGTCAGTCATCACGCCTTACGGTAACACCATCCCTGTATCTAGTCAGCCAGCCTATCCCGGCGATCTTGAGCTCGAGGCTGCCATTGAGGCGCTGGTGCGCTGGAATGCGATTGCCATGGTATTGCGCTCCAAGCGTGATGTTGGCGGTGTCGGCGGTCATTTATCCTCATTTGCGTCGATCGCCACTTTGTATGAAGTGGGCTTGAATCATTTCTTCCGTGCTGCCTCAAGCAAGCATCGCGGTGATTTGATATTTTTCCAGGGGCATTCCTCTGAAGGTAATTATGCTCGCGCTTATATTGAAGGCCGCTTGAGTGAAACGTATCTACAAAATTTCCGTCAGGAAGTGGGTGGCCAGGGCGTTTCCTCGTATCCGCATCCATGGTTGATGCCAGACTTCTGGCAGTTTGCCACCGTGTCACTCGGACTTGGCATGATGCAAGGTGTGTATCAGGCAAGGTTTATTCGTTACCTGGATCATCGCGGTTTACAAGAACAGGGTGATCGCAGAGTCTGGGTATTCTGTGGTGACGGTGAAATGGATGAACCAGATTCTATCGCTGCACTGTCATTGGCGGCGCGTGAAAAACTCGATAATTTAACTTTCGTTGTGAATTGTAATTTACAGCGTCTTGATGGCTTGGTGCGCAGTAACTACAAAGTCGTACAAGAGCTGGAAGGAATATTCCGTGGTGCCGGCTGGAATGTCATCAAAGTATTATGGGATAGCAGCTGGGATAAATTATTTGCTAAAGATAAATCTGGCGCCTTGCTGCAGCGTTTAACAGAATGTGTCGATGGTGATTTGCAAACCGCTTATGTTCGTGGCGGCGCGTATATGCGCGAATTTATTTTTAACACTGAAGCTCTGCAAGCGCTGGTCTCTGACTTGTCAGATGACGAGCTTGGCAAGCTTGGTCGTGGTGCGCACGATCCGGTAAAAATTTATGCCGCTTATCAAGCAGCAGTGAATCACAAAGGTCAGCCAACGGTTATTTTAGCGCAAGGCGTGAAGGGTTTTGGTCTTGGTACAACAAATGCTGAAGGTAGGAATATTGCGCATAACCAGTTGGATATGTCGCTTGAAGAGTTACAAGCGTTCCGTGCGCGCTTTAATTTGCCTCTGACTGATAAACAACTCGAAGATTTTAGTTTTGCTCCTGCTGATGCGAAGAGCGAAGCAATCAAATACCTGCACGCACGTCGTGAAGCGTTGGGCGGAGGATATTTACCCTCACGTCAGGTTAAGGCAAGTCCACTCGAAGTGCCTGATCTCGCAGCGTTTGATGCAGTCTTGAAAGGTTCGGAAGACCGTACCATGTCAACGACGATGGTACTCGGTCGTATCTTCAATGTGTTGTTGAAAGATAAAACCATCGGCCCACGCATTGTGCCAATTTTCTCTGATGAAGTGCGCACCTTTGGTATGGAAGCCTTATTCCGTCAAATTGGCATTTACTCATCTGTCGGTCAATTGTATACGCCGGAAGATAAAGAACAGTTTCTCTATTACAAAGAAGATAAGGCTGGCCAGGTACTCGAAGAAGGTATCACCGAAGCAGGTTGTATGGCTTCGTGGATGGCGGCTGCTACTTCGTATGCGAATCATCAATTACCCATGATTCCATTTTTCACATATTACTCCATGTTTGGTTTCCAGCGTGTTGGTGATTACATCTGGGCAGCGAGCGATATGCGTGCTCGCGGCTTCCTGATCGGCGCAACCGCGGGACGTACCACGCTCGATGGCGAAGGCTTGCAACATCAGGATGGTTCTAGCTTGCTGACAGCGGCTGAATTCCCAACTTGCCGTGCCTACGATCCAACCTTTGGCTATGAAATGGCAGTGATCATTCAACACGGCTTGCAAGAAATGTATGTGGAAGAAAAAGACGTGTTCTATTACGTGATGGCGATGAATGAGCGCTATGTCCAGCCAGCCATGCCTAAGGGTGTGGAAGAGGGCATTATCAAGGGTATGTATCTTTATCAAAAAGCCAGCAAGGCAAAGCATCAAGTGCAATTGCTTGGCAGCGGTGCGATCTTGAATGAAGTGATTGCTGCAGCGGAATTACTCAAAAATGATTTCAATATTGGTGCCGATGTCTGGAGTGTGACCAGCTTTGGTGAACTCCGCCGCGATGGTGCTGAGAAAGAACGCTTACACATGATGTCACCAGATAAGGATGCACAAGTACCGTACGTCGAGCAATGCCTCAAAGGTCATGCCGGTCCGGTTATTGCCGCAACCGATTACGTGCGCGCCTATCCGAATATGATCAGGCCGTATATCAACCGTACTTTGGTGTCGTTGGGCACCGATGGTTTCGGTCGCAGCGATACGCGTGAAAAGCTGCGCGAATTCTTTGAAGTGAATCGTTATTATATTGTGGTGGCTGCTCTCTACGCGTTGGTCAAAGACGGCGAAGTGCCAGCTTCAATGGTGAAAGATGCCATCAAGAAATACGGCATTGACCCCAAGAAACCAAATCCAGTTACCGTTTAATCATAAGTCAGTTTATACTCAGCCTACGAGCTAAGTGTGAATGGAGGATGTTGTTTTGGCAGAGAAAAAAGTTACGACCCCAGATTTAGGCGGTTCCGCAGAAGTTACCGTGATTGAAATATTGGTCAAGCCGGGCGATAAAATTGAAGTTGATACTCCAGTTGTGACGCTGGAATCAGACAAGGCCACGATGGAAGTTCCTTCCACTGAAGCCGGTATTGTTAAAGCCATCAAAGTCAAAAAGGGTGACAACATCGGTGCCGGTTCGGTGATTCTGACGCTTGAATCGGGTGCGGCTGAAGCAAAAGCTGAAGCAAAGCCAGCCAAATCAAAGTCCTCAACAGCCAAGAAATCAGCTGCAGCTCCCAAAGTTGAAGTGCTGGATGAAGACGGCGCTGAAACTATTGAATCAGAATTCATTCAGGCAGTTGCTGATGAAGATGAAGAAGATGATGCCGCAGCATTATCCGGTACGCTGCAAACTGACAGTGACGTCCATGCTGGTCCTGGTGTGCGCAGATTTGCGCGTGAGCTGGGGGTGAATTTGGGGTTAATTTCTGGTAGCGGCCCCAAGCAACGCATCCTCAAAGATGACGTGCAGGCTTTTGTTAAACGTCAGTTAACCCAATTACCAAGTGTGACCACATCATCGCTGCCGTTTGCGCCAGCGCCGATTGTTGATTTCTCCAAATTTGGTTTGGTTGATGTAAAAGAATTATCTCGTATCAAGAAAATCTCTGGCAAAAATTTATTGCGTAACTGGATGACGATTCCACACGTCACGCAATTCGGTGAAGCTGACATCACCTCGCTTGAAGATTTCCGCAAAGCGCAGAAAGCCGATCTTGATAAACAAAATGTAAAATTAACGCCGCTGGTTTTTGTGATGAAAGCAGTCGTTGCATCACTCAAAGCTTTCCCGCATTTCAATGCCTCTTTAGATGCGAGCGGTGAAAATTTAGTGATGAAGAAATACTTCCACATTGGCGTTGCAGTGGATACGCCCGATGGTTTGGTAGTGCCAGTCATTCGTGATGTTGATAAAAAAGGCCTCGTTGATCTCGCCAAAGAATTGGCGGTGGTCAGCGAAAAAGCGCGTAAAAAACAACTGACACCGAATGATATGCAAGGCGGTTGTTTTTCGATTTCCAGTTTGGGGGGCATTGGCGGGACTGCGTTTACGCCAATTATCAATGCGCCTGAAGTGGCAATCCTGGGTGTTTCCAAAGCCTCAATAAAACCTGTTTATGAAAACGATGAATTTTTGCCGCGTTTAATGCTGCCATTATCATTGTCGTACGACCATCGCGTGATTGACGGCGCTGACGGCGCGCGTTTTATTATGCATTTAACTAATATGCTTTCCGATATCCGTAATTTATTACTATAGAGGCTACAATGACTATCCAAACCGATCTTTTAGTATTAGGCAGCGGCCCTGGCGGTTACACTGCAGCATTTCGTGCGGCTGACTTAGGTATTCAGACTATTCTGGTTGAGCGCTACGACAACATCGGCGGCGTTTGTCTCAATGTTGGTTGTATTCCATCCAAAGCATTATTACATGCTGCGAAAGTCATTGATGAAGCCGCGGACATGAGTAATAGCGGTGTGGTTTTCAGTAAGCCGAAAATTGATGTGAAAAAATTAGCGGCCTGGAAAAACAGCGTTGTTTCCAAGTTGACTGGCGGCTTGAAAATGCTGGCCAAGCAGCGCAAAGTTGAAATCGTTCAGGGCGTCGGCAAATTTACCTCTCCAAATGAATTGCTGGTCACGAAAAAAGATGGCTCAACGGAAACTATTCAATTCAAGCATGCGATTATTGCCGCTGGTTCACGACCGGTGAAGTTACCATTCTTGCCTGATGATGAGCGTATCATTGATTCTACCGGCGCTCTCGAATTGAATAATGTCGAAGGCAAAATGCTGGTATTGGGCGGTGGTATTATTGGCCTCGAAATGGCGACTGTGTATCATGCACTCGGTACAGAAATTACCGTGGTTGAATTGATGGATCAGATTATTCCTGGTGCCGACAGTGACATCGTCAATCCACTCTACAAACGCATTAAAGCGCATTACAAAAATATTTATCTCAAAACCAAGGTCACCAAAGTTGAAGCCAAAAAAGACGGCTTATACGTGACGTTTGAAGGTGAGAACGCGCCGCCAAAACCAGAAAAATTCGACATGATTTTATCTGCTGTTGGCCGTCGCCCGAATGGCGATCAAATTGATGCAGCCAAAGCTGGTGTGAATGTTGATGAGCGCGGCTTTATCAAAACCGATAAACAAATGCGTACCAATGTTCCGCATATTTTTGCGATTGGCGATATTGTGGGTAATCCAATGTTGGCGCATAAAGCCATTCCAGAAGGCCGCGTCGCTGCTGAAGTCATCTCGGGTCTCAAGCATTATTTTGATCCGAAGTGCATCGCCAGCGTTGCATACACTGATCCAGAAATTTCCTGGGTTGGCGTGACTGAGAATGAAGCCAAAGCGAGTGGCATCAAATACGGTAAAGGCGTATTCCCGTGGGCAGCTAGTGGTCGTTCCTTGGCAACTGGTCGCAGCGAAGGCATCACCAAGCTCATTATTGATGAAACCACGCATCGTGTTATTGGTGCTGGTATCGTCGGTCCAAACGCCGGTGAATTAATTGCTGAAGTCGCGCTCGCGATTGAGATGGGCTGTGATGTTGAAGATTTGGCTCTGACCATTCATCCTCATCCAACCCTGTCTGAAACCATTGCCATGGCAGCTGAGGTTTTCGAAGGCACGATTACAGATTTGTATTTGCCGAAGAAGAAGACTGAGAAGGCTTAATGCCGTCATTGCGAGCCCCGCGCTTTTTGCGGGGCGCGGCAATTTCGTTATCGCTAACATTTGATATCCTCATTAATTTATAATTGCTTGGCATGATTTTTAGGCCGAAGGCCTATACATAGCCCGGGGTAAGGCGCGTTTTTTGCGCCGCCACCCCGGGTTAAGGATGCTACAGTGTTGAGCGCTGAAAGCGCGTACTTGAATGGGGGTCGCGCTTTCAGCGCTAAGTGGTCTTGTGATGGTATCCCGGGGTGGCGGCGCAAAAAACGCGCCTTACCCCGGGCTATAAAAGATAGGCCTTCGGCCTAAATGGCGAGAGCGTATATTTTTCGTAAATAAATGTGTCCTAACACAGGAAAACCTATCAAAACCCCGGACACATTATCTGTCTCCGGGATTTTTTTTTGTATCAACGAGGATTAACTGAGTCCAATGTGTAACTCGTAGCTTTGCCGGATGGTGCGGTGTTAAACGTGCATCCAGTCGTTAAGCTCATTATGCAGATCAAGAGAATGATTTTTTTCACGGTAATGCTCCTCTTGGTTCGCATCAATTAATCAGACTTTCTTCTCGACAAAATAACCATTACCACACCCGCTGCCAGTGCTGCGCCGCCAAATACCGGAGATAAATATACAGTTTTTTGGGTGTCCGCGGTGACGGTCACATCGCCAATTTGCGCGACTTGCTCGTGCTTGGTGTAGGTGAAGCCTTGATAGGCTAACGACAAGATGCCAACGACAACTAATATGATTCCTAATATACCGAGAGATGACTTCATCTGGAGCTCCTTAGCCGCGGCCGCCTAGCAAATGCATAATGAGGGAGATAACAAACAGAATTAAAAAAATGATGAACAGAATTCTGGCGATACCTGCTGCTTGCGCGGCGACACCTGTGAATCCCAGAACACCGGCCACTAGTGCCACAATGAGAAAGAGAAGTACCCAATTCAACATGATTAAATTCCTTTTAAAGTCATGAATATGTCACCCAGCCTAACACGTGGTTAGGGTGGGGTCGATCAAAACGGTCATTTAATATCCTCTTAAGGCATTAAGTGTATGATCCATGACCAAATAACAAATAAAAGATTACTTCCCATGCAACGCAGAACTAACCTGATTTCCAGACTTGTCAGTGGCGCCAGAGCGGCTTCCAGCCTTCGCCCATTGGCGCCGGCTTATCATGATGAGATGCAAAATGCGCATGTCTTACGCCGCGGGCTGGATGCTAGATTTTATGCGACTGATGCTATGCCACAGTGGTTGATTGCTGAGGGTGGTCTGCCGCAGACACCGGAGGAGTGGGTAGCTGTCGTAGCAAAAAATCCGAGTTGTCTACGTTTTGTTCCGGAAGATGTGCTCACGCAAGAGCTTTGCCAGATGGCGGTTGATCGTGATATGACTGCGCTGCGGTTTGTGCCTTCGCACTTCCAAACTTACGACATACATTTTGCAGTTGTGAGTAAATTCGGTTATGGGTTAAAAGGCGTACCCGCAGAGCACAAAGATTACGAGTTATGTCTGGCAGCTATCAAGTCAGGCGCTGATATGGATGACGTGCCGCGCGAGCATCAAACTCAGGAAGCCTGGGTTGCAGCCATTCAGCAAAGCATTTCCAACTTCAAAAAAATGCCGGATAAATACAAGACTCTGGATTTTTGTCGCGATGCATTGATAGACAATTTGGAAAATATGCAATTCGTACCGGCGGAGCTCCAAACCAGAGAAATCTGGCTGATTGTTGTTGCTGGTGATCCAGCGCGGCTCGCAGGGATGCCTGAACAATATCAAACACAAGAAATGTATCAGGATTTAATGAGTAAGAATCCTCGTGTCATTAAATTTATCCCGCATGAACATCAAACCAAAGAAATGTGGCTGAGCGCGTTGAAATTTAATGTCGTTGAATTAGGTGATGTACCGTATCTTTATCGCTTTGCAGCATATGAACTCTTGGCCGCGGCTAAAAATCTGGTGGTGACGGATGATCCAGTATTTCCTGTAAGTGACGAAGCTGGTTTGGTTGCGTATACCTATGCGGGTAAAGAATCACGCGCAGAGAAAACGGTATGTGCTGAAGGCGGGCAATTACTATCATCACTTAAATTGCTGACACGCAAAGGTGCTAGTGATATTAATTTGGTACTCATTGGTCACTCCGCATTACGTTCTGACAAGATTGCCGGAATGGATGCCAGAGATATCGCTGCACTGGTAGTGAAATTTCCAATCATCAAAAAAGTAACCTTGTTAGGTTGTTTGACTGTCGATGTTAAAAAAATCGATGAAGAAATCGCATTAATGAAGGCGCATCAGGCAAAAGGTGAAACGACACAAGCAGTGTGTGGATTGATTTTATTGTCAACCATGCCCGAAGAAAATACTTATTTTGAATTGCTGAGTAAAGCGAAGCTGGATCGTACATTTGTCGTGATTAAGCATACTAATCAGTATTCTCTTCTTTATCTGGAAAAAAAATCTGATGGCAAGATTGAATGTCAGAGCAGAAAACTCGATGAAGCGGCTGCTAATGAAATTCATAGCTGCATGACTTCTGGTAAAAAGATGGCTTTTCCAAAGCATGAAAATGAAAAATATGTATTGCGTTCGCAACAGGCGCCGCTATCCGCCGCGGAGTTTGAAGTGTTGGAAGCTGTGAAGGTCGGTGCGAAGCGCGGGACCAAAGCGCATCCAGATTATAAGACGGATAAGCAGTCATATCCATTCCTGAAGAGTTTCTCAGTTTCAAGCTGGTTCGATATGAATGATTCACTGATGAAAAGATTGGCGATGACAATTGAACATACCCATGGTATTTCAAGATCGATTAAAATTAAAGGCTATCCGAATCCGGTGTATGCGGATGTGAATGAAAAGCGTTTGATTGTAACCAAGGACGAGCTCTATACCTATAAACGAAAATTTACATTGTTTGCGGACAATCTTGATCGACGTAAAGTCGAAGAGAGCCGTAAAGATGCAATGAACCGCATGAAAAAAGCCGTTGTTGAGGGCGGCGCGACTGAAGCGAAATCCGTTGTGTATGAAACCAAGCCTTTATTAGAAGAAAAGAAGACAAGCTGGTTTTTTTAATATAGCCCGGTCGCGTTCTTTGCGACCGGAATCGTAAAGATGCATACCGACACAAAAAGCGTGTCCGGTCTGCCTATTAGAATTTAATTCTATTATCTACTTCCACAATCTTATTGATATCTAGATCAAGCTTCTCAAGGATGGTGTCAAAATCAATATCGATCCCTGGGATGTTTTTGGCGCGATCGGCAATACGCTTGCGAATATCAGGATCAGAAAAGCGGCTTAACAAAAATTTGGCGTTCTGTTTTGTTAAAAAATGCCCACATATAGCATAAGTCTCAACCGCATATTGAGGGTTAGAACCAATCCTAATTAAAAACTCAACAGCTTGGTGATTGCTTTCTGTGGCGAGTCGGGTAATTGGTCTGCTACCATTGACTTGCACGTCGAGATCGAAATTGCCCAATTTCAGAAATTTGACAATGCTTGGATCTCGTTTAGCATTTTGAGCTACCTCGTAGATGCATGTATACAGAATGACAGGGTTGTTTTTTTCTTCAGAAGGTGAAATTACTTTATTTTCACGAAACATTGTTTTATCTCCTCGTATAAAAAATTCTCATTGCATCCTGCTTTGTTATTTGGTTGATCCTCATGTTGCGATCTTAGTTGATAGTAGCCTGTCTGTAAAATGTGTATGATGTCGTCCGCCGCGACAGCAATTGATCGTATTAAAATTTATCAATCGTTGTCCATGAATAAAAATCAAAATAAACGAGGCAATCATTGTGCAGCGCGTTGAAGTCATCCCTGAAAATGAATTAAGTACAGATACAGTAATTGATGGTCTCACAGCTGGCGCCACTGATGATGGCCCTGATGACATTTTCGACGAGCACGCTGTGGCTGAATCTGTTGCATCGCTGTGGAGTATATTTAAGTCTCTGTGTGCTACTGCTCTTCCCATCGCTGCCTCTCAAACGCAAAGCGTCCAGTTTTTTGTAACCGGATTATTACTGGTTAGAGATAGTGACAATAAAGAGATGTTGGGCTCGGTTGGATTAATATTTAAAACTCTCGGGTTTTTATATGTGTCCTTATCACCGATCCTTGGTGCTGCTGTGACCATCAGTAATCAGCGTGGCGAGCTTGAACGCGAAATTGCGGAACATCCAGAAGTGAACCATGATGAGATATACGATCGCATTTCAGCAATTCCTAAAAGTTTATTAATCACATCAGCTATTACTGCGCCCATCGCCTTTTCAAGCATGTTTTTTTCACGAAATTTATTGATCTCAATTTTCAGGCAAGAAGAAGATGTGGCACGTTATGCAGAACAGTTTCTCAGAGTATACTCAGCTGCTGTACCTGGATTTGCCATACGTGGCTCGTTAGCGCAAATCTGTTATGGTTTTTCAAAAAACGTACCGTCGATGGTTATCTCGCTTGCTAGTTTAGGTGTTTCAAGCGTTGTCGGTGCTGGATTAAGTTTTGGATGGTTTGGTAATGAGCCGCTGCGTAGAGTCGGGCTTGCGATTGGCGGCGTCATCGAGCCGTATATTGCCGCTGCTCTTTATGCGGGCTATATCCATTACAATAGTGATTTCGCCAACTTTCATTTTTTGGCGGCACGCAATAATAAATATATCATCACGCAAATTAAGTCTGTCCTTAAAATTGGTCTCCCAATTTCGTTTACCGTGACAACAGATATTGTTGGTGGTATGGCGTATGGCGCCTTGATAGGCATGACCGGTGGTAAAAATGCGTTGGCGGCATCATCGATCATTGATCAGTATGGACCATTTAGTTCGTTGCTTCGCACCTCTTTGTCGCAAGCTGTGGCGATTGAGACTGGGCGCTTAAGTGGTTCAAAGCAAAATCATGCTGCCAGTCGCTATGCTAGAGCTGGGTTTGCATTCTCAATGATGGCTATCGCACCCGCACCAGTCATCTTTAGTGCTGCACCTGATGTGTTGCTCTTAATGTCAGGGAAAACTGTCGAGTCTATGACGTATCTAAGACAACTTGCGCCGATATTTGGATCCATTCAAATCACCGAAGCCATGCGCTTGATTTTCACGAAAGAGTGCCATGCGTTAAAAGATCACAATGTCCCGGCACTTATTTCCATGCTTGGGATGTCTAGCGGTCTTGTTTCCGGAGCTTTTTTGGGTATTTATACTCCCGGTGGTGTTTTTGCCTTAACCGGTAGTTATGCAGCTGGACAGTGGTTGGCGGCGGGCGGTATGGCAATGCGTTGGGTGCATTCGACGAAACCAGAAGTCATTGAAGCGCGTCAGGCATTGCATGATGCCAGCAAAGCAAAACCAAGTACTTTTTCGATGTTTAAATGTTGTGATAATAAAAAATCTGCAACGAATGATTTAGTCGTGGTCGAGGAAGAAGAGAAGCTGTTGGAAGGCAAAACTGAAGATCAGGGTTTGCCACTCTCACTGCCTGCCCCCAAGAAATTATAATCTGGAGGTCTTGCGGATGCGGCCTCTATGATCTATATACTCGAAGTGTGCCACATCATTTCTAGATGAGTAAAAGCCTGATGCGTATATGGGTAGACGCGGACGCCTGTCCGAATATGATCAAAGAAATACTGTTCAATGCGGCAATTCGCACCAAGATACCATTGGTGTTGGTTTCCAATCATGCTATTGCAAGCCCATCCTCACCATTTATTACCAAGATGCAAGTCACGGCTGGCTTTGATGTCGCCGATGATAGAATCATGCAAAGCATCCACGCCGGTGATTTGGTGATTACTGCCGATATTCCATTGGCGCACGCTGTGATTGAAAAAGAGGGTATCGCGCTGAATCCACGCGGTGAACTGTATACGCCAGCCAATATCAAACAACGTCTCGCCATCCGAAATTTCAGCGAACAATTACGCAGCAGTGGTGTTAGAACCGGCGGCCCAGCGACGCTTGGCAAGCGCGATACACAAAAATTTGCGAATGCATTGGATACTATCTTGCGCAAAGTGCAGCGACAATAAGCACGAGTAGCCCGGATGAAAT
>CAZWPD010000002.1:22826-32299 GCA_964636145.1 uncultured Coxiellaceae bacterium
TCTTGCTATTTTCCAAGAGTCTTCAACTTTGCAATTCCGATCTTGTTGCCTTTATTCCATGCCGGTCTTTGCTCTGTATTAGCAACATTAACACCTAGATAAAACTCAAGCTGGGCATCTTCTGCTGCACCAGAAAAATCATAACTTTCCCTGAATATATCTGATGGTTGGTGATAGTCATTTTTAACATAGTTGGCTACCTGTAACTCTCCCCAGCCAGCCGGTTTGCCAATCACATCCAGGCCCGCGAAAGTGTAAATGACCGGCACACCAGCTCTTGCAAAATTCAACTGATCGGCGCGATAGAAGCTGCCGCTCTCTGGGTGCGGGTCTGGTATTACAACTCGACCAAGCTGTGATGCCAGCGATTGAAGCACATCATCCAGGCTCGACATGCCGTGGCCAAATTGCGTCAGGTCGCGTGTTCTGCCATAAAAACCGATGCCGTCTATATTGATATTCGCCGCCATGTCACTAACAGGAACCGAAGGGTGTGCCACAAAATATTCGGATCCCAGCAGGCCTTGTTCTTCTGATGCCGTTAGAACAAAATACACGCTACGCTTCAGGGGTTGATTAAACTTACTGTACGCTTTGGCAATAGCCAGCAATCCAGATACGCCGGAAGCATTATCAATAGCGCCGTGGTAAATGAGTGTTTCGCCGGATGCAGGATCGCGTTTCATGCCAAGATGATCGTGATGCGCCGAATAAATGACAGCCTCTTTTGCCAGTTGTGGATCACTTCCCGGAATCATGCCGATGACATTTGCTGACTGGGAATAATTAATCGTGTTTTTCAAATCAAGCGATGCTTTTACACCTAACGATACCGGTCTGAAATCTCTTGATTCAGCGGCTTTACGCAACGCATCGAGATCATAGCCTGCAAGCTCGACAATTTTGCGTGATGCATCTTCTGTGGCCCAGCCTTTCATGTTGACGCGCAGCTTGCCTTCATCGATCAATTCAAATAATTCACCTGTCCATGAACTTTGTACAACCTGCCATGGATAAGATGCAGATTCTGTGGTGTGAATGATGATGACACCAGCTGCTCCCATCTTCGCAGCCTGCTCGTATTTATACGTCCAGCGACCATAGTACAATCTTGTCTTGCCGGCAAATGCGCTTGGATTATGGTTCATGACCAAAAGGATTTTGCCTTTGACATCGACATCTTTAAAATCGTTCCAGTTAAATTCTGGTGCGACCACACCATAACCAACAAAAATAATTTCAGCATCTTTAATGCTGACGCTGGATTTCTGCTGACCTGTGGATGCAATGAAATCATCGTGATTTTTAAGTGTTAGGTGTTTTTTGCCGTGCGACAGCTTCAAGGTTTGCGGTCCATGAGTTGTTATACCAACTAGTGGTACATCCTGAATCCAGCCGCCTCCTGGCGCTCCGGGTTTCATGCCGAGACTTTCCAGTTCAGCGCGAAGGTATTCTTGCGTTTTCTTGTCCGCGCGTGTTGAGGGCCCTCGGCCTTCAAATGCATCGGAAGAAATATATCGAACATGATCACGAATATCTTCCATGGTTATTTGTTTGGCAGCGACTTGCATGTCCGGAGTAATCGCTGCACTGGATGCTGCTAATGAGGCTGTTGAATAGATAGCCAATAAAAGGCAGAGACTTCCTGCGCGTCGTAATATGTTCATGAAAAAACCTCTTTTGCTCGTCTTATTAAAATGTGGGGCGATAATATCATCATGGCTGTTAATCGTGCCATTCAAAACGGTCGCTGTTTGGCATGGTGTAGCCCGGCCACAAAAAGCGTGTCCGGGCTACATGCTTCGGAAAAGAGCAGTGTAGTAATAACCATGCCTATTGCCTATACTTAGATCTGGCAGCCGTAACGAGATAAACGATTATGTATGATTACATCATCATGGGTGGTGGTTCAGCAGGCTGCGTTTTGGCAAATCGGCTGACTGAAAATGGCAAATACACTGTTTGTTTAATAGAAGCAGGCCCATGCGATACAAATCCTCTCATTCGCATGCCCTTTGGTATTATTGCCACGCTGCGTAGTTCAAGCTTGAACTGGAAGTATTTTACATCACCGCAAGTTCATTGTGACAATCGCGAGTTGTTTTGGCCGCGTGGTAAAACGCTAGGCGGCAGTTCAGCGATCAATGCCATGTGTTATATACGCGGTGCCGCACATGACTACGATCATTGGGCTGAGCTTGGCAATGCTGGTTGGTCGTATCATGATGTGTTGCCTTATTTTAAAAAATTAGAACATTTTGAACCGGGTGCTGACGCCTATCACGCTCAGGGCGGGCCATTAAATGTATCCAATCGCGGTGATCTTAATCCACTTACTGGTGCATTTTTAGAAGCAGGCCAGCAAGCTGGTTATGCTGTAAATAAAGATTTCAATGGCAAAGACCAAGAAGGTGTTGGCTTATATCAGGTCATGCAAATTAATGGCGAGCGTTGCAGTAATGCGCGCGCATATTTGCATCCGGCTGAAAATAGAAAAAATTTAACTGTCATCACTAAAGCGCTGGTCACGAAGATTATATTTGATGGTAAAACTGCAACTGGCGTACGTTATTCGCAATCAGGTCGCGTCATTGATATTTTCGCCAACAAGGAAGTAATTTTGGCGGCTGGTGCTATTGCTTCTCCACAAATATTATTACTATCAGGTGTCGGACCTGCAGCAGAGATTGTCAAACATCATATCCCCCTCGTCCATGATTTGCCCGGTGTGGGTGAGAATTTACAAGACCACCTTGATATAACTATCGTGACGCGTGAGAAAACGCATCATGCCATTAGTCTGCACCCGAGATCCTGGTTGCGTTCTTTAAAAGCCATCTTCAGTTATATTTTCTTGCGTAAAGGTGAGTTAACCACAAATTATGCGGAAGCTGGTGCATTTATAAAATCAGATGCTTCACAACCGTATCCGGATTTGCAATTACATTTTGTAGCAACCATGGAGTCTCATCATGCCCAAGATTTAACGAATGTATTTTATTACTACGGCTATCTGTTGAGAACATGCTTACTGAATCCAGTTAGTCGAGGGCGAATTACTTTGCGCGACGCTGACCCAGCATCAGCACCGATTATCAATCCAAATTATCTCGCTGATGGGCGCGACCTTGATAGATTAATTATGGCTTTCAAGAAAGCTCGCGAGATTCTTGGTGAGCCAGCGTTTGCCCCACATCGATTAAGTGAATTTCAACCCGGCGAACAAGTACAAACCGACGAGCAAATTAAAGACTATATCAGGCAGAATGCGGAAACAATTTATCACCCGGTTGGTACGTGCAAGATGGGTCATGATGAGATGGCAGTGGTTGATGCCGAGTTGAAAGTGCATGGCATTCAGCGCTTAAGAGTGGTTGATGCTTCGATTATGCCGACCATTGTGAGCGGCAATACTAATGCCCCTGTTACCATGATTGCCGAGAAAGCCGCGGATTTGATTTTAAAGAGTTAAACCAAATAAAATCATCGTCTTAATCCCATCCATGACGTCACTTTTTCCCCGTTTTATCGACTATACTTTTAATACATATAAATATAAGTCTTTAAGATAAGGCACTCTAATGAACTTTTTCGAACGTCAGGCAATGGCGCGACGTCAAACGTATTATTTGATGTTCTTGTTTGTCATCGCCGTCATCGCGATGATTGTTATTATCGATTTTGCCTTCTTGCTCATGGGTGCCCCGCCAGAGGCGATGTTGCCATTTTCAATTTTGATTGCGGTAGGTGTGGTCTGCGCTTCTTTGGTACGCTTGTTTATGCTTCATGTTGCTGGTCCTGCCTCTATTGGCAAGCAACTCGGCGCCAGTCAGATTGAAGAGGGTACTCAGGACCCGACTCATCAACGTCTGCGAAATATTGTCGAAGAAATTGCAATCGCCTCCAGCGTTCCAGTTCCTCAAATTTATATCTTGAAAGATGAAGAGTCGATTAATGCTCTTGCAGCTGGTTTTTCTCCGAGTGATGCTGTCGTGGCAGTCACCAAAGGTGCCTTAACGAATTTAAATCGCGATGAATTACAAGGTGTGGTTGCTCATGAATTCAGTCATGTATTGAATGGTGATATGCGTTTAAATCTGCGCATGATGTCACTGTTGTTCGGTATTACCTTTGTCGCCTTGTGCGGCAAGAGAATCATCTACGTGGCGTTGCGATCTAGAAGCAAAAATGCACTAAAACTATTAATGGCAGGTGGTGCTTTGTTTGTCTTCGGTTATCTTGGTGTGTTATGCGCGCGCTTGATTAAGGCGAGCATCAATCGTCAACGCGAATATCTTGCGGATGCGAGCGCTGTGCAATATACCCGTTTGACTGTTGGCTTAACTGGAGCATTAAAGAAGATCGCTTTATCTGAGAATGGTTCGGCAATTCAGAAAGTAAGTTCTGAGGAAGTAAGTCATATGTTTTTTTCTGATAGTGCCATCATATCACTCATTAAATCCCATCCGCCTATCATTGATAGAATCAAAGCACTGGATCCCAAATTCGACACTGCTGCTCTGGGTTCGATTGCAGCAAAACAATCTGAATCCTGGATTAAATTTAGCAACAACTCTAATCCTGATGCAAAAAGCCAGAAAAATTTCGCTTCATATATTGATAAGCTAGACCAGATCGTTGCAACTGCTCAGGCTGCAGTCCCTAGTGTCACGCCAGCTGTTGTGATTGAAAAAATCGGTGCGCCGACGGTTGATCATTATGATCAGGCGGCGAACATGATTGCCGGCATCTCACCAGTTTTGCAACAGGCGGCGCGCAATTATTATGGCGTTTTTCCGCTATTATTTGCGATGCTTTATGCAAAAGATGAAAAGACTCAAGCCATACAAAATCAAGCATTATTGGCGTCATACAGCAAAGCCGTGGACGATTCAACCAGAGCATTCTCTGTTGAGGTTGGCAAAATCGATGCATCGCAACGTTTACCATTGTTGTCGCTGGCGTTTCCTGCCTTACGCCAGCATCCGCAATCAGAAATTGTACGTTTTATGGAAACGGTGCAAGCCATGATTCATGCAGATGGTGAGGTGAGTTTGCATGAGTATTGTCTTGGGCACTTACTGAGTATGCAAATTCGAGATTTATTAACACCAGGTGCGGCAGTCAATGCTGGTAATATCAAATTGCAGAATGCAGCAACTCCAGTGAGTGTCTTGTTAACCGTCTTGGCACAAAGCGGAACCGATGATCGCGCGGTAGCAGAGCAAGCATATCTAGCTGGTATGTCGCATGCGCTTCCTGATGTGCAAATTGATTATCAACCGAAGGAATATATACCGTCAGCGTTAGATGCGGTTTGGCCTGATTTGGAACATCTTGATTTAACCAGTAAGGCAAGGCTTATTGAGGCGGTCGTCATGACAATACAGTTCGATAAGAAAATATCGATTAATGAGGCTGAATTGCTGCGGGCAATTTGCGCTTCTTTGCATTGCCCGCTGCCAGCAATCGTCTAGTTATTTTTCATGATCCCACATCAATTCTTCCTCGCTACTCACTTTTGCCAGTATGCGCGCAGCGACAAATAATACATCTGACAAGCGATTCAGATAACGCAGCATTTCCGGATTGCTTAGTGTGACCTGGCGATGCAATCTCACCATGCTGCGTTCGGTGCGTCTGCACACGGTGCGCGCAATATGGCAGGCTGCAGAGGCGGGGTTGCCGCGCGGCAGTAGAAATTCTCTGAGTGGTGGCAGGGTTTTATTCCAGCCTTCCAGTTGTGTTTCCAGCCACAAGATTTTTTCCGGGGTAATGGCTACTCGTTCTGGTAAATGCATTTCACCGCCTAGGTCGAACAAATCTTGTTGAATTTGCGTCAGGCAGGCTTCAACGCCCTCGTGTTGCGGGCGCATGGCGATGATCATGCCTATGGTGGAATTTAATTCATCAAGATTGCCTAATGCTTCAATGACCAAGTCATCCTTCGAGTGGCGGCTGTCGCCGAGTGTGGTATATCCATCGTCACCGTTACGGGTCACAATTTTAGTCAGACGGTTTGGCATACAGGTTCCTTTTATGGGTTCGTCAACATTTCTGCGAGTGTAATACGAGTGCCCGATATTCTCACGCATCTTCTGGCACGTTTGGCGTTAAAATGATTAAATATCAGGATAAACCTCGGGATAAATCATGTTTCGAAAAATGGTCAAAGCAGATCTTCCACAAATGCACGCTATTGAACAGGCGGCGCAGGGTTCGCCGTGGACAGAAGATACCTTCAAGATGTGCTTTGAGATGGCTTACGACGGATGGGTGGCTGAGCACAACGGCCGTGTTGTTGGTTACGTAGTCGTCGCGATGCAGCCAGATGAATGCCATATCCTCAACCTTTGTGTGGGGCGTGAGTGGCAGCGTCAGGGGCTGGGCCGGAGCATGCTTGAATACGCGCTTTCTGAAGCCAGAGGGCGTGGCATGGGTATCGCCTATCTCGAGGTGCGGCGCTCGAATACTCGCGCGATTGCCCTGTACCGCAAGCTCAAGTTCTTGATGATTGGCGAGCGCAAAAATTATTACCAGACCGTGAATGGTCCGGAAGATGCTTTGGTTTTTGCAGTTAGCCTGAAAATCATTGCGGTATAGATTCTACCGGCAAAAATTGCTAAAGTGATGCCCAGTCAGACTGAAAGGCACATAAGAAAAATGATTGAAATCACATCCATGCGTAACTACCTCAAAGATTTGCAATCCAGATTGGAAAGCATCTGGGGGTATCTTTGAAATCGATCAAAAAATTGATCGAATAAATGTCATCCGCCAAGAGATGGAAGACCCAGAGGTTTGGTCTAAACCTGAGAAAACTCAAGCGCTAGGTAAAGAGCGATCCTCGATTGAGGACACTGTCGAAATGATGCAGGCACTCGCCCAGCATCTTCGTGATACGGAAGAATTATACGAATTAGCCGCAGCCGAGAACGATACCGAGACGCTGGATTCTATACTAAAGGATGCCGAAAATTTAACCAAGCAGATTGGTGATCTGGAATTTCGCCGCATGTTTTCTGGCGAGATGGATGCCAATAATGCCTACATGGACATTCAATCCGGCTCAGGCGGGACTGAGGCGCAAGACTGGGCGAATATGCTGCTGCGCATGTATTTGCGTTGGGGCGAACGCCACGGTTTTAAAACAGAAATTATCGAATTATCAGATGGTGAAGTCGCCGGCATTAAAAGTGCGACTATCAAATTTGATGGGCCTTATGCTTACGGCTGGCTGCGCACCGAAGGCGGTGTGCATCGATTAGTACGTAAATCGCCGTTCGATTCGAATAACAAGCGTCACACTTCTTTTGCGTCGGTGTTTATCTCGCCTGAAATTGATGACAACATTCAAATTGAAATTAATCCGGCCGATTTACGCATTGATACCTATCGCGCGAGCGGTGCCGGCGGTCAGCATGTTAACCGAACTGACTCTGCTATTCGTATTACCCACGTACCAACTAACGTAGTGGTGCAGTGTCAGGCCGATCGTTCACAGCATAAAAACCGTGCTTCGGCGATGAAGCAACTGCGTGCAAAATTATACGAACTCGAAATTCAAAAGCAGAATGAAAAGCAGGATGCGCTGGAAGCGAGTAAGAAAGATATTACCTGGGGCAGCCAAATTCGTTCTTACGTGCTCGATATGTCGCGCATTAAAGATTTGCGCACCGGTGTGGAAGTCGGCAATACACAGGCCGTTCTCGACGGCGATTTAGATAAATTCATTGAAGCCAGTTTAATAAGCGGATTGTAATCATGACCAACCAGGAAAACGAAGTAGTTGTAACAAACGAAAATGATTTAATTGAATTGCGTCGAGCAAAGTTAGCAGCCTGGCGCGAGCACGATGTCGCATTCCCGACCGATTTTCGTCGTGATGCATTTGCCGCAGACTTGCTGGAGCAATATGCCGGCAAAACTGAGGCTGAGTTTGAGGCTAATCCGGTGCCAGTAAAAATTGCCGGCCGCATGATGTTAAGACGTTTAATGGGTAAAGCCAGTTTCACGCATATTCAGGATATGTCTGGTCGTATTCAATTGTATATTCGTCAGGATGATGTCACGCCAGAAGTTTACGAAGCATTTAAAGAATGGGATCTTGGCGATGTCATCGGTGCCGAAGGCATTTTATTCGTGACCAAAACCGGTGAGCTATCGGTCAAGGTAAAGAAAATTAAATTGTTGACCAAGGCGCTGCGTCCGCTGCCAGATAAATTTCACGGCCTTGCCGATCAGGAAACCCGCTATCGCCAGCGTTACCTGGATTTGATCGCTAATGATGAATCGCGTGCCGTTTTCCTGATGCGCAGCAGGATCACTGATGTGGTGCGCGACTTTTTGAAAGCGCGCCGCTATCTCGAAGTTGAAACACCAATGATGCAAGTGTTAGCAGGTGGTGCCGCTGCCAAGCCGTTTGTTACGCATCATCACGCACTCGATATGCCGCTTTACCTGCGCATCGCGCCTGAGCTTTATCTCAAGCGTTTAGTGGTGGGCGGCTTTGAGCGTGTGTTCGAAATTAACCGCAACTTCCGTAATGAAGGATTATCGACACGTCATAATCCCGAATTTACCATGGTGGAGTTTTATCAAGCCTATGCTGATTACCATGATTTAATGGATTTGACCGAAGATTTATTCCATGAAATTGCCGATACAGTACTTGGTACCCAGCAGTTACATTATCAAGGTACCGATATCGATTTTAGTCAGCCGTTTACGCGTATCACACTCAGGGATTCAATCCTGAAATACAATCCTGATTTAACGGCAGCAGATATTGCTACGATCGAAGCGGCTAAAAAAGTTGCGAAAAAACTCGAGATTCCCGTGCAGGAAAGCTTTGGATTCGGCAAAATTTTGGTAGAGATTTTCGAGAAAACCGTTGAGCATCGTTTGATGCAGCCAACATTTGTCACTGAGCATCCGGCAGAGACTTCACCGCTTGCGCGCTTGAATGATGCCGATCCATTTATTACAGACCGCTTCGAATTGTTTGTCGGCGGCCGTGAACTGGCGAATGGTTTCTCTGAGTTAAATGATCCTGAAGATCAGGCAGAACGTTTCCAGAAACAGGTGTCGGCAAAATCTGCTGGCGATGAAGAAGCAATGCCTTATGATGCCGATTACATCACCGCGCTTGAACACGGCTTGCCACCAACAGCGGGTGAGGGGATTGGTATTGATCGCCTGGTGATGTTATTTGCCAATGCAGCATCGATTCGTGATGTGATTTTGTTTCCGCATATGCGACCGAAGGATTGAGGATTGCCATTGCTGTGCCCTGCGTTGATTGCGGGGCGCGGCAATCCTGACAAACGTCAAACTTTCAATTTCGAATACCAAGTACGAGCATACAGAAGCTGTTACTTGTGAGCAGTCCATCCTCTGGATTGATCTGTTACAAAAAGCGCTCCTCGCCATGACGGATCGCGATTTTTCTTCCGAGAACCACCATGAAAATT
>CAZWPD010000002.1:32399-47860 GCA_964636145.1 uncultured Coxiellaceae bacterium
TTCTTAACTTTTCTAGTGTCGCATCTTTATATGTGCCGTTTTCCATCGCATAAGATTCCATGGCGCTCGCTAGTGCAAATAATGCGTGCTCTGCTTCGCGCCTGTGCTCGCTTGCTATCAAACGCTGATAATTGCTTAATGTCCATGTGCTTATGATGGCAATGATGCAAAGCGCGACTAAAATTTCAAGTAGATGAAAGCCCTGATTTAAGTTTGTTGTTCGCATTTAATTTTCCTAATTGAAACAGCTAGATATTCGCTTTTTAATATTTTGTTAATATTCTGCGCTGAGAATAGTTGAATAAGTGAATCATTTGTATTTAAAAGAATTCATGCTTTTTCAAGGAGAGTTGCCATGATGGATCGTTACCGTGACGAAAGAATTGTCCTTGATTTAAAAGATCGCATAGGCGGAAAATTTATTCGTTCTGCGAAAGAAATCTATCTCCAGCTTGCAAGTCTGCAGGCGTCAAGCAAAGTTAAATTTGATGAAAAACTTCAGATGATCGTGCCTGCCATTGATGAGTTATCTAAGCATTGGGAGGTGCAAGAGATGTTGCGTGATAAATTTACGGTGCCAGTCGATCTGCGTGATAACTACAATTTTGCCATGAAGCGCTACATGAATACCAAAATCAATCCAGATGAATTCCACAAGCGTGATGGTAACAAAAGGGCAGAGCTTGAGAAAGAAAATGTTTTGCTTGCAGAAAAAATAAGATCATACGAGGTTGACTATGCGCGTGAAGAAGATGAAAAGCGCTACGAGGTGATGAATGAGCGTACCAAATTGACCAGCGAGATGGCGGTATTGAATTATAAAAAAGGCAAATATGAGAGTCATCTCAAGAGCGGCGCATCAAGTTTCTTCGTATGTGGAGCCAAGAACTACAAGGCTAAAATCGCTGAAATAGATTTACGGATTAAAGAAATTGAGGCGCAGTTGAAGCGCGTCAATGCTGATAAAATGAAGTCTCTGGAAGATAAGCGTTATCAATTAGAATTGATGCATAGGCGCAGATGGGATGTCGAAAAGGCGTTAAATAATTATCAAGAGAATGCCAAGAGCCGAGTAGGTCGATGGCAAAACGCCATTGATAATGCCGAAGTTGTCATGATTGTCAGGCGTATGGATATTGATGCTGCTATTGAACGTTATTACGCAAGTTGTTCACAAAAAATGATTCACGCCTTTTTGAAGGTATATGCGCTAATCAAAGACTGTGCGGCAACTGCTGGTAGCTTTGATGAGTTATTTCGTGCTGATTTGGTCGCCTTGAATGATTGCGCAGAGAAAATATATTGTCCGAAAATATCCAGCCGTAGCGTGGAAACTCTCTATAAAAAAATGAAGCTTTTGAAAATTGAAGATAGAAACCAGGTCATTTATAACAAGCCAGTGAAAGATAGTTTGCCTGAAGCATTGGTAAAAACATTCTCAGTTAAAAATCTCAAAGACAATATGGAAACGCTGGGTTTGTTCCGCAAAGCGTTACCAGTACAAGATCGAGCTGAGGCAGTAAAAGCAGTGGAAGCACCACAACCATTAAAAAAATAAATATAACTAATTCTGGGGAAGGGGTGATTTATGGATAACCGTAATAATTCCAATGAAAAGACGCCAGACATTGAAGCTGCCTTGCAAACACCAAAAACTCCGAATTTGTCATTGCTGCGTAAGGAGCATGTGGTTTCATTTAATTTACCAAGTTTTCGACGTAAGTATGACGATGCCGACGACTTGCCTGATATCACACCTGAGCTAAGCACAAAACTTGCTGATCTTTGGGATGGTGATGAAGTAGATGAGGATCGACCGGTGCGAACATTAATTGCTGCTGTACGCGGACACCTGGATGCGATTAATCCGTACGTAGAAATTCTCAAGGATAGTCAGCGTTCATGGTACGAATGCTGGCGCTTTTTATATAAAATTGCGCTGTCACTTGATAATGCCTCTGAACAATCGAAGTTTGATCGATTATATGCAGCACCAGAATCTCTGCATCTTGAAGAGGTGAGGGCGCGCATGAATTTGGCCTTGGCTGATATTGAGTGGGAAGATGCCAAGCGCCAATATACGGATGAGATTGATAAGCGTAGTGCTGAAATTGCTGATATTAACACCAAGATCAAGGAAGTCACTGAAGCAACAGAGATGGCAACTCTGGCTAAATACAATCAAAAACCTGCCACTAAAAAATCTCAAGCTGCTGCATCATCAAAGGCAACATGCTGGACATCGTTTCTTGCATTTTTTGCGCCAAAGACACGTGTACCAGCACAAGGTCTGCAGGCTGCTACAGGTGCCGAGGATGCAACAGAGTTTCAGGCCATGCGCGAACGCTTACTAAAGGAATTAAACAGTGAGTTGGTATTTAAATCGAAAAATTTGGAGGAATATTCTGAGCGTGCTCCTACCAAAACCACTAAATATCGTGAAACTTACAACGAAGTGAAGGCGCGGCTGCTTCACGACAAAATTGAATATTATCGCTGTCAGAGTAAAGATGTCATGCTGCACTGCATTCGTCTATATGTGTTGGCATTTCGCACTTATTATCTTATCTATGGCGAAAGTCCATTCGCAGACGGCAAGGCTAACTCCACTGCAGAGCCGCGAATCAAGCAGATATACGATGAGCAGGACAAATTGGTATTGAAGGCCAAAGATTTATTCAAGCAGATGGTGAAGGGTTTGAAGGTGCAAATGAGCTCGTTTTATTGTTTGCAGCCGGATCGCTGTGACTTCAATAAATATCTGGATAATTATAATAACATCCCTAAACCTGAAGATCGGGATGCCATTTTATCTGGCAAGGCTAGTGATGAAATGATTGAGCGTGTCTTTCCAGAGTTTGAGGCTCCTGAGGTGGCGTTTCGGTTGCCGTCGCCTAAATAGCCTGTCATTGCGAACCTCGCAATGATAGTTGCTTAATACTCCCTTAAGCATTAAGGGTCAGAATTGAAAGACTGCCATGTCGAGTTAGTACACGAAGTACTCATTACGTTTCCAAGGAGGAAGTCATGACCCGCAAGAAGCACCCGCTAATCAAAAAACATTTAAAAATCAAACAATATAGCGACCAAGAGCAACGACCAGGTCGTGTGCTATTGGAAACGATTAAATCCGTTTTCCCTGAAAGTGAAACTGTATTGAATTCGCATACCTATTACTACGGCGATGTCATCAAACATTTCAAGGCATTAAAAGCTGGCTTTGCTGATGTTGAAAAATTATTACTGGACGCTGAGCTTGCTCGCCCGGCATATGTTCGCAATGCCAAATTAAACGAAGACTATAAGCACGTGCGTTCACAAGAGCGAGTTAAAGCACAGGCACTTGAAGACATCGAGTCAGGCAAGGCCTTGCGTGAGTGGGAAGACAGATTATCCCAGCTCAGTGTAGAAATTAATGTCGCGCATCGTGCGCAGCTGGATATGGAAAAGAAACGTGATGCAGCTGAGATTTATAAAAAGCTGAATCAAACCAGAGCGCTTAACAAGGATTTGCTTGAGCAGGCCAAAGCCAAGCTTGATCAATTGCAAGAGTTGGCCGATCAAATCAATTGCTGCACCGGATCAAGCAAGCAAAAAGATATTAATGATCAGGTTAAACGTCAGGAAGAAGTTGTAAGGGAGCTCGAAAAGTCAGCTAATGAACCTATCCAGCATGTCATCGATGAAATCGTTGCAGAGCCGCATGAAATTTCTGAGGCGAGCAAGAAAGTCGCTGATTTGCAAGCTCGTTACAATACTGCCAAATCAACTGTTGAGTATTATCGCAATCACAAAGATGATTTAATTGCCGAGAAGAAGCGCGGTCTTGCTGAAATCAGCGTTGAGGTTTCAAAAGCGATTAAGGCTATTAATCAGGATTCTTTACATTATCACGCTAATCTTGATACGCAAGTCATGCACGGTATCATACGTTTGTATGCCTTGTTTAATACTTACAAAACTGAGTTCGATCATGCTGTGATTCGTTATCTTAAAAATAAAGATAACCCGGTTGAATTCAGCGCTAGATTGAATGAATGTAAAACTGCTGTGGATGGATTAATTAATCAATTGTGGTGCGACAATTACCGTCATTTATCAGCCAAAGAAATTCACGACCAATACTTGACGCTGCCGCAAAAATTCAAAGACCAGTTACTGGAAAAGAAACCAGATACCACTGCGCTGGCACAAGTCTTCAGTGCGGCAGAAGCGGCAAAGGTATCTGCTGTTGGTATGTTTAAAAAACCGGTGGCTAAAGAAACCGAAGAGAAGCGCAAGCATCTGGTTAAAACCCAGGGCCAGGTAAATGGCCGCGTGGTTTACAAGATTTAACGTGCGAGTTTCTTTGCTGTTTCTGCCAGGCGTTTACCAAGGGCAAAGCAAAGACGCTGTTCTTCTTCGGTGATAGGTTGTTTGCCATCAGCACCGGCAAAGTGTGTGGCTCCGTACGGTGAGCCGCCGCTTTGCGAGGTGTTCAAATCTGGTTCCGTGTACGGAATTCCGAGTAAGACAAATCCCAAATGAAATAATGGCAGCATCATGCTGACCAGGGTGGTTTCTTGTCCGCCGTGCATGGTTGAGGTTGAGGTGAACACGGCTGCTGGTTTGTTTACTGTGCTGCCGGATAACCAGACGCTGCTTGCGGTGTCGAGAAAGTATTTCATCGGTGCGGCCATATTGCCAAATCGGGTTGGGCTGCCGAGCGCGAGACCTGCACAATTTTTTAAATCATCAAGTGTTGCATATGGTGCCCCGCTTTCAGGAACGGCAGGTTCTGTTGCTTCGGTGTTGGGTGAGACCGGTGGCACGGTACGAATGCGTGCTTCCATGCCGTCAACCGATTCAACGCCGCGTGCGATATGTTGTGCCAATTGTTTAACTGCGCCATGACGGCTGTAATAAAGCACCAGAATGGATGACATGTTATTTCCTCTTAAATTTTAGACAGTAACCAGTCGAACGTGCGTTCCGGTAGTAGGCGTTGTGCTATCGCCATTAACTCAGCCGGCCAGCCGACATAATAATGAATGTTTGGGCGCGGGCTTTCCAGTGCGTGCAGCAGTTTTTTCACGACAGCCTGTGGTGGTTGCTGAATGCGTTTGGTGGTTTGATCTGGCGTGAAATATGCTTCCTCTAATTTGCGGTAAGCATGTTGATGGCGGCTCGGTTGCCCGGCAATTTGTTTCTGATAGATCTGGTGGGCATTGTTGCGTAGCTCCGAGGTAATCGGGCCTGGATTAAGCAGTGAGACGTGAATATTGGTGCCGCGGCATTCCTGGCGCAGGGTGTGGGTAAAGCCTTCCAGGGCGAATTTAGAGGCATTGTAGGCGCCGTAATAGGGCAGTGTGATCACGCCGAGGATGGAGCTGTTTTGCACAATTCGGCCGTGACCTTGCTGGTGCATTACGGGCAATATTTGTCTGATCAATTCCATGGGCCCAAAGACGTTGGTTTCAAATTGTGCACGCGTTAAATCGCGGCTGATATCTTCAGTAGCCCCTGCCACCAAGAGCCCGGCATTATTGAAGACGGCGTCGAGTGTGCCGCCAGTCGCAGCAAGGACGTGTTGTACGGCCTGATGAATGGAGTCTGAGTCGTTGAGATCAAGCAATATGCTTTCAAGTCCCATGCTGGCCAGATTCTGAACGTCCTTGCTTTTGCGTGCGGCGGCAAATACCCGCCAACCGCGCATTTTTAATTCAGTTGCCGCGCATAAACCTATCCCGCTTGAGCAGCCGGTGATCAATATTGAGCGCTGTGTCATCGGTAATAATCCTTCTTGGAAGCGCGACAACTATACCTTAATACATTCATTGATGTGACAGCATTTTACGTCATATAATACCCGGCCTTATACTTTAGCCTTAAATTTCTGGTGAATTATGCCTATTTATGAATATCAATGCACAACATGCGGGCATCAGCTGGAGGCTATCCAAAAGTTTTCTGATGAACCGCTGAAAGAATGTCCGGAATGCCATAAACCAGATTTGCAAAAACTGGTTTCGAGTAGCGCTTTCCATTTGAAGGGCGGCGGTTGGTACGTGACGGATATTCGCGATAAAGACAAGAAAAAACCTGAGGCTGCCAAAGATGCCGCTTCTGGCGAGACTAAAGCCTCCTCCAGTCCTGCCGAAAAACCATCAGGCGGGTCATCATCCAATTCAACCGACTCATCGTCAGGATAAACATGATTGCATATTTACGTACGTATTTTATTTCAGGGTTGTTAGTCTGGCTGCCAATCGTCATTACGCTCGCAGTGCTTAAATTTTTGGTTGATCTGTTGAGTCGCTCGTTATTGTTGCTGCCAACTGATTACCAGCCTGATGTGGTGTTTGGTTTTCACTTTCCGGGTATCGGTGTCATTTTAACACTGGCCATTATCTTTCTAACCGGATTACTGGCGGCCAATTTTATCGGTAGCCGTCTGGTTGAACTTGGCGATGCCATTATGGCTCGCATTCCATTGGTCAGAACAATTTATACCGGCGTAAAGCAGGTAACGCAGACATTATTCACTCCCGGTGGGCAGTCGTTTCGTAAAGTATTGCTGGTAGAATTTCCACGAGAAGGTGTCTGGACAATTGCTTTTCAGACTGGCGAAGTGTCCAAAGACATTGAAGGCGTGTTGAATGAGACAATGGTTAGTTACTTTGTGCCAACAACGCCAAATCCTACTTCTGGTTTTTTGATGATGGCGCCGCGCAGCAAGGTCATTGATCTTGATCTCAGCGTTGATCAGGCATTGAAAATGGTGATCTCACTCGGTGTGGTACAGCCAGGTACATTTACTGGTGCCAAGAAGAAAGTCACTGAATAAATAAAATAGATAAAAATATAATTAAGGTGTTTTTACATGCGAAGTCATTATTGCGGCCAAATTACAGCTGGTCATTTAGGCCAGGAAATTAAACTTGCGGGTTGGGTGCATCGCCGGCGTGATCACGGCGGTGTTATTTTCGTCGACCTGCGTGATCGTGAGGGCTTGGTGCAGGTGGTCATTGCCCCGGAACAACAAGAAGCATTTAAAATCGCAGAATCATTGCGTAGTGAATTTGTTATTCAGGTGAAGGGTAAGGTCCGGAAACGTCCTGATGGTACGATCAATAAAAATTTGAAAACCGGCGAAGTTGAAGTCGAAACGCAAGAATTAGTGATTTTAAATAAATCGGAACCGTTACCATTCCCGATTGATGATGAATATCACGAAGTTGGTGAAGAAACGCGCTTGAAATACCGTTATCTCGATATTCGCCGTCCAGAAATGCTGGATCGTTTACGCATTCGTACACGCATTTCGCATTGTCTGCGTACCTTTCTCGACAAGCACGGTTTTATGGATGTGGAAACACCTGTATTAACTCGCGCTACTCCAGAAGGTGCACGCGATTATCTGGTGCCTAGCCGCACCAAACCAGGTAGTTTTTATGCACTGCCACAATCTCCGCAGCAATTTAAGCAATTATTGATGATGGCCGGTATTGATCGCTACTACCAAATCGTTCGCTGTTTCCGCGACGAAGATTTACGTGCTGATCGTCAGCCTGAATTTACCCAGCTTGATATCGAAACATCATTCATGACCGAAGTTGAAATTCAAGCGCTCATGGAAGACATGGTGCGCGGTATGTTCAAAGAAGTGATGAATGTTGATTTGCCAGCGCAATTCGAACGTATGACTTACGCAGATGCGATGCGTCGTTTTGGTTCGGATAAACCAGATTTACGTATTCCGCTGGAATTAGTAGATATCGGTGATTTGTTGCGTGATGTCGAATTTAAAGTGTTTGCTGATGTTGCCAAAGATCCACACGGCCGCGTTGCTGCATTGTGTGTGCCGGGTGGAGCTGATATCAGTCGCAAAGAAATCGATGATTACACCAGCTATATTAGCGTATTTGGTGCGCGTGGTCTCGCATACATTAAAATTAATGGTGAAGGCAAAGAAGGTTTGCAATCCCCAATCCTCAAGTTCCTGCCAGATGCAGTTGTTAATGGCATCATCGAACGTACGGGTGCGAAGGTTGGCGATATCATTTTCTTTGGTGCCGATAAAACACCGGTTGTGAATGACTCCTTGGGTGCGCTGCGTCTCAGAGTTGGTAATGACCGAGGTCTCGTGCAGCAAGGCTGGCGTATTCTCTGGGTTGTTGATTTCCCAATGTTTGAAAAAGGCGAAGGACGCTTGTCTGCCTGTCATCATCCATTCACTTCACCGAAAGTGAATACCGTGGAAGAATTAAAAGCCGCAGACCCGACCACCTTGCTGGCGCGCGCTTATGATATGGTCTTGAATGGCAGTGAAATCGGCGGTGGTTCTATCCGTATCAATTCTTCTGAAATGCAGAAAACTGTTTTCAATATTTTGAATATTAATGATGAAGTCGCAGAAGAGAAATTCGGCCACTTGCTGACAGCAATGAAATTAGGCTGTCCTCCGCACGGTGGTATTGCGTTTGGTCTCGATCGCATTGTGATGTTAATGACGGGTGCAGCATCCATTCGTGATGTCATTGCATTCCCGAAAACGCAGACGGCAACTTGCCCGCTAATGGAAGCGCCATCTACGGTTGAACCGGAACAATTAATCGAGTTGGGTATTCGAGTCGTTAAACAAACTAAAGAGTAGGATTATGGCAGGACATAGTAAGTGGGCGAACATCAAGCGTCACAAGGCAAAAGTTGATGCCAAGCGCGGCAAGCTTTATACCAAATTAATTCGTGAAATCACCGTTGCCGCTAAGCTCGGTGGTGGTGATGCGAATTCTAACCCGCGTTTACGTGCAGCACTGGATAAGGCAAATGAAGCGAACATGACGAAAGATGTCATTGAGCGTGCCATCAAGCGCGGTGTCGGCGGCATGGAAGGTGAGAGTGTTGATGAAATTCGTTACGAAGGATACGGCCCGGGCGGTATTGCCGTGATGGTCGACACCATGACCAATAATCGTAATCGTACTGTCGGCGAAGTGCGTCATGCCTTTACCAAAAACGGCGGTAATTTGGGAACGGATGGTTCGGTTGCTTACCTGTTCAAAAAGCAGGGGCAGATGACGTTTGCACCAGGCACTGATGAAGAAAAATTAATGGAACTTGCGCTGGAATACGGCGCGGAAGATATCACCACTAACGATGACAAGAGCATTGATGTCCTGACTTCACCGGAAGATTTTCTTGCGATCAAAGACAAGCTTTCGGCCAAGGGTTTTCATCCTGCTGAAGGCGACATCACCATGCTAGCCGCTACCAGCGTCTCAATTGACGATCAGGAAACGGCAGAAAAAGTTGTTGATTTGATTGATGCACTTGAAGATCTTGATGATGTGCAGGCAGTCTATTCAAATGCTGATATTGCTGAAGAAGTCATGAAGCAGTTGTCGTAATGAAATTTCGTCATCCCGAGGCGCGTTCTTTGCGCCGAGGGACCTCGCGATGATACCGTGAACTATCAAGGAGATCCCTCGGTGTTAAAATCACACCTCGGGATGACAACAAGGGAAATAGCATGACCATCATCATTGGAATTGATCCGGGTTCGCGTCGTACTGGCTACGGAGTCATTCGTCTCGATGGCAATCGTAATATATATGTTACCAGTGGCTTTATTGATCTGACTTCATATCCTCCTCTCGAAAGATTACGGCAAATCTATCTTGGCTTGACTAACATCATCGAGACACACCAGCCGCAAGAGGCGGCGATTGAACAAGTCTTTATGCACGAGAATCCAGGTTCGGCGTTAAAATTGGGGCAGGCTCGTGGTGCGGCAATCGTCGCGTTAGATATGCCGGTCATGGAGTATTCTGCGCGTCAGGTAAAAAAATCAGTCGTTGGTCACGGCGCTGCTGACAAAGATCAGGTGCAATTTATGGTCAAACGCCTGTTGAATATCACTGGCACACTGCAAATGGATGCTTCGGATGCGCTGGCGATTGCTCTTTGTCATGCGCAGTCCCGAGCTTTGCGAAAGATGGGATTAATTCTATAATCAGTACCAGATCAAACCGGTCAGCAGAGGAAAAGGGTAGTCAGCATGATAGGACAGGTAAACGGTATCATCCTCGAAAAGCAGCCGCCGCAATTGGTGGTGAATGTGAATGGACTCGGTTATGAAATCGATGCTCCCATGAGTACATTTTATCAGCTGCCCGATGTGGGCCAGGAAGTGAAGTTGTTCACTCATTTTGTGGTGCGTGAAGACGCGCAGCATTTGTATGGTTTTTATTCCCGAGATGAACGCACGCTGTTTCGAACTTTGTTAAAGGTTAATGGTGTCGGTCCGCGCATGGCGTTAACGGTGTTATCCAGCGCCTCTCCTGCAGAATTTGTTCGCTGGGTATTGGAGAATGATACCGCCAGTCTGGTGCGCTTGCCTGGCATTGGCAAGAAAACAGCAGAAAGACTCGTGATAGAAATGCGGGATAAATTATCAGATTGGCATAAGGTCGAAGCTCCGCTTGGCACTGCTAGCGTCAAAACCGACCGTAACTTGCGTCACCAGTCATTGCAAGATGCAATTGCTGCCTTGATTTCACTTGGCTATAAGCAGCAAGAAGCTAATCGCACCGTCACCAAAATTGATGATGGTCAGGCAACCAGCGAAGAGCTCATTCGCCGTGCATTACGGGAGATGATGTAATGATTGAAACTGACAGAATCATCGCGCCGCATGAACAAGAAACTGATCCGGTTGATCGCGCCCTGCGTCCGCGCACGTTGCGTGATTACGTCGGCCAAAAAACTGTACGTGATCAAATGGAAATCTTTATTCAAGCCGCAAAAGCACGCGGCGATGCGCTGGATCATGTGTTGATTTTCGGGCCGCCTGGTTTGGGTAAAACTACGCTCGCCAATATTATTGCCAATGAGCTCGGCGTTAGTTTGAAGCAAACCTCAGGCCCTGTGCTGGAGCGGGCTGGTGATGTTGCTGCTATCCTCACGAATTTACAGGCCGGTGATGTGCTATTCATCGATGAAATTCATCGCTTGAGTCCAGTGGTCGAAGAAGTGTTATATCCGGCCATGGAAGATTACAAAATCGATATCATGATTGGCGAGGGGCCATCGGCGCGTTCGATCAAGCTCGACTTGCCGCCGTTCACATTGGTGGGTGCAACGACGCGTGCTGGCTTGCTAACTTCGCCGCTGCGTGACCGCTTTGGCATTGTCGAGCGTCTTGAATTTTATCAAACTGAAGATCTAACCAATATTGTTCAGCGTTCTGCTGAAATTCTGAAAGTAAATATAGATGCAGACGGCGCCGCTGAAGTGGCGCGTCGCTCGCGCGGCACGCCGCGTATTGCCAATCGCTTGCTGCGCCGCGTGCGCGATTTTGCTGAAGTGCGGGCGAATGGCGTTGTCTCAAAAGCAGTGGTTAAAGAGGCGCTGGAATTTTTGCGTGTCGATAGTCAGGGTTTTGATCTCATGGATCAAAAACTCATGCTTGCCTTGATTGAAAAATTCAATGGCGGCCCGGTCGGGCTTGAGAGTCTTGCCGCATTCATCAATGAAGAGAAGGGTACGATTGAAGATGTGATTGAGCCGTTTCTCATTCAGCAAGGCTTTATGTTGCGTACACCGCGCGGCCGCATTGCCACTCAGCAAGCTTATTTGCATTTTGGGTTGAAAATGCCAGAAAAAATCATGATTGCGAATAACATGAATGTGTATGAAAGTGTAGAGAGCGAAGCAGATGTTCTCGTCACGTAGGTTGGAGTAGGTTGGGTTAGCATGCTTTTTGTGCGTAACCCAATAGATCGAGCTGAGAGCGTGACGTGAACCAGGTCGTGCAAATAATTGCACACAGACGGTGTTCCAGATAAAATATTAATCGACACCATTATTTTGATAAATTACGGAGAGAATGATCGTGAATTATGATGCCAGCTTTTTAAATTATTTTTTTCATGCCGGACTGGTGGTCAAGGCTGTCATGGTGATATTGGCAATGGCTTCTATTCTTTCCTGGGCTTACATTTTGCAACGTTTCTTTTATCTGCAGGAAGTGGGTAAGTCATCGGCCAAGTTTGAAAAGGCATTTTGGTCGGGCGAAGATTTATCGCGCTTATATAGTGAAAGCATGCGTGAGCAGACTGATGGCTCTGAATCAATTTTTCATGCCGGCTTCAAAGAATTTTTACGTTTCCGTAAACAACCAGGCGCGACCATGGCGCAGGTGATGGAAAATACTCGTCGTGCCATGCGTGTCGCACAAATGCGTTTGCAAGATAAAATGGAAACGAATCTGCCATTTCTTGCGATTGTTGGTTCCACCAGTCCTTATGTTGGTTTGTTTGGAACGGTGTGGGGTATCATGCAGGCAGTTGGTGCGCTCGGTAATGCACAGCAGGCTACTTTGTCTATGGTGGCACCAGGAATTGCCGAGGCTTTAATTGCAACCGCAATCGGCTTATTCGCTGCTATTCCAGCTTCCATCGCTTACAGCCGTTTTATTACTGATATCAATCGTCTGGCAAATAAATTTGATGCGTTTCAGGAAGAATTTACCAATGTCCTGATTCGTCAAACGCAATCATCGACCGCATCTGCTGCAACCGCAGCTCCTGCTTCAGCGACACAGTTAGCGCAGTCGGCGCAAGCGGCAACTCCATCCATGGAAACAGTGGGGGTATAGCATGTCCATGTATGAACCCGGTTCACGCAGACCCATGTCGGAAATCAATGTGGTGCCATTCATTGATGTGATGCTGGTATTGCTGGTCATCTTCATGATTACCGCGCCATTGCTCACCCAGGGCGTAAAAGTGGATTTGCCGAAAACAGCATCAAAGGCTATGCCTGATCAACACAAAGAGCCACTCATTGTGACCGTGGACTCGACAGGTAATTACTATTTCAATCTAGCAGATAAACCGAATCAGCCAATCACTGCACGTACCTTGTCGCATCTGGTGACGACGCAATTATCTAACCAAGATCCGGCAACGGCACGTCCGGTATTAGTGCGCGGCGATAAAAATGCGAATTATGGCAAAGTGCTGGAAGCTATGGCGCTGCTGCAGGAAGCTGGTGCAAAAAGCGTGGGCTTGATTACTCAGCCTGCTCCCGAAACCAAGAAAGTTAGTTGATCATAAATGGAAGAAACGCCACAGCAAAATAAATTTTTGATCGCATCTTGCCTTTGCCATTTGGCATTGTTGCTGGCGATTGTTGTCGAATATAATTTTGCTGAGCCGCTCGCTGTTATTGAAAATACAAATCAACACGATGTGATCAGTGCGGTAGTGCTTGGTGATACTGCTAAGAGTAAAATACTTCCGCATGAGCAGCCCACTGTTCGTCCTGAACCTAAGCCAGAACCGAAACCAGAGCCGCCCAAAGAAGTAGCCAAGGTGGAGCCAAAGCCGGAGCCAAAACCAGAGGTAAAACCGGAGCCAAAGCAGGATATCAAAGCAGCCGAGGCTAAAAAGATTCTTGAGGAAGAAGCGATAGCTTTGAAGGCTGAAGAAAAGAAACAAGCTGAAAAGAAATTGGCAGAGAAAAAACTAGCTGAAAAAAAGCTAGAAGAGAAAAAATTAGCGGAAAAGAAATTAGCCGAGAAAAAAGCCCAGGAATTGAAAAAGAAGCAGCAGGAGTTATTCGCCAAGGATTTATTGGCAGATATCAAAAAAGTTAATGACAAAAAGGCTCAACCCAAGAAGGCAGATTTACAGGCAAAATTTGCCAAGACGTTACGCCAGCAATCAGAAGAATCTCTGCGCCAGAATTTATTGAATGAAAAGATTACGCTGACTGGCAAGCTCTCGCGTCAGTCGCAGGGCGTGGTTGATAAATACAAGGCGCTTATTGTTCAGGCTATCGGTGAAAATTGGCTGGTGCCGTTGCAAGCCAATAAAACCCTGACCAGCGAACTGATGATACGTCTCGCGCCTGATGGAAGAGTGCTGGATGTCACGATCAAAAGAAGCAGCGGTGACCCGGCGCTGGATAGCTCGGCACGTGCTGCTGTATTGAAATCATCGCCGTTACCGGTTCCTGAAGGTGCCGATGAGTTTGAACCTTTCCGCCAGTTTGTCTTGAAAGTTAAGCCTGAGAATATTGTTGAGTCGTAAGTTGTTTCGTCATTGCGAGCCCTGCATTTTTTGTATGCTACGGTAATCAAATTATCGTAACTTATTGATGTTCTAATTTTTTAAATTTCTTCTTCTGTTTTTCAGGCCGAAGGCCTATATCTAGCCCGGGGTAAGGCGCGCTTTTTGCGCCGCCACCCCGGGTTAAGAATGCGAATTTGAATCAAGCGCTGAAAGCGCGTCCTTTAACGTAATTCGCGCTTTCAGCGCTAGTTCATACTTGTGATTTTATCCCGGGGTGGCGGCGCAAAAAGCGCGCCTTACCCCGGGCTATGAAAAACCAGGCCTTCGGCCTAAAAAGCTAGCATGCATTTTTCAAATCCAGTAAAACGTGTCTGTGCACCGATAATCGGATAATATTCTGGAAAGTAAAATATAAAATGAAGCAAAACCATGCACAGTCATCGCCCATTCAAACAATTAAAAATCATCGCCAAACCACAAGACAACACACGCATTTCAACGCTCTGCAAGACTGCGCTGAGGGCTGTGGCATTGACACACCTCGGCTTATTTTCACCTACCGAGCGTGAAATTGCAGTGCTGATGGCTATCAAGGATGGTACGGATGAGTTGGCGAATACGATCAAAACTGATATCGAAGTATTGTTACAACACATCGCTTACGGCGAACAAGTGCAAGCAGAGCAAATGATAGTTGCTGCGCCGCATTTATTGATGATGTCGGGCGATGTTGTCGATTATTCAAATCGAAAAATTATTGATGTCACGCCGGCGCAATTAGCTTTTGGCGGTGATGATGAAGAGATGTGCGCCATGCTGAAAGCGCAGTTAGGTGATGTAGAGTTTGCCAAACAGATCAGCGAAAAGTTCGCGGAAAATGCTATAGCAGAACAAAATGAGGCGGATGAATTTGCTGCACTCATGCATCAGTTGGTCGACGCGATCACCGATCCGAATGCCAATATTCTTAATGAGGTAAATCATGCGGCGAATGAATCACCGCTGCGCAATTTGCTGGATAGCTTCAGGATAAAATTTGCCCCCGGTGAAGTGCGGTCAGGTAAGCATTTTAATGTGCGCTTGTTATTAGAGGCATTGGAAATTTACGAAGCTAATTACGATGACTGGGATGAGGAAAGATGTCATCTTTTTTGGAGTCAGGTGGTTGGTTATCTGCAGCGGTTATTACCCGTTTCTTATGTGCAGGCAGGCTGCCAGGTTATCGATCGTGTTATTGCAGGCGAACGGTTAAATAGATTGTTAAAGCTGGTTGGTGAATCGACATACTTTCCTCTGGATGCCGATCCGGCCAATCGACTGGGGTTTGATCATGCGGTTTATTTTGGCGCTGGCGGTGGATGGGTGTTGGCTGCGGGGCATGGGCCGAGGGGTGCGGTTGAT
>CAZWPD010000002.1:47960-101840 GCA_964636145.1 uncultured Coxiellaceae bacterium
TATGTTATTCTAAATAAGCCCTAAGCCCCCAGCATGGAGATGGTGTGTGATGCCAACGTATTTGGCCGTGTCAGGCCTGATTATCGTCACCCTGGCTATTCTGTATTTACATACCAGAATTCGGTATTCCCAATTTTTACGCCACTCCCAAGCTGAGCAGACTAAACTGCAGAGTGAGTTATCAAACCTGCAGAAAAAAATTCTGTTTAGTTCTCGTGATCCGGTTACCCATTTGCTCGGATGGCAATTATTCGAAGATCGAGTCAATCAAGGCATCAAGGAGTGTGCACGTTTTAAGTTTCTTCTCGGTGTGCTCTACGTCGATATCGATAATTTCAAACTCATCAATAACGCTCTCGGCCATGAAGGCGGTAATGCGTTATTAAAGGAAACAGCAGAAAGACTGGAATCCTGTGTGCGACAGGTTGATAGCATCAGTCGTCAGGGTAAAGATACATTTGCAATTCTATTGGCGCAGCTTTCTAAAACTGAAACCGCCGCGATCATTATTCAGCGTATGCTGCAAACAATGTCCCAACCATTTATCATCAATGAAAACAAATTAACTGTGACTGCGTGTATTGGCGCATCTTTCTATCCTGCAGATGGCACAACAACTGGCGAGCTGATGCATAATGCCGAATATGCCATGTTGCTAGCCAAGGCGCGCGGCAAACATCTCTATCAGTTTTATCAGGAAAGCTTGCAAGCTGATAGCCAGCGAGAACTGGCGTTATATAACAATCTATCCAGCGATTCATTTCTGGATGAATTGAAGCTGTATTATCAACCGGTGATGAACGTCAAAGATCACGCCATGTGCTGCACGGCCACACAAATTGTTTGGAATCATCCAGTAGTGGGACAGGTTTCTGGCGAAGAGTTGTTCATGCACGCGGACAAACAGCGTAAATTAAATAAGATTACTGAGCAGGTGTTGGCCGAATCGTGCAAAAAATTCCTGCAATGGCGCGAGTTGGGTTTGAAGCCGCAGATGCTAGGTATACCTGTACTCTTGAAGCAACTGGAAAATACCCAGTTTATCTACCGCCTTTCACAAATCATGCAGGCGACGAAAATGCAGCCAGCTTGGGTCATGCTGGAGATTCGCGAATGTTCGGCGCCGGTATCGCTGGATATTCTTGAAAAATCTTTTAATATGCTGCGCTATCTGGGTGTGAAGGTGGCAATTGATCATTTTGGTTCCGGCTCGTTTTCCTTGCGATATTTGAAAACGTTTTCGGTGCATTATCTGCGTCTTGATCCGGCCATGATTATCGATGTGGCTCAAAATGAACAAACGCGTGCCATTGTGAAGGCAGTAGCGGACTTTGCGGCAGATTTATCGCTGGAAGTGATCGCGACTGGTGTTGAATCGCAAGAACAGGTTGAGGTGCTGCAAGAATTGGGTATCATTCTGATGCAGGGCCAGCTGTTGAGCGAGCCTTTATCTGAAGCAGAGATGGCTGTGAAAATGGCCAGCGTGTAAAAAATTATGGCGTTAAATATCACGGGGAATACGATGAAAAAAATCATTGCTAGTTTTTTAATTGCCGCCACTATGACGCTGTCATCTGCAGCCTCAGCCTTGCTCAGCATGGAGTTAACGCAGGGTGTGGCAGGTGCTACACCGATTGCCGTCGTGCCATTTGCCAATGCCGACCAATCACCGCAAAATATCTCCGCTATTGTTGCCGATGATTTGCAAAACAGTGGCCGTTTCAAAGTGTTCGGAAAAAGCGCCTTAAGCCAGTTTCCAACTGATGCCAATAGTGTCTCTGCAGATTATTTCCGCAAAGTCGGTACCGACAACGTCGTCGTTGGCAAGGTGACTTCTTTAGGGGGTGATCGTTACGACGTTAGTTTTGAATTGCTGGATATGTATCACGGCAAGGGCGCTGACCGCGTGGTGTTGAGCAAGAGTTATAAGGTCACTGGTCGCGAATTGCGTGCCGTTGCGCATCATGTCAGCGATCTGATCTACCAAAGCATTACCGGCGTACGCGGTGTATTCTCAACGCGTATTGCTTACGTAGTGATTCAACCGGCTGCTAATGGTCAGAAACGATATATTCTCGAGATTGCCGATATGGATGGTTACAACCCGCGTCCCATGTTGAACTCTCCTGAACCAGTGATGTCACCTTCATGGTCGCCAGATGGCAAACGTATTGCTTACGTGTCATTTGAGAATCGTCGTGCTGGTATCTATACCCAGAATGTGCAGACGGGTGCGCGTCAGTTGATTAGTGATTTTCCAGGCATCAATGGTGCTCCAGCGTGGTCGCCAGACGGTAGAAAAATGGCTGTCGTGTTATCCAAAAGCGGCTCGCCTAATATCTATGTCATGGATATTAACTCTCACCAATTAACCCAGATGACGAATGATTTTTACATCAATACCGAGCCAGCGTGGTCGCCAGATGGCCGCACATTGTTATTCACGTCTAACCGTAGCGGTGGCCCGCAAGTCTATCAAATCAATATGAAATCAGGCGCTATTTCCCGCGTTTCTTTTGATGGCAATTATAATGCCCGTCCGGCGTTTACTCCTGATGGCAACCATATCGCTCTTATCCATAAAGTTTCCGATATTTATAAAATTGGCATGCTCGATCTTGATTCTGGTACCACCAGAGTGTTGACGGCTTCTGCTGGTGATAGCGCCTCACCAAGTGTCGCGCCAAACGGCAGCATGATCCTGTATGACACGAGATACCACGGTCGAAATATGCTGGGTATGGTATCATCTGACGGTCGCATTCAGCTTGTCTTGCCGGCTCGTAATGGCGATGCTCAAGACCCGGCATGGTCACCGTATCAAGCTTGACTTTGCGAAGTTCGTAGATAGAGGTATACTTTTGGGTTAATGTGTTTGCGTTTATATTGCGGTCAATATTTGGGGGAGAACATGATGTTAAGACCATGGGTTAAGGTTATATTAGTAGGCGCCAGTATTTTATCACTCGCCGCCTGTTCAACAGGTCGCAAGCCTGTTAATAAGGATGCCGTCAATAATGAAAATGTGGCTTACAACGACGCGGCTGCTTCAGGCGTTGGTGATGAGACCCGTTTTGGTGACCAGGCTGGTGGTGGCAAGCGAGTAGCCTCCGCAGGCCGTGTATATTATTTTGATTACGACAGCAATGTGGTTCATGAAGAGGATGTTCCAGCTATTGCCCAGAATGCTGAAAAGGTAGCTTCAAATTCTGCCAGTGCCATGGTTGAAGGTCATACCGATCCACGTGGTAGCCGTGAATACAATATTGGTCTCGGCGAACGTCGTGCCAAAGCGGTTGCACAAATCATGACTGAGAAAGGCGTGAGCCCGAAGCAACTCCGTGTCGTTAGTTACGGCGCAGAAAAGCCTGCTTCACCGGGTCGCAGCGAAGCTGATTATCAGCAGGATCGTCGCGCGGTACTTGTTTACTCACAACGGTAATTTATGCATAAACTGAAACATTTTGTAACACTGGCGGGTTTTGCGGCACTTATGAGTGCCGCCTCGCCGATTCTCGCCGAGTCAGCCCCAGTATTCGATGCTGATGCATTTGAAGCTGGTACCGATCAACAGGCTCAGGATTTGCCTATGCCTCCGCCTCCTGGCGATGAAGCACAGGCTGCGCAGACTTTCGTTCCGGCGAATGGTAGTGGCGCGGTTACTTCTGGCGTGTCAGCCAATCCGGCACCGGTGCCAACGAATAGTTTGCCGCCAGCCGCCGACCCATCTGCTCCTGCCTCAGGTGTTTCTGTCTCTACAGCGAATATGAGCCCCGAGCAGCGCGTGCGCCGTTTGGAACAACAGTTGAGCAATCTGCAGAATAGCCAGAGTGCAAAACAGGTTGAAGCTTTACAGGCTGAAGTGCAGAACTTGCGAGGTCAGGTTGAAGTATTAAACCATCAGCTGACTAAAGTTCAGACCCAGCAAAAATCATTAACCTCTGAGGCCGGCGCTAAAGCAGAGCCAGCGCCAAGCGTGCTGGATAATAGCGATACCCCAACTCCAGTGGCCAAAAAAGTGGCCGCAAAAAAAGCAGCTGTGTCCGGTGAGCCGGTTGTTGCCAAATCAGCTGAAGCTGCTATTGCTGATCAGCCCAATGTTGCCGAAGAACAAAAGATTTACCAGACTGCTTACGATCTCATTAAGGCGAAGAAATACAATGAGGCAGTGACGGCATTACAAGATATGTTGAAGAAATACCCAACAGGCCAATTTGCCTCTAATGCACATTATTGGTTAGGCGAGTTGTACGGCTTGATGGGCAAAAACGATAACGCTTTAAGTGAATTTACGACTGTCATCGCTAAATTCCCCGGTAGCCCGCGTGTCTCAGACGCCGAGCTCAAGGTTGGGTTGATTTTGGCGGCTCAATCAAAGTGGGCAGACGCGAAAAAAGCATTTAAAAAGGTTATTAACACTTATCCAGGAACGGCATCCTCTCGACTTGCATCGGAACAGCTAAAGATGATCAAGCAAGCAGGAAATTAATGCATCGTTTACGGATTACTGAAATCTTCCACTCCCTTCAGGGTGAAACAAAGACAGTCGGCTTGCCGACTGTCTTTATTCGTTTAACAGGTTGCCCGTTACGCTGCCAATACTGTGATACCGCCTATGCTTTTCAGGGTGGCCAGTGGCAGGATCTGGATTCTATTGTTGCCGAAGTGAAAAAATACTCCACTCATTATGTAACCGTGACTGGTGGCGAGCCATTAGCGCAGAAAGCTTGCCATGAATTGCTGGTGCGCTTATGTGATGAAGGTTATGAGGTTTCGCTCGAAACCAGTGGCGCCATGGATGTTGGCTTGGTTGATGAGCGTGTAATAAAGGTGCTGGATATTAAAACCCCTGGTTCTGGTGAGGTTGAGCGCAACCTCTGGCAAAATCTTGAGTACTTGTTGCCGCACGATCAGGTTAAATTTGTGATCTGTGATCAGGCGGATTATGAATGGTCTAAAGACATCTTGCGACAGCATCGTCTTGCTGAGCGTTGCCATGTTTTATTTTCGCCAAGTTTTGCACAGGTGAAGGCTGGCTTGCTCGGTGATTGGATATTACATGATCAATTACCTGTTCGTTTACAGATTCAGCTACATAAATATCTCTGGGGCGATGCGCCGGGGCGTTGATATTGTTATTTCTATCAGACTTCGGTTGATATTTTTCTGAGAATCAGTAATATATGCGACTTTACCGCATATCATAAATTGGGCCGTTAGCTCAGCCGGTAGAGCAGCGGGCTTTTAACCCGTTGGTCCTGCGTTCGAATCGCAGACGGCCCATATTATTTCCAGAGCCAGTGTTTAGGCTACCTATCCAGTCATCGTTTGTTATCCTCTTCGCCTAGTGTCGCGGCAATAAATTCTCGTGCTATCCTTGATAGTTCATGGAAAGACCCCATCCTATTCTTTAGGCAGATACGAATAAGGGTAAAGTTATGCGAATGGATAAATTAACCAGCAAATTTCAAACGGCGCTTGCCGATGCGCAATCTCTGGCATTAGGACAAGATCATGCCTACATCGAACCCGTTCATGTCATGAAGGTGTTGCTCGAGCAGGAAGGCGGCAGCATTATGCCAGTGCTCGCAAAAGCAAACGTGAATCTTCCTTTGCTGCGTGCGGAAGTTGAAGCTGCTATCAAGCGCATGCCAACTGTTGAAGGTACTGGCGGTGAAGTGCATCTCTCCAATGACCTTGGTCGCATTTTAAATTTATGCGACAAGCTCGCGCAAAAACGCAAAGATCAATACATTTCCAGTGAGTTATTTATCTTGGCTGCTGTCGAAGACAGTGGTTCGCTAGGTGAGATGTTACGTAAAGCCGGTGCAACGAAAGCGTCGGTTGAAAAAGCGGTTGAGCAAGAACGAGGAGGCCAGAAAGTGGAAGATCCAAACGCAGAAGAACAACGTAATGCATTAGGGAAATATACGGTTGATTTAACCGATCTCGCTGCCAAGGGCAAGCTTGATCCTGTGATTGGTCGTGATGCCGAAATTCGCCGTACGATTCAGGTGTTGCAGCGCCGTACTAAAAATAATCCGGTGTTGATTGGTGAGCCGGGGGTGGGTAAAACCGCAATTGTTGAAGGACTCGCACAGCGCATAGTTAATGGCGAAGTGCCGGAAGGATTGCGCGATAAAAAATTATTGTCGCTAGATTTGGGTGCGCTAATCGCCGGTGCAAAATTCCGCGGCGAATTTGAAGAACGTTTAAAAGCCGTGCTGAAAGAGCTAGGCAAGCAAGAAGGTCAGGTCATTTTATTTATCGATGAATTGCATACTGTTGTTGGTGCCGGTAAAGCAGAAGGCTCTATGGATGCTGGCAACATGTTAAAGCCAGCATTGGCGCGCGGTGAATTGCATTGCGTAGGTGCAACTACACTTGATGAGTATCGCCAATATATCGAAAAAGATGCTGCACTCGAGCGCCGCTTTCAACGTGTTTTGGTGGAAGAGCCGAGCGTGCCAGATACGATTGCAATCTTACGCGGCTTGAAAGAACGTTATGAGGTACATCACGGGGTCGTTATTTCTGATTCGGCTATTGTGGCAGCAGCTACCTTGTCGCATCGCTATATCACTGACCGTAATTTGCCAGACAAGGCTATAGACTTGATTGACGAAGCAGCCAGTAATATCCGTATGGAAATCGATTCCAAGCCGGAAGTGATGGATAATCTTGGTCGTCGTATTATTCAGATGAAAATTGAGCGCGAAGCACTGAAGAAAGAAAAAGACGACGGTTCTAAAAAATCACTCGAAAAGCTCGAAGAAGATTTGGCGAAGCTCGAATCAGAGTACAAAAAGCTGGAAGACGTCTGGAAAGCAGAAAAAGGTTCGCTGCAAGATGCCAATGCGATCAAATCAGAATTGGAAAAAGCTCGCATGGAAATTGATGCTGCGAGACGCAGCGGCAATTTGACGCGTATTGCGGAATTGCAATATGCCCGTATTCCTGAGTTAGAAAAGCAATTGGCTGCTGCTGATTCCGGAGAGGGTAAAAAGGAAAAGACCTTATTGCGCAATAAGGTTACGGATGAAGAAGTAGCTGAGGTTGTTTCCAAGTGGACACATATTCCCGTATCAAAGATGCTGGAAAGTGAAAAAGATAAACTGCTTTATATGGAAAAATTCTTGCAGCAACGCATCATTGGCCAAAGTGAAGCAGTGACTGCTGTTTCTAACGCTATTCGCCGTTCTCGTGCCGGATTATCCGATCCCAACAAACCGAATGGCTCATTTTTGTTTTTAGGGCCAACCGGCGTCGGTAAGACTGAGTTATGTAAAGCATTGGCAGAATTCTTGTTTGATACGGATGAAGCCATTATTAGACTTGATATGTCCGAGTTCATGGAAAAACATTCGGTGGCAAGACTGCTGGGCGCTCCTCCAGGATATGTGGGCTATGAAGAAGGTGGTTATCTCACCGAGCACGTGCGTCGTCGTCCTTATTCCGTCATTTTGTTTGATGAAATGGAAAAGGCTCACCCCGATGTCTTCAATGTTTTATTGCAAGTATTAGATGATGGTCGTTTAACGGATAGTCAGGGCCGCACTGTTGATTTTCGTAACACGGTCATTGTAATGACATCAAACCTTGGATCAGATCTGATTCAGGAAATCTCTAAACACGGCGATTACTTTGAAATGAAAACAGCTGTGCTCGAAGTTGTTGGCAAACATTTCCGCCCCGAATTTATTAATCGTATCGATGAAATTGTTGTCTTTCATCCGCTCGATCAAGAGCAGATTAAAAAAATTGCAGAGATACAAATTAATCGTTTGCGTCTGCGTCTTGCGGATCGTGAATACGGCATTACGGTGTCACCCGAAGCATTGGATTATTTATCCACTACCGGGTATGATCCGGTCTATGGTGCGCGCCCATTGAAGCGTGCGATTCAACAACATATTGAAAATCCGCTGGCCCAAGAAATATTGGCGGGTAAGTTTGCACCCGGTGATGTCATTACCATTGGTATGAAAAAAGATAAAATTGAATTTTCAAAAACAACAGCAACAGTATGAACATGACAAGGATGATATTCCATGTATAAAAGTATTTTATTCGCTACCGACTTAACTGAAGATACCGAATATCTGATTGAAAAAGTTCGTGTCATTCGCGGCTATACCGGTGCCAAATTAAGTTTGGTGCATGTAGTTGAACCTCTGCCGGGTTATAGCTATGCATATCTCGGAATTGAAGACATTGAAGGTCAACTCATTGATGAAGCTCGTCAGTCAATAGAAAAGCTGGCGGCAAAATTAAATGTCGACAAGACAGATGTTTATGTTGAAGTTGGACCCACCAAAACTAAAATCTTAAAAATCGCTGATGACCTCGCTGTTGATCTGTTGATTTCAGGAAGTCACGGCCGTCACGGGTTGTCATTGTTGCTTGGCTCCACCGCGAATGCAATTTTGCACGGCGCCAAGTGTGATGTCTTGACAGTGCGTTTGCCTGAGTTAGATTAACCCTCGCTTTTTGGCCAAATAAACATTCTCTGTAGTGCGGCCAGGCATAATATGCCTGGCCTCGGGGTTCGTATGGAATATAAAGATTATTACAAAATATTAGGTGTTGACCGCAAAGCTGATGCCGACGCTATCAAGCAAGCCTATCGTCGTTTGGCACGCAAATATCATCCTGATGTAAGCAAAGAGCCGAACGCGGAAGATCAATTCAAAAACGTTCAGGAAGCGTATGAAGTGTTGAAAGACGCTGAGAAGCGCAAGGCGTATGACGAGCTTGGCAGCAATTGGAAGGCAGGTCAGGATTTTAGGCCGCCGCCAGGATGGAATGCGAATACACAATTCCGTGGTGGGATGGGTGGTGACGGTCAGTTTAGCGAAGAAGACTTGGGTGGCTTCAGCGATTTTTTCTCAAATATCTTTGGTGGTGCTGGTCAGGGTGGTCATGCTGGTTTTGGCAGACGCGGTGGTCGTGGTTTTGCGCAACGCGGCGCGGATCAAAACGCTAAAATTCAAGTGACACTCGAAGAAGCCTATCGTGGTGGAACCAGAACCATACAAATGCAAATGCCGGAAATGGATGCCGAAGGCCGCGTTCAACAAAAACTCCGTACCTTGAAACTGGTTATTCCTGCTGGTGCCGCACAAGGGCAACAATTGCGACTCACAGGGCAGGGCGGCCCGGGTATGGGTGGTGGACCTAATGGTGATTTGTATCTGGAAATCGATATTCAGCCTCATCAGCTCTACACCCTTCAGGGGCGTGATATTTACATCACCTTGCCAGTAACGCCTTGGGAGGCAGCCTTGGGTGCCGAGATTAAAATCCCAACGCTTGGTGGCCCGGTTGGGCTTAAAATGAATGCCGATTCGCAGTCCGGCCAAAAGCTGCGGTTGAAAGGTCGGGGTATGCCGGGCAAGCCCACAGCGGGCGATCAATACGCAGTCGTTCAAATTCAAACGCCTGCGCCGCATAACGAAGAGCAAAAGCGCATCTATAAGGAAATGGCGGAAACGATGCCGTTTAATCCCCGTAAGGACTGGGTGGTATGAGTATGAATAAAGAAATCATCATTATTGCTGACTACACGCAAGAGGTTACCTTTACTCTCGAAGAATTGAGTGAGATTTGCGGTATTGAGGTTGTGCTGGTACGTGATTTGATCACCTATGATATCATTATTCCAATAGAGCCTGATTCTGAACGTTACCGGTTTGATATGGTGCAGCTGCAAAGGTTGCAAAAGGCTTTGCGTTTACAGCGCGATCTTGAACTAAATTACGCCGGCATCGCATTAGTCTTGCACCTACTCGATGAGCTTGAAGATCTGCGTGCCAGAGCCGAGCTGCTAAATAAACACTTACTGAAATAACAAAGAAGTTTGCCATGAATATTTTTAAAAAAATTACGCTGACAATCACTCTGTTTATGATCATGTTATCGAGTGCACTGGTATTTGCTAAAATCACTCATACCTTGCTCGTCGTTGATATGCCGAAAAACTCTGGCTTACCTGAAAATTTTCGCACCACTGCCGATCCACTTCCTGCTGATGTGAGGGTGTCGACAGATGGATTGTCTAATTTGCACGCTGCCGGTAGCCAGCAATTTTCAACCGATGGGTTAGAAAAGGCGCTTGCGAAAATTCCGTCGAAATCAATTGTGATTGTCGATCTTCGTCGCGAGTCGCACGGTCAGTTAAATGGCAATGCGGTGAGCTGGTACGGGCCGCAAAATGCTGCGAATGAAAATAAAACACCAGAACAAATTAGCGTGAGTGAAACGCGGCTCTTGAGTCGCTTGAAGAAAATGCGCTACAAATGGTTATATCAAATTATTGAAAAAACCGATGATGATTTTATTGAAAAGACGCATCGTGACTTTGTGCGTGTTGGTACGGTGAAAAGCGAACAGCAGCTAGCTAGCGCCTATCATCTCGACTACAAGCGCTTTTATGTCAAAGATTTTCATGCGCCTGAAGATGCCGATGTCGTCAGGTTTGTGAGTTTTGCAAAAAGTCTTCCTGAAAATACCTGGCTCTACTTCCATTGTCGCGCAGGGAAAGGGCGAACTACTACATTCATGTCGATGTACGATATGATGAAAAACGCCAAGCGCGTTTCATTTGAAGATATTCTCGCGCGTCAAGCGGCTTTGGGTGGTTCTGAATTACAGGAATTGCCAAATCAAGACAATTTTAAATATAAATTTGCCTCACATCGCCTGCATTTTCTGCAAAAATTTTACGAATATGCAAAAACAAATAATGATGATTTTTCCACAACATGGGTGCAATGGAAGCGAAATTCAGCTGTAAAATCAAACTGAAGAAAAATTCTAACCACTTCTCAATCTTTTGATTAAAGCCGGCGCAAGCCGGCTTTTTATTTTCTTTCATTTCATTTTGTTAGTGCAAATACCGCAAAAATGACAGTTTAAGCTGATGTTAAGACGACTCTGGTAGATTGATAGATTGATGTAAAAATAATTATTACAAAAATAATACAGTTTACACAAAAGGAGGCGTGTTATGACTCAGAGAAAACAATTAAAACTCACTGATGAAGAAGTTGTCGCCATTTATAACAAAGAGTTCAAGGAAGAATATGATGCGATGGTCGACAATATACGTACGGTGGTGAAAGGAAACACCGCATTTGCGAATACCTGGAAAGAGTGGCTTGGGATTGGTTCCATTTCCGCAAGTGTAATTGTCATTAACGCTATATTCGCAATCTTGGTTGCGTTGGGCTTAGTCTCTGGTTTTGTAACGCTTGGTGTTGGTATTGCTGTCGCTGTTGTTGGTGTTGTTGCTGGTATTATGTTTCAGCAATATCGCATCCACAAAAACATGAAAAAATATCAGGACGCAGAGCATTTTATTGAAAATGAATTGAACCCTGAAAATCTCGAGTTATTGAGAAGTAAATTGCAAACAGAGTTATATCCAGTATTAAAAGATGCGACTCCTGATGAGATTAATTACATCGTTAAGTCAGTCATCGCCTCGTTAGAAAGTCTCATTATCAATAGACAAGTTAAAGATTTTTCAGAACTCGAAAAAAATTCGATACAAAACTTGCTAGTAGCCTCTGCTGAAAAGACTCCAGCGGTTGCTCTTAATACCAAGCTAATTAATAAAATACTTACCAAGCTTCCATCTCATTCTGATTCTAAATCTAAATCCAAACTGCAATCATCACCAAAAATTAAAAAGCATGCTATGCCTATCAGCAAGTGTCCTGAAGATTCGCTTTTATCTAAAACTCATCAAACAATGTGGAATAAACCTGAATTAAGTGATGAGGAATATCAAAACAATATCGAGGCTGAATTTAAAAGCACTTCAGTTTCATTGCGATGAATCTTGATGTTCATAAAAACAGGAGGGGGGTGCCATGATTCGCAAATCGATACAGAAATTATTTTTAATGCGCAAAAAGAACTCTCAGACATTATTTGATGCCGATAAAATGAATCGTGAGTATCACGATTACAAGGACGACGAAAGCTCGGAAGAGTCTGACTCGTCGCGAGTGTTTCGACATACATTCATCGATAAATTTGAAATTTTCAAGCACGAGGCTGAACTACTGGCGAATGGAAATGCGAATTTCAATGATAACTGGAAGGATACGGTCGGCAGAGAGGGTCTTGGAATATCATCAGCGGTCATTGCCGGTGTGATTGGCGTATTGGGCGCGGTCGGCGTCTTGAGCGCGGCAGTTTCTGCTGGAGTCGCGATTCCAGTAGCGGTAGTTGGGATTCTTTCTGCGATCGCTTTTTACAAATATCGTGAGCATGTTAAACAGGAGCGCTTTGAAAGAGCTGCGGCGTGCATGGATAGGGAGGATATGGATGCGGAAATTCACGTCATTGCCCGTCTGCTTGCAGATTTATATGCCTTGCAATTACAGAGTTGCACGGTTAGAGATGCGCATGTCTTGGCAGATAGTTGCTTTAAGGCAATAACTGAAGAAATGCTGAAAAATAAATCCTTCAGTGTCGACGAATTGCTCGAAATTTCTTCTCTTCAAGGTGTGCTCATGCGTGCTTTATCCAGTGTGCCCAAGGCTAAGCTAGACATGAATATTGTTACTGATAAGAAATTTAATGCTCGCGGTCTCATTAGTCATTCTGCATATTACTGCCGTGAAACCGATGAGTATTATCATAGCTCACACTCCAAGCCGGTGAAATACGGGGTGCTGCTTTTCGATAAAAAGCAAGACCTTGAAGATTACGAATCCATTTTGACTTCAATCATGAAAGACGGCGAAAAATGGAAGTTCAGCAAAATGCGCCCTCATGAGGTGAGCGCATTGAAGCGCAGCTCAATGTTCAAGGCTTATAAGAATGACAAATTGTTCGAAGGTAAAAAAGCTGTCAAGGATGTTTCCGATAATGAGAGGATAAAAGTGACATGATGAATCTCGACATTGATATGTGGCAGTAGCCCGAGCGCTGGCAAAACGTTCGGGTTACTTGGTCTATTGGTCATGCATAGTAGTTATGATATAACTATCTGAATAGTTTATCGGTTATCAGGACAGTAATCATGAAATGGACTTTACGGAATGCTCTGATCGTTGTGTCACTCGCAACATTTGCTACCCCGGTTTTTTCTACGCACGCCTATGTTATCTCTGGCCTGGATAAGGCTAAAAAATACCATGGTAAAACCAGCCACAATCTCTTTATTCGTGCCGGCAGTTTTTCTAGCGTGTCTAATGCTAAACATGCTGCCACCAAGCTTCGCTCTCATACTAGCTATCCCGTTAAAGTCGCCAGTATGCAGGGCTATCATGTCGTAACAATCGGCCCTATGGCGACAGCGGCAGAGGTTAGACAAGTTGCAGAGCATGCATCCGATGATAATAAGTTAGATATATCTAAAGATGACCAACGCCGTTCTGTGGTTAAACCAATCGCACCGGTTGTCAGTGTTGCGCCAGTTGCGACTACTGAGTCAGCAGGGCAGATGACGTTGGCACCTCGTGTGGTCGCTGCGCCAGTAGTGAAATCGACCTCGTGGCTGCCTGACTTGCAGGGCTCATTTTATTTAAGTGCTGGCGCAGGTGATTTATTCACACGCGTCGAAGGTGATAATTTAGTTGCGACTGGCGCCGGGTGGCCGTCCGATCATTACTCTAGTAACGACATCACCGATCAGCCGTATTTTGTCTTGGCGGGTGGCTATATGCTTTCAAGGCCAAACGATTGGCTACCGTATTATAGTTTGGGCTTGAGAATGATGTACGCCTCAACAACGACAATCTCTGGGACGGTTGAGCAATATTCCCTGCCAGATTTCACAAATTATAACTTTAAGTATGATATTCAGCTGCTAAATATCCTTGCCACACTCAAGCTGGATTTGTATCGCTGGAAAAATCTGATGCCATACGTCATAGGTGGCGTGGGTCTTACCAACTACAGTACGAGTGAATATACCGAGCAAGCACTGAGTGGCGTCACGCCGCGTGTTAGTCCGGCATATGGCTCGAATTCCGGCAATAATTTTTCATATCTACTCGGTGTTGGTGTTGATTACGCGATTCTGGATAATCTCTGGATCAATGCCGAAGTGAATTATATGGACTTTGGCAGTATCGCTACTGGTAAGGGTCAGAATTATGCGACCTTAACTGGTACAAATTACGATGACCAATCATTGAAAAACAAAATTTCTGCAACCTCGTTATTTTTAGGCTTGACGTATTTTGTCAGCTAATTCATTAGGGGGCATCGGGTGTTACGTCGTGAATGAGTGAGACGTTAGATTAAATTTACGATGGAAAAAATATAAAGATTCAAACTAGCTATTTATTGCTTATTTAAGATCATAAAAAAAGGCCTTATTACTAAGGCCTTTTTTATTTTAGCTACATCTAATCTAGACAATCTTTTTCGAGAAACTTGGAATGGTTCCGGTTGGTGCGCCAGAATTACCGCCTGGGCAGAATGTGATTGTATAGCTAACGCTATTTGCAGTCGGACTATTGGAGCAAGTAAAGCTACTGCTCTTGTCATCGAATGGATACACATAGCTGGAAGGGCATGCGCTTTTAATCCATGACACGGTTGTCAGAGCATTGTTTATCCAGGTTGTATTGGAAACGGGGCACTGCAACACGCTGCTATTCGATGGCACCGTGAGATTAGTTGGTGCACTTTGCCAGTTCTGGCAACCACAGCATGCACTGGTGGAGCCGGCTGTATAGCATGAGTTGTCATAGACTGACGGGGATCCAGAGCATGCATACATCTGTGTAAACGTGGAGCCGCCATCAGCTGCGCTTGCGCAATTAAACGGTGCGCCATAACTTGAGTTAGTCCCGCAAACTTGATCCGCAGTCCAATAACCCAGCCACTTGCCGCAATAAGTGGTAGATATGTTATTTTGAATGCTTAAGAGACTTAATCCGCATGCCAGCGTTTTATCAGCTCCACTCGTGCAATCGCTATTTGTTGTGCACGTGGTTGGAGATCCACCCTGATTTGCTACCCACACATACTTCACATCTGGAACGCTTGCGCCTAAGCCCCATCCACAACCACCAAGTGTTCCCGTTCCACCACTTCCTTGGTTAGCTGTAATCCCTGGCGAGCCACAAGTATAAGGATTGCTAGGGTCAGTAGTGCCGCTGCCTGGCGTCATGGACATCGGCACATTGAGACCATTAATGACAGACAGGTCGTAGTTGTCTCTGCTCGGCTGTAGCGTCATTTCTATTTGAGAAGTCGGAACCTGAAAGCCAACACCAGGAGCACAGTTCTTATCTGCTTGAGTGGTCGAGCTGCCACAATAAGCTGTGTCGCAAGAACCCGGTGTGGTGCTGGTGCATCCTGTGCGGCCAGCAACGTTACCACTCCATACTGCTGTCACAGGGCCAGGATTTGGATTTTTCGGAACCGCGGGAGGCGTATACGTGTATGTATATTCCGTCAAATGAACCGTGGCAGTTGAGTGCGGGCCTCCGCTTTTTGTTAACACGAAGTTACCGTCTGCCGGTGCCGGGTTTTTCCAAAAGCATCCTCCTGCGCCACCATTTGCTGTGACACCACAGGCGAAAGCACCAGGCAGACCTGTTTTAGTATCGCAGTCTGCATTGGTCGTACATCCTGAAATACCTAAGCCGCCCCCGCCCATCGCAAAAGCGATATCTTGCGAACAATTATTCACAAAGTTAAAGGTACGTGTGCCTGTACCTGTGCTGTTGTTGACAACTGAAGAAGTCGTTACTGGTGTAGTCAGTGCGCCCGATGTTCCTGTATAGCCAACGCTAATCGCACCGCTCGTTGCAGTAGTTGTGAAAGTACCTGATATTACGCAACTAGGACCGCCTGCTGGCAGTGTCGATCCGCAATTTGAGGTACTGGTTTGCGTATACCCGGCAGAATTCCCGGCGTTTGGGCTAAATGCAAAACCAGTTAGTGGAGTCGATCCACTATTCGAAAATGTAAACGTGAGATCATAAGTAGAATTGCTGAGAATGGCTGATGGTAGTCCATTAGTAACCGTTCCTACCAACTGTGTAGCTGCCGCACCAACTACTTGAGTTTGGTTTGGTGTCTTTGGTATTTGGACTTTGTTTTTTCCGTATTCCATAAACACGCTCAGCAGTTTGGTGCCTGCTGCTTTCGGAGTTAACACGAGTCCTACCGTGCAGGTCTGATTCGGTGTTAATTTTAATCCCGAACAGGTGTCATGCATGGTGACTTCGTTCGATGGCGAAGAATTATTAGAGATTTTAAGTTGGGTTGGCATCGTGAATGGCAGATTATTCACAATGGTAAATTCAATAGAATAACTTTGATTTAATTCGGCGGTGGCGGGTAGTGTTCCAGCTTGCGACCAACCAATGGGATCTTTCCCTGCATGTGCATTAACCATCAAAACCATCACAGCCGCAGCCATGGCCGAGCGACGCATCACATCCATTTGTAATATTCTCCTAAGCGTTATCCGGGATAATAGATCAGGCCTAACAAGACAGTGTTTTTTCAGTATCGAAGTATTGTGTCAATGAGCGGTTGTTAAGTCAACGATATTGGATTGTTGATCTGTGTTTCACCTATTATTATTTTGCTTTATTAAAATATTACGATTGAAATTCCAGTTAGCAGCAAAGACTGTGTGATCGCGTGTGTTAAGTAGCCAGATTGTCTGCCTAAAGCGCTCCTTGAGCATGAAATAAACTTATTAACTTGCGCAATATTCCAAACTCAAATGGCTCAGTTTTGTTGAGTCTGCTTCGGAGTCAACGCCGATGTTGTTGTTTCGCAGTATCTATATACCTGATCTTCTTATTCTTTCCACTTCATTTGCTTTAGCTTTACGAAATGATCTTAGCGTTTCCGCAACTTTACGATGTTCCAATAGATCGGCAATCAATTCTGGTGTGACTTGTAAGGTATCGCCGTCGTACGATTCGAGGATTGTCTTTGCACGTGCCCGGCCGTGAAGATCATATTCTGGCAATAAATTTATTAAGTCTTGTTTGTTTTTAGTCATGGCAGCATCAATGTCTGCACCTCTTTCGAGCAGTAACTTGACACATTCATTACGCCCGAAACTAACGGCGTGAAGCAGTGGTGTCAGCTGTGCAGGAGTTCCAGCTTGATTGAGATTGGCACCGTAATCCAGCAGCAGTGCAATGCTATCTTCATCAGCATTCAGTGCGGCAGTGCATAATGGCGTATTGCCATTAACATCAACCGTATTGGGGTTGGCACCGTGTTCGAGAAGTGTTTGCATGCAGTGATGGTTGCCTTCGTGTGTTGCGGTATGCAATGCTGAGTAGTGTTCTTCGTCATCAACTTCGTTGACGTTTGCGCCGTATTCGATTAACACGTTCAGGCATTTTAAATGATTGTCTCGTGCGCAGAGCGTCAATGGTTCGCAATTGTCTTCAGTGCAAATTTGATTGATGTTAGCGCCGTGATCAAGCAAGAGTCTGACGCATTCATGCTGGCCGTGATTGACGGCGTGCAGCAGTGCGGATCGGCCATTGATATCTGCGAGGTTCACATCGGCGCCGCGCTCCAGTAAAAATTTCATCATGTCAAAATCGCCGTGTTTTGCGGCGTATATTAGTGCGGTAAGACCTTTTTTGGTGACGGCGTTAATGTTCGCGCCCATCTTCAGCAGTATCTCAGCGCATTGAATATTGCCGAAGCGTGCAGCGTAGTGCAGCGGTGTGCGTTCTTTTTGCGTCGTGGCTTTGTCAATTAATCCGCCGTTCAGTAATAACAATTGCAAGTCGCGCTGGCGATTATGTTTCGCTGCAAAATGCATGGCGGTATGACTGTCTGTATCCATAGCATTTACATCTACGCCACTATTTAATAGTAATGGCAAGCATGACGAATGATTGTGGATGACAGCAGTCATTAATGTTGTTTTCATGTCTGCAGATCTGCTCACGGCATCGTGGCCGGCGCTGATGAAGTCTCTGATGTCATCTATCGGCTGTCTGCAGATGATGGCCCAATGCAAGAGCGGTAGATTGTTAATATTGCGCGCAGAGATCATGGCTTGACTGAAATCTGCTTCACTGAAATAGTTCGAGGCAATATCGAGGTAATGCTCGTATAGTATTTTATAATAGTAATCTGATAGTTTTTGATTCCCGTAATCAGCTGCTAGCGAACAAAGTGTATTGCCGTATTTATCGCTGAGGCATAAATCTTTCGTTGTGACGCCGATATTAAGAATGGCTTGTGTGTTGTTTTCCCGGGCGTGTTGCAGCAGATTTGTATTGGTGCCACTACGGATAAGCGGGTCATATGCTCTGCTTTCAAGATCTCGAAATTTACGGCTGAAGTTATAATATAAGCAATGATGGGTATCACGGCTGAATTCTTTTTTCCAATTAATTAGTTCGCTTCTGCGCACATTATTCCATTCGCCTGGAAAATGCGTATCAAATTTTGGCTGCCAGAAATGCGGTCCGTGAGCAAGACGATAAAATTTTTTGCTGACTCTGGCGATATTCTTAAGTTCGGCGAGTTTAAAAAATGAAGAAGTATGCCGCTGTAAATCTGGCGGTAATTTTTCAAAGGGAAAGACTTTGGCTGGATCTATTTCTTCTGTTTTCTTTTCTTTGTTTGGTTGTGCTGGTGCTCTTATTATTTTTTTTGCTTTTGAGCGGCGCTGCATGATGGGTTCCATTCGGTTGCTGCGTTGTTTCCGTGTGTAGCCCGGGTCAGTTTTATCGACCCGGGGACAAATTATAAAGCTGGTAAACCCCGGATCGGTGAAACGTGATCCGGGCTACGAGTGCTGCATCATACTGTAATTAACCGAAATTCTTTTCAACAAAATCCCAGTTGACCAGCTTCCAGAAGTTTTCAATGTAGGTCATGCGCACATTACGATAATCAATGTAATACGCATGTTCCCAGACATCGCAAGTCATCAATGCGGTTTTGCCTTCTTTCATCGGCAAGCTGGCGTTGCCAGTGTTCATGATGTCGAGGCTGCCATCAGCGTTTTTCACTAACCACGTCCAGCCCGAACCAAATAAGGTGGCAGCGGATTGGGTGAATTGTTTTTTGAATTCATCGAAAGAACCGAATTTCTTGTTAATCGCTTCAGCGAGTTTGCCAGCTGGCGCGCCGGAACTTTTTGGTGTCATGCAATTCCAGTAGAAGGTGTGGTTCCAGACTTGTGCCGCGTTATTAAAAATACCGCCGCTAGCTGTCATGATGATGTCTTCCAGTGACATGTTTGCCATGTCAGTGTCTTTGGTCAGGTTATTTAAGTTATTCACATAAGCCTGATGATGTTTGCCGTAATGATATTCGAGTGTTTCCTTGGAAATCATAGGCGCGAGTGCGTCCATGGCGTACGGTAGTTCGGGTAGCTTGAACATGGTGGTGCTCCTTTGTTTTTAATTAGTGACTGCCGCGTCATTCCCGCGCAGACGGGAACGACGCATTTGATGGCGTGGATTATATACTCTCTTCCTGGCGTTTCGTCAGTACTTCATAGCCAGTATTCGTGACCAGAATCGTATGTTCCCACTGGGCGGACAAACTATGATCTTTGGTTACAACCGTCCATTCATCTGGCAATAGTTTGACGGCTTTTTTGCCAGCATTAATCATGGGTTCGATGGTGAAGATCATGCCTGATTGCATCACAGCACCGGTACCGCGGGTACCGTAGTGCACAACATTTGGCGCTTCGTGGAAAACCGCGCCTATGCCATGGCCGCAATATTCTCTGACCACGCTAAAGCGGTTCTTTTCAGCATATTCCTGGATCACGGCGCCAATATCTCCAAAACGGGCGCCTGGTTTAACCTCGCGGATCCCCATATATAAACATTCCTGGGTGATACGGGTCAGGCGTTCGGCCATGACGGACGGTTTGCCAATAAAGAACATTTTACTGGTATCGCCGTGGTAGCCGTCTTTAAGGACGGTCACGTCGATATTGATAATGTCACCATCCTTGAGCTTTTTCGGTCCGGGGATGCCGTGGCAGACCACGTGATTCACCGAGGTGCAAATGGATTTGGGAAAGCCAAGGTAATTGAGTGGGGCGGGGATGGCCTTTTGCACATTGACTATATAGTCGTGGCAAATGGTATTCAATTCGTCGGTGGTGACGCCTTCCTTCACAAAAGGTCCTATCATATCAAGGACTTCCGCTGCTAGACGGCCAGCGATGCGCATTTTTTCAATTTCGTCGTCGGTTTTGATGATTATGTCTGACATTAATTTATATACTCTTCATTTCGTAAGCTTTTCGCGATGGGGAAACTTGTTGCTGCCTGCCTAATATGGTATAAAGCCCAGCTTGAGCATTATTAACTAGACCACACGCTTATTACAACTACTCGTCAGGGTGCTGCGCTTCCAGATTGTCTGGGGCAAGGTTGGCGAAGAGAGTAAGCGGAGGCATAACCCAACTGAGGAAATAACTAATGTCAGTCTCCATGCAAGATATGTTGAAAGCTGGTGTGCATTTTGGCCACCAAACCCGTTACTGGAACCCAAAAATGGCCGAGTACATTTACGGCTCCAGAAACAAAATCCATATTATCGACCTCGGCAAATCCCTGCCTTTATTCCAGGATGCAATTAACTTTGTTAGCGGCGTTGCTGCTAAGAAGGGTAAAGTTTTGTTTGTCGGCACAAAATATGCCGCACAAGACATCATCAAAGAAGAAGCAGCACGCTGCGGTATGCCATACGTCAACCATCGCTGGTTGGGCGGTATGTTAACCAATTACAAAACCATTCGTCAGTCCATTAAGCGCCTGAAAGATCTCGAAGCCATGTTCGAATCACAGAAATTCGGCCGTTTGACGAAAAAAGAAATTCTGAATTTAGATCGTGAAAGAATCAAATTAGATGCAAGCCTTGGCGGTATCAAAAACATGGGCGGTATTCCAGATGCGATTTTCGTTATCGACGTTGGTCATGAAAATATTGCCATCCGCGAAGCTAACCGTTTAGGCGTGCCAGTTGTTGGCGTTGTTGACTCAAACAATGACCCTGATAATGTTGCTTACGTTATTCCAGGCAATGATGACTCCACCCGTGCAATTCGTTTTTATGCGAAAACCATGGCTGACGTTATTCTGGATGCGCGTGCCAGCATACTGGATCTCAGCGAAGTCAAAGATGAATTCGTAGAAGTTGACGAAACTGTTCGTGCAGAAGACAAAGGCGCGGATGAAAGCGAATCAGACAGCAAATAAGAGGTAGTCATGACTAATATAATTTCCGCATCGCTCGTCAAAGAATTACGTGAGCGTACTGGCGCCGGCATGATGGAGTGCAAAAAAGCACTTGAAGCCAGCAAAGGTGATATCGAGCTCGCGATTGAAGAATTACGTAAATCAGGTGTGGCCAGAGCTGGTAAAAAAGCTGGTCGTATTGCCGCTGAAGGCGCGATTGTTATCGCTGTATCTGGCGACAACAAGCACGCTGTCATGGTTGAAGTGAACAGTGAAACAGACTTTGTTGCACGCGATGATAACTTCACCGCATTTGTGAAATCAGTCGGCGATGCCGCGCTGAAATCCAAGGCAACTGAAGCTGCGGCACTTGCTAACGAAAAATTGGCGAATGGTCAAACCATCGAAGAAGCTCGCCTTGAATTGGTCACAAAAGTTGGTGAAAACGTGCAGATCAGACGTTTGCAGCCAACCAGTGCTGAAGCCGCTTATGTTGGTACCTACCTGCATGGCAGTCGCATCGGTGTGGTTGTTGAGCTTGACGTGCAAAATGAAGACTTGGCGCGCGATGTCGCCATGCATGTTGCTGCTACTCGTCCTATCGTTGTTTCTCCGGACAAGGTGCCACAAGACTTAGTCGAAAAAGAAAAAGAAATTTATACTGCTCAAGCTGCTACCAGTGGTAAGCCAGCTGACATCATTGAAAAAATGGTGGTTGGTCGTATGAAGAAGTTCCTCGATGAAGTCAGCCTGACCGGTCAGCCATTTGTAAAAGATCCTGACATGACAGTTGGTACTCTTCTCGCGAAAAACAAGGCCAAAGTGCTGGCATTTTATCGCTATGAAGTAGGCGAAGGCATTGAGAAAGTGGTTGAAGACTTTAAAGAAGCAGTGATGTCACAAGCGCAAGGCAGCTAATACACTATGGATAAAACAGACAAACCGGCTTACCGGCGTATTTTGTTGAAGCTGAGCGGCGAAGCGCTGCAAGGCGACCATCTGTTTGGGATTGATGCGGGCAAACTTGTCCGCATCGCCCAGGAAGTTGAGAGCGTCACACAGCTTGGTGTTGAAGTTGCACTGGTTGTGGGCGCTGGCAATTTGATTCGCGGTGCAGATTTATGTGCAGCTGGATTCGATCGTATTTCTGCCGATCAAATGGGTATGCTCGCAACAATTATCAATGGTATTGCTCTGCAAGATGCAATCGCCAATAAAGGTATCCCTGTTACGTTGATGTCTGCATTCGGTGTTCCTAGTATCGCCGAGCAGTCGGATCGTGCCAGAGCGCGTGAATATCTCAAAACCGGTCACGTTGTGATTTTTGCTGCGGGCACGGGTAATCCACTCGTCACTACCGATTCAGCTGCAGCATTGCGCGGCATTGAAGTTGGCGCGGATATCGTGATTAAAGCCACTAAAGTAGATGGTGTGTTCGATGAAGACCCCATTAAAAACCCTAAAGCCGAACGTTTTCAGAAGCTTAGTTATGATGAAGTCGTCACCAGACGTCTTGGTGTGATGGATTTGACGGCAATTCTATTGTGTCAGGATCATAGCTTGCCGCTTCGCGTCTTTAATATGAACAAGCAGGGCGCGTTGAAGCGTATTGTCATGGGCGAAGATGTGGGTACTTTGATTCAAGATAGGGAATAGAGTATGCATAAGATTATCAAAGACTCAGATGCGCGCATGCGCAAGTGTATTGAGTCATACAAGATTGAATTAAGCAAGCTGCGTACCGGTCGTGCGCATCCAAGCATTCTTGATCATGTCCGTGTTGATTATTACGGCTCAGAAATGCCGATTAGTCAGGTTGCCAATATTGTGGCGGCTGATGCGCGCACACTCAACATTACACCGTGGGAAAAAAACATGGTGAATGCGATTGATAAAGCCATTCGTGATTCCGGTTTGGGTTTTAATCCTGTCACAACCGGCGATTTGATTCGTGTTCCACTCCCGGCTTTAAATGAAGAACGCAGAAAAGAAATGATCAAAGTGGTTCGCACCGAGGCAGAGAATGCTCGTGTCAATATTCGTAACGCGCGTCGTGATGCCAATGCAGAAATCAAAAATTTGCTCAAAGGCAAGCTCATTACTGAAGATGAAGAAAGACGTATGTGCGATGACGTGCAAAAGCTTACTGATAAATTTGTAGCTGAAGTTGACCAGGTCACTACCGCTAAAGAAGCTGATTTAATGTCGGTTTAACTGTCGGCCACATCTTCTAAGATCAGGTGTGGCAGGTAAGCCCTCGGAGTGACAGTGGCACCTAGGAACTCGAGATTCTAAAAATGAACTCTACAGCTAATTTGCCGCAGCATATCGCTGTCATTATGGATGGAAACGGTCGTTGGGCTAAAAAGCGATTTTTGCCACGCCTTGCCGGACATCGCGCCGGTGTTGAATCCGCCCGACGGATTGTCAAAGGCTGCGCCAAGCGCGGCATCAAAGTGTTGACTCTCTTTGCGTTTAGCAGCGAAAACTGGCGTCGTCCGCAACAAGAAGTCAGCCATTTGATGGATTTGTTTTTAACCGGCCTAGAACGTGAGGCTGCGGATCTCCATAAAAACAATATCCGTTTGCGCTTTATTGGCGACCGCCAACGATTCAGTGTCAATCTCACCAATAAAATTAATGAAGTCGAAAGCCTGACCGGCCAAAATACTGGCATGACGTTAATCATTGCTGCTGATTACGGCGGGCAGTGGGATATTGCTCAAGCGGCGCGTCAGCTCGCGACAGAAGTAGCAGCAGGTAAGCTGCAGCCAGAAGACATTACGCAGGAAAAAATCGCCTCGCGTTTATCTTTTGCTGATTTACCAGACCCCGACCTTTTTATCCGCACCAGCGGTGAAATGCGTATCAGTAATTTCATTTTATGGCAGCTCGCTTATTCCGAACTTTATTTTAGTGAAGTGCTGTGGCCTGATTTTGATGATGCAGCATTGGAGCGCGCACTCAATCATTTTGCGCAGCGGGAACGACGATACGGAACAGTAGTCAATAGCTAGGTGGTATTCATGCTCAAGCAGCGTCTGATCACGGCAGCGATTTTAATTCCGCTGGTACTTGGTATTTTATTCTTTGTTCCTTTGTGGGTGTTTTGTCTGTTAACCGGGTTGATGGTGTTGGCTGGCGCCTATGAGTGGACATCGCTCATGCAAATTAAGCAGTTACCTGTCCGGATTGCCTATCAGTTCATCGTTCTACTGGTTATGTTCGTCATGCTGTTTATTCCGGCGCCGCTTATTTTTGTCGCCGCATTTTTCTGGTGGCTGATCGCCTTAATTCTTGTGTTAATTTATCCGCGCGGCACGGCATGCTGGTCAAACATCAAGCTTGTAAAAGGTTTAATGGGTGTCATGGTGTTGGTGCCTTGCTGGATTGCGATTAACTTCATCCGTTCTGAAACCAATGGCGAATATGTGTTGTTATTTGTGCTTATTCTTATCTGGGGCGCTGATTCATCCGCGTATTTCGTCGGCAAAAAATGGGGTAAAACTAAACTTGCGCCCTTAGTCAGTCCAGGGAAGAGTCTTGAAGGTGTATGCGGCGCTTTACTGGCGACAATTTTGATCGCAATTGTTGCTGTATTTATGTCGCATTCCCCAATTGAAATCATGATCAGTGCAATTATTTTGTCTATTGTCACCGTTTTGTTTTCAATTTTAGGCGATTTATTTGAAAGCATGTTGAAGCGACAGGCAGGGCTTAAGGATTCTGGATCTATTTTGCCTGGTCATGGCGGTATTCTGGACAGGATTGATAGTTTAACTGCGGCGTTGCCAATTTACGCATTGGGATCGTTGCTGTTGAGTATGTTTTTTTCTTGATAACTGAATCAAAGAAAGCTGGATTTTACTTAGGAAAGCCAAGATAATCGACGGTCGCAGTTGTGTCATCGCGATGAAAAATTAATTGGAATATAAGAGATCAAAATACTCAAATGAAAAAAATACTTCTCATTCTTGTTTTATTGTCACAGCTAGTTGTTACTGCCTGGGCTGATGGTTTTGTCATCCATAATATCAAGATTGAAGGTTTGCAGCGTATTTCTCCTGCAACTGTTGAAACGTACCTGCCGGTTAAACGCGGCGAATCTTTGAGTAGTGCCAAGACTGGCGCCATCATGCAGTCTCTTTATAAAACTGGTTTTTTTGAAAATATTAATTTGTCGCGACAAGGCGATACACTGGTTATTCATGTTACCGAGCGTCCGACCATCGGTAAGCTGGACATTAAAGGCAATTCAGTTATTCCAACAGACAAACTTACAGCTGTGATGAAGACCCTGAATATTGAAGAAGGGCGGGTTTACAACGCGGCGTTACTGGAAAGAATTCGTCAAAGTCTCTTGAATCAATATTATTTGCTCGGTCGTTATAATGCTCGCGTCGATATCAAAACCTCACAAATGCCGCGTAATCGTCTGCAGGTGACAATAGATATCTCCGAAGGTGTGGTTGCGAAGGTGCAGCGGATTACCATCATCGGCAATAAGGTTTTTAAAGAAAGTACACTCGTCGATCAAATGGATCTTAGCGCCAGTAGCCTGGTTTCCATGGTCACACAATCCGATCGTTATTCTGAAGAAAAGCTGGAAACCAGCTTGGATAAATTGCGTGGCTATTATCTCGATCGCGGTTATTTACATTTCCAGATCAAGTCTTCACAAGCGCAGGTAACACCTGACCGTAAATCTATCTATATCACTATCGTTGTCAGCGAAGGTGAGCCGTATACCGTTACCTCTTATCGAATTGATGGCAAGCTGCCATTACCACGTGAAGAAATTGAGAAGCGTGTAGCCTTCAAGCAGGGCGAGCTATTCTCGCGTAAAAAAGTAATGGATACCGAAAAAGACATAACCAAGTATTTCGGCGATAATGGCTATATTTTCACGAATGTTTCTATTCGTCCGGATGTCAATGAAAAAGATAAAACCGTTGTTTTAGTCTTCACTGTTAATAGTGGCAAACGTGCTTACGTGCGTCACGTGACTTTCTCTGATAATAATCGCACAAATGATGAAGTGCTGCGTCGCGAAATATTACAGTACGAATCCGCGCCGGTATCCTCGCAAAAACTCGAAGAATCCAAGCAGCGTCTCGGTTTACTGCCTTACATAAAAGACGTTGAAATGTCGATGAAACCAGTTCCTGGCAAGGCAGATCAGATTGATGTCAATTATAAAGTGAAAGAAGACAACTCCGCACAAGCATCGCTGAAGCTTGGTTACTCTCAAGCTTATCGTGTGATTTTAGGCGCAGGTGTGAATCAAAAGAATTTCATGGGTACCGGCAATACACTTGGTATTAATTTCCAGCGCAGTAAATTCGAGCAATTTTATACGGTCGATTACACCAATCCTTACTACACAATAGACGGTATCAGTCGCAGCTTCACGATGTCGTTATCAAAAACCGATCCAGGTGCTGCTAGTAATGTAAATAATGGTTACACCACAAATTCTTATAACGTAGGCGTGTTATACGGGATTCCGATTGGCCAGGAACATGGTGCATTTAATCGCGTCCTCGCCGGTCTTAGCGTGTCTAGCACCTTGGTTTCGCTAATCCCTGGCAATGTTTCAAATCAGGTAAATTCTTTTGTGACGCAGAATGGTCGTCGCTATGATGAGGCAGATTTGAAATTGGGCTATTCACGTGATAGTCGTGACAAGGCAATTTTCCCAACCAGAGGCTTGTTGCAATCCGCATTCGTCGATCTTTATGCGCCTGTTACCAGTTCTGGTGTCAGCTTTTATACCTTAAATTATCAAGGTAAATATTACTTGCCACTTTCTCAGGAATTTATAATTCTGACCAAGGGTAACTTGGGTTACGGCAATGGTTTCCATGGCTTGAACGATTTCCCATTCTTCAAGAATTACTACGCTGGTGGTATCGATTCAGTACGCGGATATCGTGTTTTCACCTTGGGCCCGCAGGATTCAAGAGGTTATGCTTATGGTGCAAACATGCTTGTTGATGCCAGCATTGCACTGATATTCCCAAACTATTTAACAGAAAGCTTGCGTACCAGTGTCTTTTTCGATATCGGTAACGTTTATGCATCTCGTGACAACAGTAGCTTTGGTGGACAAAGTACGAATTCTGGACCATTACGCATGGGCGCTGGTATTGAAGCGGATTGGTTAACTCCGCTTGGGCCGGTGCAGCTCAGCATTGCCAAGCCGTTGAATCTACGCCCTGGCGATACTCGCGATGCTTTCCAGTTTGCATTGGGAGCGAATTTCTAGGTGAGTTTTGATATGTGTTGGTGATACAATGATGGTTTGTTTTACCGGATATCAGGGATTTTATTAAATTTTTGGAGAAGACCATGAAGATTGTAAAAAAAGTTAGCATGTTGGCCACCGCTCTTATTGTTGCCGCCGGAATGAATGTGGCAATGGCAGCTGACGCAACAGCGACAGGTCCAAAGGTTGCAATTGTTAACGTACAACAAGTTCTGCAACAATCACCACGCGTTACCGCGCTCAGCAAAAAACTGGAAGATCAATTCAAATCACGTCAAACGACACTGAACAATGATCAACAGTCATTACAAGCTGAGTTAGACAAATTCAAGAAAGAATCACCAACCATGTCACAAAAAGATCGTGATGCGATGGAAAAGAAAATCACCGCAGAACGTACCGACTTAGTGAAACGTGTTGTTGCTTATCAACAAGATTTGCAAAAAGAACAAAACAAAGTGATGCAGGGTATTCTTGCGGACTTGAATGGCATCGTTAGCGGTATTGCCAAACAAAATTCGTACTCTTTAGTGTTGGATTCCCAAGCAGTTGTGTTCTCAGCTGATGGCGCCGACATCACCAAAGATGTAGCAAGCAAATTCAACAAGGGCTAAACCTTTTGGTTTATGCTTTAGTTTAATTCACAATGAATCTCCCCCGTTTTGGGGGAGATTTTTTTTTAAGACGAAGAAATCATGCCAACTCTCAAGCAATTTACCTTATCGGAATTAACCAAAGGTCTGGATGTGGCGATTCAAGGTAATCCAGATTGTGTGATTACCGGCGTGTCGCCGGTACATCAGGCCGAGGCCGGCCACATCACTTTTTTAAGTAATCCCCAGTATCGAAAATATCTGCCTGACACGCGGGCGGCAGCGGTGATCTTGAAGCCGGAAGATGCCACCGGGTGCAAAGTGTCGGCGGTGATTAGCTCCAACCCTTATTACGTGTATGCAAAAATCGCCGGCTATTTTGATAGCCAGCCAGAAGTCACGCCAGGTATCCATCCGTCGGCGGTAATTGGCAAAAACTGTGAAATTGACCCTACAGCTAGCATTGGCCCCAACTGCACAATAAATGACCATTCCAGCGTTGCCGCTGGAGCAGTAATTGGTGCTAATTGTGTCATTGGTAATTATGTTACCATTGGCGCCGAAACGCGTCTGGATGCCGGGGTTACCATCTACCATCGGGTGCATATCGGTAAACGCTGCCGTTTGGCTAGCGGAGTGGTAGTCGGCAGCGATGGCTTTGGCTTTGCTAACCAAAAAGGCGCCTGGCATAAGGTTCCCCAGCTCGGAGGGGTAGAGATAGGGGATGATGTCGATATTGGCGCTAACACCACCATAGACCGCGGTGCGGTAGATAGCACGGTGATTGAGGATGGGGTGAAACTGGATAACCTGATTCAGGTAGGCCATAACGTCAGAATCGGGGCTCATACCGTTATTGCGGGTTGTGTCGGAATTGCAGGTAGTACAAATATTGGCAAATATTGTATGATAGGCGGCGCTTCAAATTTTGCCGGTCATTTGAGTGTGGCAGATAAGGTCATCATTACCGGAATGACAGCCGTTACCAAGTCTATTAATGAGTCTGGTATGTATTCATCAGGGATCGTGGGGGCAGTGCCTAACCATGAGTTCCTGAAAAATAATGCGCGGTTTCACCGCCTGGAAAATTTGATGCAGCGGGTTAAGTCGCTTGAGGCTGCAATTAAAGAGATGACAGAGAGAGAATAAAAAAATGAAACCAATCATGGATATACATGAAATACTTAAATTTTTGCCTCATCGCTATCCTTTTCTTTTGATTGACCGCGTCATAGAAATTGAGATGGGCAGTTCCTTGGTCGCTCTCAAAAATGTGACCATGAACGAATCATTTTTCGCCGGCCATTTTCCCAATCGCCCGGTCATGCCGGGTGTGTTAATCCTTGAGGCCATGGCACAGGCCGGTGCGGTATTGGCATATAAATCTACCAATACTTCTCCAGAAGATGGGGTCTTATATTATTTTGCCGCAATTGATAATGCTCGTTTCCGCCGCATTGTTGAACCGGGTGATCAGTTGCGACTCGAGGTAAAAGTGCTGCGTTCCAAGCGGGATATCTGGAAGCTGGAAGGCTCAGCCTATGTTGGCGACGAATTGGCGTGCTCGGCTGAGTTCCTGAGTGCGCGTAAGCAAGGCACAAACTAATATTCAGAAAGAGGTGCATGTTGTGATTCATAGTACAGCCATAATCGATCCTACCGCTAAAATTGGTAAAGATGTGCATATCGGCCCATACACTGTTATTGGCGCTGAAGTGGAAATTGGCGACGGTACCTGGATAGGTCCGCATGTGGTTATCAACGGCCCAACCAAGATTGGCCGTGAAAACCGTATTTACCAATTTACCTCTATTGGTGAAATTACTCAGGATCTCAAATACAACGGTGAGAGAACCTATCTCGAGATTGGTGATCACAATACTATCCGTGAATTCTGTACAGTGAACCGCGGCAGTATACAAGATAATGCCCTCACCAAGCTGGGTAATCATAATTTGCTCATGGCATATGTGCATATTGCGCATGATTGCGTGGTGGGTAATCACGTCGTATTTTCCAATAACGCCTCGCTTGCCGGTCATGTTCATATCGATGACTACGTTGTGCTTGGCGGGTTTTCAGGCGTATTCCAGTTTTGCCGCGTCGGCGCACACAGCTTCATTTCCACAAACTCGGTTGTCATCAAAGATGTGCCACCGTTTGTGAAAGTGTCTGGTTATTATGCGAAACCATTCGGATTGAATTCTGTGGGTTTGCAGCGTCGCGGTTTTACTAGCGAAGTTATTACTGAATTGAAGCGTGCGTACAAAGTTATTTACCGTAACGGTTTGACTGTTGCCAATGCTCTGGAAGAGTTGCAGAAAGTAGCGACGCCAGAAGTGCGTGAAATGGCGCAATTTATCGAAGCCTCGACCGCAGGTATTGTCAGGTGAAAATAGCTATTCTCGCTGGCGAAGCATCCGGCGATTTATTGGGAGCAAAAGTCATCGCTGCGCTGCGTGAGCGCTGCCCTGATTTGCAGGTTGAAGGTATTGGTGGTCCAGCCATGATGGCTGCAGGCTGTCAGAGCCTGTTTGATATCGAACGCTTATCCGTCATGGGTTTAGTGGAGCCTCTCAAGCGTCTACCAGATTTAATCAAGCTGCGCCGTGATTTATACCAGCATTTTTCCCTGCATCGTCCCGATATTTTTATCGGCATTGATGCCCCTGATTTTAATATCGGCCTGGAAAGAAAACTACGTCTACTCGGTATTCCCGTCGTACATTACGTAAGCCCCAGTGTTTGGGCGTGGCGCCAAAATCGTATTCATAAAATTGCCAAAGCCGTTGATATGATGCTGACCTTGCTGCCATTTGAGGCTCGTTTTTACGAACAACACCATGTGCCGGTGCGCTACGTAGGTCATCCTCTGGCTGATCAAATACCTCTGGAATGTGACACGCAGGCAGCGCGTCGAGCTTTGAGCATCAATGAGAATGCGCGTTACGTCGCATTGCTGCCCGGTAGTCGCAAACAAGAAATTCGCTATATGGCAGAGCCATTTTTATTGGCCGCATATCAACTCTGGCAGCAACATCCTGAATTAAAATTCCTGACCGCAAGCGTTAACGAGCAGCGTCATCAGGAGTTTATGGCTTGTCATCAGCGTTTAACGCCTGATTTGCCGCTGCAAATTTTTAGTCGGCGTACGCCAGAGGTGCTTGCGGCCGCTGACGCAGTCATGGTGACATCGGGGACGGCAACGCTAGAAACAATGTTATATAAAAAACCAATGGTGATCGCGTATCGCATGCCGTGGCTGACCCATCAATTGGCGAAAATGTTGGTGAAAACCCCGTATATTGGTTTGCCAAATTTGCTCGCAAATGAGTTGTTGGTGCCCGAATTAATTCAGCAGGCTGCTAATCCAGGTGCCATTGCAGCAGTGATCAATGAGTATCTGAATTCACCAGAGAAAGTTGTCGCTCTTCAAAATAAGTTTACTGTATTACATCAATCTCTCCGTAAAGATACGGCTGCATGTACCGCAGATGCGGTGCTCGGGTTGCTGGGATCTCGTCATTGCGAGGAGGGCGTAGCCCGACATAGCAATCCAGACTCTGTATTGCACTCAAGCGAAAACAAAACTCCCTAAGATTTTATATTTTCTCGGCAGCTGAGAGTGTCGATGACTGGATTGCCGCGCCCTGCAAAAAGCGCAGGGCTCGCAATGACGAAAATTCCACCTATGACGCCCAATAACCTCCATGCTAGACTCAATGATCATGATGCGCATGGATCGCTGATGCATGACCAATTCTCGTATTGTTATTGACTCTATTGATGCAGATGGCTGCGTATACAATACCACTTATCATTGTTTGCTTTTGTGGCTGATGACTGAGCACGGAGCCACGTTGACCGCTTTGCAAAAAATGCGAGAGCAGGCAAAGCAGCAAGGCAGTGAAAATCCCGAAATTGCTGCGAGTGTGGAGCGTCTGATCAGTGAATTACAGGCGCTTGATGTTGCAGGGATGACAGAGAACAGGTATTTGGAGCTCGCGCATAAATTCATTGCTGACACTAAGGCGCGTATATCAAGCGAAAAAAAAGCCAACCCCTACATTAATACCGATCAATTGTTTGCTACCGAAGTAGAACATTTTCTAACTATCATGCAGACACTTGATGAGGATTTATTGGGCGCAGCGTTGGTGCGTGCGAATCAACCCTTGTTTGATCGGTTGCAGCATCACGATGATCGCTATGATCTGCAATTGATTGCGCTTGCGTCGCTACGTCAGGCGCATGGATTTGATCAATGGGGCGTGAAACAGAATCATACCAACTCGATTTTTAAAGATCTTGTTTATCTTACCAGGCACTTGCGCGATACCATGAAGCAATCAGATTCGCGCATTTCCTTGAACCCCATTACATTGACAGATTTGACGGCAGGTTTGCCGGTCGGCGAGTCATTCCGACGTGTTGTAACCGAAACAGGTTTCAAGCATGAAACTTATATGTGCGATGTTTCCAAATTTGCGATTCTCTATGCGCAGGCGCATGACGCGGCATTAAAATACCTGAATTTTTTTTCCAACAAGAATGGCGAGAGGGTCACTGGTTCTGCAGAAATTACGCTTAATTTCTATGAGAACGAAATGGAAATTATTCAGGGCTTGCTTGATGTACTAAATGAGTATCCTGAATTATTACCGAGTAATGTCAAGGTGGTGTTTCACCCTTACGATGGTGGTTTCTTTGCGGAGCCCCAAGTGAGGCAAGGCACGGGTTTGATCGATGACGACTATCGTAACAATGTTCGTTATCTCATTTCGCTGGCACAAATCAAGCATCCGCGAGCCAGAGGTGATTATGTGAATGTAGTAGAAGAAGTGGATATGCTGGCATTTTTGACAAGCAGGGTGTTGGCTGTGCCTGAAAAAACTTATGTCGTCATGCTTGATGCCGATGGTTGTATTTACAATAAGGCTTACAAAATCTTATTAATGCGCTTGATCAAAAAATACGGCGCAGACATCAGGAAATTTGCTCGCGATTGGCAAGGTAATGTCGAAATTGAATCATTTATCGAAAAGCTGACTGCTGAAATATTAGATGAAGATGTGTCTGGGTTTGACCTGCAACAATATCAAAATCTTATTACTGCATTGGAAAGCTCCACAGATTTAAAAATTTGGGACGATGATCTTATCGCTCAAGGTGCTTCGCATGATGCTGAGCCATATACCTTTATTCTTCGGCAGTATATGCGTTTTCTTGATGAAATTAATCATGATCTCATGAGTCTCATTATTTGCTGTGCGAATCAGAAATTATTTATACGTATTGCCAATGCAGCGATTGAGAAACATTGCCGGCGCGTTGTTTTTTTAGTTGGGTCAAATCGGCAATCTGTAAATAGCGACGAATTCAATAGCATTCGGCACGGTACCGGACGTTTTCATCATGATCTGGAGCGCGTTACCCGCTTTCTCAATGGACAATTCGAGGGGAAACTGCACGTTGAGCAAGATCAAATATTATTATCTGATCTCTATGCGAATCTAAATCCTGGTGTGAGTTACCAGCGCGCATTGTCGGCGGTGCAGCATGAACCGCATGCACATTTTGTATTTGATGAAACGAAAGCCAGTCAGGTTTATAGTCACTTTCATTATATTGCTCATCGTTATCCCGGTGTCGTCGCGATGGAATTTTACGATGATAGATCTGATATTCTCGCCGCGATAGCTAAGGCCTACGGCGAAAATGATACTCATGGGTTGCTGCCGCGCGGCTATGCCATGCACCTGATTCGTTACAATGGAAACATCGAGGAATTACAAAACGAATACATCATTCGCGGCAATGGCAAGCCAGATGTTTGTTTGCATCAGTCGATTCAGTTGATGGCCTCAATGGCCGGTGTAGATTTACAGGCTGCCAAGCGCACACAATCCAGGATGAATGTAGCCCAGACACTCAATTTGAAATTATTTTTACAACAGCGCGAGAAACTGAAATCGCGAGCGCAACTTGAATTTGATAGTTTGGTTGACGATGCCACAGAAATTTCTGTGCCTGCAAGTCAGCTCGGTTTTTTCGCCAAAGCCGCTATTCCAGCGGCTGATTCACGCGCAGATGTAAATGAGGCGACTGCAGCCTTGCATCCGTGATGCGGCTAGTCCTCTTCGCTGCTGTCGGTATCTTTATTTACTTCTTCACCGGCAATGCGGCGTGATTCACTGGCCCATTCACCAAGATCAATTAATTTGCAGCGATCGGAGCAAAACGGGCGGAAGGCATTCTCTGGTTTGTATGTGTCTTTTTTGCCGCAAATAGGGCAATTGATTTCAGGTTTTTGGGTGGTCATGGCGGCCTCTTTGAGTATGAGGGTGATTGTAATCAAAGTGCTAGGAGATGTGTAGCCCGGGCGCGTTTTTTGCGGCCGGGGTTATTTCTTGATTATTCCCGGACACAGAAAGCGTGTCCGGGCTACAAGTTGACTCAGGGTTTTTGTTCTTGTTTTTCGTGCCCGTGCCCGCGTGCCCGTCTTTTGAGCTTCTTTCAGCGTGTAAAAATCAAAAAACGGGCACGCACACGGGCACGTTTACGGTGTGGTGGTTAAAGTTACGGGAGATTAATTACAATATTCCAGCGTGAACTCGAGGTTTTCGGTGTATTGTGTCGGGCGTCGTTCAATGTCTGGCGAGAAAAAGCGCACGCTGAGGAAGTGGCGGCCGACGCTAATTTCTGGAAACGCATTGATAGCGCGGGAGATGCTGATACGTAACATGCGTAGGTTGGATTGTGGGTCGAGTAATTCCTGGTGGAAGCCGTGTACGGCAGTTTTTTGTTCGGTTTTGATGTTTCTGCGTACCAGGTCTAACAGTAAGGTGACAGCTGAGCGTATTTGCGCAAAGTCACTTAACCAGCTTTTGATGGTGGTGGTGCGAATTTCAGCCGGCTGCTGTAACCAGAAATGAAATAAGGGAATGTCAAAGCTGCAGCCGCCGCCGGGGCTGGCGAGATGCAAGCGTAGGGTGTTTAATAATTCAGTATCACGCAAGCGGTAGCCAATTTTGCCGCTGCTGTCGATCAGTGATCGGGATAATTCTTCTAATTGCGTGGTCAGTTCGCGTAGTTTCACGCTATCAATATCTGGCGCTTGCTGGTAGCGCATGAGATTGGTGAGGTGGTGAGATAATTCTTTCGCGAGTTTCGCTTTTAAATCTGGTCTATCCAGCAAGTGCAGGATGTTGATGATGTAGGTAATCAGGTTGCGCGTGCCGAGTTGAGTGGTGTCATTCAACTGGTGATCGATCTGCTGAAATAATTGCTCGAGGCGTAAGCATACGCGAATTATTTCATTGAGCGGCTGTTCGTACGTTATTTTATCATTCATAGCAACTGACTACATAAATTCATCGTAATATCATAGCATAACTTGTTTCGAACTTGGACAGTGTTCTGTTATTTTCGTTTCAATTTTAAATACATTTGATGGAGTTTATCCACTTGTTTAGCTAGTGCTTCCGGTGTGCCGGCATTATTGATGATATCGTCAGCCTTGGCTAGTCGATCTTTACGAGGCATTTGTGTGTTCATTATGGCCTTAATTTGCTCAACTGTGTTTTTATCGCGCAGCGCTGCGCGTTTGGCTTGGGTTTCTTCCGACATATCGACAACTAAAATGCGATCGATAAACGTCGCGGCATCTGTTTCAAGGAGCAAGGGGATGACGGCGATGCAGTAGGGTGCATCGAGTTTTTCAATGTCATCTTCCATGCGGTGCAGAATAATTGGGTGCAATAATGCTTCCAGCCAGAGGCGTTCATCCGGGTTATTGAAGATGATTTCACGCAAGCAGCTGCGATCGATGGTGCCATCAGCCTTCAAGATGTTGCTGCCAAAGCGAGTAACGATTGCCTGATATGCTGGTAGCTTGGGGGCGGTAATTTCTCTTGCCAGAATATCGGCATCAATCACCGGTACGCCGCGTTCTGCAAACAGATTGGCGACGGTAGATTTACCGGATCCGATGCTTCCTGTTAAGCCTATTACTAGCATGAGTTCTCAGGCTTTATGTTAAGTGTTGAATATAAAATTGCATGATTTCATGTCCCCAGAGCAGAGCAACCCAGCCCGCAACTGCCAGATAAGGGCCAAATGGTAGGGGTGTGCTTTTGAATTCACGTTTAATCAGCATGGAAATAAAAGTGAAGATAATGCCGCAGATTGAAGCGAGGAGAATGATTAGCGGTAATAGTTGCCAACCACAAACAGCGCCAAGAGCAGCCAATAATTTATAATCACCTTGGCCCATGCCGACTTTGCCAGTTGCCCAGCCGAACAGTAGTTGCAGGCCGGCGAATAATAGATAGCCGGTCATTGCGCCTATAATTGCATCCTGACTGTCTGCGAAGATAAAAAATAAACTGCAAAATAAGCCGAACCACATTAACGACAGTGTGAGTTGATCAGGTAACAGATGATGGTCGATGTCGATGAAGGTCAAGCAAATCAGTACCCATGTGAAAATCAAGGCGGCACCCATCTGTAAGGTCACGCCAAAACGCCACGCTACATAAACTGACATGAGGCAGGTCAGCGCTTCCACCAATGGGTAACGCATGGAGATAAGAGCGTTGCAATAACTGCATTTGCCGCGCAGCCATAAATAGCTGGCGATCGGAATGTTATGCCACGGACGAATGGACTTTTTGCAATGCGGGCAATGCGAAAATGGCAGACAAAGATTTAGCTTTTCGATGTCGGTATGAGGTTTAAGGCCGAGGTAGATGCGGCACTCTTCGCTCCAGCTGCGTTCCATCATGAGCGGCAGGCGATAAATGACAACGTTGAGAAAACTGCCAACGAATAATGATAAAACGGCAGTAACCATCAAGAATAAAACGGGGTATTCGGCAAAAAATTGCAAGGTATCCATATGCTAAAGTGTGCTTCCCAGATTAAATACAGGTAAATACATCCCAGTAACCAGTCCACCGATTAAAACACCAAGCAAAGTCATAATCAAGGGTTCGAGTAATTGCGTGAGATACTGGATGCGAGTATCGAGTTCAGTTGCAAGTAAATCAGCAGATTTTTCCAGCATATTATCAATATTTCCAGATGCTTCACCAACCTTTACCATCTGTTGCAACATGGCTGGGAATTGCTGGTGAATAGCCATGGCCTCATGTAAAGGAACTCCGGCACTAACAGCGGCACGCAGTTGACGGATCATGGTGGCAAGTTGTCTGTCGCTGCACATCTCAGCACTGAGTTGCAACGCTTCCAGAATGGGTATGCCGGCGGCGAGGGTGATGGCGAGGTGCCGACTGAAATGAGTCATTGCGCTCGCCTTTCGAAGGTTCCGTATCAGTGGTGCGTATCTGTAAATGGATTCAATTGCTGCAGTAAGTCTTCCGCGTCGATATGCGCAGAAGCTGGTAGCTGAGAGTGCAAAAACAAAGACACAAAATGCCGGCCAGCCGTGCTGTAGTAGCGATGAAATAGAGAAGATGGCTCTGGTTAGCAGCGGCAGCGGACGATCTGTGTCCTTGAATAATTCGGCAAATGCTGGAATGACAAAGACAAACAAGCACACAGTCATGATGATAGCCGCGCAGCATATCAGACAAGGATAGAATAATGCTTGGCGGATTTTTTTAATTAATGCCGCTCGATCTTCGTGATGCTTGGCAAGCATCAGCAATACTTTGTCGAGTTTACCGGTGCGCTCGCCCAGTTGAATCAGGTGACAAGTGAAATTATCAAAAATGTGAGGATGACTGCGCAGGCTATCATATAGGCTATTGCCAGCCAGAAGTTGGCGTTTGATTTTGAAAAATATAATGCGTACGTCATCATGCTGGTGGGTCTGTTCGAGAATTGCGAAGCATTGTGCGATCGGTACCCCGGCAGGAATCAAGCTGGCAAGCTGACGCGTGATCACAGCTTGCGACGGTTGCCGTTGCTTGAATTTATTGATGAGCCTGATCATGTGCGCGTACTCCCGTAACACGCCTTAATTCAATGGTGTCGGTGATGCCTGTCTGAATTTTTTCTAATCCCGCCGCGTAGAGCGAAAGATGTTGTTCTTGTTCAAACTGGGCTTCAACTGCGTCTAAATCAGCTTCTGCTAATAACAACTTACTGATCGCGGAGGAAATGGGGATAACTTCATAAATTCCTGTGCGTCCTAGATATCCAAGCCGGCAATGTTCACAAGTAATCTCTGCAGTGGAAGGAGTTGTTGTGCGGTGGCAGTGGTGACAACGTTTGCGAACTAGTCGTTGCGCGGCAATCAATTTTAACGACCCCGCAAGCTGGCATGGAGAAACATTGAGCGTCAGCAAGCGTTTGATGCTATCAACGGCATTGTTAGTGTGCAGTGTTGAAATTACCAGATGTCCAGTCTGTGCCGATTGCACGGCGATAGCCGCTGTTTCCGCATCGCGAATTTCACCTACCATGATAATGTCAGGGTCTTGGCGCAGAAACGCGCGCAAGATCACAGCGAAATCGAGACCAATACGCGGATTGACTGCAACTTGTGTGATACCTGGCAGTTCAATTTCTACTGGGTCTTCAACCGTCAAAATATTTTTATCCGGTTGATTGAGTAATTGCAAAGCTGAATAGAGGGTTGCGGTTTTGCCGCTGCCAGTCGGTCCAGTTACTAGAATTAGCCCTTGTGGCTGTTGTAGCACTTGCTGGAAATCGATTAATTGCTGCGTGGTCATACCCAATTCATCGATGGGTAATTGCTGCGATGAATGTCGAAGGAGGCGCAGAACAATATTTTCGCCGTGCAGTGCCGGGCAGGTGTTAGCGCGAATATCAATGGAGTGTTTTTGGTGTTGAAATGAAAAGCGTCCATCTTGCGGTATGCGCTTTTCAGCAATATCAAGATTCGCCATAATTTTCAACCGAGTAACGACACGTGTGGCCAGTGCTGGTGGTAGTGAAGCAGTTTCATATAAAAGTCCATCCAAGCGAAAGCGTATGCGGCAATGAGAAAAAAATGTTTCAATATGAATATCAGAAACTTGTTTTTTTACCGCATCCTCAAGGATCTGATTCACAAATTGAATCACGGGTTCATCGTGCTCTGCATGATCATCGCGAATTTTTTCATTTTGGTAACGAACTTCCATGCGCGCAAGAGCGTTTTTAAGTTGTGAATATAAAATATTCGGACGGCAATAGGTGTGAATGATTCTGTCCAGATCCTTTTCTTTCGCCAGCAATGGCAAAATCCGCAAACCAGTATGAAATCGAATCGCGGCAATCGCGGCGTGATCAGTTGGATCAGACATGGCAATCTGCAGTGAATTGGCATCTTTATGCAGGGGAAAAACGTGATAACGATCAATCATCTCTGTAGCGATGGTGGCATCGTGAATCAACTCAGCATTGAAACGACTAAGATCTGCAGCTGGTAATTTAAAATGATTTGAGCAGGCAGTAAATATATCATCACTACTCACAAAATTATTTCTAACCAGGCAGCTAACGAGCGGAATGTTATTACTATGCGCCAATTGCTCGGCACGTAATCCATTTTCTGGCGTCAGCAGATTATGTTCAATTAATAAGTGGCTTAAACTATGTGTGGTAACAAATTCAGGGGAGTGCATCATATTCGTATCAACCATTACAAAATCCAAGTTTCAGACAAGTCCCGCCGACTGCCCATGTGCTGCCATCGTTTGATGGTTTCAGAATATAGGTGGCGCTCGCTGCCGCTTCTGTTGCGGTTGCCGTGATGGTGCCGCGTTCTATCTTTAAGCTGGCGAGATTTTTACTGCTTTTGGGTTTGGGTGGAATGCCAAACTTGCCGTCATTGATTTCCTCGATGGCTACGCCTTCTTGCAAGGCCAGAGATACTGCTGTTTTATAAATATCAGCTGCAGTGATCACTTCCGCAAAGCGCGCGCGCTTAGTGTATTGTTGATAAGATGGTATCGCCATCATCGCTAGAATGCCGATGATTGATACGACGATCATTAGCTCAATTAATGTAAATCCATGGTTATTATTTTTGTCCATACGATATCCTTTGAAGTAAAAGTGAATGTCATCAGCAGCTGCTGATTGCAGATGTGTAGAGAATGATTGAAGTTTGAAATGAAAATAGGAGATTTGCGAAGATGTTATTTGTAACTCTGATGATTTTCAAATGCAAGTATTATTTCAAATTATCGCGATGTCGTATAACATGCCGAGCCAGCTTTCAATATCGTTGTATTCAATATTGGGTCTATATAAGTTTTATTGACGACGCTTGGATCATATAAATAGCCATACATGTTAGGCGGGCTATAATTGTTGTTCCCGACTGCATTAAATACCGGCTGATTGACAATGTTTGCTATCGGCGTATTAAATGTATTGCCTGGTGCTGGCGTTGGAGTCGGGCTCGGCACTGGAGGTGGCGGATTGCCTATCGTCCAATTACTAAAATAGAACGGGTCGCCAATCGCACCATATTTCGGGTTGTTCGCATATAGTGGATTGGTGTCGGCAAATATTTTTACATTTGGCGCATTTGGCAGCATGATATAGCCATTACCATAACCGATTGCGCGCTGAATTTGCGAGAAGGTAGCAATCAAGGCGCTGCTTGAGCTGCGAACTTCACCTGCATCAAATACATTAAGTATCGGCATGTTTAACGTCAGCATGAGGCTGTCTTGTATCGTACCGAAATCAAAGTGATTACTATCGTCATTCGCATCACCACCATCCACCGTTCCAGAGATCGTTACACCATCAACGAAGTTGAAGATATCAGAGTTCGTGCCGCCGATCAGATCTTGCATATTACTAAAGCTCGTCAGATTGGTGACACTGCCGCCATCATTCGCGCTGATATTCCAGGTATTTGGAGTATTCGCTGCAGTAATTGAATTTAATCCGCCGCTGCCGCCGTTCAAATTATGAATGTTAGTGAAGTTAAATCCTGTCACATTTGTGATGCCGGCAATGGTACCGGTATTGTTGCTGGTCAACACAAAGTTTTGTGTGCCACCGGTGTTGAGGAGGAGTGAATTATTCGTTGATGCAAGGGATGCGTTAACAGTGATAGTTGAACTGGCAGAGTTAATATCATTAATTGTAAATTGATAGCTGCCTGAGTTTGTTCCGCTTAATGTGACATCGCTAGTGCCGGTGTTGAGTGCGCCGTTGAAGGTAATGTTTTGTGAGCCAACGCCATCGTTTGCAAATGTTGTGGTGTTGCCGAGTGTAACATCGTTTGCATACAACTGATCACCAGTTGTGGTGACGCCGCCGCCATTAATAATTAAATCGGAATTTGCCGTGACACCAGTCAGCTTGGTGGTGCCGCCAATTGCGCCATCAATGGTTGTCGTGCCAGAACCATTGAGAGTGAGTATGTTCGCGCCATCAATATCACCACTTAAAATAAAGTTTAGGCCATTATTGCTGATAGAGCTGCTGCCACCTAATATGATGTCGTTTGCGAGTGTGACGCCTGTCACTTCAGTTTGTAATATTGTTCCGGCATTCAATGTCAGCATGTTCGTCCCTAATGAAGTATTATTGCCAACACTCAATGTGCCAGCGTTTACAGTTGTTAACCCTGTGTATCCATTCGCATTAGTGATGCTTAATATTCCAGTTCCATTTTTAGTAAGTGTGCCGCTGCCGTTGATGAGATTAGCGATTGTGATGTCGTTGCTGCGATTAACGATTAACGCACCATTATTCGTTACCGTGCCCGTTCCAAGTGTGCCAGTTGTAGTTGTATCTCCAATTTGCAAGGCACCAGCATTAATTGTTGTAACGCCGGAATAATTATTATTGGCAGTGAGAATCGTAGTTCCGCTTCCTGCTTGCACTAATGATCCCGTACCTGAAATTGTATTTGTTACGGTTGCTGCGTTGTTACGATTAAAAGAGAGCGTGCTATTATTTGTCACGGCACCTGAACCTAGTGTGCCGGTTGCACCGCCATTACCGATTTGCAATGTGCCGCCATTATTCAGAATGCTTGTCGTGCCGGTATAATTATTGTCAGCAGTTAATATCATGGAGCCAAGACTTCTTTTTACAACATTCAACACAGAGCTGCCGGCACCATCCTGAATAAGGTGGTCAATCGTTATAGTATTAAAACTAGTTGTGATCATGAGGGTTGCAGGTGTGTTGATAGCGCTGTTTATGATGCCGGTACTTGCGCCGGTCATGTTTATGATTGGAGCTGCATAGATAGAGGTATCACTGCCAATATTAATATTGTTATTGAGCGTAATACTCCCCATGATTCCATTATCAATAATTAATGCGTAGTCATCAGCGGAATCACCTGATGGGCCGTAGCCGTTCAGTGTGATGTCGCGATTGTTACCGAAGACGCCGCTGAAGTTATCCAACTCGAGTCGGCCGCCTGTGTTCACCATAATGCTAGCTGACTGCGTCGCGCCGCTGCCAAGTGCATTCGCATTCCGGGCGCTCAGCGTTCCATTGGTGATAGTGGTGGCGCCGGTGAAAGTGTTGTTACCATTTAGAATGGCGTATCCGGTAATGTCACCTCCGACACCTGTGACACTTAAAGCTAAGGAAGATAACCCGGCGCCATCGCTAATAATGCCGTTCAGTTGAGTATAACCATTTAAATCTAGTAATAAACTCAATGTCGATGGCGTATTAACAGCGCTATTGGTGATGTTTCCATTCAATGTGACCCTAAATGCTGAGATCGTGCTATCGCTTGCGATTTGCATATTATTATTTAATGATAAAGTGGAGTTTATTGGCGCAAGACGCAAGGCACCTGTGCCACTGACACCGCTGCCATTTAGAGTAATAAGTGCACTCGTATTACTGAGGGTGGTGTCCGTGACGAGATTGGGAGTAATTAATAGTTGTGAGCCAGTGGCAATGTTGATGGCGGAGGAAGCCAGATTATAACCGCAGCCATTAATGTTATTGCAACCGAGCGCATTCAGATTCGTAACTTGCAGTATGCCGTTATCAATGTTAGTAGCACCTGTATAACTATTATTTCCACTTAATGTTAACGTGCTGCCCGTCCCCATTTGAGTTAACGCACCACTGCCGCTAATCGCATTACTGACTGTGAAAGCATTATTACGATTAAAAGTTAATGCGCCATTATTTGTGACTGCACCACTGCCTAACGAACCAGTTGTGCCGCCATTGCCGACTTGAAGCGTGCCAGCGTTAATAGTCGTGGTGCCAGTATATAAATTATTGTTAGATAAAATTAATGATGTCCCGGCACCAGCCTTCGTCAGCGAACCATTGCCGCCAATCACGCCAGATAACGTGACATTGCCATTTACCGTGCCAAGTGAAGTGTAATTATTAATGTTGATGGGAGCGTTATTAGTAGTGATGCTATTACTGATGACAAAATTAGATGATACTGGCAGTGCATTAATCGATATCGAAGAGCCGGAGTTAAGAGTAATCGGATTATTGACTGTTACCGTGCCTGTGCCGTTGTGTAACAGGTAACCGCCGCCGCTGCCCATGGTAATGGTATTATTATTTGCTAACGCAGTATTGTTAAGATTAATTTCTAACAAACCGCCGCTATTTATATTAATCGGTCCAGTACCTAGTGCTGATGCATGGCCAACTTCAATTCGTCCAAACGAACTACCGTTGATAGTCGTGCCGCCGCTATAACTGTTGTTGCCATTTAAATCTAAGGCTATCAGGCCTTCTTTTGTAATGGAAAACGCGCCAGTTATATTGCCGTTTAAAACCAGATGATCGCTGCCGCCGCCGTTAGCTGCGCCGATATTAATGTTGCTGGCTAAGGTGATGGGATTATTTAATATGACATTGCCGCCACTGCCAGACGCGTACGTTAACGCACCAAATGAAGGTGCAACGCCAGTACCTGCGAGTGTAATCGTGCTCGTGTTATTTAATGTGATCGCAGCATCGAAATATAGTGATGCACCGCTTGTAACGTTGATGCCGTTTGATTGCGTCAAACCGCTGCCAAGTCCATTGGCACTGGTGATGGCGAGCATTCCCTGGCTGACATTTGTTGCACCCGTGAATGAATTGTCGCCTCTTAAATAGATGGTGCTGTTACCAGTTTTTGTGAGAATGGAGCCGACTGAGCTTTCGGTGACATTGCCTGTTAAGATCAGTTCACCAAAGCTGCCGCCTATCGTGGTGTTGCCAGCTAAAACTAGCGGGTTGCTGAGCGTGCGTTGCGTGAAGGTGGTGTTAACTAGCGCGCTTAAGCTGCCGTTGCCGCTGCCACTCAGTGTGATTTGATTTGTGTTGCTTAATGATGTCTGCAATGAGAGTGTGGCACCAGATGCAATCGTTGTGCTGCTGGATTGCGTTGCACCTGAACCTAATGAACTTGCATTGCTTGCAACAAATGTTCCGCTATTAATGAATGTTGCACCGGTGTATGAATTCAAGCCTGAAAGCGTTAGTGTGCCAGTGCCTGATTTCGTTAATGAACCTGCACCACTAATTGAATTTGATGAATTTGATGCGGTAATATTGCCGCTGCTATTTGTTGTGTTTAATGTGAGATCGCTGCCTGAATTATCTATTGCGCCAGAAAGCGTCAGCGTATTTGCTGTTGTATTTTGTATGGTGCCGCCTGTACCGCTTGTCGCAAATTGTCGATTCGTCGAAGTCGTGGCACCTGTATATGATAATATGCCACCGCCGCTTAAGCTAATTGCAGTTGCACCCGCACCGAGTGAACTATTGCTGCCGCTATTCGCAAGTGTGCCAACACTTAATGTGCCGCCAGTGATAGATGTCGCGCCAGTGTAAGTGTTAGCGTTTCCTAATGCCCACGTGCCAGAACCGCTCTTGGTTAAACCACCAGTCGTTGTGCCGATGATGCCGCTTAATGTGCCATTACCTGTACCGCTTAAGTTAAGTCCAAACGTATTGCCAGTGACATTTCCTGAAAAAGTTAAGGCGCTGCTGCTGGCATTTTCTAACGTGCCGCCGCTGCTTGTTAGGGTAATACTGCGATTAGTAGTGGCTGGACTTGAGCCTATGTAACGCAAAATTCCTGTTCCGCCAATCCAGAGGCCGTAAGTGCCATCACTAGAGCCAAGAGCACTGGCGCCGCCGTTGATAGCACTGACTGATGTATAATTTAAGATACCTCCAGTCAAAAATACGCCGCCGCCAAATGTATTGGTATTATTGTTGATAGTGAGTGAGCCTGCGCCAGTTCCTGATGTTAAAATCCTAGCATATTCCGATCCAATTATTTGCCCAGATAGAACGACATCACCAACCATGTTGGCAAAATTAAAATTCATATAGCCAAGATCAATTCCGCCGGTGAAGGTGACTGTGGTGCCTGCGGATGCATTGGTGAATATGGGTTCGGCGCCGTAGAAATATTCCATTGCGATGCCGCGATTGGTGGAAGTTGTGCCTCCGGTGTAAACTAATGTCGAGGGGCCATCTTGTCCTGCGACGTAAAATAAATTACCCGTTCCCGCACCTAATGAACTTGGTACGCCAGCATCGGCGAGACTGGTGATGACAACATTCCCTGAGTATAAATAGCTAGTCAATCGTGCTGTGCCAGTAAATGTGTTCGCTGTATTATTAATTCGGATCGTTGAATTTGCAGGTGCAAGAAAGTAAATATAGGATGAATTTCCGCTAATGACACCGTTGAGATCGAGCTGATTCGCGCCGGCATCAAAGGTTGCATACGTTGCATTTGTAGCAATATTCCCGTTAAGTGTTAATTTGCCTGATCCAAGATTCATAACATATGGACTTGTGCCACTCATGATGATTTGCCTGTCACTAGATGCCGCACCTCCAGTGTAAATCAGTCCGGCATTATTTAAGCTGATGGGGGTACTGGCAACTGTTGCACCGAGTGCACTGTTTACACCGCCATCTGCAATCGAACTTGCATATACGGCTAATCCGTTCGATGACGCATGAGTTGCAATCGTTTGACCCGTATAACTGTTAAGTGCATTTGTTAAATCGATGCGTGCATTTGTTTGGCTGCTGGTAAGCGTCAGATTACCGGCACCGCTAATGACACCGGTTGCTTGCAGATAGCGAGAAGACAGCGTTAATCCATTTGCGTTATCGATGTTGCCGGACAATACAAAGGGTGTACTGATACTGGTGTTGGTCGTGAGGAATGTACCGCCGCCAGTTGACGTGCTTATATTTCTATTCATCGTGACAGGTGCGCCGGTGTAGCTTAATATGCCGCCCCCGCTTAATGTAATCGCAGTTGGTGATGCTGCTGCACCTAGTGAGCTGTTGCTGCCGTAATTGGCAAGTGTCCCAACACTTAATGTACCGCCGTTAATGAATGTCGCACCGGTGTAAGTGTTGGCATTTCCTAATGTCCAGGTACCTGAGCCGTCTTTAGTTAGCGTGCCGTTGCCTGTTCCTATGGAGTTGGTCAGCGCACCGCTGCCACTGCCTATTAAATTTAAATTTGTATTCGTACCTGTCACGCTGCCAGATAATGTCAACAAACCACCTGAAGCATCAATGGTTGCACCTGAACCTGTTAATCCAATCGTGCGATTCGTGCTGGCAGCACTGCCGCCGGTATATTGCAATACACCAGACGCACCTATATTTAAAACTGTACCTGCACCTATCGAGCTAGCTGAACCGTTATTTGCAAAAGCTGTAACATTCAATGTACCAGAAGAAATTGTTGTAGCACCTGTGTAAGTATTACTGTTAGTTAAATTTAACGTGCCAGATGAAGAGTTTAATGTGATACCACCTGCGCTGCTTAACACACCACTTAATGATGTGATTGCGGAATTAGTAATCGTCAAGGTACCTGTGTTTAATGCACCAGCACCGCTCAAGGTTAAATTATTTGAACCATTAATGGTTGATGAAGCGCTCAATGTAAATGAATTGGTAAGTGTTGTGGTGACGGATGATTGCAGGTTACCGCCGTTCAAATTTAATATTGCTCCTACTCCTGATCCTAAAGCATTTGTTGGCGATGTAATCGTGAGCTGTCCAGCCGATAATGTGGTTGAGCCCAAAAACCCGCTATTATTTCCGCCGGAAATGGTAAGCGTACCGCCGCCGGATTTGCTGATTGGAGCGGAACCGCTGATATTACCGCTTAATGTCACTGTTCCAGCTGTATTTGTTACAAAAAGTGTTCCGCTGCTTAACGAAATCGGCGCAGCAATGCTGATGTTATTCGCGCCTGTGAGTTGAGCGTTGCCTGTGACGGTGACGCTGCTATTACCTAGTGTGGTATTGGTTGTTGTGGTGATGGCGCCGTTGTTGATGATTAGTGCGCCTGTGCCTAATGCATTTGTTGTTGAACTAATGATAGTCGTGGTTGCTGTATCTAAATTAAATGTGCCCGTGAAGTTGGTATTGTTACCTGAAATAATCGGTGAAAATCCATTGTTATTGATGATGGTGCCTGAGCCGGATAAGTTGCCGCTTAATGTCAGCGTGTCACCCGGACTGTTGGATAAGTACAACGTACTACCGTTGCTGATGGTGCCGGTGCCAGTGGGTCCCATCGTGAGTGACCCTGATAATGAAGCAGAGGAACCGCCATTATTCACCGTCCAGTTATTATTAATTACTGCTCCTACAGAAGAAGATAAATTACTTTCTGCGCCGGCAGTTGCGAAAATTAATGATCCTGTGCCGAACGAATTTGTAGCTGCACCAGCAGTCAAATAACCGATGAATGAAATCGTACCGCTATAGCCGTTGTTATTACCACCAACACGAGAGAGTGTCAGGAATGTATTTCCGGTATTTAATGCGTTGATAGGTGCAGAGCCCGTCAAGTCGCCGCTGAGTATCACAGTGCTGCCAAGAACATTCAGTGATCCGCTGCTTAGTGTGCCAGCGCCGCTTAATGTTAAACTGGTGCCGCCGTCAAGTGCTACCGAGCCAGCAACTGTATAAGGATTTAAAATATTATATGAACCAGCGGATGCTAGCGTGCCGCCATTCAGAAGTAATTGACCTGTACCAACAGGGCCGCTGGTAATAACTGGTGATCCGATGCTGTTAGCGTCGATTACAATGGTGCCGGCATTTAATGTTGTGTTGCCGCTGTAAGTATTTGTACCGCTTAACGTCAGCGTGCCAGAACCAGATTTTGTGAGTGAGCCATTGCCGCTGATGATACCGCTAAGAGGAAAACTGTTCGCAGTGTTAACGACTAACGAAGTGGAGTTTGCAATGTTGCCAGTGATTGCACCCGTTGCGCCGCCATTACCAACTTGCAATGTGCCTGCGTTAATAGTTGTGCCGCCGGTGTAAGTGTTGTTATTCACTAAAATTAATGTACCCGCGCCATTTTTTGTGAGAGCTAAGTTTGAAATCACACCGGATATGGAGCTGCTGCTAGCATTTGTGATAGCTAAAGTATTACTGCCGTTTCCGGTGACGGTGCTAGACATCGTGATGTTGCTATTATTTGAAATTAGCGATGCAGTGCCTGCGGAATTTAACAAAACAGGGCCTGTGTAAGTTTGAGCGCCATTAGAGTAGATGTAATCCATATTTAAATTTATTTGTGAACCAAGCGCTGATAAAGATCCAAGCGGATTTGCTAACGTGCCAACAGTGCCGTTCAGTGTGACGGGCCCATTTAGCGTGCATATAGGGCCATCGCAGCGTGAGGAAAGTGTTAGTGCCCCACTAGTGTTGACACTGTTGTTAAACTGAATACTGGGTGTATAGCTAACAAATGCTACAGCCGATGTCACAGAAAGTGAAGTTGGTATCGTTAAACTGCCGACAGGAGCATTGAATACAACGTTTGGTGGGGTGCTTGTTGCATTTAAAAAACCACCTGCAGCAGTGATATTAATCGCACCACTCGCATCTAATGTGTTATTAAATGTCACACCGGCACTTTGATTAATGCTAAGAGTAAAATTATTTAATGGTGTGGCGGCACCAATTGCACCACCGAATGTTACTACTTGCGGATTAGTTCCAGCAAAACTGCCGCTATAAAAATTTGATGTGAATGAGCCAGGGCCGTCGATGGTACTTAAAAATTGTATAGGAGCTAATAAATAATTGGTGAAGTTGACGGTGCCGGTTAAATGAATGGGGCTGTTATACGTTTGACTCTGATTCGTTGAGATGCTGCTGCCATTGAAGTAAATACCGCCGGCAGCGGTTAAATTCACCGAATCAATTTGAACAGCATTATTGCCAATGTTGCCGTTAAAAATCACCTGACCTGCTGCATTGGTGTGTACTCCGCTGCCTGCAAAGTTAATGCCATTATTTGATATCAAATGATTATTAAAAGTGATGTCACCGGCACCTGTGGTGGTAAAGGTAGTGGTGCTGGCTGGAAGCAGAGTCATTACGCCAGAATAAGTTTGATTGCCGCTAGTGGTGATGTCGCCATTAACAGTGATACCAGATGCTGCAGTGACAGTTAAATCAGTGAGCGATGTTATCGTGCTCAATGACGCAGTGCCAGCTGAGTTAATCGTTAATCCGGCAGTCGGGCTGTTGAGCGCAGAGCTAATCGTAATATCACCAGATGTTGTGCTGGTGAGACTGCGTGAACCTGAGATCGCGAGTGGGCCGCTAAATGTCATGTTACCTGCGGTTGTGGCGAGATTGCCATCCAATGTAAAGCTCGAATTGCTAATCGCAGAAAAATGGTTACTACTATTCAGCGTAATATTATTTCCTGAATATGTGTAAAGAAAATCAGCGTCAGTATTATTTAATCCACCGAGTAATGTTGCGAGTTGACTGTTACTGAATGTAACAGGGGGGGCACCGGCGCTGCCGATGGTAAGAGTGCTATTGACTAAACCAACATCAGTGGAATTTGATAAACTTCCAGTAGCGTTAGGTGTGATGGTAACAGTGTTAGCTCTCTGTGCGCCGTTGTTCAGATATAACAGTATTGGTGTGTTATCAGCGATGGAATTATCAATGCCAGAAATATTATTCAAACCTTGTAATAAATAATATCGGCTTGTTGTATTCAGTGCAGTGGTGATTGTGGAATCAACAACAGCACCGTTGACAATGATATTGACGCTTGTATTCGCATTGGCACCAGTGGTTCCGGAAATAATACGCGGTGTGGTGCTATAAAATGCGCGTAAATATGGATAAGATTGACCGCTGACAATATTCCATACGGTAGCAAAATCCCAATTATACGGAGCAGACGTAAACGTGTTCGCTAATTTCATGTTAACGCCGCTGGTGCCATCGAAGCTGCCTGCTACCATGGTTGCGGTAGTGGTGCCTGAATTAACCGCGCTCGCTTGTCCGGTGGTGACGGAATCCCAGAAACTATTAGTTACTGTGTTAACTGAATTCGCACCAATGATGCCACCGGATGTGGAGTTTGGCGTTACATATCCGGCGCTATAGGTGTTGGAGATGGTGCCGCTGTTTAAGCCGGCAATGCCGCCTGAATTAACATTGTTAGTGCTGACTATTGATCCCATATTATAAACATTGTTAATGACGCCAGCGGCAACATTGTTGCCAACGATGCCGCCAGCCTGATCGTAGGCGGTGACTGATCCGATGTTATAGCTGCTAGTAATTTGCCCTGAGTTTTCTCCAACTAAACCACCAATTGTTCCGATTAAGCTACCACTGAAAACAACTATACCTGAGTTGTAGGTGTTGGTGATGATGCCTGAGTTGTATGCCGCAATACCACCATTAGCACCGTAATTGGCAAAAGATGTTGAGCGTACGGTGCCGGCGTTGTAAGAGTTGGAGATGGTTCCAGAGTTGTTGGTGGTAATGCCACCAATTCCTCCTAAATGAAAATAATCTGCGGTGATCGTGCCTAGGTTGTAACTATTGGTAATTAAGCCAGCGTTAGTTGCAGCAATACCAGCTTTGTTATTATAGCCATACACGCCGGTTATATTGCCTGTGTTGTAACTGTTGCTAATCACACCGGTTGTTTCATTGCGACCGGCAATACCACCGACATCGTAACCGCAGTTGACGCAACCAGTGCTGTCTGTGCCGTTACCGGTGTTATAGCTATCAGAGACTGTGCCATAATTGCGGCCAACAATACCGCCGGAATATTGAGTAGCCGTGAATGCGCCAGTGTTGTAAGAGTTGGTGATGGTGCCATTGTTTGTTCCGGCAACACTGCCAACATTGTTAGAGCCGGTGACACTGCCGCTTAATAAGCCTAAATTACTGACGGTTGCGGTGCTGCTGATTGTGCTGAATAACCCGATATTATTAGCGGCACGATTAATATATAAATCAGTGATCGTATTATTTTGCCCATCGAATGAGCCGCTGAAATTAGTGCCTAGCGCAATTGGCACAAACCCACCGGCACCTGTCGGTGTGCTAAAATTCATATTCCATACATCAGCGGTTCTTGTGATTGAGTTGAAATCGATGTTATTCTCCAGCGTGTAAATACCGCCTAGCGTTGAACCCATCATCTGTAATTGATGCGCGTTACTAATATTTTCTTGTTGTTCCATTGTTAACATTGGTCGTGTTGCGCCTTGGAAAATAAACCATGTTTGAGTCGGTGCGACGGAGTTCGGGCTTGGTGTGTTACTGATACTCCATGTAGCATAAGTGCCCATGTCAGAAAGATTGACTGTGCCGCCATTCGTACAAGTGCCAGTGAAGCAGCCGCCGAAATTATTTGATTCTGATGCGCCGCCACTGATCGTGCCATAAGAGGCTGATTGTCCTGATGTGTCGGTATCCCAAAAACTGTTAGTCATTGTTTTGCCATTGTTAAGTTGACCGACGATCGAGCCCACAAAACCACTGCCAGAGACGGAGCCAGAGTTATAGCTGCGATCAATGGTGCCGCCGCTCGTTGCAAACCCGACAATACCTCCAGTGCTGCTAAAGTTACCACCATTGACAGTGCCAGTGTTGTAAGAATCAACCACAGAGCTTGCAAAGGCGGCGAAGCCGAGAATACCGCCCGTTGTTGAGAATGTGCCGCCGTTATTAATGGTTCCGCCAAAATATGAGTTTGATATTGTGGATAACGCTGCTGCGCCAACGATACCACCGGTATCACCGCCACCGCTGATTGTCGCGGTACTCCATGCATGACTGAGCGTTCCTGATCCTGAAATTCTGTTTAATGCACCAATGATTCCACCAGTGTAATAACCGGAAATCGACCCGGTACTCGAAATATCTGTAATCGTGATATTGCCATCGGCTGAGCCCGCGAAAGCACCAGTTGCGGTGGCGAATGTGGTGTGATTGATGTTAACGTTGGCGAGATGAAGGTTTTTAAAAATATTGTTTGAGCTTATTACGCCAAATAAGCCGGCGTTATTAGTGGCGCCACTGATAGTGAGGCCAGTAATGACATGATTTAACCCGTCGAATCCACCAGTGAATGGTGTTGCCAGAGTGCCGATTGGTGTGAATGATCCTGCGCTAATATTCGTGCTGAGTGCATAAAAGCCGGCAAGATTCGTGCTCATATTTTGTAAGTCAGCGGCACTGTTAACATACATGTAAGCGGTAGATGATCCAGTACCGTTAACATAGGTGAGTGGTGAGCTGTAATTTGCTGGATTGTAATAAACATTCAAGCCACCGTTGACGTTAATGTTACCTGCGCCATTATTGGTGACAGTGCCATCCGAATTAAGCGGAAAAAATCCAGAATTATTCGCGATTAAATTTAATATGCCGCCACCGGTTGCTGTGATGGTTGCACCGTTATCGATGGTGATGTTGCGATAGGCAGTTAATGTCAAGGTATTGGCTGATGACCAGTTGATCGCAGCTGTGGCATCAACCGTGATATTGCCATTTGAAGATCCAGGGCTGCCTGAATTTCCCGTTGTAATCGTCACATTTGCGCTGCCAAGGTTGGTATTGATGGTGCTATCTAATACGTTGGCATCACCTGTCGGTGTAAATAAATTCGGATTGCTACCGTTAAAGGCACCATTTGAAGATGCGGAAGATGAAATGGTGATGTCGTATGGATCTAATAGCCATGTGCCGGTTGCACCGTTGGCTGCTGATGTATTCACCAGAATGTCACCAACATTCAAAATATTTTTACTCGAGGTTTCGATAAAGCCGCCGTTACCACTTTCACCGCCACCTGTTGCGCTGATAGAGCCATTAGCATTGGTGAAATAATCGGACCACACGATGACTCTGCCGCCGTTGCCAGCGTTAATAGCGTTTGCAGTAATGGTTGCCCCATCTGCCAGAACAACTGCGTTTGCTGTTGGCAGTGGTCCTTGACCTAAATAATTGCCGCCGATGTTAATATTGCCGCCGCCAAAGTTTCCATTGGCATTAATGAGTGTGTTGTCCCCGAGTAAAATATTGTAGCCGGTAATGTCGATGTTGCCACCTAACACTCCTGAAACATCAACTACACCACCAATATTCACAATGCCGCTTTCTGTGTCGCCGGACATGATGATGGTGCCTTTTGATTCATAAAATGACTGAGCTTGAGCAATACCTTGCATATTAATTATATTGTCGAGAATTCCTGCCGCTGCTTTCGCTGAAATTAAAATACGTCCGCCGTTTGCACTAATGGTGCCGCTATTGTTTGCACCCACACTTAATTCGCGGCCATTTTTATCAATCGCGCGTTGTGTTGCGGCGCTATCAACACTGAAGCCAATTAAATCATTGCCAGCGAATGACATCGTGAAAGAGTTGCCCGATGCAAGCACGGCGTGACCAATATTCGCCTGTATCAGGCCTTCGTTACTCACTGCGCCGCCTACCAGTGCCACAAGCCCGTGCTCGGCAGCGATTATTTGTCCTTGATTCACAATCGCACCGTTGTAACCAGGTACATTGGCGAAGTGATAATAATTATTTAAAAAATCTTCATTGGAAATATTGGCAGTCGATG
>CAZWPD010000003.1:0-64887 GCA_964636145.1 uncultured Coxiellaceae bacterium
AGATTTAATTTCACTCCCGCGTCACGACAGGCTTGCTCAAATAAATCCGGGCGTAAATTCGCTTTGTAGGCATCTTCAGTGCCTTGATCGATGAGAATTTCATCTTTCCAGCCGCGCGCCTTGATTAAGGCGGCACTGTCATACTCATTCCACGCCGCCGGATTTTCGCCGAGATAGCTCAACAAGGCTTGCCCGCCCCAACCGCTTTGCGTGGGCGCGCAAATCGGTGCTAACGCCGACACACTCTTGAATTTGTCCGGATTTTTAATCGCAATAGTTAAGGCACCATGTCCGCCCATCGAATGGCCGAAAATTCCGGCGCGTGCGGGATCAACATTAAAATGCTCAGCAACCACTGCCGGCAATTCACTGCTGACATACGTATACATTTTATAATTCTTATCCCACGGTGCTGCGGTTGCATCGACATAAAACCCGGCACCCACACCTAAATGCATGCTGTCGCTATCACCTGGTATATTCAAGCCGCGCGGGCTGGTGTCACAGGTGACAATGGCAATACCAAGTTCAGCAGCAACACGCTGGGCACCGGCTTTGATTATGAAATTTTCTTCCGTGCAGGTGAGGCCAGATAACCAATATAAAACTGGTACTTTTTGATGTTGTGCTTGCGGCGGCAGGTAAATGCCAAAGCGCATGGTTGATCTTGTCGAGGTGGATTCATGGCTATAAATACTTTGCATGCCGCCAAAACTTTTACTTTGCGAGACTAGTGTGACTGCTGACATGTGATGTCCTTTCAAAACGTGACGACCGAACGAATGGATTTGCCGGCGTGCATTAAATCGAATGCTTCATTAATTTGTGCGAGCGGCATGGTGTGAGTGATTAAATCATCGATATTGATTTTGCCATCCATATACCAATCTACTATTTTCGGTACATCGGTGCGACCGCGTGCACCGCCGAAAGCAGAACCTTTCCACACGCGGCCAGTCACCAACTGGAATGGTCGTGTCGAAATTTCTTGGCCGGCACCAGCAACACCAATAATCACGCTCACGCCCCAGCCTTTGTGACAACACTCTAAAGCCTGACGCATGAGTTTGGTATTGCCGACACATTCGAAACTATAGTCTGCACCACCTTTGGTTAATTCAACGAGATGCGCGACCAGATCGCCTTGCAACTCGTTTGAATTCACAAAATGTGTCATGCCAAATTTTCTTGCGAGTGCTTCACGTGCCGGATTAATATCTACGCCGATAATCATATTGGCACCTGCCATACGCGCGCCTTGCACGACGTTCAAGCCAATGCCGCCTAAACCAAAGACGACAACATTCGCACCGGGCTCTACTTTCGCCGTATAAATCACCGCACCAATACCAGTGGTAACACCGCAGCCGATGTAACAGACTTTATCGAAAGGAGCGTCTTCGCGAATTTTGGCGAGTGCGATTTCCGGCAGCACCGTGTAATTGGCAAAGGTTGAGGTGCCCATGTAATGAAATATTTTTTCCCCGCCGATGCTAAAGCGACTGGTGGCATCCGGCATTAAGCCTTTACCTTGCGTGGCACGAATCGCCTGACAAAGATTAGTTTTTTTCGATAAGCAATATTCACATTGACGACACTCGGGCGTATACAGGGGAATCACATGATCGCCAGGCTTGAGGGTCGTGACACCCGCTCCCACCTCCACTACAACGCCCGCGCCTTCATGGCCAAGAATGGCTGGAAATATTCCTTCAGGATCATTGCCAGACAAAGTAAACGCATCCGTATGACACACACCAGTCGCCTTGATTTCCACCAGCACTTCGTGAGCTTTAGGGCCGTCAAGATCAACGGTTTCAATAGTAAGCGGTGCGTCAGCACGATAGGCGACAGCGGCTTTCACTTTCATGTATTTCCCTTAATGATTGTTTAGCAGAATGCGAACAAACGACAGGCGAATCTGGTAATGCACCAGATTCGCCTGCATCTTTAATGATGGATCAGGTTTTTAATAGCGTTGCTTTCACTGGTTCTTCATTTGCGACTTGATCCAAGTAATCCAGGGTGCTCGTGTTGACGCGATGAAGTTGCTGAATGGTCTTCTCCAGCTCCTGAACTTTCGGGAATAACTGCGTCATTTTTTCCGCGCGGTACTCAGCACTTTGGCCACTATTCAGTGCTACATCTAATTCTGAACGCACCCTGGTCAACTCAGCTTCAACCTCTCTCATACGGGCCGCATGTTCAGCAGCACGCTGGCCGTGAACCTGAAACACGCTACTATAAAACATTCCTGTCTTGGCAGAACGTCCATGCACTGGCTGCCTTGCACTGACGCCGGGAGTGGTTTGATTATCTGTTTTGGCAGATCGAAATAGAGCAGAAGCTGCTCGCAAGCGCATGATGAATCCTCCAAGTGATGCTTCGTTAAATGACGCACATTCAAGCATTGCGGTTTCTTGTTGTCAACCGAGGCTCGATGCTTGTATATTAAACAACTTATAATAATATGCTAAATGCACAATCGATTTATCTAATATAGAAAACCAATCAACAGCTTGGCCTAAGAGAGAGGAACATGTCCATGAAACTTTCATCTATCCAGAGCGATATGATTGCCAAACTAGCCGGCATTTTACTACTTTTTACCGTCTTCAACGCCTACGCGTTTGAGAATCTGGTCTATACCTGGCGCGGCTTTCCAAGCAGCATTTCTCAGGGGACAACAGCACTGAATAACCTGAAAGCGCATGCCAACCAAATTCATATCCTTTCTTCGCAAGCTTATCATATCAATGACAAAGGCGTGGTTTACGGCGCCGTCAACCCACAGATGACAGCCGTCGCAAAAGCCGCTCACGTCAAGGTCATGCCGTTAGTTGGCAACACCGATTTTGATCGTAAACTTACACACGCCTTTTTAACTGATGCCGCCGCACAAGAGCGCGCCATCAAATCCTTGCTCGATATCTGTCAAAAAAATCACTTCGACGGCTTACAGATTGATTTCGAAGGCATGTCATTTCTGGATCGTGATGCGTTCACCCATTTTTACACCCAAGTTGCTGAAGCACTCCACAAAAACGGCTTTGCAGTTTCCATCGCCATCATTCCCATGTTAACTGATGAGGCCCCGGCAACCGATTATCTCAAGGGTAGATTTTCTGGCTGGAGCGGCGTTTACGATTACGCAGCCATCGGCAAAGTTAGCGATTTTGTAACGCTGATGGCATATGACCAACACGGCGGCGCGACACCGCCAGGCCCGATGGCAGGTTTCACTTGGGATGAAGCTATCATTCAATATGCCCTGAAATATATTCCAGCTAACAAACTCTCGCTAGGCATTCCCTGGCACTCAGGCTACTGGCGCACCGGTTCCGGCAATAGCTCGGCACATGCAGTCGGCACCGATTTAAATTACGTTGATGCGGCGCGCATCCTGCAAGATAAAAAAGCCACTCTCGCCTGGGACGATAAAGAAAAAATTCACTACGCCGTCTACACCAGCAATTACTTGTATGAATACATGTTTCTGGAAGACGCCGATTCTTTCCGCGCCAAGCTCGACCTGGTGAAGAAATACAAGCTACGCGGCGTGTCGAATTGGGTGTTAGGTGAAGAAGATCCAAAAGTTTGGGATGTATTACCACAGGTTTAAGTTGAGGGATAAGCGATGCTTAAAAATATTGTTACGATTTTTTTCTCATTTGCCTTGCTCACCTGCCAGGCTCATGCCGCGGTGAGCAATGTCGATGAAGTCAAACACGATATGAATGCGATGACTGCGCTCTGGAACAAAGGTGATATTAAATCCTTCGTGCAATATTATAAAAATGCAGATGACACGACTTATGTGTCGGCATCAGTCTACAAGGGTTACAAAGATATTTCCTCACGTTATCTCTCTGCTTACCCAACCACAGCCAACATGGGAACATTGACAACATCGCATCTTGATATCCGCGCCTTATCACCCACCATTGCCACTGTCGTCGGTGAGTGGTCACTCGCCAAAAAAGATACCGCACCGCAGCACGGCATCTTTACCCTGGTGTGGGAAAAAACCACTGATGGTTGGAAAATTATTCTTGATCACACCTCTTAGGCAACAAAGCGCTCAACTCAAGTTTACCAGCCTGCAGTTGAGCGTCTCATTCATGCGGGCTTAGAATTTTGGCTTTTTGAGTACCGCTTCGCCGCCACCGTGAACTGGCTCCAGTTTGCGTGCGTTAATAATCAGCCGTAACACATCACCCAATAATTGCTTTTGCTCGGCGTTAAGCTTGTCATTTACTTCGACATCTTCGCGCAAGGTTTTCGCTGCCATGCCGCGCGGTAAATGTTCGGGATTTGTCACGCTAGGAAACATCCGACCTACCCATGCGCTTTCGTACGAGTAACGGCTGCTCGGCTCATCTTGTTCGACATCAGCGCCGGCTCGCAGCATTTCTTCAACAATAGCGTGTAATTTTGCAATAGCGTGTTTAATCGTCTCGTCTTCGTTTGCAAGCTTGAAGGACACCTCTGCCCCATCAACCAGTACACCTTTGCTCTCATGCAAATAGCCGAGCGTCGATGCAAGTGATCGTACGTGCGCGATCAAATGCACCAACAGACACACACTTTGACTACCACCAAGGAAATTTGAGTAATCCACATTTGCATTAGGATTCACGCCCATACTCAACAAGGTCTTCACGACCTCGACACTGCCATCGCGAATGGCAATTTTGCAAAGATATGCGGCCCTGCGGATCGCTTCCGATTTTGGCTCAGGGGGAAGGTGCATCAAAATCACTTTGATTGAAAGCCACGCATCAGACGCCACCAGAAAATCCAGAAAATTCCCTATCTCTTCTATCTCGTTATGATTCAACCTCCAATATTCCTCGCCGTAATAATGACTCAGGTTTTTGTTGCCCTCCGCATTTGGTGTTAAATATTTCATGAATATTTTTTCCTGGTCTGCAGCAGGATCGGTCAATGAATATTTTTGAATTAAATATGCCGATAAATTCTCGGCAAACGACATAAACTCAACCGTACTTGCGTATTGGCAGACATCTCTTACTTTTGCCGCATAGGTATCGACTAAGTATTTGATCTCTTTTTTAACTACTTTTCTATCATCGCCACTCACTTTGCTGAGTCGCTGAAGTAAGACTTCATCTGCCGCAATGACACATGCGCCAACACGCATTAGTGCCAGCATCGTCGTGCGCTCCTCTATCATTCTGGCGTCGAATTCTTGCTCACTCATTCCCATGTCACGCTTGATGTCGCGCAGCCAGGAGTTGATCTCAGGCTGTTCAGATGCTGTAGCGAAAAATGTTGATCGTGATTCCATTTTAGACACTCCTCTATGATTTTATGCGCTGAAGTCTAGGTTGCATCACGCATGAAGTAAATCATTTTGCCTGCTGATATTTTCGTATAACATATGCAACTCAAGCCATGCATACTGGATAAGGACCGCCACATGTCTGCCGCACGAATCATGCATTTTTTTAAATTAGCAACGATTGCCACCGTCAATGCTGGCATCATCGCTACTGCCACGCGCAAATCCATTCAAGAGCATCCGCCATTCACACCACCATCTGAAGAGATGAATACTACGGGCAATGATGTGCCGCCACGTCATGATGAATCACCGCAATCCATTCGCAACCGCTATTAAGGAACCCACATGTTAACAATCGCAGTTATTATTGGCAGTCTACGCAAGGACTCGATTCATAAAAAATTAATGCGCGCCTTAAATAAACTTGAGCATCCGAATTTATCATTCAATATACTTGATATCAGTGATATCCCATTATACAACCAGGATGAAGAAGCTAATTTACCGGCATCTGTTGTAGAGCTCAAATCGGCGATCAGCAGCGCTAATGGTGTGTTGATTCTGACACCGGAATACAATCGCTCGATTCCCGGTGTATTAAAAAATGTGATCGATTGGGGCACCCGTCCATATGGCAAAAATTCGTGGGCAGGCAAGCCAACCGGGATATTGGGAACATCACCCGGTAATATTGGCACGGCTGTTGCTCAGGCGCATTTGCGCAGTATTATGGTGGCAATTGGTGCCGTGCTAATGGGTCAGCCTGATGTCTATCTAGTCTACAAACCTGATCTGATCGATGCAGATGACAACATCACCAATCCTGATACTAAAAAGTTTTTGCAGATGTACTTGGATAGTTTTGGGAAGTGGGTGGAAGCTCATAATAAGTAAAAATGATGGCCCGGGCGCACTTCATGCTTCCCGGGTTCAAATCAAAAAGCGAGAAGACGAAAATGAAAGTATTTGTAGCCAGCATTGATTGCTGGCACTTCAGAGATAGCAACAATCTTAGTGTCGCCGAGAAAACCAGGTTGACGATCGAACAGCTCGCGAAAATTCATGCCGATGCAAAAACTGAATTAGGCGAAGATGCAATAACATTAGTCGTCATGCAAGAGTACGCCTTCACCCCTAACGCCATTCCTGCCGCAGAGAAAAAATCATCGCTTGCCGCCCTGCACGCCGCCGTGAAAAAATATAACAATATGATATTTGTACCTGGATCATATGCGACATATGATGAGTATAAAGATAAAACGCGTCGCGCAGTCAAAACTGAAAAATTACTCGCAAATTATCGCTCATTATCTCAAAGCAAACTTGTTAACTGTTTTGAATTTCGCGATGAAGAAGCCGATGTATTGCGACGTTCAAAATCAGGCGAACTAAAAACTAGTGTCTTCATGCAAAATTGCGCTTACATCCTTACAGCAACATCAAAATTCAAACATAAAAAATGCGCGCCGTTTTATGAAACAGATAAACTCGAAGTGAATAGCTGGAAAGGGATTTATTACATTGGCGCTGATCACCCGGTTAAGGAGATCACGATCAATGATAAAACGTTCAACCTTGGCTTACTGATCTGCCGTGAACACTATAGCGTGGAATCAGAAGTTTTAACCGCAAAAAAATTTAACCCGCTTATCCAGGTTGTCATCTCTGACACGATACCCACGCAAAAAAATAAATTATTTGGTGCCTTGAACGTTCATGTTGACAGCGATGAAGGGCTAATGATTTTTCAAAATGCATCTCATTATCAGGCAAAGGAAATTAGCGAGCTTAAAGGATACACGTACAGAGTAGGCAACTCCGATCACCCAAGAATGCCTGTCAAGATATCTACCATCAATACAGAAATTCAACTGACCAAGCCAAAGAAAAGTGTCGCGACTTTTTTACAAAAATTATTCGACCACAAACGCGGGCGCAACGACGAAACAAAATCTGACCTTGACGACACGCGCGACTTTAAAAAGCCATCAACACTCACACGCAAGTGATTATATTTTTTTGGTGTAACCGATGTAGTATTTCTCATCACCAACCGGCAGGCCTTTCAGAAAATTAATGATGGTATCGTTATCTGGAAGCGGACGCTGTAGTTTCATATTAGCAAGCAGCCCTTCTATTTGCGCCATCATTTCATTTGTGTGGCGTGATAACTTCATATTATTCTCAAATTCACCGATCACTGCCAGCTTGCTTTCATCGCTCTTTGCATGATCCAAGCCTTTCAGTAAGCCATACAAACACCATGCGTAATAAGCGCTTGGATTTTCGGGTTTTTCTTCAGGCTTTATCTCGTGCTCATCCTCACCAATATAGAATCTTAAGCTCATTGTTCTCTCCTTATCTCGGCTTGATGATAGATGCTTCGCGCAGGAATGATTCAATTTCTTCTTCACTTCTATTAACGCAGGCCTCAACAACAATTTTCTTGAATTCCGCAACCGTCTGTGAAAACCCATAGCCTTTTTCATTATTATTTGTCAGTCGCAAAATCGTTTCTCTGAATTCTGGCTTCTTACTCATGTAATATTCGAGAAACGTTGTAGATTGCGCCATCATTACCACTTGCGGCGGATAGTCTAGCCATTCAACTGTTCTCTTGCCAGTTGTTTCATTCAATTTAGATACGCGAAGCAAGTCATGATGTATATTTGGCAATTGACAAATTTCAAAGGCCTGCTTTGATGAGAATACCCAGCAACCGTATTCTGTTTTCTGTATCTCACCACCATTGATCACTTTACCTTGCATGACGAATCCCTTACTATCAGTATCAATCACCTTATCTGCATCCAGACATTTACATAATTTTGCAGCATCAACCAACCTGTTATGCCGTGCATCCTGTGCAGCATCAAATATAAGGCATGATCGATTTTCAATATCAATATCACACGGAGTGTAATGACTGGTTGTTACCAGAAATATCTGAACTCTTTTAATTCCTTGAGCCTTGCACTCTTCGACGATGCTATCAATTTTTTCAGCTAATATGATATTTCCCAGCTTTTCTCTTTCAGCTAGCTTTTCAAGCACAGACATTTTTCCAAGTTTGCTATCTTCAATTTTGCTTGTAACATCAGAGTGCAAATCAATTAATTTCCCACAAAACCCTCGCGGCGATGCTTCCCGCATTAATACACGCACCACTTCCTTTTTATCTACTTCTTTATTTGACACATTATCAACCTGATAATAGATTCGCTGCTTCACCGCCATTGTTTCAGTTTTCACGGCTGCATTTTTCTTAGCTGGCGGAGCGAACATTCCTGCTTTCGCCACCACATGTACTTTTGTGGAGAAGACAAGATTATCTTCTTCCACTAGCAATTTATATTTTTCCGTTCTGGCAATACTGCCCATTTTATCCAGCAAATCCTGAATTGAGCCTTTCTCGCCTGAGACTCCAACCTGCAATCTTGCACACCTCTCCAGACTCCCTGAGAGAGAAGTTTTGCCGTCTAAGATCTCGAGTTTTATTTCTCGTAATAAATTCCAAATTGGGTCTTCCGTTATGTTTTCATCTTGCTCACGTATTTTTGCCATTGCGAGACCAAGCTGCTTGGCAATACTATCGCGAAATTTTTCCAAAGATCCCGTTTTAAGATTATCAAACCCAGTTAAATCCAGGCGACCAATCATAACGCCCCCTCTGGTTATTTATTCTTATGTCTTAATTATAGTCGGGATTTTTATTGTGTGAGGCGCAATACAAATAATAAATATTAATATAAATCAATGAGTAAGCTCTTTCTTGCGCGTCAACAATGACGAACAACTCATGATTATTTTTACTCTCTCTATACATATCAGAAAAATATTCTGCTATGATGTCTTCATTCCCTAATCCACCTGTCGCAAAATCAATCTCTTTTCCCCGATTTTCGTCAGCGCGGTATTTTATTATTCGAGAACAACATGCTCACTTTACTCAACAAACAATTTTTTACCGATGATGTCAGCCCGCTGCTAAAACTGGCTCTGCCTCTTGTTGCTACCGGCATCATTGAATCATCTATCGGATTTTTCTCGACAATTTTTCTGGCGAAATTAGGCCCGCAAGAACTGGCAGCAGGTGCGTTAGTCGGCTGGTTATTTGGCACGATGATGGTGGTATTGTGGGGAACATTAACGGCAGTGAGTGTGTGCATCGCGCAAAAGCACGGCGCAAAAGATCATCTCGCCGTCTCGAAAATTTTACGTGACGGTCTCACGCTCAGTCTCTTGCTGGCGCCGCCAACCGCGTTATTACTCTGGTTTATTGCGCCAGTATTTTTAGTACTCGGCCAACCTGAAACGCAGGTGATGTTGGCGCAGCCGTATTTCCGCGCATTGGTCTGGGGCATTTTGCCTGATTTTATCTGGCTGGTGTTATTACAATTCCTGATTGGTATTGGCCACACACGCACAAGTATGACGTGCATGTTGCTATGGGTGCCGATCGCAATCTTCTGTAACTACATTTTAATCTTCGGAAAATTTGGCGCACCCGCACTGGGCATAGCGGGCATTGGCTGGGGCATGACTGTTAGTTATTGGCTAACCACCGGCTGGTTGATCGCATACCTCATGATCAATAAGAACTATAAATCGTATCTCTACGATGCCTTTACGCGCGCCAAGCCATTTTATTTAATTGAATTAATTCAAATTGGCGTACCAATGGGTGCGATGTATTCTATTGAAGTCGGATTCTTTCTCGCACTCTCATTAATCATGGGCTTGTTCGGTGAAGCGCCGCTAGCTGGCAATCAAATTGCGCTGCAATATCTCGGTACACTGATGGCGGTAGTTTTCTCGATTGCCTCGGCAGTGACCGTACGCATGGGTCATAAAATTGGTGAAAATAATTTTGTTGCGGCCACACGCGCCAGCCACGCCGGTGTATTTTTATCTCTTTGCTTCATGAGCTTTCTACTTGTCATTTACTGGTCGTTTCCGGAATGGCTAATCAGCATTGATCTTGATGTAAATGATCCGAAAAACGCCGCCATCATTCCGTTTGCCAAACAATTCCTGGCCGTATGCGCTATCTTTCAATTATTTGAAGCCATACGCATTACCTTGTTTGGCTCGCTGCGCGCACTAAAAGACACTCACTTCACACTCATCACATCGATTATCAGCTTTTGGATGATTGCGTTACCTGTCGGTTACACGCTGACCTACACCCGTCTCGGCGAGCAGGGATTATGGTGGGGAATGGTTTTAGGTGCTTTCTCTAGTACGCTGTTATTAAAATCGCGATTGAAAGTCAAGATGCGCCAACATCACACTGCAAAACTCTGACCGTGTTCTAACATTCGCTTTCGTTTTGATATTTTCAAAATACGATTCAATGGTGCGACAAGACAGACCAAGTATCGCACCGATCTGACGCATCGTTTTGCCGCGCACGACCCAATGAATCACTTCTCGTTCTCTTTTCGAATACATTTCCATCGATATTCGATTATTATGATATAAAGGCGCCGGCGTCATAAATTTGCAAATCTCAGCCAACTGACTACCGACGCGATTAATATCATTTTCTTTGAGCATAACAGAATACCCAAAGATACCAATAATCGTGTTACTGTCGCTATACCAAGGCATTCTGAGACTGACTGCGCTAATTTGTTTATCGCCAACTAATACACATGACTCACTAAAAATCTGCGCCTGTCTTGCTTCGATGACCTTTACATCGTGGGCGAATAGATCATGCAATTGCTCGCGAAATTTACAAACTTTTGCCATTGAATTACCGAGCGCATCTCGCCCAGAATCGAATCCGCAGCTCGACCATGCCGGATCATTAATGGCTTGAATGTGATGTGTCTTATCAAGAAAGTAAACGTTATACGGCATTCGCATTATGACACCAACTGTCGATAAAGATTGATTGGTATCTGTTGGCCTCAATAATTTGACACCACCTGCGTATCGATCAAGTATCAGTTCAGCGCTGATGCCGCGATGACGGATCATTTGAAGTCACTCATCATTTTGTCGAAGAATTCAGAACGAGTTTTAACATTTGCTTTAATCTTAATGTTTTCAAAATATGACTCGATAGTACGACGAGAAAGACCAAGCATCTCGCCAATTTCGCGCATGGTTTTACCGCGCATGACGTGTTTAATCACTTCAATTTCGCGGCTCGAAAAATATTTGCCAATAGTTTCCTGGCGCGGAAATATGGGTTGCTTCATCACCGGTTGCATCATGAATTGCTGCGTAATCAAGGTCAATTGCTTAGTGATGCTTGCACTGTCATTATCATTAATATGTACTGCACAACCAAAAACTCCTACGAGTGCATCGTTGTCGTTGTACCAAGGGAATTTGAAACTGATAGTGTGGCTATATGTACTATTCCACAAATCCAACTCCTCATCTGCGACAAGCAACTCTCGAGATTTCAACACATGCTGATTATTGCCGATGACAGCAGCCGCTTGCTCTTCGTTTTTGCAGACCGCCCGCACATCGCGGCCTAATGCATACTGGCGCGACAGCAATCCACAATTATTCCAGCAAGCTTCATTGACCTCGACGATCAGATTCTGAGGATTATGAAAGAATACGTTATATGGCATCTCCAGCAAGTCACCAACCGATATGGGCGCGCCACCAATCGCAGTCGTTACACTATGCTCCGGGCGCGCAAATTTCACGCCATCGAGATAACGGGTAACGATGAATTCTTTGCTGATATCAATAGGTTGCAACATAACTAACTATTATTATTTTTGTTGTTTGAGCATATTAGTTTTAAAATTAGTCAATGTCAAATGCCCTGCTTATATGCAAGGCACTGAATTTACTGTTTTTTTCTTTAGCTTGCGATGCAATATGATATTGATTCCAGCAAATAAAAAAACCGTAGATTCTACGGTAGCAAAAGCTCATACGCTGGATAACGAACCCAGTATAGGCTCACTTCTTCTGCACTGCCATGTAATGAAAGTAATAAATCAAATCATCAAGATCAGCCTCGGGTAATGTCTCGACACTCGAGCCGCTCATTTTGCGCGATGGTAGCTTATGCACAGATTGTGGATCGCGAATGAATTTTTTTAGCACGACATCGTCTGGATAATATTCGACTGGATTCCGGGGAATATTTAAATCCATACCAACATGGCCTTTGCCGATATTATTCATGGTGTGACAACCGGCGCAGTGACTAATGTAAACATCGTAGCCACGCGTGAGACGCGCCTGCATTGCTGGGTCTGCTACCGTTGGCGCAGTTTGAAATTCTTTCTTGTCCAGTTTGGCATGAGACTTTACAGCAACCACACTCCACGCCCAATATTCATCAGTGATCGCTTTTCCTTTTGGCAAGGTCCAGATCACATCAAACGGGCCGGCGGTAACATTTTTACCGTATTTCTCATTTAGCAGCGGCCATTTTTGTTTTGGCTCAATCGCGAGATACGCTACCGGATCATCCTTCCCACAACTCATAATTTTACTTGCCGGTATGAGTACGACAAAATTATCGGTTGCTACAAATTCCAGCATTTCTTGTTTATCAATCGCGTATGGCTGCAACAAATCACAAAGCTTGACGACAGTGTACGTCATGGTTTGATGAGGATATGCACGGTTATTACTGATGGTTAGCTGGGACGTGATCGGCATCTTCTCTAATTCAGAGCGCGTGAATGCGGCGTGATCCTTACTGGTTTCAATAGTAAAGACTGGTTCTCCGGCGAGTGCGAGCACGGGAATGGTGAGAATGATAAGTGACATTAATAATTTGATTGCGGTAAACATATATTCGTCCTTGTTAACTGCCGTCATGGCGAGCCCTGCGCTTATTTGCCGAGCGCATCAATCCAGCTATTGTTTAGCATCATAGAGTAAAACGTATCTTTATAGCTTGAGCACAATATTGTTGGCTTGCTTCGTCGCGAAAAACGCTCCTCGCAATGACGACAATGTCATGGCGAGCCCTGCGTTTTTTGCAGGGCGCGGCAATCCAGTTATTGTTACATCGAATTCCGTGAGTAAATGACTTCAACGCTGTCCTCTGCCTCTTCATCTTCACTCGGCCCGATCTGCTTAATAAAGCTAAACTGCTTGATCTCTTCCCAATGTTTTTCATAAAACGCTTCTCTTGCTGGCGTTCGTGTTTTTGAAGGCTTGATTTCAGCGAAAATATCAAAAACTTTATCGAATTTCTCAAAGAGACTTACAGGCAACAAATCTTTCTCAATATCTTCCAATATTTTCAATATGCGAGCGATAGGGCGCGGCGCAACACTACCCTTATAAAAATTCGGGTAATTCATCAATTCCCTGCCGGATTTGTCGACTTTTACGCCTGAGCTAATTTCCTTTTTAAGCCGGATCAGATATTCACTTATAGACCTGGCATAAGTTTTCGCTTCATCTTCAAAACGCAGAAATTCGCGCAGATGATCAGCCTCTGGAAAGCTAAGAGGCGCCAACGTCTCTTTATCATTCTCATTCAAGCCATAATGCACAAACTTATTAAGCAGAATGCGCATCTTCTTAACTGCTTCAACATCAATATACATCTCACCCAGATCTTGTTTTTTGAAATTCTTTTGATCATGCTTAAGTGCCTGATGATAATAAGCTCTTAATTGGAATATCGCCGCTGGCACCTCACGTGCCGGAACGCCGTGATGCACCAGTTCGTCGTGCAAGTGTCTGGCCTTGGTAATTGCATCTTCCGTTTTCGTATCCAAGACCACATCAGCTTGTAAATTCTTTCTTCTTTGGAACATTAACATCTCTCCTTTCTTATTATTTTGATATTCTGGCTTTATTTTCATGATGTAATGGCAGATAACTAATTGAGGCAATCTCGCCGCGATGCTGCTTTAAAAAATCATATGCTTCTGCGTGCATATGACTATCTTTAACATTATTGATGAGTTGTATAATTTTATGATAGGTATTTAACAACTTACCGGGTGCGATTGTACGATCAGCACTCAAATCTTCCAGCTCAAATTTTATTTTCTCTGCCCAGCTCGGCCTCCTATCTTCCCATCGATAAGCATATTCGCCAGTGCGCTGCCAATATTCACGGTCATGCTCAGCGAAAGTATCATCATCACTATCAGCATCACTGTCACGACTTCGCATTAAATAATTTTCGGCCTGTGCGATATTCATCGTTACATATGATTTCCATGGGGTGGTTTCGATATCACTTTTCATGTCCAACAGATATTGCTTTATCTCTGCAACATATGCGCGTCTTTCACGAATAAATGCGAGACAATCATTGAGGTGACGAGATTCTTCAAGTTGTGAATGCAGTATATTTTTATCTACTTGCCCATCGATGAAATCGTAAATTAGTAGCTTATTCAGAGCTTCCAAAGTGGCTTGGGTTACCTCAGGATTTGAATCGCCTTTAGGATGTTGCAAGCGCTTCTGCAGAGAATCGCGATCATTTTCGAGAATTTTTTTATAGAGACTGCCTAGTTGCAAAACACTGAGCGGTACATCTTCTGGGGAAATAGCATAGCTTCGCAATGATTGATGCAAGGCCGCTGCCTTATTAACAAGGCTTTGTGGTGTGGTAAAAATATCTGTGAGCTTCTTCCTTAACATCTACATCTCCTTTCAACACATTTATACGGCTATTGCTGCTCGCTCTCCTGCTTCACTAGTCGCTAATAATCGAAACGGTTTCACGCGACCATCTTCAGTCACTTCGCCAACGCCAAGAAAACGATCATCTTCGGAATATAGGCGAATCATCGAGGCATGCAAGGGTAAGCTCGCTCGTACCGCTTGTCCAGTACGCAAATAAAATGCAGCAGATGTAGACAAGCGTATCGCAGGGAAAGTGCTGACAGCAGATTCCAGCGGTAATAAACAGGCATCGAGGCCAGCCTGGCCTTCAGTGTCTGCAATCAGCTGCAATGCTTCAAACGTATAAATTGGCTGACCATCGTAAGGTGTAACACGTGTACGCCGTAACTCGGCAACGTGTGCACCGCAACCCAGTTCGCGGCCAATATCTTCAACCAGTGTGCGTACATACGTGCCCTTGCTGCAATGTACTTCAAATGTATACTGCTGTTTCTCGGCATCGTATTGTTTACTGGTGATACTAAAAATAGTGATGCGGCGTGACTTACGTTCAATTTCAACGCCTTGTCGTGCTAATTCATACAATGGCTTGCCTTGCACTTTAATGGCAGAAAACATTGGTGGAATTTGATCGATCTCGCCGATAAATTTTGCCGCTGCGGCATCAATGATGCCGGCACTCATATTCACTACCGGGCTGGTTGCCGTAATCGTACCCTCGCGGTCACCAGTCGTCGTGCAAACACCTAATTGAGCGGTGACATAATAGGTTTTATCTGAATCGAGTAAAAACTGGGAATATTTTGTCGCTTCGCCAAAACACAGTGGCAACATACCAGTCGCCATCGGGTCAAGGCTGCCAGTGTGGCCAACCTTTTTGGCATGAAATAAATGCTTCATACGCTGCAGCGCACCATTGGAAGTAATGCCTATGGGTTTATCTAACAGCAGGATACCGTTGACGTGTCGGCGCATGATTTCTCCAGAGTTTTTGTGTGTTTCACCTTGATTCCCCAATGCGTGGGGATAACGCCTGTGGCGTCACTCTTTTTCTTTTTTTATTGCTGCATCAATCAAATCTGAAATGCGAAAGCCATGAGCGGTTGACTCATCATAGATAAATTTCAATTCCGGTACGATACGCAATTCAACTTCTTTCGCGAGTTGATAACGTAACGACTTCGCAGCGCGATTCAGTGCATCAACTACCTGTTTGATTTTTTCAGCATCGTCAAACAGCATGCTGACATAAATTTTTGCGTACGAGAGATCGCGACTGACCGTTACACCAGTGACCGTTACCATGCGGAAACGGTCATCGCTCATATCTTGCAATAACATTTGTGCCAGCGTTTTTTGCAGAAGATCCGCCACACGCCGTGTGCGGTCGTAGCCGCGTTTCTTCTGTCTCATGAACTAGATCTCACGCTTGACTTCTATTTTTTCAAAGCATTCAATCTGATCGCCTGCTTTCACATCACTGTAATTTTTAACGGCGATACCACATTCCATGCCGTTGCGAACTTCTGAAGCGTCGTCTTTAAATCTGCGTAATGATTCGAGATGGCCTTCAAATATCACGATATTGTCGCGCAATACACGGATTGGGAAGTTACGCTTCACAACGCCTTCGGTCACCATACAGCCAGCGACTGTACCAGTTTTCGAAGAAGTAAATACTTCGCGCACTTGAGCCATACCAACGATGCGTTCATGAATTTCTGGCTTCAGCTTGCCGCTGATGGCCTTTTTCACTTCATTAATCACATCGTAAATAATGTTGTAGTAATGAACATCAACGCTATTGGCTTCCATTAACTTGCGAGCTTCTGCATTGGCACGCACGTTGAACGCGATGATAATGGCGTTTGAAGCGATTGCGAGGTTAACGTCGCTTTCATTGATGCCGCCGATATTACTGGAGAGCACACTAACTTTCACTTCAGGGCCAGACAATTGTGTTAATGAAGAACGCAATGCTTCAACGGAACCTTGTACGTCAGCCTTGATAACCAGATTGAGTGTGGTTGTGACTGTTTTTTCGGCCTCAATACGCTCGAGTAAATCTTCGAGCTTCGGTGTGTGACGCACCATCTTCAGTTCACGTGCCTTGACTTGACGGAAGGCTGCTACTTCACGGGCGCGCTTTTCATCTTGCACCACAATGAAATCATCGCCAGCTTGCGGCACAGAAGATAAACCCAGCACTTCAACAGGAATAGACGGACCTGCACTTTGAACCTGCTTGCCTGCTTCATCAAACATGGCGCGAATGCGGCCATATTCTAAACCAGCAAGAATGATGTCGCCTTTACGCAGCGTACCTTGTTGCACCAATACGGTCATGACTGCACCACGGCCGCGATCAAGACGAGATTCAATGACTACACCACGCGCAGGAGCATCGACCACGCCTTTCAATTCGAGAATTTCAGCTTGCACCAACACTGAATCCAGCAGGTTATCAATACCCATACCGGTTTTAGCGGAAATTGGCACGAGCATCGCATCACCACCCCAATCTTCAGCTATCAAACCATGCTGGGATAATTCTTGCTTGATACGATCAGGATCAATATCGTGTTTATCCATTTTGTTAACGGCAACAACAATTGGCACGCCGGCAGCTTTCGCGTGCTGGATAGCTTCAATTGTTTGCGGCATCACACCGTCATCAGCAGCAACAACCAGAATCACAATATCGGTCAACTTGGCACCACGCGCACGCATGGCAGTAAATGCCGCATGGCCTGGTGTATCAAGGAAAGTGATCGTGCCTTTTGGGGTTTGCACATGGTAAGCACCAATATGCTGGGTAATACCGCCAGCTTCAGATGCCGCTACTTTAGTGGTGCGGATGTAATCTAATAATGTTGTTTTACCATGATCGACGTGACCCATGATGGTAATAACCGGCGGACGAGTGACGCCCACACCTTCAATCTTTAAGGATTTTTCAAGTTCGTGCTCAATGGCATCGGCGCTAACTGCAATAGCCTTGTGACCTAACTCTTCAACCACCAAAATTGCCGTGTCTTGGTCAATTGGTTGGTTGATGGTTGCCATCACGCCCATCTTCATCATGATTTTCACAACTTCAGCTGCCTTCACAGACATGCGTTGTGCGAGTTCAGCAATACTTAAAAATTCAGGGATTTCGACTTCACGCACAACTGGTGCGGTCGGACGTTTAAACGCCTGAACCTTAACTTTGGATCCATGACCACCGCGGAATTTACCGCTTTTACGCAGCATGGCTTCGCTTTCTTCTTCATCAACGCGCATCACACGACTTAAATCGGCACCACGTGCGAGCAACGACTCAAAATTCTTGTCTTCAACCTGAGCAGTATCGCGAACTTTCTTTTTCTTTTTGCGATCGTTTTGCTCTTCTTCAAGATCAGCGCGATGCTTTTCTTTGCGCTTGGCTTTCGCTTCAGCGTCTTCTTCAATCACCGGCTCAGCGTTAACATCAACAGCAATCTCTTCCACCATTACATCATCAGCAGCTGCAGATGGCGAAGTAGATGGCGCGGTATCACGTTGGATTTCTGGAGATTGTGTGGCGACTGGAGCTTGTGACTCTGTTGCAACCGGCTCAATCACAGGCGCTGCAACTTCTTCCACAACTGGGGTTTCTTCTTCCAATGGGCGCTTCACATAGGTACGCTTTTTACGAACCTGAATGCTGACAGTTTTGCCGGCACCATGGGTACGGCCCAATTTGATTTCACTAGTTTTAGCGCGGCGTAAAACGATTTTATCCGGCGCAGCGTCTTTCTTGGCACCGTGATGCTGCTGGAGATATTGTAATAATTTTTGTTTTTGTTCTTCCAAAACATTGTCATTCACACTGGCAAGAGTAATACCAGCATCTTTGAATTGGCTAAGCAGTCGATCAGGTGTAACACCAATTTCCTCGGCAAACTGTTTAACTGATACGCCTTCTTTCTCCGCATCATTAATCTTTTTTATCACCACGCTAACTTGTCTCCAAATACCATCATATTGCTGTGCGTTGCATTGCCTTGCATTTCCGTCTCGAAACGTGCCACAGCTGTAACGCTGACGTTTCTCTATTCGGACTTGCCAGCTTCGTCTTCAAACCAGATTTTACGTGCCGTCATGATCAACTTGGCTGCCAATTCTTCTTCAATGCCGCCAATATCGAGTAAATCATCTACTGACTGTTCCGCTAAATCTTCGCGTGTCACGATACCTTTGCTGGCGAGCACATAAGCCATATGCTTATCCATGCCTTCCATATCCAGCAAGTCTTGCGCAGGCTCGGATTCCAGTGCCTGCTCATTCGCGATCGCCTGGGTCAATAAAGCTGCCTTGGCGCGCTCACGCAATTCTTCCACCATCTCTTCATCAAAGCCATCAATCTCAAGTAATTCCTGCACTGGAACATACGCAATTTCTTCCAGAGATGAAAAACCTTCGTTGACCAATACTTCTGCAACCGCTTCATCAACACCCAGCTTCTCCTGGAATACGGTCAGGACTTTTTCACCTTCCGCTTGTGACTTGGCTTGTGCATCTTCTTCTGTCATCACGTTCAAGGTCCAGCCGGTTAAATCGCTGGCTAAACGAACGTTTTGGCCGTGACGACCAATTGCTTGTGATAATTGATCTGACTTTACAGCGATATCCATCGTATGGGTATCTTCGTCCACTACGATAGAAGCAACTTCAGCTGGAGCCATGGCATTAATAACTAACTGCGCAGGGTTATCATCCCAGAGCACAATATCAATACGCTCGCCGCCCAATTCGCCAGAAACAGCCTGCACACGCGCACCGCGCATACCAACACAGGCACCGATTGGATCAATACGACCATCATTGGTTTTCACTGCGATCTTGGCACGTGATCCTGGATCACGGGCACCGGCTTTAATATCAATTAATTCTTCGCCGATTTCTGGCACTTCAATTTTAAATAACTCAATCAACATTTCCGGACGGGTACGGCTCACGAGAATCTGTGGGCTCTTGCCGCCATCAGCATTGATTTCATATAAATAGGAACGCACACGATCGCCAACACGAAATGCTTCGTGCGGAATCATTTCAGAGCGCGGCATCAGGGCTTCTGCATTCGCACCCATATCCAGCACAATGAAATCACGTGTAACTTTTTTGACGGTGCCATTAATCAAGGTACCAACTTTTTCCTGATACGCGCTGACAATTTGTGCACGCTCAGCTTCGAGAACCTTTTGGATGATAACTTGTTTTGCTTTTTGCGCAGCAATACGGCCAAACTCAACGGATTCCATCGGTTCAGTAACGTATTCGCCAACCTTGATGTTCTTCTGGCGCTTTTGCGCTTCAGACAGAATCATCGTGGAGTGTCCGTCGTCGCCTTCTTCGTCTTCCATGTCATCAGCAATGACAAGCCAGCGGCGATAAGTCGCGTAATCACCGACTTTGCGGTCGATTTCGACTTTCACATCAATCATATCATCAGCTTTTTTCTTCGTTGCAATTTCCAACGCTGCTTCAATAGCCTGGAAAATAACTTCTCTATCCACGCCCTTTTCGTTGGATACCGCTTCAACGACTAATAATATCTCTTTATTCATCGTGTGACCTCAAAACTTCTTCATCCAACAACCATTACCTAAAAGCTAATTTTGCCAATCACATTGGCGCGTTCTATCGCAGAAAATGGAATAACAACTTCCTGCTTTAAGTCTTCAATGAATAGATGAATATCTTCACCTTCCACACGGGTCATAACACCCTTGAATTGCTTGCGCCGCGCAATTGGCGCGTACAAGCGCATTTTAACTTCACTGCCAACAAAACGCTCAAAATGCTTGAGCTCAAACAGCGGCCGGTCTATCCCCGGCGAAGATACTTCTAACACGTATCTGCTTTGAAACGGATCTTCTACATCTAATAGCGCGCTAACTTGATGACTCACCCGAGAGCAATCATCTGCTGAGACACCTGTTGCGCTATCTATATAAATTCTAAGCATTTTTTGCCCACCCATAGGCAGCAGTTCACATCCAACCAGTTCACAACCCATTGAACTGATCAAAACAGACAAACGCTCATTCAGTTCCGGATCAATCTTTCTCATGCTGTAACCCATACAAAAAGTGGGCTTTACGCCCACTTATAAGCAAAAAACCCCATAAGGGGTCCTTTGATTCTGCTTTTGAAATTGGTAGCGGGGGCAGGATTTGAACCTACGACCTTCGGGTTATGAGCCCGACGAGCTACCAGACTGCTCCACCCCGCAGTAACGGCGTTATTCTATTAAAAACTGTCACATCTAGCAAGCAAAGACATGGGATATATGAAAATAAACCCTAAAGATCAATATATAACCAGATATGCGCCCCTTTTTGTTCAATTTTTGCACTTATCGCCCCGCGCATAGGCATTTAGCTTATAATATATAGATAACTGGAAGGAAACGATCTCATGAAAAAATCCAAAAAAATATCAAATTCCACCACAAATGTGATTGATGCCCTCGCCCACCTGCTTGCCGACACCTATTTGCTTTACTTGAAAACCCAGAATTTTCACTGGAATGTCACCGGACCGCATTTTATCTCCCTGCATAAGCTCTTTGAGGAACAATATGAATCATTGAGCGCGGCAACCGATGTACTTGCCGAACGCATCCGCGCCCTCAATGCCGAAGCACCCGGTTCATTCTCAGACTTTCTGAGACTAGCCTCACTAGAAGAAGCATGCGAAGAGACAAGCGCCGAAGACATGGTTGCCTCGCTGCTCAAAGACCACGAAGCGATGTCAGCCGCCATCAAAGACATGTTTGCGATCACTCAAGAAGATGAAGATGAAGTGACCATGGATATATTGATAGAACGCAAAACCGAGCATGATAAAATCATCTGGATGCTTCGCAGCACAATGAGTAGGTAACGTGTTATCCAACTACATAGATAATGAACGCCTCATACATAGCCTGAAAACAGCGATCGCCTGCAGCGCCGCTTACTTGCTGGCGCGCTTGATTGGCCAACCGGCTGATCAGTGGATAGTCATCTCGGTCATCGTTGTCATGTGCGCACAAATCTACGTCGGCGGCATCATGCAAAAATCTTATTTACGCCTCCTTGGCACGCTGATGGGCTGCCTGACAGCAACCGCCACAATTCTATTACTGCACCAATCATTCCTCGCCACTCTTGCCACCATTGCGCTTGCTGGCTTCATGTTCAGTTATATCGCAACCAGTCATGACAGTCTGGCGCAGATGGGCACACTTGGTGCCGTGACCACAATCATCATCATGTTCGGCAATCCGCCGAGTCTAACTCTCGCTACCATGCGCTTCGCAGAAATCAGTATTGGCATCGTGATTGCTGCAGTGGTGTCACAATTTATTTTCCCCATCCACGCGCGCACGCATCTGCGCCGCTCACAGGCCGCCACCCTGGCACAAATTCGAGAATATTATGAGAGTGCGATCATCAATCGCTTCCACGACTCAAAACACGCCGACAGCAGCGAACTCGAAGAAGTGATTATCAAATCCATGCTCAAGCAACGCCAGCTCGCCAAAGAAGCTGCGCCCGAATTGATAGGCAAGCGTTTTGATCCCGAGCACTTTGGACGCTCGTTATATTGCGAACGTGAAATTCTACGCGCCATTAATTTTATGGATATGGCCCTGTCAAAAGTTGAAAGTATTCAGTCTATCTATATGACGCAGAATCCGTTTATCACTTTCAATCAATCTGTTATTCAAGCTCTGGACGTGCTGGTTCGCGCCTTGCGCAGCAAACCATCCACCACACATCACGTCCACCTTCCTGACTTAAATATGTTAATTGGCGCCATTCAAGAACAGCCTGCATTCAGTGTTTCTAACCAGCATCTTTATCTGGATGGATTTGTTTTTTCTGCGGAAATTCTCATTACAAATTTGCGTGAACTCGCGGCGTTGAATCATATTCCCGTAACTGAGCAGCCAGCACCAGTGTAGATGTCCTTCCACTCCCCGCTATGTAGAGTGATTGTTGGGTTACGCGCACAAAACGCGCTAACCCAACCTACGACAGTTTACTGGCCCGGTCGCACTTTTTTGTGGCCGGGAACATACTCAAAATCCCGGCCGCAAAACGCGCGACCAGACTACATGACAGTTGCTATTTCCCGCCAAAACGCTCAAAATTTACCCCCGAACGGCGCCTATGGAACGACAGCCGCACTCATTTCAGCCTGGACGAAATTATCAATATAAACCTCTCTCCAGGAGACGTTATGCGCATGAATATAATTAAAATGACTGCTGGCATGATTTGCCTCGCCAGCATGATGCAGCCAGTTTTTGCTGAAAATGGTTATGAAAGCTCAAGCTCTGCTCCGCCATCCACTTCCGATGGCTATTCCTCATCGGCTTCTGGTTATAGCTCTTCAGCTTCGGCTCCACCATCTACAACCACCACCAGCAGCTACAGCTCATCCGCCGCTGCGCCACCATCTACGACAACCACGACCAGTGAATACAAACACAAAAAACACGATCGCTTCTCTCTCAACCTGACCATTCCCGGCACCAATACCGTCGTGAAGTATCGCGCTGGCAACAAGCACCATCGCAATCATTACTCCAATCAGGAAGTCTACTGGGTTGCAATGGAGCCAGGACAAGATGTGCCAAACAATGCTGTGATCGGCGGCAATCAATATAATCCTAATGCCATGTTCTATGTTTGCCGTGCCAATTATCGCGGCGGCGTGCATCCCGGCAAATTCTTTTCCGGCAACTGCAACATCAGCTGGGGCGGACGTGAAGTTGTAGTCTCACAAGATTTCGAAATTCTCGTTAGCCAATTACCACTAGGCTGGACCAGCGCAAGCTTTGGCGCAATTCCTGCTAATGCAGTAGAAGGCGGATCCGAAGATAATCACCCGCTTTATATTTGCCAGGCAAATTACAGAAACGGCACACACACCGGCAAGATTGTTGGCAAGAATTGCAACTTCGGCTGGGGCGGCAGAGAAGTGATGACGCCAAATTATAATGTGTTGGTGGGATAAGCTTCGTAAATAAAAATCCCCGCACCTGCGGGGATTTTTTTGTGAGCGATTGGGAGATGCTTGCGACGTCATTGCGAGGAGTGTTTTTCACGACGAAGCAATCCAGCCCATCGGTTTGCGCTTAATAACATCAAGACTGGATTGCCACGCCTTGCAAAGAACGCAAGGCTCGCAATGACCCTACCTCGGATTCTCGAGACTCAACACACCCGAGTTATAATCATACGCAAATAATTCCGCGTAACGACCCCACTCAATGACGGTGCTCAGCACTCGCTCGGCTTCATTTTCAGAAAGATAATCTTCGAGTAATGACAGAAAATTTTCTTCCAGTGCGCGGTGGCGAGGATGACGCTCGAGTTGATCATAGATATAGCGTGCTAGCGGCACGTATTTCTTGAGATGCACAGAGAAAAGTTTTTTACGCTCAAGAATATCAGCCTCAACAAACTCGCGGCCTTCTTGCGTGATAGTGATGTCACCCTTGGAAATTTTTGCGTAACGCAAAATTTCCAGCAATTCAGTCAGCGGGAACAAATCATCAATGTTCAACATCAATGAGTCAGCAACTTCTGGCAAGTCCATCTTGCCTTGATGTTCGGGCGAATTCAGAATTTCCAATAAACCGGTGACTTCAGAAATGCTGGCCTCGGGCAAGCGGTAGCCGATATCAATCACCATGTATTTGGTGACATCGTCTTTCATTTTTTCATCTTGCGGCTGCGTGGTCATCAGCGTGTAAATACGATCAACCTGATTATGAAAGCGCGGGTCTTTATCGCTGCGCGGAAATGGGAGTGTCACCCGCAAATCAGAACGAATCGAGCCGGGGTTGCTATTGAACACAATAACGCGGTCAGCGATTTCAATCGCTTCTTCAATACTGTGTGTCACAAACAGAATGGCATTCAAGCCGGTTTTCTTTTCTTGCCAGAGATCCATCAAGTCGCTTTTCAAGTTATCTGCAGTTAACACATCAAGTGCAGAGAATGGCTCATCCATCAATAAAATATCGGGATTCACTACCATCGCGCGCGCGAAACCGACGCGTTGACGCATACCACCAGATAATTCTTTTGGCAGCGCGCTTTCGAAACCGTCGAGACCAATCATGTCGATGGCTTTCAGCGAACGTTCGCGGCGCTCATCACGCGGCAAACCCATGGCTTCCAAGCCAAGCTCCACATTCTGTAAAACCGTCAGCCACGGCAGCAGTGCGAAAGTCTGAAAGACCATGGCAATACCACGAGCAGGACCATCTATCGGTTTACCGCGATAATTCACCTGACCGCCGGATGCGCCAATTAACCCAGCAATGATACGTAGCAACGTCGACTTGCCTGAACCTGATTTGCCAAGGATGGCAACAATCTCGCCTTCATACATTTTCAAGTTGATGTCATTCAACACCAGCAACTCTTGACGATCGCCAGTTTTAAATGATTTTTGTATATTCATCACTTCAATAATGGGTTCAGACATGACTACTCCACCAAAAATCGGTTTTCAGCATAAACATAAAGTGGCCGCCAGATAACGCGGTTGACTAATAATACCAGCAAACACATCACCCCAATACCTAGCGCGATGTGAGCAAATTTACCTTCACTGGTGTATTCAGAAATATATGCGCCAAGGCCAGTTGCTACTAATTTTGCGTTACCCCAGCTCGCCACCTCAGAAACGATGCTAGCGTTCCAGGCACCCCCGGAAGCAGTGATGGCGCCGGTAATGTAATAAGGGAAGATACTTGGCAGCAGTAAGCGTGACCAGCGCAGCCAGCCAGATACGCCAAGATTATCTGCAGCTTGCAGTAAATCTTTAGGAATAGCCGAAGCACCAGCAATAACATTAAAAAGGATATACCATTGCGCGCCCAGAATCATAAGCGGCGTCAGCCAGATGTTGGGGCTAAGATGATAAGTGACGATAAACATAACGATGAATGGGTAAAATAAATTAGCCGGGAAGGCTGCCAGCAATTGTGCGATTGGCTGCGCAACCATGGTGACAGACGGACGCAGCCCAATCCAGATACCTATTGGCACCCAGATTAACGAGCAGATGCCGATCAGAACAAACACTCGCAGCATGGTAATTAATCCGAGCAAAATAACGTAACCCAACTCTCTGAATGTGAAATTTTGTATGCAGGCATCAATCAAAAATAATCCCGCACCAATACCGATCAAAATGAAAATCACATCCCAAATCACGCCGCTGGATTGTTCGCGACGCTTGCCAGAAAAAAGGCGCTTCACCTTGAGATGACCAACCGTTGCGCCAACATGAATATTCACAAACATATCGAATAGATGCTCGAGCTTTCTGCCAAAATTTCTAATGAGGCGTGTGCGGCGAAATAAGTTGATGACCCATGACTCAGCCACTTTATCTGTAGTCATTTGCGCAGATTTAAATTTCTCAGCCCAGGCTACTAGCGGACGAAACAACAATTGGTCGTAGATGAGGATGACCACAAACATGGTTAATACGGCGTAGCCAATTGCGGTCATATTCGCAGCCTGAATAGCAACGGCAATGTACGAGCCAATGCCTGGCAGCAGAATATTTTGATTAGACACAGTGATCGCCTCAGCAGCAACCACAAAGAACCATCCGGCCGACATGGACGCCATCGCATTCCATAACAAGCCCGGCAATGAGAACGGTACCTCAATGCGCCAGAAGCGCTGCCACGCAGAGAGATGAAACATGCGTGCTGCTTCCTGAATTTCAGCCGGTACCGAACGCACCGTCTGATAAAATCCAAGCGCCATATTCCATGCCTGCGAGGTAAAAATTACAAAAATTGCTGCACACTCAGGGCCTAATAAGCTGCCGGGGAACAATGCAATAAATCCCGCAACCGAAACCGATAAAAAGCCAAGAATCGGCACCGACTGCAAAATATCAATCATGGGAATAATGATGCGCCCTGCTCGCTTGTTCTTAGCCGCCCAGGTTCCGAATATAAAAGTAAACAAGACAGAAAAGGCCATTGCGATCAGCATGCGCACGACTGTGCGCGCCGCATAAAATGGCAGCGCAGCGGTATCTAGTGTAATCGGAATAACTTCGCCGAGATGATACGGCGTTGACATCTGACGAGCATTCCACGCAAACAACGAGATAATCGCGAGCACAAACACAAGCGCAAACATATCCCAATAATTGGGATATACACGAGACCGGTATGCCTCCATGAATGTGTCGCGAAAAAAGCCCATTACAATATCGCCTTATAAGTGTCTGCCGCCATCAACAGCGAGAACTTCACCCGTCATAAAATTGACATCTCTTGCCAGGAATAAAGCTACCTTGGCGACATCTTCAGCGCTACCGCTGCGGCCTAACGGTGTCTTGGAGATAATTGATTCTTTTTCTTCATCAGACAAAGAATTTTCACCCTCGGGCCAGACAATCGCGCCCGGCGCAATGGCATTAACCATGACGTGAGGCGCCAATTCTTTCGCCAGCGCCTTGGTCATCATTAATAATCCCGTTTTCGAGATACAGTAAACAGAGTAATTACTCATTGGCCGCCAGGCATGAATGTCAGTGATATTGATGATGCGACCACCGTGCTCGGCGAGGTAAGGTGCTGCTGCCTGTGACAAGAAAAATGGTGCGCGCAAATTACTGATCATCAAATCATCCCATGCGTACTCAGTAACCTTACCAAAATGAGTACGATAAAACCGCGAGGCGTTATTCACCAAAAGATCCAGACGACCCCAGACCTGGTGAGCCCTGGTTATCAGTGACTTATCGACCTCTGGCTCAAGTAAATCCGCCTGCAAGGTCACAGCAGAGTTAGCCCGCAATTGATTGAGCTTGGCACAAAGTGTCTGGGCTTCATCTTCTGACGCATTATAATGCAGGGCGATATTCATCCCCTCACGGTGCAATGTTTCGGCGATAGCGGCACCAATGCGGCGAGCGGCACCAGTGATGAGAGCCACTTTTGAGTCTAATGGTTTTGTTTGCATAGCGAGTATCCTGTAAAATGCCCCGACAAAATCGAAGCACTGTAGTTAACTATTCATTTGAATTCACATATATTAGCCCCACTTATGACAACTTACCAAGATCTTCCAGCCCCTGATGAAAATGCCGCGCAGCGCTCGAAAATGCTGTGCGCTGCAATTCAGCAGAAAATACAACAGCATAAGGGAAAAATCCCATTTTCGCTGTTTATGGAGCTCTCGTTATATCATCCGGAACTCGGCTATTATCAAGCGCAAAACTTCACTCTTGGTCGCCACGGCGACTTCACCACGGCACCAGAAATATCGCCGCTATTCGCCAAATGCTTCGCCAGACAATATGTGCAGATTTGCCAATCCCAACAACTGAATACCGTTCTCGAGCTTGGAGCCGGCACCGGCCGCTTCGCGCTGGATTTTCTGCTGGCACTTGAAGTTGATCATGCCTTGCCAGAACGCTATTTCATCTACGAAATCAGCACCAGTTTACAGCAAGCCCAGCGCGCCTTATTTTCTGTTGAACGTCCTGATTTACTCTCGCGCCTCGAGTGGATCCATGCCTTACCACCAGCATTCAGCGGTGTTGTCATCGCCAATGAAGTGCTGGATGCCATCCCGTTTGATTGTTTCGAGGTTGTTGATGGCCACGGCCGTGCTCGCATGGTCGCCACTGAAAACGACCACTTCATTTGGTCGACCGCTACAGATTCAGAACTTGCAACAAATGAGGAAATAGATAAATTAATTAAAGAATACGCCCTCGCAGATGGTTATCAGTCTGAAATTCACTTGCCAGCGATGAATCTGGTACGTGAGCTATGCGAATCGTTAACCAAAGGCGTGATCTTGCTCGCTGATTACGGCTATGGTCAGCGTGAGTATTACCACCCACAACGCAATCAAGGGTCGCTCTCGTGTTTTTATCAACACCGCCTGCTGCATGATCCCTTTCTCTATCCAGGCCTCCAAGACATCACCGCTCACGTGGATTTTACGCGCGTGATTGAAACTGCGGCCGGAAGCGGTGCCGATTTACTCGGCTTTACCACACAAAGCGCATTTTTACTCGCCAATGACTTGCTTGCCTTTGCCCAAGCGGAAGAAGACCATGCATCTCAAGCTGATGCCTTCAAATTACATCAAGCTATTAAGGTCTTAACCATGCCGATGGAAATGGGCGACCGCGTCAAAATCATGGCACTGGGGAAACAAGTAGATATCGCACTACGCGGCTTCACCAGCCTGGACCGTCGCCGCGACCTATGATCAACGGAAATAAATAATTATGAGAACCATCAGAATATTGAGTGCCTGCATACTAACGTCGATACTGACTGCTTGTTCGCCCGTGAACTCAGTTGCACCGTTTGATGATAAACAGGCGGCGATTGTTGCCAGAGCCATGCTGCCGCCCGGATATCCAGTAAAACAACATCAGAATTAGCGCTTGCTTAATGACATTAACTCGCGATTTAGCGAGAAGCTCAGCAAAGTTCGGATCATGACGATAATCGCAGCAAGACCCAGGGCATAATAATCAGGCGTCGTGGTTGTACCGATTAAATCCGCCGCCACAATAAATTCAAGACCCAACACCAGAATCCGGCCAAGGCCCAAACGAATATTATTTATTTTCGCACCATCTCTCAGCAACTCTCCCTTGCTGATAAGAGTGATATATTGAACAATCGCGACGGCAATCCCAGATACAATGATCAAAATACCTGAAAGCGAAATTGCGTATTGCATATACAAAATGATTTGGTGCAAGCTTAGCGACGCCATGACATTCATACAGATCTCCTCCTTGAGAACTTCATGCTATCACAACCCAATCGCAACCTGCACCTGCACAAAATTAAGCAGTATAGAAATCAGCGAGTAATATTGTTATAACTTCTCTCATAAATGGAGGTTGCCATGCAAACAAGAACAAAACACTTTCAACTCCCACAGCTAGAATCAACGTTACCGATGAGCCCCAACAAAATCAGAGATGATGCGGAACGCTTATCTGCCATGATCGAACAACAACTGAATGATCATGAGACACTCTTGAAATTGGAAATATCACTCGCATCTAGCGATGCGGCACAACAGTTTGCAACGACCAAGTCAAAAGAATTGGCTGAAGATTTAGTCGCTCTCACCAGGCACCTGCCACATCACCTCGCCTTGAATATATTAATTGAAGCATCAACACACTCATTATTTCAATCAACGGAATCGGCACACATCATTCTTGAAGGCATCAATAAGGAAAATTACAAACGCTCACCTCTGCTTACCGGCGAACTCTCATTTCACTTTATCCAACAACTTCAAATTACTAATCCAAAAGATGTTGAACTATTCCTGGTAAATCCAGACATGCTTCTATTATGGATAGAAAAAGCATCAGCAGCGGAGATCTCCAAAGTATTTCAGTATTTCTACCATCGTGAAAGTGAATACCTTAAGCACATGCGCACTCTTGCCGAAGAAGAATACAAAGCAGATAGTCCTGCAAAAGCATTATTGTGTTATACCATGATGTGTCCAGGAAGATTATCAGAGGGCGGCGCAGAAAACGTTACAAAAGCACTGGAATGGTTAAACGCACATGAACCAGCAAACACCTACGAGCGCACAGCTCGCAGTTTGCGTGCATGCATAAACGCTAATAATGAAAATATTGCGAATGCTAACAACTGCTACATCAATCTAAATAAACTCGAATTGCCGCGTGCAAACTTCGAAGCCCTGCAACTGCACGGCGCAAGCTTCAAATTTGCAAAAATGAACTCGGGTATTTTTGTTAAATCTGACATGAGAGGCGCCCTGCTAGATAAGGCCGTGCTAATCAACGCAAACTTCAGTCATGCGAATTTAGCAGGCGCATCGCTGACTAACGCCAGCTTGAGTCATTGTCTGTTTGACCATACAAACTTGGCGCATGCCAATCTATCAGGCTCTGATTTGTCCAATGCGAAATTTTATCATGCAGATCTAGCCAGCACCGATCTCGCTCACGCCAACCTTGAACATGCAGCGTTCTTCACTCATGAACATCTAGCAACCCCGGCAGCCCTCAATGCTGAACTCAATCGTTTACACACCATGATTACCGGACACAAACAGGAAGCCAAGCTGCGCTTTGCCATCATCTCGGACTTAATTGTCAGAACGAAACCTATGAATAATTCAATGGCAAATAACAACGACAGTCGCATGATTAAACCACTTAAGGTTGCCTACGATCATCCTATCTGCAATCAACATAAAGACTTGCACGCTGTTAAGACCGGGGTCAATCTAGTGTTATCTGCCTACCATTCATTTTTCAAACCAGTAAAAGCTGACACTCCGACCATCTATGAAACTGATGAGCAAAAATATCTACGCATGGAAATTGAGCGCCGCGAAAATCAAACCGCCGCACCAGCTGAGCGGCCGCCGCACCCGGATAAGCCGCCCACTCCGCCGGCGCCTTCACCTCACAAATAATGGTTAACGGCGGCCTGTCGGCCGCCAGCCTACCCCGTATAACCCCTAACTCCAGATGTATGGAGTTTAACCACATGTGCGGTGTATGATAGGAAGGTCACACGGAAAGTCACGACACGTCTTAGGAAACAAGGAATAGTGCCAGTGAAAAAGACCGACGCGATCAAACTCATCATCGTTACACCGCTTTTCATGCTACTCGCCAATGATACGGCCATCCTCGCCCAGGAATACGCTCACTCAATTGCTGCCTGGCTGCTGGGATACAAAGACAATGTATTCTCGCTAAACTACGGCGGCACCAGCCTGTTAAACCTTGCCTTGCTATATAATCTTAATGAAAATGTCGATTACGATCTCATCACCTCAGCCGGCAAAATGCACGATCTTGCGATGATATCGATCGCAGGTTTAGGGTTTGCCAGTTTTGGATTATATCTATTTACTTTATATCTCATGCGCCTACCACTGGTTCAGCGCAGCAAATCATTATTCTATTTCATATTCTGGCTGAACTTCATGAATCTTGCCCAGATCTATGCGTACATACCAGTTCGAGCGTTTGCAGAACACGGCGACACTGCGAATCTCGCACAAGGACTGAATGTCTCGCCTTGGCTGCTGTGCATATCACTTGGCTACATGGTTGCCTTTGTCATTTGGAATTTTTTCACCCGCACATTGCCATTCGCTTATGATGTGCTGAATATACATTCGCGTAATTATCAAGCTGCCTTACTTTTAATTTGCACCATGCCATTATTTGGATATTTCGGCATAACCGGCTTTCTCGATCACAGTGATATTTCACATTTCATTTCAGCTGCTTCGCTATTTTTGATGCCGTGCGTTATGTTACTTTGCTGGCCAGAGAAGATAAATGTGATCGATCAAAATTTAGCATTTGCGACTGCGTCAGAACCTGTCGTCGCCGCCGCAGAAGAGCAGGAAGAGGAAATCATTACCACCACAGCTATTGATCAAGACCACTTCCTTGACAATCTAAACGCCGCGCTACACGAGCGCGATGTTAAAATTCGCGAATCGAAAAAAGCGATTCTACATAAACTTTCCAGTCATCATGATTAAATGATTTCCCGGCAGATTTTCATAGCCAACTAACCATTGTTGATTGGTTATTCCCTCAGTATACTATCGCGAACTCAGCGAGCCATTAGCTACTCGCGCTGGATTGCGCCCATAGACAACTGAGAAGGAAAACAAAAATGAATTCACGCGAATCATCCCCGACCCCACCGAATTCGCCCGTCGGTAAACTACCTCTCAGCAACCCAAACAGCCCTTTCAGTAGAAGCTCGCTCAGCTCGGATGAATCGCAACCACAGCTTGGCTTTGGTTACACCTTCACCATTAATCGGTCTAAAATTATCTTCGAACTTGGCGGCAAGAGTGAACTCGCCGTCTGTCACGCCCGCGAAATCATGTTCTACCACTTGGTTGGCGCCGATGTCTCTCTCGAAAAAATTGACAATAGCAAAGCCAGCTTCAAGAGCCCAAAAGACTGGCAACAATTTAAATTTCATATCAGTAATAATGATGTTGCAAGCATCGCAACCATGTTTTGGTACCTTGGTAAAGTAACTGGTAATTTCAGAAGCCCTATTGAATTATTTGAAAGTTACGTGAGATTCAACTCGCCGATTTTCGTACGGACACACGATCAACATAGCGACAAAAACACTCGTAGCGAAATGCTCGCGACAACGTTAAAACAAGCTGCTGAAGATGCCATTAATCGCCAAGACGATCCGCTGCATACGCATTTCATATCACCATCAGATTTAATCAACGCCAATATTGACCGTCAATTTTGGACGGACGATGAACTAGCAGAGCAGAAACAAGACCTGCCCCCCATCACACCAACGATCAATGCGCCAAACATCGACACGAGTTGGGCTGGTTTTTTCTATAGCGTCCCTGAATCAATTACAAAGATATTTTCATCTAATAGCACAGGCAGTACTGATGACGAGTGCGATTTGCCATCGCAGGAAGAAAAACAAGATTACGAGTCGAGCAGTAGCACTATTTTTAAAGTTATTTAATGATTAAACGAGGCATTCACCATACTTATACTCAGTAATTAGATTATTATCAGTGATCACTTCAAGTTTACGCCCCACCACATTATAAAACGATTCAAGACCCTTCAATGTTTGAATAGGCAAATTAACTTGCCTATTCACGACCGCACGATTTTCCGCTCCATATAATGGTTTACCATCCAGCTTCAGGGCAAGAATTTTATCGACGGCTAACGGTGCATGAAGTTTTACTCGCCAATCGGAATCACTCGCTACTATAAAATTTTCATAGTTGTATGCATGATTAAAAATAGTTTGCGCTGTTTTTAAAGTGTCTGGAGAATTAGTGCCATTATACGCCAATACCGCATCTGGATTCAGGTGACTCTTCAACAATTGTAAAAACTCTACTGAAAGAAGATTACTCACATACATTCGCCAATGGAATGTAGTATTCATGATAATCATGTCGTAATGACGATCAGGATGTGCCTTGAGCCAGCGTCTGCCATCATCATAATAGACATGAACACGCGGATCTTGAACGCCGCTATGCTGCAAAGGATATTGCTCGATTAATTTTAGATATCCCGGATTAATTTCAACGACATCAATCAATTCAACGTCAGGAAACGCCGTCAGTATTTTCAACCAGCTTCCTATCGACAATCCCACCATCAACACACGCCGTGGGTGCTCTACTAGCGCCGACAGAATAATCACACGATTAATATGATTAGTATTTCGAATTGGATCAAGATTAGTTGTACCATCATACGCATTTCCACCTGCAACAATATCTTCCCCATTTCCTTTGTAAATAGTAATGATACCGTATTGGTTCTCTAATATTTGTGTTACTGGGAATTGCATAGGCATACAAACTTTTGCAATCAGTCCATGGCCATCTAATCCAATCATCATCACAAACTGAGCAAACAAAGTTAATGAGCTTAGAGCAATAATGTAGGTATTCAACACTTGCCACAGACAATACACGGCGACCAACAAGGTCAGCATTGCTATGATGATAAACCCTTGCTGGGTCGTGACTGATGCTAATAAAAAGATACCGGTAAATAGTGGACCCAGTGTTGCGCCTGCAATATTTGCGACGTAAACCCGTGAGATATTGCGACCAACTTTAGACTCATCCATTGGGGTACCAAGATGATGCGCAATTGGAAAAACGATAGATATCAGCAAAGCGGATCCGGCTATTAACAGGCCTCCAGTCAAAAGCTGATGCCCTGAAAATACTAGACTTGCATAAATCCATGGGCTTATTAAGGTAAAGACACTCGATACAAGCAATACCGCGCCACTGACTACCCATAGATTGATCTTTCTTCTGCAAAACTCCTTACCGAGATAAGCGCCAAGCGCAATTCCAATCAAAAACGCGGTCAATACAAAAGCAAAGCTTTGTGGTACAGAGTGATTGGCGAACCCGAACAACCTAATCCAAAGAATTTCGAGACTAAGAGACAAAAATCCGGTACAAAATGCCAAAAGGCTTGCTGATCGCATTATCGCTCCGGTCTAAACATAGCAAATGCGCAGAACGCAACCGCCAGATTGATCATGGCAGCTGTTTTTATTGCTCCGGTCAAATCTAATGTATGCAGCAGTACAAATCCGGACATAAAAGCTCCCATCGCACCGCCAAGGGTGTTAGCAAAATACAGACCACCAACAGATTCGCCAATATTTCGTGTTATCTTATTAACATGTGTCACCAAAACTGGAAACGTCGCCCCCATTAATAATGTTGGTATTGCAAGAATAAAATAACTAATTATACCCGTCATTATCAGACTATTTGTAAATAGTGCTCCGCCGAGTGAATTAATCAAATGTGGGCTTGCCAAACCAAAAGCAACAATCAAAAGTTCGATAATAATATATAACATCAATAAGCGATTTGGCATGGCATCAGCTATCTGTCCGCCGATCACCCCTCCAAGCCCCAAGCCGAACATAAATACCGACACAATGATAGTGACCGAGGTCATGTCAACGCCGAAAGCAGTAAATAGCATGCGCTGCCACATCACTTGATAGATCAGAGCTGAACATCCCGAACAAAAAAATAATGCGTATAAAGTCAGATGAACGAGTCGAGTTGAGCTATCTAGTTGCGTAGCGATGGGCGAACTCAAATTTACAGACGCTTTCATATCACTCCTTTGCTTACCACTTGCAATTCATATTCACTTACTTGGGAGAATTACTCTACACATTTGAGTATGAATGTCTAGGGCTGCCTAGACTTAAGGAAGGGGCTGATCGCCCCTCCTTTTTTGTTTATGATTTTGCTCTACCTCGTAACCATGCCTTAGCATCGCTACTCACTTTTTCATCCTGCATGAGCGTTTTAATGAGCATTTTTTTACGCTCATTATCATCACCGTACATATCATCAAGTACCTCGTTCCAGTGCTTCAACAACTCAGATGAAGAGGTATCACCTACCTGATCCATAAGATTATAAATTCGCTGCCGCCAATACGCATCCATCGCTTTTTCTAACCAGGCAACGATCTCCGGCGTTAAACCGGTTTCATCAAGGCCCTTGCCTTCACCGAAGCCCTTTTCAAACTTTTTCGTTCGTAGGTGCGCGTACTTCTTGCCATATAATCCATTTATTAATGACATACATCTTTCAGCTAAATGAATACCGATAGCTGATGCCGGGTCTTCAATCAGATTCCCTTTCATCTCATCTACCAGATTAAACCAGTTTTTTTCAAAAGCAGCTTTTTGTTGCGGTGACGATTGAGATTTCATCTCAGCTTCAAATGTAGCATATTGTTTTAATTCTTCCGGTGTAAAAATTTCTTTTACCCAGGAATGTTCTAGTTGCTGTGTCATACGATATACCTCAATAATTTTAATGATAGTTTCCCAAGGAATCGATTTATCGTCAGTGACAGTAGAAGTAATGCTTTGTAACGCTTTGCTTGCATCAAGCAAAGCCTTAGCCTTTTGCTCCAAAAACTGCGCCTGCACAGAAAAGTGTTCCCTCGCTCCGGCATCACCGGACAGTAACGCTTTAATTTGCAAAAGCTCGAAGCCAAAAAACTTCAATGCAATAATCTGCTGCAACCTTAATAAATCTGTTTCAGAGTAAATACGATAACCATTGGCAGCACGCACAGACGGTTTCAGCAATTCAATTCGATCGTAGTGATGCAAGGTTTGCACCGACACACCGGTTAATTTACTTAAGTCTTTCACGTACCACTCAGCCATCGTTATTCCTCCTGACAAGCAAGGTAAGGTATATAGCAACTATAGGGTCAAGCAGAATTCAGCATTTTGATGATAGCCTGTTTTGAAGCAGGCATATAACTGAAATAATGAGGAAAATTCGGAGAATGAAGCCAGGTAATCTACAAACAATCGGGTTAATTGCGCTCCCTACCGGATTCGAACCGGTGTTAACGCCGTGAGAGGGCGCCGTCCTAACCACTAGACGAAGGGAGCAAATGGTAACTTGAAATCTTAACTTAAACTGGTCTGTACTGGACGTTCGGCGATGGATTCTTCACCTTCGTACAATACATCCGCACCCCATTCAGTCCAGGAGCCATCGTATAACGCGGCATTAGGATAGCCAAGAATATCGAGGACGAAATTGAGAATTGGCGCTGTCGTGCCAGAGCCGCATGTAGTGACGATTGGCTGCCCAAGCTCAACGCCGATACCAGATAACTGCTTACGAATTTTATCGACCGGCTTGAATTTACCATCTGCTTCAAACATGGTAGAGAAAGGAAAACAAAAACTACCGGGAATGTGTCCAGCTCGTAAACCCGGACGTGATTCTGGACCACCGGCGTAACGCACCGGATGACGCATATCAATGACTTGCTCGTGTGGATGGTGGAGATTTTCTTTCATCTGCAACAAGGCTCGCACTAATTGCGCCTGGTAGCTGACATTGTAAGTTTTTGGTGTTGCCTCTTTCGGCGCAACATTTTCTAGTTTGCCGCCGTATTTTTCCCAGGCTTCCAATCCACCATCAAGAATATAAAGAAGATTAGTGTTATGGCCAAAAACTTTCATCATCCATAGTGCACGGCAGCTAGTGTGCATTTTACTATTATCATAGAAAATAACTTTATGTTCGTTCGTGATGCCAAGCTCGCCCAGCTTCTCAGCAATGAGATGTTCATCACGAGTGAGCATATTCGGTAATCCAGAACGATGATCAACAAAGGCGTTCAAATCAAAAAAACGCGCGCCAAGCATATGCTTGGCGTCGAATTCCTGATGCATGTCGCGAGTATCATCTGGGGTAACCCAGGTGGCATCAAATATGACGACATTTTTCTGATTCTTGCGAAATCTGTCGACTTGCGCAGCGTTTATCAACCAGGCCATCTGTGATCCTTTGATTGTTTGAGCGTTTATTACAACCAGTAAACAAATACAAACAGTACCAGCCAGACAACGTCAACCATGTGCCAATACCAGGAAACCGCTTCGAAAGCGAAATGATGTTCAGCCTGGAAATGCCCTTTGAGAGAGCGAATCAGCATGATGGATAGCATGATAATACCAATCGACACGTGCATGGCGTGCAAACCGGTTAAGGTAAAGAATGTTGAGCCGTAAATACCGCTGTTCAAGGTCAAGCCTAGCTCTTCATAAGCCTTCATATATTCATGAATCTGGAAGCCTTCGAAGGTAAGACCCAGCAACACCGTCAACAACAAGCCAATAATCAGAATGTTTCTATTATCTTTCTTCAAACCCCAGTGCGCCCAAGTTACCGTCACCGCACTAGATAACAAAATCAAGGTATTGATAGCTGGAATTCCCCAGGTATCGATAACTGCTTTTGGTGCAACAAACAGGGTTGGGTTTGGATTGGCAAGCAACGGCCACTGTGCCACGAAGTTTGGCCATAATAACTCGTGTGTGTATGGACCTTTAGACAACAATAATGAAGTTGCCAACGGGCCAACCGAATTGCCCAATTCAGGCAAAATGAACAGACGCACGTAAAATAATGCGCCAAAGAAAATACCAAACAGGAAAATTTCAGAAACAATAAACCACAACATGCCCCAACGATAGGTATGATCCATACGCAGGCTATGCAATCCAGCCAGACTTTCTTTAATGACCTCGCCGAACCAGCCAAACATTGTTGCGAGTAGCAATGCCGCACCTAATGCCATGATATACGGACCAAAGCCACCACCGTGTAATACTTGAACCAGACCGAACACCGTGCAAAATAAGCCGGTAGTTCCTAAAATCGGCCAATAACTTGGTTCAGCAATGAAATATTTGTCAGTTGGATGATATTTCTTGTTTGTCATCATTTTTCTTTCCTTGGAGTATTAGGAGTCACATCAAATAATGTATAAGCTAGCGTAATTACTCGAACATCTTTTGGCAAATCTTTATCGATATTAAAAATCAACGGCATATCGCGAGCAACGTGCGCATTCAAGCTCTGCTGCTTGAAACAAAAACACTCAATCTTGTGAAAATGACTGATCGCATTGATTGGTGTCATGCTAGGTACAGCTTGTACCGTCATGTTTCTATCTGTGGTATTCCGAGCAAAGAACGCCACTTGCGAATTCTTGCCCACTTTGACGCGTATCGCTTTAGTCTTTGGATAAAATTCCCACGGCATACCCATATTATTAGTTGCCGTAAATTGAACCAAAACTTCGCGATCTTCGCCAACCTTACCGTCATCTGCAGCGCTAGATGCTACAGTCAATTCGGTAGGCGCAGCCGTACTAATTCCAGTCACACTGCAAATCACACTATAAAATGGCACAACTGCGAAGCAGAAGCCAAACATAACGGCGGCCGCAAGGCCGCCGATAAGTATGATCTTGCGATGGGACTTAGGCGCCGACATATCGTTCATGCGCCAATTTATCAAGTAACTTCATATCAGGTGGAGTGTTAAAGCTATGGTATGGCGGTGGTGAGCTCAGCGTCCATTCCAAACCATGCGATCCTTCCCAAACGTGGGGAGTCGCTCTTTCACCCTTGCCAAACATAGTGGATAGCACATTGTAGAGGAAGATTAGCTGTGCGAAACCAAACAAGAAGGCACCTACTGTACAAACTTGATTGAACGTTGTGTATTGCACTGCGTAGTCAGTAATACGACGCGGCATACCTGCTAATCCCAGGAAGTGCATAGGGAAGAATGTTAAGTTAACGCCGATTAATGTCAGCCAAAAATGCAGCTTGCCCAATTTTTCATTGTAGTAACGACCGGTCCATTTTGGCAGCCAGTAGTAGACAGACGCAAAAATTGAGAGCAAGGCACCAGCCACTAATACATAGTGAAAGTGTGCAACCACAAAGTATGTATCTTGGTATTGATAGTCAGCTGGTGTAATGCCGAGCATCAACCCAGAGAATCCACCGATGGTAAACAAAATCACAAATGCGATGGCAAACAGCATTGGTGTTTCAAATGTCATGGATCCGCCCCACATGGTGCCAACCCAGTTAAACACTTTGATACCGGTAGGAACTGCAATCAACATGGTGACGTACATGAAATAAAGCTGTGTGCCCAATGCCATACCGGCAGTGAACATGTGGTGGCCCCATACGATATAAGACAGGAACGCAATCGCAGCAACCGCACCAACCATGAACTCATAACCAAACAGTTTCTTACGTGCAAAAGTTGGAATGATTTCAGAGATGATACCGAAAGCCGGCAAAATCATGATGTACACTTCAGGATGGCCGAAGAACCAGAATAAATGCTGATACATGACTGGATCGCCGCCACCAGCTGCATTGAAGAAGCTCGTGCCAAAATGACGGTCAAACAGAATCATGGTCACAACACCGGCGAATACTGGCATCGCGCCTATCAACAAGAATGCAGTTACAAACCAGGTCCAGACGAACATCGGCAACTTCATCCAGTCCATGCCAGGAGCACGCAGGTTGATAATTGTTGCAATGATGTTGATTGCACCGAGTACCGACGAGATACCCATTAAGTGTATCGCAACAATCAGATAGTCTGTGCTAGGTGGTCCGTATGTTGTGGAAAGCGGTGCATACAACGTCCAACCGAAGTTAGGGCCGCCGCCAGACACAAACAAGGAAATGGTTAACAGTGTGAAAGCAAATGGCAGAATCCAGAAGCTCCAGTTGTTAAGACGCGGCAAGGCCATATCTGGGGCGCCAATCATCATTGGCACCATCCAGTTAGCAAGACCAACGAATGCCGGCATAATCACACCGAACACCATAATCAAACCGTGAACTGTCACTAACACATTGTAAAAGTTTGGATCGAAAAATTTCGCGCCAGGCTCAAACAACTGTAAACGAATCAGTAACGCCATGGTGCCGCCGTAAAACAGCATCGCAAGGCTCATCAGCAAATATAGCGTACCGATATCTTTATGGTTAGTTGTAAACAACCAGCCTTTTATCCACGGACCAAACCCATGCTTAAAAGAGTGGTGGTGCGGCACGTGATCATGATCATGTGAATGATCGTGACCATGGCCGTGTGCGTGTTGATGTTCGTGAGTCATGGTTTTCTCCGATTATTTCTTATCTGGGCCATTAGCACGCGCAGTCTTGATTTCTTCTGGCGTTACTAAGTCACCTTTGTTATTACCCCAAGCGTTACGTTCGTAGGTAATGACGTCAGCGATATCTTGGTCATTTAATTGATCTTTGAATGCTTGCATCGCAGTACCTGCTTTGCCAAACACGACCTGATGAATGTGACCTTCTTTTGGTCCAGTGGTGATTTTGCCACCTTTTAACGCCGGGAATGTCGGCGGCATACCTGTACCTGCTGCCTGATGGCAAGCAACACAAGTTGTCGAATAGACTTTCTCGCCGCGAGCAATTGCATCTTTCAACTGATCAGCTGGAGAAGCAGGCTTTGCTGCTGGCGCGGCTGCCGCTGCTGGTTTTGCAGCATCATCTGACTTTTCTGATTTCTCAGATTTTTCATGGTCAGCCTTTTCAGCTGCAACTGGTGCCACCTTGCCCGAAGGTTTGGTTGCCAGCGCATCTTCCATAGACTTGCCATCGCGCAATGCTTTTACCTGTGCTGGCTGCACCATAGTACCTGTGTTATTACCCCAGGCATTACGCTCGTAAGTAATGACCGCAGCAATATCAACATCAGATAATTGATTCTTGAATGCCTGCATGGCTGTACCGTTCTTGCCATTAAAGACGATATCAAGATGACCAGCTACAGGACCGGTTGCGATCTTGCTGCCTTTCAGCGCCGGGAAGGTTGGCGGCATGCCAAGACCAGTTGGCTGATGACAAGCAGCACAAATGGTGCCGTAAACTTTCTCACCCTTCTCCATTAATTCGGCCTGAGTCCAGACTTTATTGGTTTCAGCTTCAGCTTGCGATGTTCCGCCCTTCTGCTGCGCAACCCAATCTTTATAGCCCTGCTCAGACATTGCAATCACAACGATTGGCATGAAGGCATGCTGTACACCGCACAATTCTGCGCACTGGCCGCGATAAATGCCGGGCTTGTCAATTTTCGTCCAAGCTTCATTGATAAATCCAGCGACGCCGTCGCGCTTCACAGCGAGATCTGGCACCCACCAAGCGTGATTCACATCATTAGAAGTAATCAGGAAACGAATCTTCTTATGAATAGGCACAACAATCGGGTGATCGACTTCGCGCAAGTAGTTAGGACCTTTAGGCGACTGATTTTGCATCTGGCTAACTGGTGTCGAGAGGTTACTGAAGAAGCTGATGCCCTCTTCAAGATATTCGTAACGCCACTTCCATTGATATCCTGTCACCTTGATCGTCACATCTTCTTTCTCATCATTATTCATGTTGAGAAGAACTTTGGTTGATGGAATCGCCATCAAAACCAAAATGATGATTGGAATGATTGTCCAGGTAATTTCCAGCATAGGATGGGAATGAAAATCCTGCGCCTTCGCTCCTCTGGACTTACGGTGATAGTACATTGAATAAAACATGGCACCGAATACGACAACGCCTATAACTACGCATATCCATAAAATGGTCATGTGTAATTCATAGACATCGTGACTAATGGGTGAGACACCCCGAGTCAAATTCAGAGTGGTATCTGCATACGCCGCACTGCTTGCGGCAAGTAAAGCAAACAAGGTAGATTGTACGCTTCGCACGCTATCTCCTTCCGTGAGTCTTACGGTTAATTATTGTTAGGGATAAAATTTAATGGCGAATTATAGCGGTAGTTTCGTTCGAATAAAACAACAGGATTAAAAATATATGCAGGAAATGAACGTGAATGATATAAATTCTCATTTAGCAAGTGAGTTTCTGAAAGAAAAAAGATCAGAGCGCCGCTGGCGCAACATACGTTTCGTTGCGTGGTTTGCTCTTATCTGTTTTGCACTTTTCAATTTGTTTAATATCGGCTCACCCTCTCTCGGCAGCAAAGGCAGCGCAAAAAAAGTTGCTCTCATCCGTCTTGACGGCATGATTGCTCCAGAACGTGAGTTTTCTGGTGAAACTGTCATTCCAATTTTGCGCAAAGCCTTTGCAGACAAATCCACAAGCGGCGTTGTGATTGACATCAATTCACCTGGCGGCACACCCGTACAAGCTGCCATGATTCACGATGCGATTCTTTTTTATAAAAAGAAATATAATAAGAAAGTTATTATCGTTGGCGAAGACATGCTAACTTCTGGCGCATATTTTGTCGCGGTTGCAGGCGATAAAATTTACGTTAACCCCAACACCCTCACTGGCTCTATCGGCGTCATCATTAAAGGCTTTGGGTTCGTCGACCTTATGAAAAAACTCGGCATTGAACGTCGTGTTTATATTTCTGGCAATGACAAAGATCGTCTTGATCCTTTTATGCCACAAACCGAAAGTGACTTGAAAAAAATTCGCGATGTAATGGGTGAAGTACAAGCTAATTTTGCTCTCGCAGTCACCGAAGGCCGCAAAGGTAAATTACACGGCACGCCAGAAGAATTATTTACTGGTGACTTCTGGTCTGGTCAGTCTGCGCTAAGACTTGGACTGGTTGATGGGCTTGGCAACTTACTCGACGTGCTGCAAAAAGAATTTAACACGACTGAGTATAGAGAGTTTGGAGGCGCGCCTGCATTCTTCAAAATGTTAAGCGGACAATTTAGCAGTTCATTCGACTCGATGTTTTACACGTATTTATAAACACCTTACGAATACATTTGTCGGCTCTTCCACATCGTCATCCGTGAAGAGCCGATATCTGCGTTAGACCCCATTCTGATCGCCGGCTCTTTTACACCATCACCACGACGCATGACTGGTGCAACAGCAGGTTTCGCCGTACTTGTTCTGCCACCTGAGTACTGAGATATACTTGAAGAGGTACTAGATCCCATTTTAATAATCGTGCCATTGTTATTTTGGAACTCCGTCAGAATTGCCGGATTGCCAAAATAGTAAATGGATCCGTAATCTCTCGTTGTCGCGAATATTTTATTGGTCGCCATGACATTCATATGCGATGTGCCAGTCGCCTCAACAAACGCATTTGTCGCGATGAGATTGCGCGCCATCAAGCGTGAGGTACGCGTGGTGTAAGCGTTCAAGTTGGCTGCACTACCGGAGATGCCGACACGCGCATCATCATATACATATATACATGGAGCGCTGCTGACCGATCTAGAGATGAATACACATGTTTGCCCAGATGCCTTAATGTCTTTGACATTCACACGACCGCTAATACCAATTTTACCTTTACCTTCGGCGCTGATAATCAAACCATCGCTGGTTGCGTTAATGATATTAATATCACCTTCACCTTTGTGTTTGATAGAGTGCAGGTTAACAGCATTAACTGCAGCTATATTTACTTCGCCGCCTTGATAGGTTTCAATTTCGGTACCAGATGCGTTGACAGTGAAGATATTCACACTGCCTGGACCTTTCGCAACAACGCACTTCACATTCAAGTGACCGGCCAAAAATATATTGCCGCAGCCAGATGCCGTGACCATCAAATTATTTGAAAACAGTCTAATACCTTCCACACTGCCTGCACCGTTATATTCTAGCGCTCTTAATTGATTCACACTAATGTGCACAATCACTCGCCCCATATTGGTAGGAGCATCAGGGGCTTGATCGAGACACAGCACATTGTTGCGTACGTTAACTGCGATCGCACGAACCGCCAAATTCGGGCCCTCGATAGTCACGCAGTTTTGATCGCGCGTGCCAACAATCTGCACCTGGAAATTACCATTGACTTTAATGCTGTGGAAATATGGCGCACGCACGGCAACATTACTAATCGCCTGCGAAGTATCGGCTCTGTCATTCTCAACTCCCTGTGCAGTCTCGCCGCCAGCAAGGAACCATTGATCGGCCTTAACCGCCCAAAGATTGGAATCCGTCTGGATTTGCTGACGCCAGCCTTCCTGACCGAGATCAGTCGTGGGATATGGATAACGGCCTGCCGCACAACTCATCAGGATAAGTGAACAAAGGAAGACACCAATCAGGGTAATAATTTGTTTCATGACAGTCCTTTTGCCGTGTAGAAGCGCTGTTACTAAAATTTAACACAGATAGGCCTGTACGTGCCAGAACCACCGTCTTACCCGGCAGCAACTGGCCGTTGCCATAAACACAAGTAACCCGATACAGGACCGTCTTGCTGACTGCGTATCGTCTCTCGCTCCATCGCTACCGACAGAAAACCGTGCTCGCGAGCCAACCGTGCAAGATATGATTCATGATGGGCGAAGCGGCCAGATGGTGTTAAGGCATAATCACCGTCGCGATTCACCTCAACATTAAACGCCAGATAGCCGCCCGGCTTCAGAGCCGCTGAGACGCCCTGCAATAATTCCTCAAGCTCCCCAAAATAAACCAGAACATCGCCGGCTGTAACCAGATCATATTCATCCTTATGAGCTGAGAGATAGTCCACCACATCTGCTGCGATTAATTCGTCGTAAAGCTGCTTTACACCAGCAGCTGCCAGCATGTTTTCAGATAAGTCGACACCGGTGAGACGTTTGGCATGAGTTTTGAGCAAGGCCCCGCAGAGCCCGGTGCCACAGCCAAGATCAAGAATATTGAGCGCGGCCACTGGCAAATCCAGATTATTTTTCACGAGTTGGTAGAGTTTCTCAGGAACCTGGTAATGCAAATGCGTACGCAGATGGGCATCGTAATAATCTGCATATGAATCGAATAATGACTTGATATACGCCGGCGATGAAGTCGAGAGCGTCGGATCCTGTGTCAAAATCCGAATGGTATGGCGTAATGCTTCGTGCGAAGGCTCAATACGCAGCGCCTCACGGAAATGTAATAGCGCTTGCTCTTGATCTCTGCGCATAAGATAGATTGCCGCCAAATTATGATGAGCGTCGAAAAAATCAGGATGTGCTTTGACAGCGCGCTGATAAAACTTGATGGCGTCCAGAGGATAGCCCTGCTGCATGTAAATCACACCAAGATTAAATAAAGTTTCGCGATCTTCCGGCATCAACTCCAGGGCACGCAAATAACAAGCCGCAGCCTGATCAATACGCCCTTGGCCAAGAAAGCACGTGGCGAGATTAGCGAGTGATTCGAAATGATGCGGGTGCTCTGCTGAGATCAGTGTAAATTCCTTTGCTGCTTCATCAAAGCGTCTGCGCTTCATTAACTGACAGCCTAACTGAAAATGTGCTCCCGCATGTTCTGGAGTGATCGCAATAATGGCACGATAGGCAGCCATTGCTGCTTCGCTGTCATTCATGCGCGCCTCGGCAAGTCCCAAATTGTAATACGCATCGATATAATCAGATCTGATATCAATTGCGGCGCGATATGCCTGCACAGCAGCTGCATCATTTTTACGCGCAAAATAGACAGTACCAAGATTATTAAATGCAGGTGCACATGCTGGATCAGCAGCAAGGATTTCCTGCAGCTCCTTAACTGCTTCATCGTAATGACCAGTGGCCTTGAAAATATTAGCGAGATGTAATCTCACTGCAGTATTATCAGGCGCGATATCGCAGGCACGCTGCAAGTACTGACGAGCGTCATTTAATTGCCCCTCTTGTGCGCACAATAATCCCATTAGGTGAAGCACATCAAGATCATCAGGGTTCGATTTTAATAAATCCAGATATCCAAGCCGTGCCTCATTGAGCTTGCCAGCGTGATGTAATAATTTAATATCATCAAGATTGGTTGAGCACTGGTTCATATTCCACTCCCTGATTTAATTGGCATATTAAAGTTGTTAATTGGCAACCCGGCCACCACCTGCAGCAATAATTCACGCACATCGATAACATCACGGGCAAGCGCGGAAAGATTGATGTAATGCGGTGACAAGTCAAGCAGCTCTGCGCTGGCTGGCAGCACTTTATCTAAGGCCTGATGCAAGGCAGTCAGATCATCGGTAAAATTATCATTTTCAATTTCAATACTTTCTCCAGCGAAAAACTTATAAACGACCATCAACAAAGTCTGATTTCCTTCGACCACACTTGCAAGATAAGGAGAAACTGTTGACATCATCGCCGGATCTACTACTTGCCTGATGTGATAATCGAGGGAAAAAAATGACTCGGATATTTTTTCGAGCTGCACCAGCACATAGCGGAAGCTGGAACGAAAACCACGGTTAAACCCCGGCTCAAATACCCATTCTGGGTATTCTTGACGACGTGCCTTGATAACTAACTCTATCGGTGCTTTCAAGTCGGATTGATTTAATAAAGATTTCTTCATCGCAATCGAATAATCAATTAACGCCTTCAAAATTGGCGCAACACCAAGTCGAAATTCATGATATTGCTGGACTGGCAACACCAGCAAGCCACACAGTAACCCAATCAAACCACCCGTTGCCAATAACGCCAGACGATTAGCGAGCATCATCTCATCAACTGCCGGCCACAATGCTGATACCATCATCACAAGCGGTGGAACTAACCACAGCAGACATGTTTGCAGTGATGCTGGCTGACGCAGCATCAGCATGAAACTACAGATAAGCAGCGAGCCCATCAATGCTGTCATATACAACTCGAGCTGGATGACATAATGACTTAGATAAAAGCCGGCAATAATCGCCAATACTGCGACAAATCCTGAGTACAAAGCCTGTCGCGCTGGCGTACCGCGACTAGTTTGTATAGCCAGCAAAGCGCCAATAGCTGCCCAGATAATATTTTCGATGTTAAGGAAATATCCGACTGTAATTGCCAGCAACAGTGCCGCCGAACTACTGAGCGCATGCCGCCACTGATATTTTCCACTCCAGTTCATCATCAAGCTGCCTCTGCTGTATCGAGAAACTCTATCTCTGCCATATCCTTGAATTGCGACAACATCGCTTTTAAGGAAGCCAGAAAGAGTATAAATACGACTGGTTCACGTGCCGCGACCTTAACAATATGCTCGAGATTATCTTCCAATCGATTGATGCCACGCTCAAAGCGCACGATGCATTTTTCCAGATATGCTGCCTTGCCTGTATTTGGAAACGCATTCAATGCGGCAATCATGGCTAGCTCAATCTCGCTCAGTTCAATATTACACAGCTGAAATACCGTGTGATCGCTAACACGCCAACGAATCTGGCTTAGATCCATCATGATCTCAAACAAGCTTTGCACATTACTATTATTAGAATTTTGTGTTTCGCCGACCGCACCTGCTCGCTGGCCAAGCAGTGCAATTTTATCCAGGCATTTACTGGTTGCCGCGTGCACGCGCCTTTCAAAAAGATATACGTTTGCAGGGTAATCAGGTGAAGTCAGACATGAAAAAATTTCCGCGGCCAAATCAGAGAGTGATTTATACACCAGCACCTTGCTGCGTTGATATTCATTAACAGCTGCAAACGGCAACAAAATAAGCTGTACAGCAAGCACAACGATGATGCCGACTGCTGCAATCTGCGCATGAGAGATTGCCATCTGCCAGTTACCATTAGAATGCAGTGTTAGCAGAATCAGGAAACTAACAACAAACAATGAATAGGCATATTTTTGCTGAATCGACGCATAGTATGCACAGATGCCTACGACAATAATGAGATAAGTAACATGGGCAATAAAATACGGGGCCAGCAGTCCGCCCAGTAAAATTCCAGTTACAGCGCAACCACCGGCGATGGCAATTGTTGCAGTGCGCTGCCAAAGTGATGTCTCAAGTGAAACATTCAGGAATAGTAAAGCTGGGGCGAGTAACCAGACACCTTGCGGTAAATACATCGTCAGAAAAAGAATTGCCACCGATGTAACGGTGGCAATCAAATAAAGCATGTGTTTGAACAAAGCAGCAGTCATAAAGTCCGTTTTAATTTGTCATCCTAGTCTTTCTTTTTCACGTCCTTCCAGTATTCCTTCTTCAGGAAATAAAGCATGATCGTGATGATGACCAAGAAGCCTAGTACCCACCAGCCAATTCTATGTTGCTCTGCGTAGTAAGGTTCAGATGCGTATGCCAAGAAATTGGTAATATCAATGGTGATGTTATTGTATTCTTCCGGTGTCATGGAACCTTCTTTCACCAGCGTCAGCAATCCATACCATTCAATATTTTTGTATATCACGCCAACTGATTCAGGATCGTTAGCGAGCACCTGTTCACCCTGATACGGACCCAGGATGTTGGACATGCCTGTGTTTGGTACCAGCAGATTATTCACTCCGCTTGGACGCGAGCTGTCTTTGTAGAAGCTATGCAGGTAAGTGTAAATCCAGTCCACACCACGAACATTAGCTTCGAGCGACAAATCTGGCGGCGTAATGCCATTTGGCCAAGTGGTCACATTCAGCGGCATTTTTTCATAGGTAATACCGGCTTCCTGTGCAAGCTTGTCATAGCGCAAATAACGCAGGGTATGACAGCTTATGCAATTGGTAGCAAAAAACTTGGCACCACGCTTGATCGACTCAACATCGGACCGATTGATCGGAGCTTTTGAAAGCTCGAGATCTTCAAACTGTCCTTCAGCCGCCCAAACCTGGGATGAAAGTGAAAGTAAAACTATAAATACAGCTAATATGTAGCGTTTCATCATTCCGTGACCCGTTCAGGTAATCGTTTGGTTTTTTCATGTTTTGAGTAAAATGGCATCAATAAGAAGAAGCCAAAATACGTGATCGTCAAGATACGCGACATCATGGTACGGAGTGGAGTTACTGCTTCGTGACCAAGATAGCCAAGACCGCAGAAACTAATCACGAATAACAAGATCGCTACTTTGGACCAATTGCCTTTGTAACGTATCGAGCGTACACGACTGCGATCAAGCCATGGCAGTACAAACATAATCGCAATACCAGCAGCCATGGTGACTAGACCAAAGAACTTGTTCGGCACAGCACGCAGCATGGCGTAGAACGGTGTCATATACCAAACCGGGGAAATTTCCGGCGGTGTTACCATCGGGTTAGCCAGAATCGAGTTGTCTGATTCCAGGAAAATACCGCCCATGGTTGGCGCGAAGAACAAGATCGAGCAGAACACAAACAGGAAGACACCAACGCCAACCAGATCTTTCACTGTGTAATATGGGTGGAATGGAATGCCATCAAGCGGAATGCCCTTGCTGTTTTTCTTTTCTTTGATATCGATGCCGTCTGGATTATTTGAGCCGACGTGGTGCAATGCCACGAGATGCACAAATATCATGACGCAGAGCAGCAATGGAATTGCTATTACGTGCAGCGAAAAGAATCGGTGCAACGAAACGCCAGTTAAACCATAACCACCACGCAGCCAAACCAGAATTGCGTTACCAACATATGGAACCGCGCTTGCAAATGAGGTGATAACCGCAGCACCCCAGTAAGACATTTGTCCCCAAGGCAATACGTAACCCGTAAAGGCTTCCATCAACAGCAACATGTAAATTACCATACCAAATAGCCACACCAGCTCACGCGGCTTCTGGTAAGAACCGTAAATTAATCCACGGTACATGTGCAGATAAACAACAGCAAAAAACGCTGAAGCTCCGGTGGTATGCATAAAACGCAGCAACCAGCCGTATCGTACTTCGCGCATAATGTGCTGCACCGAGGCAAACGAGCCATCTGCAGTTGGCGTGTATTCCATCACCAGCCAAATACCGCTGACGATCTGGCTTACAAACACCAGTAAGGAAAACGAACCGAAGAAGTACCAGAAATTAAAATTTCTTGGTGCATAGTATTCAGATAAATGTTTGCGCCAGAAATCTGTTAATGGGTAGCGCTTGTTGATCCACCCAAGAAATCCTTCCTGACTTTTATCAGCAACTTGTTCTGTCATTATAGTATTTCAACTCCTTGCTGGCGTTAACTAATAGAAATAGCGCCTTCAACCCCATCCGCATCCTGACCGATCAGGATTTCAGTGTCACTCACATACATGTGACGTGGAATTTTCAGGTTTAAAGGTGCTGGAACGTCTTTGTAAACTCTGCCTGCGAGATCATATTTAGAACCGTGGCATGGACAGTAAAAACCGCCCGGCCATTCCGGATCCACACTAGCCACATCCGGCCGGTATGTTGGCACGCAACCCAAGTGGGTGCAGATACCAATGGCAATATAAAACTCAGGTTTGATTGAACGATTTGTATTCTTGCAATAAGCAGGCTGTTGGTCTTGCTCGCTTAGTGGATCACGCAAGAAACTGTCTGACTTCGTCACCGAATCCAGCATTGCCTGATCACGTCGAATCACCCAAACCGGCATTCCGCGCCATGGCACAGTCAGCTGTTCGCGTGGTTTAACGCCACTAATATCTATTTTAAGAGGTGCTGCGGCTGCTTCTGTATCAGCGCTTGGCATCCAGTACTGAAAAAACGGAACTGATGCTGCTGCAAGGCCAATGCCACCAACTGCAGTCGTTGCCCGACGCAAGAAACATCGTCGCTTTTGATCTATTTCATCCTTCACGCCCATGTCCTTACTCAACTATTATTGTTCTAGGATTAGGTTTTAAAGCCCGTAAGTTTAATCATTCAAAAATGAGATAGCCAGCGTTTTCTGCGGCACTTTCGCAGACTAAACACTGTTATCACACTCATGAATGGCTAGTTGAAAGTGATTCTCAATTAGTCACGGCACTTTATTCTTAGGCTTGCTTTATACCGATAACAGCACAAAATTTCAATGGTGCATCTTGGATTTCAATTTTTGTTATATCAACGCTAAGATGTGCGCACATTTTATCAAGACTGAAGTGTGATCAACTCTCGCCTTACATAATTAACAACCGTAGCCAATAACTATATATCTCAGTAAGCATAGCAACGCGTTGAGCGTTCTCTGCTCGATAAACACGCAACGTATACGACAATTATTTTCAGTCATTCTCTCAATTAAATTTCAGGCACACTCAATCAGACGACGTTACCTTTATATCGACAATACATTTATCACCAGAGCGTAACTAAACTCTGACTTGTTGGGGATTGTTCCATTTGGTATCAGCGCTGACCACGCTCTGCATCAGGTCAGGATTTTTTAACAATTGATGTATCGCCAGATGCAAAGGCACGTATTTGTCCGTCAGGCATCTCCAGCAACAAGTGGCCTTGCGCATTTATGCCCGTCACCTTACCAGTGACTGTCTCATTAGCTGTTTTAATCGATATTTGTCTACCAGTCATGCCTTCAGCCTGCTGCCATTCATCACTAAACACAGCAAAGCCTTCGCCATTAAAACGCTGCAAATAGCTCAGAATCTCATTGATTAGCAGCGCACAAACCTGATTTCTATCCAGGTAATGACCCGATCTCAGCCGCATGGAAGTCCAGGATTGTGAGATCTGTTTGCGCTCATCAATCAGCATATTAACGTTCAGACCAATGCCAATAATGGCATGACACATGCCGTGCGACTCAGCCTGCAATTCAATAAGTGTGCCAGAGATTTTTTTCGCATCGCAAATAATGTCATTCGGCCACTTCACATGCAGCCCATCTTCGATACCAAATTTTTTCAATGTACTCACAATCGCCAAGCTCACAACCAGACTCAAGCCGGACAACTCACTGATATCTCTCGTAAATGGATAAAGACAAGATAGATAAATATTTTTACCAAAAGGTGAGTACCACGTGCGCCGCAAACGCCCTTTGCCTTCGGTCTGCTGTTCTGCAAGACAAAAACTGATGCCTTTGCTATGTTTACTGACTTTGAGATATTCGTTAGTCGAATCCAGACTTTCAAATAATGACAACTGACATTTTTTGTCTACTAGCTTTGCGCGTATTGATTCTTCATCCAACAGGATGACCGGCTCGCATAATGCATAGCCCTTGCCTTTCACAGAATTAATTTCTACATCGTAAGATTCAAGCTTCTTGATCATCTTCCAGACTGCGCTGCGTGATATTCCCAGGGCTTCGCCCAAAGCAGTGCCATCGTGAAAATCACCGTCACTCATCAAAGCTGTCAGCCGTGCAAGCTTATTGCTGTACTTCTTGCTCATGCTTTCTTTCCCTGACAAATCTGGTCAACACGATGCCGAATTCATATAACAGCCAAATAGGCACAGCAAGAACCGTCTGCGATAAAACATCGGGTGGCGCAATCAACATACCAATGATAAATGCTCCTACAATCGCGTATGAACGCATTGCGGAAAGACGTTGGCGCGTGACAACACCTATTGAAACAAGCAATACCATGACAATCGGTATTTCAAACAATCCGCCAAAGACCAATAATAATTTAATCGTAAAGTCCAGGTACTCACTAATATCAGGGCTAAGCGCAACACCAACTGGCGCTACTTTAGCGAGGAAATGGAACAACATCGGGAAAATCACGAAATATGCAAATGCTAAGCCGGCATAAAACAGGCATGCACTCGCTAACAAAAACGGCCACACCATTTTGCGCTCATAGCCATACAATGCTGGCGCGATAAACGACCACAACTGAAAGAGAAAATATGGAACGCCAAGAAACAAAGCTGCCATGAACGCGAGCTTAAACGGCACAAAAAATGGTGACACTATTTGCGTTGCGATCAAATGCCCTTGCGGCAAAAACTTTAATAAAGGTAAAGCGAGGAAGGTGTACAAGTCATTGGCGAAATACATAAGCACAGCGAATAAAGCCATCAATACTAATATTGCGTTAATAAGCCGCGAGCGCAGCTCAGTTAGCAATCGTACCGCATTGTGGTGATCAACATCTTTGGTCATTTTTTCTGTTCGTGTTGATGACTGGCTGGCTTGTCGGCGACATCATCAATGAATCCATTCATTTCCGCTTTCACTTTCGCAAACATTCCGCGCATGGACTTTACAAAGCGTCCCAGCGACAGCGCGACATCAGGCAGCTGCTCTGGCTTTACCACGAGCAATGCGATCAACAAAACAACCAGAATTTCACTCAGACTAAAATTCACTCTTTCTTGCCTTCTTTCGCTTCATCAACGTCATCCTGCAAGCCTTTACGGAAACTGCGAATTGCAGCGGCAAGATCATTGCCGACATCACGTAAACGCTGTGTGCCAAACACCATCATCAGAATCAAAAATACGATTAATAGTGAACTAAAATTACGGAAACCCATTAGAACCTCCTCACACTATAGAATGCGGCGTTATCCAGCCAAACATATATGCCACCATCAAGAGAGCAAACACCACTAATGACAGACTAATACGCCAAGTGAGCGCTTTGACAACGCGAGTAGAATTACTAGGATCGCGCATTAAAAAGTACAGAGCGCTACCTAGCGAGAAAATAATAAACACCAAAAGGGCAATTATTATCCCTTTGATTGCAATTGTCATGACGCTGAAAATCCTATAAATTATAATAATCAAACTACTTTTCTGCGTATTCCGCTTCTTTTTCAATCCAAAACGCTGCGGATAGGCGTTTAAAAGTGCCCTAGTATATTAATATCTGTCAAGGAATGCATCAAATAATGAAGATGACAATTAAAAATTGGAAGCTCTCGCTATTAAGTCTGGTTTTTATCCTGCTATTCATTGGGTTAGGTATCTGGCAACTAGGTCGCGCCCAGGAAAAAGCCAAATTGCTTTCTGATTACGCCAAGCGCGCACAAATTGGTCCGCTAGGCGCAAAAGATCTGGAGACACCAAACGACTGGCGCTTCTATCAGGTCAAGCTCGATGGCAAATTTGATGACGCTCACACTATATTACTAGATAACAAAACCTTGAATGGCAAAGTTGGCTACGAAGTGTACACCCCCTTCATTGCTAAAGGCATTAGCCAGCCGATACTGGTTGATCGCGGCTTCATTCCAATTGGCGTTAGTCGTGAATCTTTACCGGCAATTCCAAAAGTTGCGCCTGGCACCACTGTCATTCAAGGCATGTTAGCGACACCACCGCTTTACGTTTCACTGGGCGAGATGAGTGAAAACGGCAAAGTGCAATGGCCGCTGCGTGTGGAGTACATCAATTTATTACAGATTTCCAATCTGTTAAATGAATCCTTCTATCCATATGTGCTGAGTCTCAATCCAGAAAGTGCTAACGCACTACAGGTAAACTGGCAGATTCTTAACGTCGACCCCAATAAACATCGGGGCTACGCTGTGCAATGGTTTGCTTTAGCCCTCACCTTATTGATAATATCTGTCGTCTTGAACCGCAATCCTGATAGAAAGAAGATCCGCGGCAGGAAAGCGAAATAACAGATAACAATAAAAAGTAAGAGCCTACTTCTCAGACGGCCTTGCGGCAACGCAAGGCCGCTGGTCATTCAGATAGGCACAAAGTGAGGGAATCCCTGTGACAAACTATTGGTTTATCTCGGCGAAATATCGCCGCGGCTCCATGCTTGCACTCGCTACATTTCTATTGGCATTCGTTGTCATCATTCTCGGCGCATACACTAGACTGACTGATGCGGGCTTATCCTGCCCAGACTGGCCGCAATGCTACGGCTACCTCACAGCACCGCATACGACCGCACAACTTGAAGGTGCTGTTCAAAAATATCCCATGGCTCCCGTTGATGTAAAAAAAGCCTGGGCTGAAATGACCCACCGCTATTTCGCTGGCAGCGAAGGCTTGCTGATTCTGTTGTTAGTCGGCTCAATTTTTTTCACCCGCAAAGCCAAAGACAGTAAAGCCATTGCCATTGGTGCTGCATTAACCGGCTTACTCACCTTGCAAGTAACACTCGGTATGCTCACCGTTACCGAAATGTTAAAGCCAGTAATCGTTTTATCGCATTTACTGACCGGTCTCTCGATTCTGAGTGTGCTATGGTGGGCGTATCTCGACTTACATATACGCGATGATTTTTTTCCTAAACTACGCAGCTCCGCACGCCTGATTCCCTGGTTATGGGCTGGCCTGTTGGTTGTTGCGGCACAAATCACGCTGGGCGGCTGGGTAAGCACACATTACGCCGGCCTTGCCTGCATAGACTTTCCGTATTGCAATGGCACGCTGCTACCTAACATGCAGTGGAATAATCTGAATACTGATTTGATCACCATTCATATGTTGCACCGCTTTGGTGCTTACACCACCGCGACATATATTGGCATTTTGTCATTTTTCCTATTACGCACACCGTCGTTTCGCACCACCGGCGTTGTCATGCTTTCACTGATTGCACTACAAATTACTCTCGGTATTTTGAACGTTGTTTGGTTGCGTCCTGTCTGGCTAGCAATGATTCACCAATCGGTTGGTATTTTGTTACTCTTGACCACTATTACTGCTCTGGTCAAAGCTTATGTTGAGTCGAGAAATGCGACGAATGGAGAGTGGCATGCGTGATTATTTAACATTATGCAAGCCGCGCGTGGTGCTGCTCATGCTGCTCACCGTGTGGGCTGGCATGTATCTTGCGGCTGTGAATCCAATCCCCTGGTCTTTATGGATTAACGCCACTGTTGGTATTGCCATGTTATCTGGTGCCGCGGCAACCTTGAACCACATCATTGATCAGCATGTTGATGCCGTGATGGATCGCACCAAGCATCGCCCAATCGCTGCTGGCCGCCTGACCACTCGCGCCGCATGGATTTTCGCCATCATCCAAAGCATTATCGGCTTTATAGTTTTATATATCGGAGTGAACTCACTCACCGCGTGGCTGACATTATTAGCCGCGGTCGGCTACTCAATTGTGTATTCACTATATTTAAAACGCGCCACATCACAAAACATTGTCATTGGTGGTTTATCTGGTGCCATGCCGCCGCTATTAGGTTGGACTGCTGTTTCTGGCCGCCTTGATCCTGAAAGCTGGTTGCTGGTCTTGATTATTTTCACCTGGACGCCTGCGCATTTCTGGGCACTGTGCCTACATCGCTACCATGAATACAAACTGTCAAGCTACCCCATGCTGCCCGTTACACACGGCATTCCCTTTACCAAAAACAATATCGTGTTTTACAGCATATTAACCGTCATCTGCAGCTTGCTGCCTTACGCTATCGGTATGAGCGGCCAATTGTATTTCATCACAGTATTATTACTTGATGTCGGCCTCATGGTATATGCGCTCAAATTACAATTCTCCGTGAAAGATAATTTAATCGCACTCAAGACTTTTCAATATTCGCTTGTTTATCTGACCGGCTTATTCCTTGTTATTTTGTTAGATCATCACTTACTGGTAAATTAATCATGCAACAACGTGAACCTGTTATCGCTAATTATAAAATTATTACTTTTGTCGTCTTTGTTTGCGCGGCACTCATCACTTCATTATTTGTTTACCATCTCAGTCAACAGGAAAAATCGATTGTCTCAGACAATGGTGACAGCTTGCTCTTGCCTGTTGGGCGCGACTTGAAAACCATTACACTTGTTTCTGCTGATGACAAGGCATTCACGGAGCGTGATTTACTGAATCACTGGACGCTCATGTTCTTTGGTTTCACCAACTGCAATAGTGTTTGCCCGGTAACCTTAGAAATGATTAGCAAAGCTTATCCTGATCTCCACAAAACGCTGCCTAATCTGCAAGTGGTGTTGGTTTCGCTGGACCCGGTTAGAGACACCAAGGCAACACTAAAAAAATACACCCAATCTTTTCACCCAGACTTTATTGGTGTGAGTGGCAAAATTGAAGAAGTACGCAAACTGCAAAGCCAGCTTGGTGTCTTTTCAGCTCCTGACAATAACCCGCAGAATGGCGGCAATTATCAATTGCAACACACTGCATCTATTATGCTGATTAGCCCGCAAGGAAAATGGGTGGGAATGTTTAAATTTGGGATGAACAAAGAAGAATTTAGTAAAGCAGTAATAAGCGGCGTGACATCCTTGTCACACGCTTAGTGGTTCAACACTTATTGATTCTGATACGAGCGCATTTCGATATTATCATCTGTGCGCTCGAGTATTTCTACATTTTCTACGCCTGTGCCTTCTCTCAACTTCGCGTTGATAGCCTCAAGCCTGAACTTCAATGCGAGAGCGGCTCCATCTTCCACCACCACTGCCCCGCCACTGGGTGCTGCCACGGTATAAACGCTACGCGCAACAGCAACAACTACTTTTTCGGCAAGCGCTGCTTCATCCAATTTTAAATACGTAAACATTCCTTCAACAATCTCGGTTCGCAATTGCAGACTGGTGCCCATTAAGCCATTATCTTGTCCCGATGGCATCATCAAATGTTCATATAATCTTGCGAGCACCTGACGATCATTCAATTTCTCGACCATTACCCAATCGCTAACGATTTTGCTGACATGATCAGCACGCTTCAGACCTTCGCCCTTAAACCAAGCTTGCGCTGCCGACAGTTTATAATTCTCGATCGTATTAAATAGCGTAATCAGATATTGGCAATCCAAACTGCCTTGTAATAACTGAGCCTGTTCGCTCAACGCTTTTTTGATCAGTGCGCGCTTGGCATCATTCAAAATTCTGTCGTAATCGGGAACATAAGTAGAACCGTGTGAGGCTGCGCCTGATGCTGCAAACGCCTGTATTTCTCGCGCCGTAATCTCGCTGCGCTTAGCCTCGATCTGTCGCGGGGTAATCTTCAATGTACGAAGCAAATGTCCCAGCAGTTTTTCTCTCAACAATTTACTAGTGTGCAATGGGCCGACACCCAATTTCATGCCCGTATATTCGAACATGCGCCACATCAACTGTGTATCATTCAACTGCTCAACGCAGGTCAGTGTGGTGAGAATATGTTTTTTAAGTTCAAGTGCACGATCATAGCCGGCACGCTTTAATCTTAATGATTCCACTTCGTCCATATAACAGTCAATGGTATTGATCAAAGCTGATGAATAGGAAAGTTCTGGCTGAGCACGAAACAAGCGTGATGATGACATGACGACCCCTCTAAGTTTGTTACTATTTTTATGATGAAACCGTTATAATGACGAACTTTATTTACACTGCTGAGTAAAACTTGCCACATGTTAAAACAGTTACTGTGTTATTTCCAATACATTTTGCCCAAGCACCTGATCTCTGTGTTGATGGGAAAACTAGCCAACACATCCACGCCCTGGCTTAAAAATACATTTATTGATTATTTTTCGCGCGCATACGGCATTACTCTTGACGAAGCTGTCGTCCAAAATCCCCATGACTTTCAAACTTTTAATGCTTTTTTCACCCGCGCCTTGAAGCCTGATGCACGCCCAATTGATGCCACACCCAACACTCTGGTCTCACCAGCCGACGGTAAAATTGCCCAACTTGGTCGAATTCAACAGCAACAATTAATTCAAGCCAAGGGTATGTATTTCAATTTATCCACCCTGCTCGGTGGTCAAGATGAGACAGCGGCGTTATTTGCAGATGGTCATTTCGCCACCATCTATCTCGCTCCTAACAATTATCACCGTGTGCATATGCCAGCAACCGGCACGCTCGTCCAATCAATTTATATTCCGGGCGATCTCTTCTCTGTTAATCGCATGACATCGCAACTCATACCGAATCTTTATGCGCGCAACGAGCGACTTGTATTAATATTCGCGACTGAAAAAGGGCCAATGGCGGTTATTCTGGTTGGCGCACTTATCGTTGGCAGCATGCAAACAGTCTGGATGGACAAACCCATCCGCAGCAACAAGATTGAACTCATGAAACCATCGCAACCAATCAAACTGGAAAAGGGCGCAGAGCTTGGTCGCTTTCTCCTCGGTTCAACTGTCATCGTCTTACTACCTGCTGGCAGCATCACGTGGGCTGAGACCGCTAAACCTGATGCGGCCGTGCTGACCGGCCAAAGCCTGGCTAGCTTAAAGCAGGCTTAATCCACCCAATATTTTTTCCATATCAGACAATGCGATAAGTATCTCTTAAGATAATTTGTATACAATCATTGTTGCATTGAATATAACGACAGCACTTAAAAATGAAAGATTTGCTTCCAACATTATCGAAAGGCGCCTTAATCTCCCAGCTATTTGCTGGGTATCTAGCCTATTACCTGTTACTTCACGATAACTGCCTTAACTGCTCAATCAGCAATCTCATTCACCATGCACATAACCTCTCGATGCACGCTCATCTTATGTTGTTGGGTTTATTACCTATTTATATCGCCGTTGTGATTTTTGGCTCAGCCATGCTCGGCGCCATACTCGGTCGACATCTAGACGAACAAATCATTCAACCTTTAAGTCAAAAACGATCAAAAGCGACGTATTAAGCTCAAACTTAGCCTCACTCTTGCCAATACGTGGCAGAATACTTGTAAAAACATCGAGTTGTATTTTTTTTGACACCAGCAAACTCCTCGAAATCCTGTAAGCATTTTGCCATCCCATAATAGGGATATCCACCCGCTCGCCAAGCCATTGAATCACCTATCTATATGTTAATTAATGACATTCCATAGCGCCACATTTACTCTTGGCTCATGTGCTCAAACAAAAACATTGTGGCGCTCGAAAGCGATTTGCTACTCTGAATAGTATTCAAGGATGAGTTTTAAAGGACACGCATCAGGACGATGCAGCATGGATGTTTCCTGCCAAGGATATCGGCAGACATGGCCTGGAAGCCTGGGTAGGCAAAAAGGGACAGCTTAAGGATTAAGTTGTCCCTTTTCGCATTTTAGCGACAGCGGAATTTATGCAGCTGCCTTTTCTTTAAAACGCTGAACACTGGCAAGAATTTCGTTTTTGGCTGACTCGATACCTTCCCAACCATCAATCTTTACCCACTTGCCGCTTTCCAGATCTTTATAGTGCTTGAAGAAATGCTCGATTGCATTCAGTAACTGTTTGCCCAAATCTTCCGGCTTCTCAATATTATCATAGCGCGGTGTTAGCTTGCTGACGGGCACAGCCAGAATCTTGGCATCTTTGCCTGATTCATCGGTCATGCGTAACATGCCGATAGGGCGGCAACGCACCACGGTGCCTGGATGCAAGGAATAAGGAGAAACGACGAGCACATCGACAGGATCACCATCTTCCGACAAGGTATGCGGAACAAAGCCGTATTCGCAGGGGTAAAACATGCTGGTACCCAAGTAACGGTCGACCATCACCATGCCGCTGTCTTTATCGACTTCGTATTTGATTGGATCGCTATTGGAAGAAATTTCAATTACCACATTCAGATCGTCCGGGATTTGCTTACCGGCCTGAAGATTTTCTAAACCCATGATGACATCCTCATATTATTGATCGTGCTAGTGTACTTTCGCGTAATGATTTTGCAAGTTAAAGCATGTTCTTTTAAACTAGGCGCTCATGAAACAGGAGTCGCGAGATGGATTGCTTATTTTGCAAGATTGCAAGCGGGGAAATTCCAGCTAAAATTATCTATCGTGATGATTTAATTGTGATATTTGATGACATCAATCCACAGGCGCCTCATCATAAGCTAATTGTCCCGATCGAGCACTTCTCGACACTGAATGATTTACATGGAGAAGACGATGATCTAGTTGGTCATATGGTGCATTCTGGCGCCATGCTGGCTAAAGAACTAGGCATCGCGAATGATGGATATCGTATTGTATTTAATTGTAATGCCGGAGCCGGCCAAAGCGTATTCCATATCCATGCTCATCTGTTAGGTGGAAGACGTCTAGCCTGGCCGCCGGGATAATATAGGCAGCAATCATGCAAGAACAGTTCAAGAAAATTATCGAAGAAATGGGCGAAGATCCTACACGCGAAGGTTTGCGCAACACCCCCAAGCGTGCCGCGAAAGCCATGGCCTTCCTGACACAAGGTTATCAGCTGCAGATTGATGACGTTATTAACGGCGCATTATTTGCGTCCGATAATAGTGAAATGGTGTTGGTGAAAAATATCGAACTCTATTCGCTCTGTGAACATCATTTGCTGCCATTTCTTGGCAAATGTCATATTGCTTATATTCCAAATGGCAAGATTCTTGGCCTATCCAAGTTCGCAAGAATAGTGGATATGTTTGCGCGTCGCTTACAAGTACAAGAAAACCTGACCAACGAAATTGCCAATGCCTTGCAACAAATCACCGATGCCAGAGGTGTGGGCGTTGTCGTTGAAGCCCAACACTTATGCATGATGATGCGCGGCGTTGAAAAACAACACTCCACGATGACAACCTCAGTAATGCTAGGACAATTACGTGATGATGCACGTACACGCGCGGAGTTCTTAAGCTTGATTCGTTAAACCGTTGCACAAGGACCGGGAAATGTTTCGCCTTCATCGTCGTGTCGCCGACTTGCAAGATTTAATTATTGTCGGCGCCGGCGGAGCAGCATTAGCCGCCTTGATCGCAATCATCGAACAACACCGCAACTCTACCATACCACTCTCGATCACTATCCTCGAGCGCTCCGCACATGCAGGTGACGGTTTCCCATATGATCCCGCCTTACACCACCCTATTCTGCGTGTTAATAATCCGAATAGTGGTATGATCTTGAATCTCGACCATCCACTTGATTTTGTTAATTGGCTGCGAGACAACGCCGACACACTCAAAGCCGAGCATCCCGAATTAGCACAAATAATTGATGATAATAATTCTGGCAAAGACCGCTACGCACCGCGCATGATCTTTGGATTGTATTGCCAGGCAAGATTAAAAGATTACGTTAATAATGCCAAACAATTGGGCATTACCGTTACAGTTATCACCAACACCAATATCATCGATGCCACACAAGACAGTGATAACAACTGGCACCTGAAAAGTGAAAACGATGAAACCTACATCGCCAGAAATATTTTGCTCGCAACTGGGCACATGCCCTCGTGTAAATTCCCTACACTTCGGAACATCCCAGGATATTATGATTCGCCTTATACTGATCTTTCTAACCTGCATGACAAGCCGGCATTTATCATCGGCTCGGGTTTAAGCGCGATTGATGCTGCTAAATTATTAGTACACCAGCAAGTCACTGCACCCATTTATATGATTTCACCGAGCGGACAACTACCGCGCGTGAAAGGTCCTGCATCAGCCATCACCTATAAAATGAAATTCCTGACTGAGGAAAAGCTAGATAAGAAAAATATTCGTCTGAACGAAGTATTAGAATTATTTAGCGAAGAACTCAAGCATGCGACAGACAACTCAGCATGGACACTCGCCAGCATCATGCGCATGGCTCGGCTAGATAAATCTGACCCATTACGCACCCTGCAGCGCGAGATTAACTGGGTAGAAAACAATAAGGTGCGCGGCTGGCAGTTAATGCTCGGACAATTATGGTATATGCCTATTCCCTTGCTGTGGAAAAATATTGATGACCGTGATCGCCATGAGTTCCTGAAAAATTATTTCCCGTTATTTCTAAAATGGACGGCGGGTATGACATTAAACAACGCCAAGGAAATGCTCGCATTAGCTGAGATGGGTCAACTGAGATTAATAAAAACTAATAATGAAATTATTTTTAACGACTCATCGAAGCAATTTGAAATTAGAACTGCAGATAACACAACTCTCGTCGCATCCACAGTGATCAATGCTACCGGCACAGGTTTCGATATTGAAAATAATTCGCTGTTACATACAATGGCAAAACGTGGACTGATACAACGCGGTAGATTTCGTGGCGGCTTTGAAATGACGAGTGATGCTAACCTTATTAGTGCAAATAATGAAGTGCACCACAATGCTTGGGCAATAGGAATAGCCACATCAAATAATAATATTGATGCTAGCTCGATTGAGATGGCTGCATATGCCGCAAAAAAATTTGCGGGAAACTTTCATCTGAAATTGCAGTTGGATCATGCTGCCAACCCACCCATATCAAAACCCTCTCCTTCTTTCCATTCTCTATAATCAACACCCCTTGAAATTTTTCTCTGCATAATTATATTTATTTTATGTCATCAATTTCGTTTTGTTTCGTAAATAGTAAAAGGAGGACGCCTATGAAAAAAGCAACATCAGTCAATCACGCATCCAATATTACTAATTACCAGGCAGTCAATTGCAACGGCAAGGAACTGGGAATTGTTGAGGGTCTCATTACTGTTGATAAACATAAAAAAACATGTGTTCTACTATCAACCCATCATAAAGATCTTTTCGGCAACTTAAAATATGCCGTACCTTTTGATCTCTGCGATATTGATCATGATAATAAAACCATATGGCTTAATGTTGATAAAAATGAATTAGAATTTTTATATAAACTGACAGATTTATACGATAAAAATTCTTCAATTTGGGATGATGAACTTGATATTTATTTCAATATCAATAATGGCAGATTATCTCATGCTGGTAATCAAAATTTGAAATACTGAAAAAATAAACCCGGGTGAACCATCTTATATTTCACCCGGGTTACATTTTTTAAAACTTACTTACCAACTGACGGAGTTGCTGTGCAGTTGTAGCTAACAGGCGTTGCAACATCATCACCAGCAAGCCAGGTCAACACTACCGCGCCTTTAGTAAAATCATTTACGCGTTTGATCACAAATGTATGTGTCTTGGTGTCGCTCAATTGTTGTTGATGCGTTTCGCTAACAATTGGTTGGCCCATGACATCTTTTTGATCGTCAAAATAAACGGTACCAACTGAATGCACGCCATTAAATGAGGTGACATCACCAGCAACGGCTTCAACCTTCACTTTAACCGGCATACGATCTGCAGTTGGGTCGGTCAAGGTGCAAGTAATATCATTAATCGACAACTGCGCCGCCAACATTTCGGTAGAAACTTTAGCAACTTTATTCACGGTGCCGTCGATAGTACCAGTGCCAAGTGGCAGATCCATCGCAGCAAATGCAGTGGTCATGCCGAGTGATAATGCAACTACGGAGATCAGCTTTAATTTTTTATTCATTTTTCACCTATATATAGTTGAGTTGAGCCAAGGGGCGTGAAATGACACCCGTTGATTGTGTGTAATTTATACACATCTGGCATGATTGTCAATATATCAGGCTGATTTTTGTCGTTTTATGAAGCTAATGCATTGATTGTGATTGATATTTTTCCTGCGAATGCTGCAGGCTATGCATAAAAAAAATATGAGAATATCAACAACTTAGC
>CAZWPD010000003.1:64987-79676 GCA_964636145.1 uncultured Coxiellaceae bacterium
AAGCGCTTTTCGCGACCAAGCAATCCAACCAAGATGGTCGCAGCAGAGTAAGTTAATTTATGATTTTTTCATAGATATTGCCACGTTAACATCTGGATTGCCGCGCCCTGCAAACAACGCAGGGCTCGCAATGACGGGATTTAAACAAACGCCTTACCGTATTTCAACTCTGGCAAACCAAGATGCTTGGCGATACTCTGGCCGAGATCGGCAAAACTGTCGCGGATACCGATTGGACCGGGTTTAACAGCAGGACCAAAGGCAATCGCCGGCACGTGTTCGCGAGTGTGGTCGGAACCCATCCAGGTTGGATCGCAACCATGATCTGCGGTGATAATTGCCATGTCACCGGCTCGCATGGCTTTTTCAAAATCTGGCAACCAGCTGTCAAAATCTTCAAGCGCTTTGGCATAACCAACGATGTCGCGGCGATGGCCATACATCATGTCGAAGTCAACGAGATTGACAAAGGTGATACTGTGATCGGGCGCAGTTTTGGCTTCAGCGATAAATTTAGCGAATAATTCGGGGTTGCCCACGGCTTTAATCGTTTTGGTAATGCCGTGATGCGCATAGATATCTGCGACTTTTCCAATCGCAATCACCTCACCCCCATCGTGTTTTAAAATATCCAACAGCGTTGGTGACGGCGGCGGTGTGGCATAATCACGGCGATTGCCAGTGCGCGCATAAGTTCCCGGCTCACCAAGAAACGGACGCGCAATCACGCGGCCAATATTATACTTATCAACCAGCTTGCGCGTGATTTCACAAATCTCATATAACCGCTCTAATCCAAACGTTTTTTCATGTGCAGCGATCTGGAAAACACTGTCAGCGGAAGTGTAAACAATCGGTTTACCGGTTTTCTGATGTTCTTCACCGAGCTCTTCTAGAATCACGGTACCAGATGCATGTTTATTACCGAGCACACCTGGCAGCTTGGCTTGTTCAACCAAATCATCAATTAATTCTTGCGGGAAGCTTGGATAATCAGGCTTAAAATAACCCCATTCGAACAACACGGGCACACCCGCCATTTCCCAATGACCGCTTTGCGTATCTTTGCCAAGACTTAATTCTGCGGCACAACCATAAGCAGCCTCAATGCGTGCGTTCACGTCTAACCCGGGTATGGGTTTTCCAGCGCTGGCTATCGCCGCGCCGTTAATACCAAGACGAGTGAGATTCGGTAAGTTGAGCGGACCTTTACGCACCCCTTCTTTATCTGCACCACCGGCTGCACACACTTCCGCAATATGTAGCAGCGTGTTTGCACCTTCGTCACCGTATTTTGCCGCATCCCCGGCAGCGCCGAGACCAAACGAGTCCAGCATGATAATAAATGCGCGCGCCATTATGCTTGTGACCTGCAATTAGTTTCACGAATGAGATAAGTAATACCGAGTGCGATCACGAATGAAACCGGAACCAGCAACATCGCGGTATTGTAATTTTGGGCTGTATAAACTGAGATGCCATTCACCACTTCATGCGGGCCAACGTGCTCCATTAACCAGCCAAACAATGGCGGAATAATAAAACCACTCGCCATGATGCATAACGAATCAATACTGACAGCAGTACTGGTTAAATAGCTTGGGTTCAATTCCGCAATCGTTGGATAGGTCAACACTTGAGAGCTTGTGGCAAAACCAATCAATGTAAACAGTGTAATCACGACTGCAATTGGTAAATTCGGCACAAACATTAAAATAGCGATGATAATGAGCGACAAAATAGCACCGACCACCATGGGCAGCACACGTCTTTCGATATAGTCAGAGTACCAACCGAATAATAACGAGCCGACAATGACCCCAACAAAAAAGATAGTTGCAGCGAAATGCGCCTGATCTTGACTCAAGTGATGCACGTCGGTCAGATACAATACGCCCCACAGTCCACCTAGAATGAATACTGGCAAATTCATTAATGCCGTATACAAACCGCCTAGCCAGTTTTGTGGATTGAGAGAGGCAAGCTTGATACAGCCCCAAACACCTAACTGCTTCAACTGCTTATGTTCTTCGTGCGCAACTTCATGCGCATCCGGTGGACGATCTTGTACGATAAAGAAGACCGCAAAAATAATGACCACACCAAGGAGGCTATTAAGATAGAGGGCATGACGCCAGCCACCGACCAGATCAGTCAACATGGCGAACGGTGCCTGTGCAACAAGACCGCCGAGCATGGCCATCGTCACCAATACGCCAGTGACCAGGGCCATGCGATGCGGTGGAAACCAGCGTGAGGCAACACGCATACAGCTCAAAAAGCAAAATGCACCACCGCCGCCGATTAAAAACCTGCCCGCAGCTGCCACCCAATATTGCTCGGCCATGGCAAACATAAACGTGCCAATCGTGCTGACCGTCAGTGACGCCAACAACAGCTTCCTGGTCGAATATCTATCAAGCAAATTGCCGGCCGGGAATAAAAACAAGAAGTTAGCATAAAAATACATGGAGAATAGCTGACCAATCTGCATGGCATTCAACTGAAATGCTTCGCGCAACTCAGTGTTAATCGTATTAAATAAATTCATTTGAATGAATGCGTAAAAGAAAAATAACGCAGAGGTTAGCGTCACCACCCACGCCAATCGGCCGTGTGATGTCTTTTCATGTTTATACGTGTCCTGCATAAGGTATTCGCTTCTGCCTGAGAGTGGGAAGGCTTATTTTAAACACAAGCTCCGGGTAATGGAACCAATTTTCCTGCTCATCATATAATCAATCGGGGTTGCGATCGAAAGCGCAATCACGTTAAGGTGTATGCCAAGGACAAACCCAGTCAAACGGAGCTTACATTTGCAAACGACCTACCAACACAAACAAACTCGCCTTTTTCCCATGCTGCTCTGTTTAACCGTACTCTTCATAGTCTGGCAAGCTGCATTTTTCGTCATTCACGCATCCGTCACGGAATTACTCGATTCACTGGCTCAAACCTCAATCTTGACGGAATTGATTCACCCCGTAGTCATTCTGCCTATCGCGTTCTATTTCTTCGTCCAGTTATGCGCCTATTCTGTATTCATCTACTGGATTTGGTTCATGGCTATTTCCACTGGCGAGTTCTTTCATCTCAGTGACCGCGCCACATACGGTGTCGGCATCGTTTTGTGGTTCACTGCCTGCGTGTCACTCCTCACGCTCAATCAATATTTGTTTCCAGCATCATTTTTTGCACAAACCATGCAAGCGTTCGGTTTTGCGACGATAACAACCATGACCTTAATGGTGGGTGCCACCAGCATCCTGATCTTTGCCACCGCCATCGCGTATCTCAATTTCTTTTATCGCCAGCGCTTCCGCTTGACCGGCAGCCTGTTGTTAGCGCTAGCGCTGATCACTGTTGGCATCAGTATTTATGATAATTACTGGTTAACTGCCAGGCGCCAGCCTGATTTGACCCGCACGAATCAACGACCAAATATTATCTTGATTGGCCTTGACTCTCTACGCCCCGATTTCATCCATCATGTCAGTAAGCGTAAAATTCACACACCAAACATTGATGCCTTCCTGCAAAGTGGCATGACTTACACCAATGCCTACACACCACTCGCGCGCACATTTCCAGCCTGGGCATCAATCTTGACGGCACAATATCCGCGCCAAAGCGGTGCACGCGATAATCTTACCGAACCAAGCCAAGCATTGGCGCAAGATAATCTGGCGCGGCATTTGCGCAGCGCGGGGTATGAAACAATTTATGCCTCAGACGAAAAGCGCTTCAGCAACATCACCAAGGAATACGGCTTCGACACGCTGCTTGGACCCAAAATGGGAGTGAACGATTTCTTGCTGGGCGGGTTAAGCGACTTTCCCATGAGTAATCTTCTCGTCACTTCACCGCTCGGCAGAATTTTATTGCCGTATCAGTATGGTAATCGTGCAGCAGCCATCACCTATCACCCCGATAATTTTCTCTCGCTCACCAAAGCGGGTCTTGCTAATCGCAGTGACAAGCCGCTATTTCTCGCCATTCATTTGTGTCTCGCTCACTGGCCGTTCACCTGGGCAGAAAGTGTAGAGCGAGCCAATACTATTCTACCTGTTCGCTATCACCACAGTGTTGAAGAAGTAGATGCGCAATTAGGTAAGTTATTTTCGTTACTAAAAGATAATGGATTACTTGAAAATAGTCTCGTCGTACTGTTATCTGATCACGGCACGGCTCTCGGTTTACTCGGCGATAACCTGCCAACCAAAACCAATTATCGCGGCAACCCGGAAAAATTAGCGCTGTTACCAGCTCTTAAATTAAGCTCATCACCAGAATACAGCACAGCGAAAAATGACTACAGCATCAGCACATCGTATGGGCAAGGCACCAACGTCGCCAGCCTCAGTCAACAACATGTGTTATTGTCATTCAAGCGCTTCGGCGCAAGTATACCCGCGATAGAAGACGCCAGCATGGTTTCACTACTTGATATCGCACCAACCATTCTTGCCTATTTATCACTGCCACCTTTACAGTCAGCACAAGGCATCTCACTCGCCAACAGCCTGTCGGGGATTAAACATGGCGATAATAAAATATCCCGCGCACTATTTCTGGAAAGCGGCGACTCAATTAGTGAAATTGAAACAGACCACATTTTCATTGAGAAGGTAGTCAAACGCGAAATTGGCATCTATCAGGTCAACACTAAAACTGGATTATTATCAATTAAGCCGCCAGCAGTCGCCTCGATGATAAAAAACAAGCAGCACGCAGTTATTCAGGGTGACTGGCTGCTGGCGCATTATCCGCAACAAAATAAAACTCGCCTGGTACCGTCTGCAAATAATCCATCAGAACTTGTGTTTGATAATTATGTGTTACCTGATTATTACCTACTGATGAATTTGAAAACCAGGCAATGGACCATAGGATTAGATTCACGCTTCGCACAAAACGCGCCGACTAAAAAATTATTGCAGCAACTGCAAGACTTCAACAGAGGTGAAATTTAAAAGCTAAGTAATTCATCAACGAGCTTACTGGCGCCAATCCGGAATGTAGCTGGGGTTACCCACTCGCGCCCCATGATACGATCTGCCAACTCAAGATATTGCGCAGCCTGCGAAATTGTGCGGATACCGCCCGCCGCCTTAAAACCTAGCCTATGCTTTACCTGCGGTTCGGTATGCTTGATCACCAACAACATGGTGGCAGCCGCTTCAAGTGTCGCGCCTTCAGAGATTTTACCAGTCGAAGTTTTAATAAAATCAGCGCCAGCCGCTAATGCTTCATAACTGGCATCTGCAATAATTGCTGGGTCAAGGAGCGCGCCAGTCTCAAGTATGACTTTGAGTGTCACATCATCGCCGCACGCTGCCTTACATACACTTACAAATTGGTGAGCATATTGTTGCTCACCTGCAAGATAACGCTGATAAGGAAAAACCACATCGATTTCTTGTGCGCCTAATTGCAAGCATTGGCTGATTTCAACGAGCACCGATTCAAGCGAACCCGCACCTTCGGGAAAATTGACAACGGTAGCAGTCTTTATAGGCGTACGTGCGAATGCTGCGGTGACCACTGGCACAAAATCCGGATACACACAGAGCGCTGCAACATGTCCGAGCGATGATTGCGCCTTGTTACATAATGCTGCAATGCTGGCTTCGCTATCGTCGTGATTCAAACTGGTGAGATCAATCAAACTGTATAAACGCCGGCGCAGTGCCATATCTGGCACTACCGGCGTTAGTAACGCTATATGTTCAGCAACAGCTTCAGACCACTGCATTATTCGTAGCCTTTACGAATTCAGGAATTAGTTTCACTAACTTGCGTGCACCTAATTCGCCGAACTGCAACGTACCTTCGTGTGTGATCTTTTCATTGCTCATGCCTGCGGCAAAATTTGTTACCGCCGCCAGACAAACCACTTTCAGACCGCAATGACGAGCCACCAATACTTCAGGTACAACAGACATACCAACCACATCGGCGCCCCACATCTTGAATGCGCGAATTTCTGCTGGCGTTTCGAAGCAAGGACCCATCGTTGAAATGTAGACACCTTTATGCAACTTGATATCAAGCTTATTTGCAGCTGCCAGCATCATGTCTTGTAAACCAACATCGTAAGCATCATCCATGCCAAAAAAGCGCGGACCTTCACTGCCATCATTAGGGCCAACCAGCGGATTACCCGGCTGAAAATTAATATGATCCGTAATCATCATAATTTCGCCTGGACCGGCTTCTGGCCGCAATGAACCAACCGCCCCAGTCAAAAGCAACACCTGGCATCCCATATGCTTCATGATACGCACCAGAATACGCACAGATTCATAAGGCGTGCCTTCGTAAAGATGCAAGCGACCGCGCATGCAAACAACTGGCACCTCGCCAAGATTACCCATCACCATTAATGATGCGTGTCCGGCGACCGTGCCAACGTGCAAGCCTGGAATGGCTTGGTATGGAACAGCAACAGAGTTTGTAATCTGCTCGGCAAGCGAAGACAAACCAGATCCGAGAATCATACCAACCTTGGGTGAAAATCCTTTGGGCTGATAACGGTGAATCACTTCCATCACTTGCTGCATTGATACGCTCATATACTATTCCTGCTCCAGTTTAAGGGTTGTTACATTGCCTGAGCTTTGTCTTTTACGCCTTGCTTGGCATTCATCCATACCGATGCCACATCCAGCATGCGATTGGAGAAGCCCCATTCATTATCATACCAGGCTAATACTTTGACCAGCTTGCCGATAACCTTGGTACCAACTGTGTCAAAAATTGCTGAAGAAGAATTATGGTTGAAATCGATAGAAACTAATTGCTCTTCATTAAAGCCTAAAATACCTTTCAGCGGGCCATTTGCAGCCTTTTGCATGATTTCGTTGACTTCTTTCACGCTGGTTTCACGCTTGGCGGTAAACGTTAAATCGACGACTGACACGTTAATAGTTGGAACGCGCAGAGCAAAACCATCGAGCTTGCCATTTAACTCTGGCAGAACGAGGCCGACAGCTGCTGCCGCACCAGTTTTAGCTGGAATGATAGACTGAGTCGCAGAACGTGCACGACGTAAATCGCTGTGCGCAACATCGAGCAGACTTTGGTCATTGGTGAAGGCATGAATGGTATTCATTAAACCATTTTCAATACCAATCACATCATTCAACGGCTTCACAACGTTAGCAAGACAGTTAGTCGTGCACGAGGCGTTGGAAATAACGGTATCGGTTGCGGTCAAAATGTCTTGGTTAACGCCGTAGACAACGGTTGCATCAACTTCTGTAGCAGGTGCTGAAATAATCACTTTCTTGGCACCAGCTTCAATGTGCATGGAAGCTTTTTCTTTGGTGGTGAAAAAACCCGTACATTCGAAGACGATATCAATATTCATTTCTTTCCATGGCAATTTACGTGGATCACGTTCAGCAACAACGCGAATCTTGTCGCCATTCACAATCATATCTGTGCCTGAAACAGATACTTCGCCAGGGAATTTACCATGCGTGGTATCGTAGCGAGTTAAATGCACATTGGTATTTACATCACCAAGATCGTTGATGGCAACAATCTGAATTTCCGGATGTAATTTTTTTTCGTAATGGGCGCGTAAAATATTACGGCCAATACGACCATAACCATTAATTGCAATGCGAATAGCCATTTTAAATCTCCTATCACTTTTTTATTTATTAATTTGTTAACTGTAACGCCTGTGCCTAACCCGAAGCATACTGATGCTGCAAATGATGCGCCGCATTGGCCGCGGAATAAATAACTTCCTTGGTCTGCAAGATCACCTGTTCAACGGTAATGCCGCAATCACGATAAACATCTTTTGCTGGCGCCGATGCACCAAAACGATTCATGGCAATAATTTTACCTTGCGTACCAACAAACCGGTACCAGTCACCACCTGCTGCTGCTTCAACAGCAACGCGTGCAGTCACGGTATCTGGCAACACATCTTGCTGGTAGCTTGCCGTTTGCTCGAGAAACACATCGACCGATGGCATGGAAACCACACGCACGCAGATATCATCAGCTGCCAATTTTTGCGCCGCTTCGACAATAAGTGCGACTTCTGATCCGGTTGCAATCAAGATGGCATCCGGGTGCTTGCCTTCTGCATAATCCGCGAGCACATAACCACCGCGCTTCACACACGCTAATTGTTCCGCATTACGCGCCTGAAATGGCAGCGCTTGACGCGACAACAGCAAGCAAGTTGGGCCTTGTTTTTCTAGGGCCGCACGCCATGCCGCTGCTGTTTCAACGGTATCGCAAGGACGCCACACGGAAAGCCCAGACATCATGCGCAAACCCGGAATCTGTTCTACTGGTTGATGTGTTGGACCGTCTTCACCGAGACCAATCGAGTCATGCGTGTAAACATAAATCACGCGTTGACGCATTAATGCCGACAGTCTGATCGCATTACGCGCGTAATCAGAGAAAGTCAGGAAGGTGCCGCCAAACGGGGTGATACCACCGTACAGCGCCATACCATTCATCATGGCAGACATTCCAAATTCACGCACACCGTAATGCAGATAACGGCCTTCTGGCGCTTCATTAGTAAAGACCTGCATGCCCTTCCAGTTGGTACAATTGGATTCGGTCAAATCAGCTGAGCCACCAAACATTTCCGGTAAAATATTAGCATAAACATCGAGACACAATTGTGATGCTTTACGCGTTGCCACTGTTTGCTGCTTTGCATTCAAGTCATGTAATAATTCTTCTGCCTGCTGCTCCCAATCACTCGGGAATTTACCACTGATGCGGCGCAGTAATTCTTGCGCGCAATCTGGATGTTCTTGTTGATAACTGGCAAACATGTGCTTCCATTTGCTTTCAAGCTCTGCACCTTTGGTGCGAGCATCCCAGGAGGCATATATTTCTTCTGGAATTTCAAACGGTGCGTATGACCAATCAAGCTGTGTACGCACTGCTGCAATTTCTTTATCTCCTAACGGCGAACCGTGCGTGGCAGCACTACCTGCCAGGGCCGGTGAACCAAAGCCAATCGTGGTTTTGCAGCAAATAATAGTTGGTCTATCTTGTTGCGCACGCGCTTCAGTGATTGCCAGCCTGATTGCTTCAGCATCATGACCATCAACTTTCTCAATGACGTGCCAACCATAAGCCCTGAATCGTTCCGGCGTGTTATCGCGGAACCAGCCGCGCACATCGCCGTCAATCGAGATGTCATTATCATCGTACATGACAATTAATTTATTAAGCCCTAGCGTGCCGGCAAGCGAGGCAACTTCATGAGATATTCCTTCCATCAAGCAACCATCACCAACAAAGCAATAGGTGTAATGATCAATCAGCTTGAAGCCTGGCCGATTAAACGTTGCTGCCATGTGCTTTTCAGCTACAGCCATACCGACTGCATTCGCCAAGCCTTGACCGAGCGGGCCGGTGGTGGTTTCAACGCCTGGGGTTTCACCGTGTTCCGGGTGGCCAGGTGTTTTGGAGTGTAGTTGGCGGAATTGCTTCAGATCTTCGATGGAAAGCTGGTAACCGGTCAAATGCAGCAAAGAATACAGCAGCATACAGCCATGACCATTCGATAATACGAAACGATCGCGATTCAGCCAGGCGGGATGCGCGGGATTATGGCGCATAAAATCATGCCACAACACTTCCGCAATATCTGCCATGCCCATCGGCATACCAGGGTGGCCAGAATTGGCCTTTTGTACAGCATCAATACTCAAAAAACGAATCGCGTTAGCGCGGGTGCGGCGTGTCATGGTGGGCATGAATTATCCTTTAATCTCATCAGATGAATGGAATAATGTTGCGCGCATCTTACCTGAATTTTGGCGTAACCACCAACTCTCAGAGCGGTAGTGGCAAAGAATCGTCTATTGGTCTCTTTTAGGCTTGAATACGCCCAGATACACGGCCAGAAAAACTTTTGGATCATGATGTTATGTGTTACGATTCAGCCATTTTACAACTATAAAGGTATGGAAACTATGCGCGACCAAAACAATGACTACATCTTCACCTCTGAATCTGTTTCTGAAGGCCATCCAGATAAAATTGCCGATCAAATTTCTGATGCCGTCTTAGATGCCATCTTGGCCCAAGACAAGAATGCCCGTGTTGCTTGCGAAACTCTGGTGAAAACCGGCATGGTTTTCGTTGGCGGCGAAATCACCACCAATGCCTGGGTTGATATTGAACGCCTGTGTCGTGAAGTGATCAGAGACATCGGCTATACCAGTTCCGATATCGGCTTCGATGCTGATTCCTGCGCCATTATTACTGCGATCGGCAAACAATCTTCCGATATCGCCATGGGCGTAGACCGTAAAACCGCTGAAGAACAAGGTGCGGGTGACCAAGGCCTCATGTTTGGTTATGCCAGCAATGAAACCGATGTATTAATGCCAGCCCCTATCACTTATGCGCACCGCCTCGTGCAACGTCAGGCACAGCTGCGCAAAGAAGATGTATTGCCATGGTTACGTCCAGATGCAAAATCGCAAATTTCCTTCCGTTATGTTGATGGCAAGCCGCACAGCATTGCGAACGTTGTGCTCTCCACCCAGCATGATCCGGATATCGGCCAGAAAGAATTGGTTGAAGCCGTTATTGATGAAATCATCAAGCCAACCCTGCCAGAAGCGTGGTTGAAGAACACCAAATACTATGTCAACCCAACCGGCCGTTTTGTCATCGGCGGACCACTTGGCGACTGCGGCTTGACCGGTCGTAAAATTATTGTCGATACCTACGGCGGCATGGCGCGTCACGGCGGTGGCTGCTTCTCTGGTAAAGATCCATCCAAGGTTGACCGTTCTGCTGCTTACGCTGCGCGTTACGTAGCAAAAAACATTGTTGCTGCCGGTCTTGCTGAGCGCTGCGAAATTCAAGTTGCCTACGCAATTGGCGTGGTTGAACCAACCGCGATTCGTGTAGATACATTCGGCACGAACAAGATTCCACAGAAAACCATCGAAAAATTAGTCATGGAACATTTCGATTTACGCCCATACGGCATCATCCAAATGCTAAACCTGTTACAACCAATCTACCGTCAAACTGCAAGCTACGGTCACTTTGGACGTGAAGATCTGGATGTACAATGGGAAAAAACTGACAAAGCTGAAGAATTACGCAACGCCGCCGGTCTCAATAACAACCTTTGCGCCAACGGTAATTAACTTAAAAGGATTCATAGAATGCAGGTAGTAGCCATGAAAACAATGACACAAGATTTCAAAGTTGCTGATATGAGCCTCGCTGATTGGGGCCGTAAAGAAATCAGCATTGCCGAAACTGAAATGCCGGGCTTGATGGCCTTGCGTGAAATGTATAAAACCAAACAACCGCTCAAGGGTGCCCGTATCGCTGGTTGCCTGCACATGACAGTGCAAACCGCAGTGTTGATCGAAACCTTGATCGCCCTCGGTGCGACCGTGCGCTGGTCTTCTTGCAATATTTTCTCCACGCAAGATCACGCTGCTGCTGCAATTGCTGCTGCCGGCATTCCAGTATTTGCCTGGAAAGGTGAGACTGAAGAAGACTATTGGTGGTGCGTCAAACAAACCATCACTGGTCCGAACGGTTGGACACCAAACATGATTTTAGACGACGGCGGCGACCTCACTGTCATCATGCACACCGACTATCCGGAATTACTGAAAGATGTAAATGGTATTTCCGAAGAAACCACCACCGGCGTGCATCGCTTATATGAAATGTTGAAGCGCGGCGAGTTAAAAGTGCCTGCTATCAACGTGAACGATTCAGTTACCAAATCCAAGTTCGATAACCTGTACGGCTGCCGCGAATCCATTTTGGATGGCATCAAGCGCGCTACTGACGTAATGATTGCCGGCAAAGTGGCCGTGGTCTGCGGTTATGGCGACGTTGGTAAAGGCTGCGCCCAAGCGTTACGCTCTTTCGGCGCGACCGTTCTGATCACTGAAATCGACCCAATCTGTGCGCTGCAAGCCGCCATGGAAGGTTACCGTGTTGTCACCATGGATGAAGCAGCTGCACTTGGTAATATCTTCGTTACCGCCACCGGCAACCTGCACGTCATCACGCACGAACACATGCTGCAAATGAAAGACCAAAGCATCGTCTGCAACATCGGTCACTTTGATTCGGAAATTGATATCGCTTCTCTTGGCAAATACACTTGGGAAAATATCAAACCGCAAGTTGATCACGTGATCTTCCCTGATGGCAAACGCATCATTGTGTTAGCTCAAGGTCGTCTCGTGAACCTGGGTTGCGCGACCGGACATCCAAGCTTTGTGATGTCAGCTTCGTTCACTAACCAAGTGCTCGCACAAATCGAACTCTGGCAGCATAAAGACAAGTACCCGCTCGGTGTCTATGTATTACCTAAGAAGTTAGATGAAATGGTCGCAAGCCTTCATCTTGAAAAGCTCGGTGCCAAACTGACCAAGCTTACTAAAGAACAGGCTGATTACCTGAGCGTTCCCGCTGAAGGCCCATTCAAGCCGGAACTGTATCGCTATTAATTTGCAAACTCACTTCCCTCTTCCGCCTGGCGATCGTAAGATTGATGCTAAGACAGGCGGGAGAGAAGGAAGGATAAGGAAATGCAAGAGAAGCGTCACACCAGTTTGTTATTCATGCTCGTCAGCTTTACCATATTATTTTTGTGCGCTCAGCTAGCGCTGTTCTTCATACACTATAACGTCTCATCACTTGCCGACTCTATTCTAAGCAGCTCTATCACCGATGCTCTTCTAAACGCTAAAGTTTTCATCCCAATATTGATTTATATCGGCTTACAATTACTCGCGTACGCAATTTTTATCGCATGGATTTACTGGCTAGCTACATCGCTTGGCAAGCAATATCGGCTCGCCGATCGCACAACTTATTTTCTGGGTTTATCGATCTGGAGCGTCGCAGTGTGTGCATTGCTGGCTTTGAATACCTATTATTATCCGCATTCATTTTTCGCTGTTATTAATAGCCAAACGATACTCATCACCAGCTTAGCAACATGTGTTGCATCATCGATACTAGTCATAATTAACAATATCAGGCAGCGAACCTATACATCATCTGCCATAGTCATCGTCGCTGCACTCAGCTTTTTGCTTTGGAATACCGTTGAGATTACCGCACCAAAACCTGCTGCCGCTCTCGCCAACAAGCCCAATGTCATCATCATTGGCCTCGACTCATTGCGCCCCGATGCCATCAACGCCAATGATACACCAGAAATTTATCGCTTCCTGCAAACCTCACATACATTCACAAACGCTTACACACCACTCGCCAGAACCTATCCTGCGTGGATGACACTGTTGACAGGATTACACCCAAAACATAGCGGCGCACGCGCCAACATGATTGATCCCGCCAATCTCATCAAACTTGATAATCTCGCAAAAAAATTAAAGAGCACCGGGTATTTCACTGTTTACGGCACCGACCTGCCACGATTCACTGACATTGATGAGCGCTACGGATTCGACCGCATCATGCAGCCGAAAAGCGGCCTACCAGAATTTATATTGGCTGATTTGTACGACCTTCCTCTTAATAATTTATTATTACGCTTGCCGGGGGCACGTCATTTATTCCCGTATAACTACGGCAATCGCACCGCCACCATCACCTATGACCCTGATCAGTTTATCGAGCAGGTACAAGCATCACTCGGCAACCGTCCCCAGCAGCCACTCTTTCTCGCCGTCCATCTATGCATCGCTCACTGGCCGCACACATTCGCGCGTGACGGGGCTAGTAATAATCCTTATCTTGATGAAGCCTATCATCAGAGCGTAAGAGCTCTAGATTCACAATTCAAAGATCTACTCGCCATACTTGGCAAACAAGGCTTGCTTCACTCTAGTCTTATTGTATTAATGTCTGATCATGGCGTAACACTAGGAGAACCGAATGACCGCGCCATCAGTAAAGACAAGTACATTGGCGCAACAATACTGCTGCCACGCCTTGCCCGCTTCAAACTAGATCATACCCCCGAAGTAACACAACATTTCGAAAAAGATTATTCCATCAGCACCTCTTACGGCATGGGCACTGATGTTCTAAGTCTAAAGCAAAATCAAATTGTGCTGGCTTTTAAAGCGACGGATTCATCTATCAAGCCGATTACAGATACTGCCATCATCACCCTTGCTGATATTGCGCCGACAATTCTTGGTTACTTACATATTTCACCGTTACCACATATTGATGGCCACATCTACAACTTACGAAACCTGAATCGTTTTTCCGCTCCGGTATTTCTCGAAACTGGTGATCGTTTCACTTCTATCGAAAAAAATAATATATCCGTGAGTCATGTCGTCAAAGAAGCAATCGGCTCATACAACATCAATCCACAGACCGGATTACTCACTATTAACAATAATTTATTACCGAATTTATACGCCAACAAACAACGCGCCATATTGGTAGATGACTGGCTACTCGCCCGCTACCCGCAGTCACATGGTTACACGCGGACAAATCCTAATAATTTAATGGGCCTGAAACCAACGATCATTGCACCATATTATGTCTTGCTGAATCTCAAAACAGGGCAATGGACGCTAGATTTATCGAGCCCTTTTGCTAAAAAAATTGCACCCTCGTTACTCGAAAGATTTATGAAATTTTACGGTGATGAGATAACACCCGCTTAAATTTGTTCATTTTTGTCGTAAAATCAATCATGATAGTTATC
>CAZWPD010000003.1:79776-90083 GCA_964636145.1 uncultured Coxiellaceae bacterium
TCATTCTCTTAGCTGTTAGCGTGATTACCTCATCAGCATTTGCTGATAGCTGCCCATCGGCACACGAATTGCAATCCAATCATGCCAGTCTCTGGAAAGCATATGATAGTGATGACGGACAACCGTTATCAGCAGCTCGCACGCTTAAACTGAAACACTCTATCGCACACTTTGCCATGGCGGAGTGGTCTCATTCACAAAATAAAAATACCATCCATTGCTATTACAACAATGCACACGGCTCAGCAATGGAAGCGTATTTTGCTAAAGAGAGCGCATCACCAGTCAAATCATCAAAATATTGGTATGCGGTGACGGGCATGATGCAATGTGCTGCAGGGTCGGATAAGTGCCAATTCCAGGCGCTGCCAGGGGCACAACAGCAGTTTGCGAGTAATGATCCGATTGACAGTGCGGGTTGATACGCCGATTAATTAGTAGCCCGGACACGTTTTTTGTGTCCGGGGAATATCTTGTTAGAACCCCGGCCGCACAAAACGCGACCGGGCTACACTTCTTATCTTTACAACCACACATCATTACCTCTACACTCGCGCCCGCAATGCAACAGGTGTCGGGAAGATTGGTGAGTGTGTCAGCACACAATTCCTTCGCTACCCCCGTAACGGTAAACATTTAAACTAATCTGTGTTACGCCACTGTGAAATTCATGGGAAGGTAAAGATTAAGGCGCAATTAGGCGTCAATATGTAAGCCCGGAGACCGGCCTGCCGCATATTTTTTTATTGGCAAGCGGAGGGCTTCCATGATTAAGCTAAAGGCATCTTATTGCCTATTGTTTATCATTTCTATTTGTAAAACTGTGTACGCGGCGGAGCAGCTCATTAAAATTCCTGATGTGACGATAGATAATCATCACAGGGAACACAGCATCACAGGCGCTCCACCACATATCATCACTCGTCAACAACTTACCATTAGTGGCGCCGCCTCATTGAGTGAAGCTCTGCATTCCACTGCGGGACTACAACTACACGATGCCAGCGGCACCGGCAGTCAGGTGCTGATTGGCATGCGTGGCTTCGGTGCTAATGCCAGCAGCAATACGTTGCTGTTAATTAATGGTATGCCGGTTACCAATCCTGATCTGCAGCCATCTGATTTAAATACCTTACCGATGGAAGACATCACTCGCATAGAAATTATTTCCGGCAGCGAGAGCGTGTTATACGGTGATCAAGCGGTTGGCGGTATTATCAACATCTTTACAGATGGACCTATTGAAAAAAAATTGCGCTTACAATGCGGCGCCGGCAGCTATGATTTGCGCACTTGTCATGTCAGCTACCTGAACACATATCGAAACATCAATTATCAAATCAATGTCGCGCACAAGACCACAGATAATTATCGCTATCATAATGACTATAGCAATGACACTGTGCTTGGCTCACTGGCAAGTCATCCCAACAATAATGACTACATTCTAGATTACAAATTTACTCACGAAAACATGCAATATCCAGGACCGCTAACAGCAACACAAGTCTGGCAAAATCGACGGCAAGCAAGTAATACGATCGACTATTTCAAAGACAATAGCGGCTACCTTCACCTCCATAGCCACAATACCGTCTTCACTAAATGGACGCTAAACTCTGACACCTTCGTCCGCGACATGGACGGTAATGGTGTTTTGTACGCGCCATTCACCCAATCCCGTCGGAGTATTTTCTTTCGACCGGAGCTTGGAACAAAGTTTTCCGAACATCAGTTTACGGCTGGCATTGATGCACGCCTTGATCAATATCATCTGCAAAGCGCATATGGACTTACCAATAATCGACAGCAACAAGGCGGTGTCTTCAGCCTCTTTAATGCTGCGATCAACAATAAAGTTAAATTAATTATTGGTGTGCGTGGGGCCGAACAATCCACGCAATTGAATACCAACATTAGCGCCTACGCACTCAATCGTGCCACTGCAACAACGCTAGGTATCACTTATGCGATAAGCCAACCGCTATCATTTTATCTACGTCGCGCCGGCAGTTATCGCTTTCCCAAAGCCGAAGAAAATAGTGCAAGCAATCAGCCGCTGCGCACACAACGTGGCATTTCTTACGAAAGCGGTTTGTCATACAGCATCGACAACGATGTTTACGATGCCGCGATTTATCAATTAAATCTCCGCGATGAAATTGCGTTTAATCCATTGCAGACCCCGCAAAATCCTTTTGGCAGCAATACTAATCTCGCGCCGACTGCTCGCACTGGTGCGAACTTGGCTGGCAAACATATTTTAAATAACTTCTTCACGCTTGATGCGCAATTGAATTATGTCTACGCACGCTTTCGTAACGGTATTGATGCCGGCAAACAAATTCCACTCGTTTCTGATTGGACGGCGCGCGGCGGACTGACTAGTCACATCACGCAACATCTGCAAGCATATGCGGAAGCAGTTTACACAGGCAAACAATATCCAGCGAATGACAATGCCAATATCAGCGGCGGCCAAGGCGGCTATACACTTTATAATTTCAATTTACGGTATCAATACCAAGCGTTTTCGGCATCGTTACACGTAAATAATATTTTCAACACTAATTATTATTTATATACGGTTTATCAGACTGGGCCGGTTAGTGAATATTTCTACCCGGCACCAGAGCGGAATTTCATGCTGACGCTTGATTACATTTTCTCATAAGTATTACGGTAACATTCTTTTCAGAATATTATCTTTGCGGATGTAATGATGATAAAGCGCAGCTAAAACATGAATGCCGACGACGAAAATAATCGCAAAAGCGATCATTTCATGCATCTCAAAGGCAACATCGGTAATGGCTTCGCTCTCTGGTACTGGCAATGTTAACGACCAGTCACCAATATGCGGTGCTTTACCAGCGGCGCTGGAACCAATCCAACCGACCAGCGGCATGGCAATGATTAGCAAATACAGAACGTCGTGAACAATTCGCTCCGCTTTCCGCTCCCAGGGTTTGGTGTTTGCTGGCAGCTCAGGTTTTACATTGATCATCTTCCAGCACAAACGTATCAGCATTAACATTAAAATGGCCACGCCGGTTAGTTTATGCAAATTATAAATCACCGGTTTATATTCTTTCGGTACATAGTCGAGGCAAAATCCGCCGACAATCATCACAAATACCAACAAAAAGATCAGCCAATGTAAAAACTTTGCTACTGATCCATAACTTGTGGTTGTATTTTTCAAACCCATTTCTATCTCCTTTTTTCCATTTTTATGTTCTATCTTACACCCTCAACAAAATCACGCAAAAAAAAACGGGGCCTAAAGCCCCGTTTTTTATACATAGAAACTTACTTCGTAGTTGTGTAAACAACAACAGCGCTCGGGCAAGTCACGCCGTATTTTGGGTTACTTTCCAATTTGGTTTTGACCTGTGCGCATACTGATGTACCAGCGGGAGCAGTCGGCGTAACTGTTACGGTTGTTGCGGTACCTGCAACACCTAGCGTCGCACCCCAACCAGCTATGAGGTTCTTTGATCCAACGAGTGTACCAATTGCGGATGTGTTTGCACCGCTATATGTACCAGTGTTTTGTGCCAAACCATCTGCTGCGGAGGTAATAGCCTGAATTGCCTGCATATAGGAGTTTACTTGGCTGCTATCGGTCGCTGATTTGTAGAATCTGACTGACATTAAAATGATAACGGAAGCGACTGCTAACACGAGCATGACTTCCAACAGTGTCACACCTAATAATTTAATTCTCTTCATGATATTGATTCCCTTTCCCTTTGAACGCAGTTTAAAAAATTGTGTTATCCCAGTCGTCTATTATGTTATTTTTCCGCTCACCTTAGCAAGCGGATTCCAACAACATGAATATGAATGAATTATTGCCTCACATTGAAACGAATACCTTCGAAAATCCGGATAAATCTGTGATCTGGCTGCACGGACTTGGTGCAGACGGAAACGATTTTGCATCTATTGTTCCAGAATTGCACTTACCTCAACACCTTAAAATAAGATTCATCTTTCCGCATGCACCGGTCATGCCAGTCTCTATTAATAACGGTTATGAAATGCCGGCGTGGTTTGATATCCACCCAACTGGCATCAATTCACAAGTGGATAGCGCTGGCATTCAAAAATCGGTACAGCAAATTAATCTCTTGATTCAACGTGAGCAACAACGCGGCATTGCTCCTGCCAACATCATGGTAGCTGGCTTCTCTCAAGGCGCTGTGATTGCTCTCAACACCGGCATTCTCTATCCGGAACGGTTAGCTGGCGTGATTGCCTTATCGGGTTTACTACCAAATGCGACTGACATCATCGCCAAAGGCTCACTCGCGAACAAATCCCTGCCATTATTCATCGCGCACGGCACGCAAGATCAGGTGGTATCGCCAACCTTAGGCCAGGCCGCCGCCATGCAACTCAAGGAAGCTGCGTATCCTGTGAGCTGGCATGCCTACCCCATGGCTCATAGTGTCTGCATAGAAGAGCTCGATGATATCAGTCAGTGGATGCAGTCAGTCTGGAAAATTTGAGGCAAAAAAAACGGGCGCATCATGCGCCCGTCAATACAGCTAAACAAATTAACCAAAGATGAACGAGAGACCACCGGACAATAAGGATTCTGTACCAGTTGAACTATTGCCCTGAGCGCGCGCCCATTGAGCATTAATGGCAAACTCTGGCATGAAGTAATATTGCACGCCGGCGGCAAGATAAACACCAGTGGCGCTATGAGAAGCGGAGGACAAGCCGATATTCGTGGCAGCAGTAGCGTCCTGAATCGTCATGGAACTCGCAATACGTTGCACACCCAGCTTGGCAAAGCCTTCAAAACCGCTATTGCTGAATGGCAAAATACCTTTTGCAGCCATATTCCAGGTATAGTGCTTGCCAATACCGGCCTTATTGCTGAAATCATCGGTGACGGTGCTATTTGCATACTGGGTATAGCCAATTTCAGCAGCCACGTATGGCATGAACTTGTAGCCAAGATTACCGTTGTAACCAACGCCCGATGAGCTGACGTTGCCAGGATAGCCGCTATTGGTTAACGATGATGATCCGACATTACCTTCCAGATACCAGCCGTACGGCAATGACATGTCCGCAAACGCTGGCGCAGCGAGCAATAATAATGATGAGCTGACTAAAATTCCGCGCAAGATTCTTCCCTGCATGCATCTATCTCCCTTTCGATAATGAGATCTAGTATATAACCAGTCCTATGATCTTGAAACCATTTTTTATTGCAGTAGAGCGATATCCGCCACCTGTAAAAACATATTTCGCAAGCGAGTTAGCAACAAAATACGATTTTCGCGCCGCGGCCTGTCATCGGTCATCACCATCACTTTATCGAAAAAGTCATCAACGGGTTTGCGCAGCGTTGCCAACTGCAGCAACACTTCATTATATTGACCGGCTTGATAAAGACGCGTGATCTCTCCGTGCTTTAACTCCAACTCTTTCGCCAGCTCTTTCTCAACCGCTTCTTCAAAAATTGCCGGATTGACAACCTCTGCGAGAATTTTTTCCTGATATTTGCTAAGAATATTGCTCACGCGTTTGTTAGCAGCAGAAAGCGCGCCCGATTCTTGCAGTTTCTTAAAGGCTTGAACGGCAATCACTCGCTTATGGAAATCGAGCAAATTATTGATATCGAGTGCAGCAACCGCAGCAAACACATCAGGTGTGACGCCCTGATCTTGATACCAGACGCGCAGTCGCTCACGAATAAAATTCAACACTTGCGATACTGTGTCTGCATTTTCAAATTTTGCATCGTTCTGGTAATAACTAACAGCATGAGTGATCAGATCTTTGATATCCAGATCCAGGCCAGACTCTATTAACATGCGCACCACGCCCAATGCAGCACGGCGCAGCCCATACGGATCTTTGTCACCAGTCGGTATTTGATTAATGCCAAATGAACCAACCAATAAATCGAGACGATCAGCAATCGCTAACGCACAACCAAGTCTTGAGTCTGGCAGCACATCGCCGGCGAATCGCGGCTTGTATTGATCACGCAGAGCATGCGCAACATCTTCACCAAGCTTATCGTGCAGCGCGTAGTAGCAACCCATTACACCTTGCAGCTCGGGAAATTCGCCAACCATACTCGTAATTAAATCTGCTTTCGCTAACATGCCAGCCGATTTAGCATGATCGAGATTCACGCCAATTTGCCCCGCAATATAGCCAGTCAATTTACTCAAGCGCTCCGCTTTATTGTATAACGTACCTAATTTGGCTTGGTAAACAATATCCTTCAAGCGTTCAACACGATTCTTCAGCGGCTCAAGTTGATCGGTTTCAAAAAAGAACTTCGCATCTGACAAACGTGCGCGCAGCACACGCTCATTACCGTGAATGACTTGTTCCGGCTTCTTGCTTTTAATATTGCTGATAAAAATAAAATGCGGCAGCAAATTATTTTTGGCATCAACGACCGGGAAATAGCGTTGATGATCTTGCATGGAAGAAATCAACACTTCCTTTGGCACTTTCAGGAAAGCCTCATCAAATTGACCGCACAAAGCCACCGGGTATTCAACCAGTCCGGTAACTTCATCCAGCAAATCATCTGCCATCACCACCTTGGCTTTTTTGCCCAATGCACTGTCAGCGCAAGCTTCGGCAGCTTCGCGAATCAATTCGCGGCGCTTATTAAAATCAGCGATAACCTTGCCGCTTTTTTCGAGAATTTCTTCATAATCGGCAGGAGCAGTAATTTTCAATTCTTCATCCGCCATAAAGCGGTGTCCGCGTGTCACATTACCAGTTTTGCAGCCGAGGATTTCTGCCGGCATAACCTTCTTGCCGTAAAGTAAAATTACAGAATGCACCGGGCGCACAAATTCAACAGCACTACTGCCCCAACGCATGCGCTTGGCGATAGGCAATGCCATCGCAGCTTGCTCTACAATCGCTGGCAATAATTCTGCAATCGCTTTGCCTTGCACGGCCTGTCGATAACCAACCCATTCGCCTTGCTCGGTTTTAATCGTTAATAAATCTTTTGGCGACACGCCGCAAGAACGTGCAAACCCTTCGCAGGCTTTTGAAGGTACGCCATCTTTATCAAATGCAGCATTTAATGCCGGACCTTTACGCTCAATATTTTGATCAGGCTGCGCATCTGCCAATGCTGTAACGATTACAGCCAAACGTCGCGGCGTCACAAAAGAACGCACCGCTTCAAACGCTAAATTTTCTTTCTGCAAGCGCTCTGTGATCTGCTGCAAAAATGCGGCAGCTAGCTTTTTCTGCGACTTTGGCGGCAATTCTTCAGTATGAATTTCGATTAAACAATCAGCGTGCTTGGTCATGATTTTTTCTCTTGCAGCAATGGAAAGCCTAGCGCTTCCCGCGATTGGTAATAACTTTCTGCGACTGCTTTAGCCAGACGGCGAATCTTCAAAATATGATGCTGACGCTCGGTAACAGAAATTGCACGGCGCGAATCCAGCAAATTAAATGTATGTGAAGCCTTCAAGACCATTTCGTAGGCTGGCAGCGGCAGACCAGCTTCGGTCAGACGTAAACTTTCATTTTCAAAATAGGCAAATTGCTTGAAAAGTTCAGCAACATCCGCCATTTCAAAATTATATTTCGACATTTCCACTTCGGTTTGATGGCAAACATCGCGATACGTAATCACGCCTTGCGGACCCTGATTCCAGACAATGTCGTAGATATCATCCACACCTTGCAGTGACATGGCGAGACGCTCAAGACCGTAAGTGATTTCACCTGTCACTGGGCGGCATTCAAGACCACCGACCTGCTGGAAGTAAGTAAACTGAGTCACCTCCATGCCATTCAGCCAGACTTCCCAGCCGAGACCCCAGGCGCCCAGAGTCGGCGACTCCCAGTTATCTTCAACAAAACGGATATCGTCTTTCAAGGTATCGACACCGAGCGCTCGCAATGAATCGAGGTATAAATCCTGAATATTGTCAGGCGATGGCTTCAGCACCACTTGAAACTGATGATGACGCTGCACACGATTGGGATTGTCGCCGTAGCGGCTATCAGTTGGCCGACGGCTTGGCTGCACGTAAGCAGCGCGCCACGGCTCAGGACCAATCGCCCCGAGAAAACTGCCGGTGTGAAACGTGCCTGCACCGACTTCCATATCAACGGGTTGCATAATGATGCAGCCCTGCTCACCCCAGTATTGCTGCAGCGCGGCAATCAATCCCTGGAAGGTAATAATTTTGCTGACTTTTGTCATGATTATTTTTTCGCCAATCTTGAGATCTAAGTGCGGCGATTATAACATTCTTGCCTAACAAGGTCAGCGTTATGCTGATAATATTAGATAATTTTGCAACGTTTTGATAAGGACACACTATGGCACTGGCCGCTTTCAATCCCGCCACTTTACCCAGCTTCTCAGCGATCAAACCCGACCAGGTTGAGAGCAGCATCACCACGCTACTCAATAAAAACCGTGAGCAGCTCAAACAGATTTTAGCAAATACTGGCGCTTACACTTGGGAAAACCTGATGCAACCGCTCGAAGATATGAATAATGAGCTGCACAATCTATGGTCGCCCATCGCCCATTTGCACGCTGTTAAAGAATCGGAAGCGCTGCGCGAAGCCTATAATAAAACCATTGAACACCTGACTACGTATCACACTGAGATGTCACAGAATGAAACTCTGTTTCACGCTATTGAAGCACTCGCTGCCAGCCCCGCCTTCGCCGACTTCTCTCCTGTTCAGAAAAAAATAATTGAAAATGATATCCGCGATTTCAAACTCGCCGGCATTCACCTACCTGCTGCCGAAAAGGCACGACTCGCTGAATTGAGTCAGGAAATTAGCCGCCTGACCACCAAATTTTCAGAAAATCTTCTCGATGCGACCAATGGCTGGATGCTGCCGATTACAGATGTGCAGCAATTAGAAGGGTTGCCGCCACAGGCATTGCAACTTGCTGCTGACAGTGCCAAAGAACGTAAGCTTGAAGGTTATGTGTTGACGCTAGATTATCCTTCGTATTCAACCGCTATCAAATATCTAGCTAACCGGGATTTGCGTAAACAACTGTATGAAGCTTATACCACGCGCGCATCAGATCAAGGCCCTAACGCCGGCAAGTGGGACAACACCGATGTCATGAATGACATCATGCGCGTGCATACCGAAATTGCAAAATTAATTGGCTTCAATAATTTTGCCGAATATTCTCTTGCCACTAAAATGGCAAAATCACCGCAGGAAGTATTAGGCTTTTTAGAAGATCTCGTCAAACGCAGCAAGCCGCTGGCCGAACAGGAATATCAGGAAATACTGGCATTAGCGAAAGCGCAAGATCAACTTGATACCGTTGAAGCTTGGGATCTGCCTTATTACTCCGAAAAACTCCAAATGAGTAAATTCAATTTCACCCAAGAAGATTTTCGCCCTTATTTCCCCATTCACAAAGTGCTTAATGGTTTATTTGCTCTAGTTGAGAAAATTTACGGCATCACCATCCGTGAAGAATCAGACATCGATGTCTGGCACCCCCACGTTAAATTCTTTTCTTTATACGATGATAAAGAACAGTTCCGCGCCGGATTTTATATCGATTTATATGCGCGCCCGCACAAACGTGACGGCGCATGGATGGATGAGTGCCGCGTGCGCTACATGAACAAAGATCATCATCAATTTCCAATTGCTTATCTGACTTGTAATTTCATGCGTCCAGTTGAAAATAAGCCTGGCCTATTAACTCATGATGATGTCATTACTTTATTTCATGAGTTCGGTCATTGCCTGCATCACATGCTCAGCAAAGTCAATTTGCCTTCGGTTTCTGGTATCAATGGCGTGCCATGGGATGCGGTCGAGTTTCCAAGTCAATTTATGGAAAACTACACATGGGAACAAGATGTACTGGCGGACATCGCTGAACATTATGAAACACACGAACCATTCCCCGATGAACTTTATCAAAAAATGTTAACTGCAAAACATTTTCAGACCGGATTGCAAATGGTGCGCCAGCTCGAATTTTCCATCTTTGATTTTCGCCTGCATCTGGAATACGACCCGTCTCTACCAGCCGGGCAAATCCAGCGCATTCTCAATCACGTGCGCAATGAAGTTGCGGCATACCCTGTCCCACCTTTCAATCGCTTCCAGCACAGCTTCGCGCATATTTTCGCTGGTGGCTATTCAGCTGGTTATTACAGCTATAAGTGGGCTGAAGTGTTGTCTGCAGATGCCTATGCTGCGTTTGAAGAACATGGCTTGTTCGATCGTCACACCGGCAAAAGCTTTATGGAAAACATTCTCGAAGTCGGCGGTGTGCGCGA
>CAZWPD010000004.1:0-4707 GCA_964636145.1 uncultured Coxiellaceae bacterium
GGCCATTCGAGGAAAATTTTGCATGAATGGCCTTGCATTTCAAGACAGTATCTACAGCTCGCTTAATTATGGTCAATCCACACTTCACAAAATGTCTGTGAGAGGTATACAAGTTTTCTCTGATAATTAAAACGAATTGTATTATCACCTATTCCAACGTCTTCAACCTGATCAAATGTTTTAACCCCGTCAGGGTAATGACAAATAATCTGGCTTTTGGTGGCGGCAAAACTGCAATTAATTCCAAAACTGAGCATGCTTAACAGCAACATGATTAAATGTTTAAAATTCATATTTCATTTCTCTCTGGTTATAGTTATTGAGATGTCTGCTACATGAGAATAAAAAGTGCATTATTCAATAAGGCAGAATGATAGCTGGCTTCCATCCTTGTTTCAATCGTAGGAGCAGGGGATAAAACTCACGAGTAATTCACGAAAAACTCACGAACAGATTTTTGACCAATCGAAAAAGTGTGGTAACTACATGATTCTTAATGGGCCCACTAGGACTTGAACCTAGGACCAAAGGATTATGAGTCCTCTGCTCTAACCAACTGAGCTATGGGCCCGCTGAGGGGTAAAACGTAGAGCGCCAATGATATATCGAAGTTAGCGTGCTTTCCAGAGTTTATGGTCTCTTTTGTGTGCGGCGGCGGGTTGGTATGATGCCGGTCTATGAAGAAGTCCGATTCCACGAGTGTATTGATCAAAAATCGCCTGCCGCGGTCGTTTTACGATCGCGATGCCGAGTCTGTTGCCCTGGATTTGCTCGGCAAGTACCTGGTTTGCGTGCGCGATGGTGTTGCGCGGGTGGGGCGGATTGTCGAGGTTGAGGCTTATCTCGGCGAGCATGATCAGGCCGCGCATTCGTGCAAGGGGCTGACGCCGCGCACCAAAGTGATGTTCGGTCCGCCGGGTTATGCCTATGTTTATCTTATTTATGGCATGTATCACTGCATGAATGTGGTGACCGAGCGCGAAGGGCTGGCATCGGCGGTATTGTTGCGCGCGCTTGAGCCGGTTAAAAATATTGAGCTGCGTACGCAGGGGCCGGGTTTGTTGTCCAAGGCCATGGGTATTGATAAAACATTGAATGAGCACGATCTCTTAAGCGATGATTTTTTCATTGCGCACGGCGAAAATGATGCGACAATAAAGATCGTTAAGCGACCACGGATAGGTGTGGATTACGCGGGTGAGTGGGCGAAGAAACTGTTACGTTTCTATATCGAAGACAACCCGTTTGTATCTAAAAAATAAAGGGATTGCTCATGCAAAAAAATCGTATTGAATCATTTAGTGATAATGTCATCGCGATTATCATGACGATCATGGTGCTTGATCTGAATCTCCCTAGAGGCATTGCCATAAATGATCTGCTACCCCTGAAATATGTTTTCTTTTGTTATATCCTGAGTTTTTTGTATCTCGCAATTTACTGGAATAATCACCATCATTTATTTCAAGCCGTGAAAGAAGTGAACGGCATTACGCTTTGGGCGAACATTCATTTACTGCTTTGGCTTTCCATGGTGCCGTTTGTAACGGCCTGGGCCGGCGAAAATAATTTTGCCGCTATCCCAACAGCATTGTACGGGTTCATTTTATTTATGACTGGCTTTGCCTATTGGCTGCTAACTAAAGTATTGCTCGCGCAGCATGAAAATAGTTCTATTTTAGCCGAAGCATTAGGCAAGGATTATAAAACACTGTTTTCTATCGGGTTGTACGGTATTGCTATTCCACTTTCATTTTGGTATCCGCTGGTTGCTTTCGCTATCTATCTTGGCAATGCCTTGCTCTGGATTGTGCCGGACGCGCGCATTGAAAAAAGATTAAAACAATAAAATTTACCCGCATGTCTTTCCTGAAAAAGTCTATGGAGTGTGTCGTTGATGCAAATGCATAAAAGTCGTATTGAAGCATTTAGCGATGGTGTGATGGCCATCATCATTACCATTATGGTGTTAGAGTTAAAAGTGCCGTCGGGCTCGCAGTTTGCCGACTTGCTGCCGCTGGTTTCGGTGGGTATTTGCTATGCACTGAGTTTCATTTATCTCGCGATTTATTGGAATAATCACCATCATTTGTTTCAAACCGTCACTGCGGTGAATGGTAAAGTTCTTTGGGCGAATGTGCATTTGCTGTTTTGGCTTTCGCTAATTCCCTTCGTGACTGCCTGGGCCGGCGAGCATGATTTTGCAACAGCGCCAACGGTATGTTACGGCGTGGTGTTATTGATGGCGGCGTGTGCGTATTTCATGTTAACCAAGGCGTTGATTGCGCTGCATGGCCGTGACTCGCTGCTGGCGCAGGCGATGGGGAAAGATGTTAAAGGCAAGTTATCTCTGCTGCTTTGTGTAATCGCTATACCACTTGCATTTTGGTATTCGATTGCAGCATTTGGAATTTACATGCTTGTTGCGGCGATCTGGTTTATACCAGACGCTCGTATTGAAAAGAAATTGCAATAATCATTCAGGCAAAAAAATCCCCGCAGCTGCGGGGATTTTTGTAATGGTTATAACCTTACTCTTGATCTTCCAGGAAGCTGCGCAGCTGTTCAGCGCGTGATGGATGACGCAATTTACGCAAGGCTTTGGCTTCAATCTGACGAATACGTTCACGTGTCACATCAAATTGTTTACCCACTTCTTCCAGTGTGTGATCGGTATTCATGTTGATACCAAAGCGCATGCGTAATACTTTCGCTTCGCGTGGCGTCAATGAACCCAATACTTTTTGCACTGCTTCTGACAAGCCAAAATTCGTGGCTGCATCAATTGGAGAAATGGTGTTGCCGTCTTCAATGAAATCGCCAAGATGTGAATCTTCATCGTCACCAATTGGTGTTTCCATGGAGATTGGTTCTTTAGCAATTTTCAAGATTTTGCGAATCTTGTCTTCCGGAATGCTCATCTTGCGGCTTAATTCTTCCGGCGTTGGTTCCTGGCCGGATTCTTGCAAGAGTTGTCGGGAGATACGATTCAACTTGTTGATGGTTTCAATCATGTGCACTGGAATACGAATCGTACGTGCCTGATCCGCGATAGAACGCGTAATGGCCTGACGAATCCACCAGGTTGCATAAGTTGAGAACTTGTAACCGCGTTGATATTCAAATTTATCAACTGCTTTCATCAAGCCGATGTTGCCTTCCTGAATTAAATCGAGGAATTGTAAACCACGGTTGGTGTATTTCTTGGCGATGGAAATCACGAGACGCAAGTTAGCTTCGACCATTTCTTTCTTGGCGCGGCGGGCTTTTGCTTCACCAATCGAGAGACGACGATTCACTTCCTTGATTTCTGCGACGGTCATTCGCATTTGTTCTTCGAGCGCGATTAATTTCTTTTGCGCACGATGAATATCAGGAATCAATTTTTCGAGCTCAGCGTGGATGACCTTGCCTTTGTCATCGAGGAACCAGTCGAGCTTGGTTTCATGATGCATGAAAGCAGTGATAAACGCTTTGCGCGACATTTTCGCTTTATTTACACAAAAGCCCATGATGGCGCGTTCTTGTGAGCGGATTTCATTTAACATGCTGCGCATTTTTTTGGAAAGTTTGTGGAACTGGCGCGGCGATAATTTGATATCCATGAAAACTTTGGCGAGCAACGCACGCTTGGCCTGGGTTTTCTTGTGTTCAACGCCATTACGTTTTTCAGTAGCAACGGCATCGGTATAGCATTCGCGTAATTCATTAAATTTTTCACGCGCTTTTTCTGGGTCAAGGCCGGCGTCGTCATCGAAAGGATCTTCAGAGTCTTCAGATGCTTCTTCATCTTCAACAATGTCTTTGCCGTCTTTGTCTTTGGCCGCAACTTTAGGTGCAGCTGGTGCGCCGTCTTTTGCTTTTTTAGGTGCGACTTTGGCTTCGCCTTCGGCATCGACTTCTTCATCTTCGTCGACTTCAGCAGCAACAAGATCGGGCTCAATATAGCCGCTGATCACATCGCTCAAGCGTAATTCACCTTTTTCAACGCGGTCGAAATCAGCTAACACTTCGGCAATCATTTGCGGCTGGTTGGCGAGTGTGGTCAGCATCTGGTTGATGCCTTCTTCGATACGCTTTGCAATCGCGATTTCGCCTTCGCGTGATAACAATTCCACGCGGCCCATTTCACGCATATACATACGTACTGGGTCGGTGGTGCGGCCTAATTCGCTGTCAGAGCTGGTGAGAGCCTGGGCAACTTCTTCGGCTGCGCTTTCATCTTCTGCGGCATCGCTTTCGGTGAGAAGGAGCTCATCGATTTCCGGTGCTTCTTCGGAAACCACGATACCCATGTCATTAATCATCCCAATGATTTCTTCAATCTGTTCGGGATCGGTAATGTCTGCCGGTAGATGGTCGTTGACCTCGGCATAAGTCAGATAACCCTGATCTTTGCCGCGGGTGATAAGGTCTTTAAGACGAGTCTTTTGAGATTCTTTTTGCGAATCATCCATACGATTTGGCCTGCCAGTTATAATATTAGGGTTGCTACCAGAGTATAAGTTAAGATCTGACAAATTGAACCACGAATTATCTACTATTTCGCCAAAAAAGTCATGATTAATCGGTAAAAATCCAATTAATCAACATGCAAAAAAAGTGAACTGATGATTATATTGCCAATTTTATTTTAATCAAATATCCATTTTTTTCAAGTAGTTGTCATTTTAGAGGATGTTGCACTGCCACGGGCATAGCCGCCAA
>CAZWPD010000004.1:4807-82408 GCA_964636145.1 uncultured Coxiellaceae bacterium
TCGTGCTGGTATTTCAGCAGCAGGCGGTTGCGCAGGCAGCAATATTGCAGCATGGCCTGATACGAACCTTGATCGATCATTGCCGGGTGAATATCGCCGTCCATGTCGACGGCGAAATGATTTTCAGTATCGTTGGTTTCAATGTCGAGTTCGGTGATGGCAGTATTGGTGGTTAATGTCATGACCAGCGCGCGTGCGCTGGTGTGATCAAAGCCGAGATTATTGCGCAGGTTGAAACCGGTACCGGTGGCAATATCATTATGCTGACAGATGGCAGCTAATTGATTGATGCCATCATTAGTAATGTTAATGTTGTATTGCAAATCAAAATACACACCAGGTCCTGCACCTTCGCGATTGTTGGATAATGCGGTAGCAATCGCCAGCAAGCCGCCGTCACCAATATGATTTCTGGAAAAATCAAAACGCAAACCGGCGGGATAGAGGCCGGTATAAAACAGGCGGGCGAATTCCGCCATGTGTTCATCGGTTAAATCACAATTTTCCAGTGAGATTTGCAAATTTGCCGGACAGCGAGGATCAGCAAGTGCAGCTAGTAATTTGTAGAGGTCGTCCATGGTGATGTGATTATCACTCAGCATGAGTTTACAGCCAGGAAGAGCGGCGCCGCTTAATAAATAATCCAAAGCAATTTGTATGTCATTACCATGAAGATTGGCAACTGCGATAATATGGTCGGGTTCTAAATGAAATCGCTGCATGATCCACCTGTTTTTATTTTTATTATTGGTGCTTTATAGATTAATTATTATTGCCGAGCTTGGTTTCATTATTTAAGTTTTTTTTACGCGTAATTGTTGCCGTTAAAATTTGTTTTTCTTCATCAGACAACCCTTCTTGCGCAGCTTTCGCCATTAGGCGATTGATTTCTTCTTCGAGTGCCAGTGCTTGCATTTGTCGCAGTGAGCCGAGGAACGAGCTTTCGATGGCAGCATCAGGAACATTATGTTCGAATTGCGCGAGCTTGGCGATGAAAGCTTCTTCTTTGTGACCGCGCCATGATTCCAGCAAGCTGCCAGTGGTAAGCGGTGTTGCGTGTTTGTTGAGTGTCTCGACTAATTGCGCGAGAAATGCAGCGCCGGGCAATACGGCTGCGGGCAGTGGTTCTTTGATTAAATTGGCGAGTGATGGTTGCTGTATCAATAACGCCATAGCAAGACGCACGGGTGCCGGCAGTTTGTTTTTGAGTTGATCATCTTCTGCGGTAACAGTGAGCTGCGTTGGCTGTACTTCGCCTTGCGTATTAATTTGTGCTTTTAATTCATCAATGTTCACGCGTGCACGTTTGCTGAGTTCGGTGATCATCATGCCTTGAAATAATCCGGCTGGCAGTTGCTTGATGTGATTCAGGGCGAGAGCGGCAAAACGCGCGCGGCCTTCCATGGTATTCATGTCAGCTTGTTTGCCGATGGCCTGGAAAAAGAAATCCGACAAAGATGAGCTGGATAACATGCGTTTTTCAAATGCTTCTTTGCCTTCTTTGCGAACCAGAGAATCCGGATCTTCGCCATCTGGTAAAAACAAGCAGCGCACTTGCAGACTGTCATGCATCACCGGAAAAATAACTTGCAGCGCTCGCCATGCAGCAGTGCGACCGGCTTCATCGCCATCAAAACAAAACACAATTTCTGAGGTGTAGCGGAACAAGCGTTGTAAATGATGCGCGCTGGTGGCGGTGCCAAGTGTCGCTACTGCGTAGGTGATGCCGAGCTGGAAGAGGGCAATTACATCCATGTAGCCTTCGACTATCATCACGCGTTCTAATTGCCGATTTGCTTTAAGTGCTTGATGCAGGCCGTATAACTCATGGCCTTTTTGAAAGAGTGGTGTTTCTGGCGAGTTCAAATATTTTGGTTCGCCTTGATCGAGAATGCGTCCGCCAAAACCAATGACACGGCCGCGGTAATCATGAATCGGAAACATGATGCGATCACGAAAGCGATCGTAGTAACCGCCTTCTTTTTTCTGAATGATGAGGCCGGTGTCTAGCATTTTCTTTTTATCAGCATCAGTTTTGCCAAAATGATCTAGCACGTGGCTCCAGCCAGTCGGTGCGTAACCTAATTGGAATAACTGTGCGATTTGTCCGGTGATACCGCGTTGCTTTAAGTATTCAATTGCGCGCGGCGATTTGCGCATTTGCTCGTAATAAAATACAGCGGTTTCTTTCATTAATTCTTGCAGCGCGGGAATGGAATCGTCTTTCTTCACTGAGGTTGCTGAGCGTGGCACTTCCATGCCAGCTTGACGAGCCAGTGCTTCGATGGCCTCTGGAAAACTCATGTGGTCGTTCTGCATGAGGAAGTCGATGGCATTGCCGTGTGCGCCACAACCAAAGCAGTAATAAAATTGTTTGGTCTGGCTGACAGAAAATGAAGCGCTTTTTTCTTGATGGAAAGGGCAGCGTGCGAAGTAATTGCTGCCAGATTTTTTGCGCAAAGGGATTTGCAAGTTGATGAAATCAACGATGTCGATGCGTTCTAGCAATAATTCAATAAACTCACGCGGGATGATGTCTGCCATCGTTTACTTGCCCCTTGACCTAATGGCTGATGTTATCAGAAAGCGGGAGTCAGATGTAGCCCGGGCGCGTTGTTTGCGTTTGGGGGTGTGTTGAAGGATTGCGTTGGCGCTCTTTTTACGTATAACCCAACGCGGGGCTTGGGCTAAGTTGTTGATATTCTCATGTTTTTTTGGGTAGGGATGTTTTGCAGGCCGAAGGCCTGTATCTAGCCCAGGGTAAGGCGTGTTTTTTACGCCGCTACCCTGGGTTAAGAATGCGAATCTGTATCGAGCGCTGAAGGCGCGTGCCTAATTGATGGTCGCGCTTTCAGCGCTAGGTTATCTGTGATTTCATCCCGGGGTGGCGGCGTAAAAAACACGCCTTACCCCGGGCTAGTAAAAAGCAGGCCTTCGGCCTTACACGCTCATCACCAATGTAGGCACATCGTGCCCGTTTTTTTATAAACAAATTAACCCAGCTTCTCTTTCACCTTCGCACTCACCACGGTCATATCTGCTTTTCCAGCCAGTTTGGCTTTCAATACGCCCATGACTTTACCCATATCTTTCGCTGAAGCAGCGCCAGATTCGGTAATGGCAGCAGCAATCGCATCAGCAATTTCAGCTTCAGACAATTGGGCTGGCAGGTAGTCTTGGATCACTTTGATTTCTTCCAATTCTTTGGCAGCGAGATCAGGACGATTGCCGGCTTCAAACTGTGTCACTGAGTCGCGGCGCTGTTTGATCATTTTATTCAGAGTGGCGAGTACTTGTTCATCGGTAAGTACGATGCGTTCATCGACTTCACGTTGCTTGAGTGCAGCCAGAACCAGGCGGATGGTGCCGAGGCGTTCTTTTTGCTGGCTGCGCATGGCGTTTTTCATGTCTTCGGTGATTTTGTCCTTAATCGTGACGGTCATATGGTCTCCTAGGCTTTAGCTTGATGGGTTGAGCGCATAAAACAACTCCCGCCCTCGGTGTGAGGGTGGGAGTCATAGATACTATATAGATAGATCCGGCTCAAAAAGAATCTTTAAGCGGCTTCTTTCTTGGTCACGCCGATAGGCTGACGATCGCGTTCCAGCGCCATTTGCTCGCGCAGGATCTTCTTCTGATAGCGTTTTACCGCAGCTGCCTTTTTGCGTTTACGCTTCCAGGTTGGCTTTTCATAAAATTCATGACGGCGCAGATCGGCTAAAATGCCGGCTTTTTCGCAGAGGCGCTTAAAACGGCGCAGGCTCAGTTCAAAATTCTCATTGTCTCTTACACGTACTGTTGGCATAGCGAAAACGTTACCTTGAATAAGTTTTTAAATGAAGCGCAATTCTAATGTCGCCTGCCGCCATTGTAAAGGGTTAGATGCAAATCTCGTTTAAGTCCATTTGCCTATGAATTGAACGATTTAAGCTCAATGGCTCGGTTATAAACTAACTATTAGTTGACTTTGTGGTCGATAATAGTACAGTATGCCCAGTGGGTTTTGTATATTTTAGCCATTATGCAGAGAGTTTTCATGAAACAGATTCTATTAGCATGTCTCATTTTTTCGTGTGCAGCGGTTGCGCCAGCTGCTGTTAATTATCAGCAGAACGGCGTTGCCAAGTCACATGCCAAGAGATCTGCGACCAATGATTTTACCGATCACAATGATGCGGATGATCATGGTCTAGGCTTTGGCTTGAACATGAAACACGATGATAGTACCCGTCCGATTGCGACTGGTTCGGTGAAAGCGCTGCAGATTTTTCCAATCAATAGCGTGACTGGCGGCTTAACCTATAATTTTTCATAATAATAACAATAAGTTGTACGTTCCACTATACCGCCCCTTATTTGAGGGGTTTTTTTTTGCCTGCTATTTTGTGCCCCGGCATGACTTCAAAAACATCTTCTTGGTCGTTTCCATAATCGCTTGAATGGCGCGGACGTTACGGTTTTCACCGCGATAGATCAGGCAGATTTCATCTTCATAGGTTGGTGCTTTCGGGATGCGGATCAAGCCGTATTCATTGGCGATGCGTGACGGCAAGATACCGAGACCGGCTTTGCATTTAGTGAGGGCGCGAATGACTTCGAGATTATTAGATGATAACAGGCGGCTGTACTCATGCCCGGATTTCTTGAGCTGGGCGAGAATGGTTTGAGCTTGCGCCATTTCCGGGTCGCATAAAATGGTGGCAGTGCCACTTTGTAATTGTTTCAGTCCCAGCTTGGCGTCGGTGCACCAGAGCGAGATTTGGTCATCGTCCAAGTGCGTGATCACTAAATCCGGATGACGAACCGGGTTGACGACAATGCCGATATCGATTTTCAGGCTGATCACCTGTTCCGTGATGCGGCGCGATAAGTCGTGTTTTAGCTGAATTTCTAGATTGGGGTGGTCGGCCAGGAGCTTTGGCAGGAAATTTGGCAGTGAATACAGGGCGACAGAAGGGTGACAGCCGAGCGTGATGCTGCCCTGAACTTCATTCATGGAAGCCAGTGCCTGAGATTTGATGGTCTCCCAGCGTTGTAATAATTCGCGGGCATGGGCGAGTAACTGCTCGCCGGCCTTGGTGAGATTTACGCCGCGTTTATGGCGGACTAATAATGGTGTGCCGACGGTTTCTTCCAGGCGGCGCATGGCGAGTGTGAGCGATGGCTGGCTGATACCTAATGCTTCGGAGGCACGCGACAGGTTGGAATGATGCGCGACGGCAATGAAGTAGGTTAAGTCTGCGGGCGATGGCGTCATTATTTTATCTCTTCTTAATACATTTCTAGACCAAAGTTGGTAGACTATGCCACTTTTTACGGCAAAGGCAAAATAAATGCGGGTATTAGGCATAGAAACTTCGTGTGATGAAACCGGGATCGCGGTGTACGACGCTGCGCGCGGGTTGCTGGCGCACACGATCTATACTCAGCTTGATATTCACGCCCCGTTTGGGGGTGTGGTGCCTGAGCTTGCTTCGCGCGATCACGTTAAGAAGCTGCTGCCGTTGATTGATCAGGTGTTGAAGGAAGCTGGTTTGCCAGTCAGCGAGATCGACGGTATCGCCTACACCAAAGGTCCGGGATTGGTGGGCGCGTTGATGGCGGGTGCGATGCTCGGCCGTTCGCTCGGATTTGCGCTCGGCGTGCCGACCATCGGCGTGCATCATTTAGAAGGTCATTTGCTCGCGCCGTTTTTAGAAGCAGAAAAACCATCATTTCCATTTTTGGCATTATTAGTTTCTGGCGGTCACACCGAATTAATTAAGGTGGATGGTTTGGGTCAGTACACGCAAATCGGCGACACGCTCGATGATGCAGCCGGTGAAGCGTTCGACAAAACTGCCAAGTTATTAGGATTGGGTTATCCCGGCGGTGCGGCTTTAGCGAAGCTGGCTGATGATGGCGACCCTAAACGTTTTACTTTTCCGCGGCCGATGACAGACAGACCGGGTCTCGATTTTAGTTTTAGCGGCTTGAAAACATTTGCATTGAATACGGTGAATACGCACGGTAGTGATGAGCAAACCAAAGCAGATATCGCGCGCGCGTTTCAAGATGCGGTGGTTGATACACTCACGATTAAGTGTAAACGAGCACTGCAACAGACGGGCGCAAAATCATTAGTGATAGCCGGTGGTGTTGGCGCGAATTTGGCGCTGCGTGCCGGATTAAAAAAATTATGCGACAAATATAATGCGAGTTTGTTTTTTCCGCGCCATGAATTTTGCACCGATAACGGCGCGATGATTGCCTACGTTGGCTGTCAGCGTTTGCTGCGCGGCGAGCGCGATGATTTGAGTGTGAAAGTCAGGCCAAGATGGCCGTTGTCGGAATTAACATAATCACTTTTTACCAATCTTCCTCTCTACACCCATCGCTAAATTTTGAATATTGCTGCGATGTCTGAATACCAATATCAAACTCATGATGATGGTGGTGATGTAATACGTGGAGCTATCAGTGAAATACCAAACATAAAATGGTGCGATGATGGCGGCGGTGAGTGATGCCAGTGAAGAGTAACGGAATACAGCGGCGACAGCGGCCCACGTCAGTAAGAATGCGACGCCTGCCTGCCAGCATAAGCCAAATAGACAGCCGATCAGTGTTGCCACGCCTTTGCCGCCTTCGAAGCGGAAAAAGATGGGATAAAGGTGGCCGATGAAGGCGCCGAACATCACTAGTGCGATGGTCAGGCTATCGAGTTCCAGATAAACAGCGCCGAGAACGGGGATGAAACCTTTTAGTACGTCGCCAGCCATGGTGAAAGCGGCCGCTTTTTTGCCGCCAATACGCAAGACGTTGGTGGCGCCGGGGTTGCGCGAGCCTTGAGTGCGTGGGTCGGGCAGGCCCATGATTTTGCAGACGATGATCGCGCTCGACACTGAGCCGAATAAGTAGGCAATAATAGTGGCAATGATGGTTTGCATGTCCCGTTCCTGATGATTTTTAGAGCGGCGATCTTGGCATAAGTGAGGCGGTGCAGTCAATTTTGTAAAAGTCGTGATACGATATGCAAAACACCAACACTATGAATAACGCGGGAAAATTATGACGGCTAAAGCAAAAAACCTGATTTGGATTGATCTTGAAATGACCGGGCTTGATCCGCGTCGTGACCGCATCATTGAGATTGCCACGGTAGTTACCGACGAGAATTTGCACGTCGTTGCCGAAGGGCCGGTGTTTGCCGTACATCAATCAGATGAGTTATTAAATGGTATGGATGAATGGAATACCAATCAGCATAATAAATCTGGCTTGGTGCAGCGTGTGCAGGAAAGTGTGATTACAGAAGAAATAGCCCAACAGCGCACGCTGGATTTTCTGCGCGAGCATACAGTGACAAACAAGTCACCGATGTGTGGCAACAGTATTTGGCAAGACCGCAGATTTTTATCTGCGTATATGCCGGAGCTGGAAAGTTATTTTCACTATCGCATGGTGGATGTCAGCACGCTGAAAGAATTAGCCTTGCGTTGGGCACCATCCATTTACAACGGCTTGAAGAAAGAATCAGCGCATCTTGCCTTGAGTGATATTCACGACTCGATTAATGAGTTGAAATATTATCGCGAGCATTTACTGAAGGTTTAGTCGTCCCTCGTCATTGCGAGGAGCGTGCTTTGCGCCTCTATCGTCATTGCGAGGAGCGCTCTTCGCGACGAAGCAATCCAGTCCTTAACGTTGTATGTGAAATATTTAAGACTGGATTGCCACGCCTTGCAAAAAACGCAAGGCTCGCAATGACGCAGTGTTGTTGCGCCTGGCAAAGAGCGCAAGGCTCCCAATGACGGCTACGCTCGCAATGACAACTGTTCCAATGCCCACTCAACATGCTCACGCACTAATTCAGATGGGTGTTCCAAGCGTTCGCGCAGCGCGGCAATAACTGTTTCACTGCGCGGCGCGTTACCTAAAGCGACAGCGATATTACGCAACCAGCATTCATGGCCAATGCGGCGTATCGCCGAGCCTTCGGTGTAACGTAAAAATTCAGTTTCACTCCACGCGAATAAAGTGACGAGTTCGGCACTGTCCAGGCGCTGGCGCGGGTGAAATTCTTTTTCATTCGTATGCTTTGCAAATTTATTCCACGGACAAAATAGCTGGCAATCATCGCAGCCGTAAATACGGTTACCGATGAGTGGTCGCAATTCTAATGGGATGCTGCCGCGTAATTCTATAGTGAGATACGAGATGCAGCGACGTGCATCGAGTTGGTAAGGTGCGACGATGGCTTGTGTTGGGCAAACATCGATACACGATGTGCAAGTGCCGCAATGACTTTTTGTCACTGGCTCATCAATTGGTAATGGCAGATCAGTAAAGATTTCGCCGAGAAAAAAACACGAACCGGCTTTGCTGTTAATTAAATTGGTGTGTTTGCCTATCCAGCCAAGGCCGGCTTTTTCAGCGAGAGGTTTTTCCATGACAGGTGCGCTGTCGCAAAATGCGCGATAACCCATGGCGCCGTATTTATGTTGAATTTTAGCGGCGAGTTGCTCGAGGCGCTTACGAATTAATTTATGGTAGTCACGGCCAAGGGCGTAGCGCGACACATAACCAAGTTTCGGATTATTGAGTGTGGCAATCATGTTGGTGTCAGCGGGCAGATAATCCATACGCACGGAAATAACGCGAATGGTGCCCGGCATGAGCTCAGCCGGGCGTGCACGTTTCAGGCCGTGTCTTTGCATATAATCCATCTCGCCGTGGAAATTTTTCGTCAGCCACGCTTGCAACTGCGGCTCTCTGGCGCTGAGATCCACGTCAGTAATCCCGACTTGCTGGAAGCCGAGCTCGAGGCCCCACTGGCGGATTTCGTCTTTTTGCTGATTCATTGACATCGTGAAAAGAATATTATAAGAATGGTGTAACTATACCGAATTATGGTTTTTCATTCATCATGTGTTTAACAGCCGCTCAACCAAGATTTGCGTTTACCTTCTTTTATTTTGCCTGCTAGCGCAGGTAATCATTATATATTCATCACATTAAGCACCGACCCACCCTTTAATATAAATAGTATACTTGAGCAATTCGAGCAATGAGGTATGTATGGATTCAAAAATGATAGGCAGCGTTTTGCTGATAGTTGGTACGGCGATTGGCGCCGGCATGTTGGCGTTACCGATTGCGACGGCGCAACTCGGGTTTGTGGGTTCACTTATTCTATTGTTTATAAGCTGGTTTGTGATGACTGGTGGTGCGTTTTTGCTGCTGGAAGTTAATTTATGGATGCCGCCAAACAGCAATCTGATCACGATGGCACGTTCGACGCTTGGGCCGGTTGGGAGTGGCATTGCCTGGCTGACATTTTTATTGCTGCTGTATTCCTTGTTGTGTGCTTACATTTCTGGCGGCAGCGGCTTGTTGCAACATTTGCTGCAGACAGCCGGTCTAGATGTTTCGGACTCAGTTGCGTCTATCGTCTTTACATTGGTCTTTGGCATGGTGGTCTATCTCGGCATACACATCACTGATTACGTAAATCGTGGATTAATGTCGGTAAAATTAATTGGCTACGTATTGTTAGTCGTGTGTCTGATGCCGTTTGTCTCCACTGAAAATCTGGCAGTGAGTAATATTGCTGCGCTTAAAACCTCAGGGGCGCTGGTCGTCACGATTGCCTCGTTCGGCTTTGCCACAATTGTGCCGAGTCTGCGCATTTATCTTGGCGGCGATGTCAAAAAGTTGAGAAGGGTGATTCTCGTCGGCAGCCTGATACCGCTGGTTTGTTATGTTATCTGGGATATGGTGATTATGGGTGTGATCCCGCTGCAAGGCAGCAGTGGTCTCGCTGAGATTTTACATTCTGATAATTCCACAAGCATGTTGGTGGAAAACCTGAGTGCTACAGCTGCGAATGGGGCCGTGACGTTTTTCACTAAATTGTTCACCTCGGTCTGTGTGCTGACTTCCTTCCTTGGTGTGTCGCTGTGTCTCACGGATTTTCTGGCCGATGGTTTTGGTATGGAAAAAGTCGGTATTAATCGTCTTATTATCCAGTTAGCAACGTATTTGCCGCCGCTCATCATTGTTTTGTTCTATCCGAATGCGTTCATCCAAGCCTTGGAATATGCCGGCGCTTACTGTGTGGTGTTATTGATCCTGCTCCCTGCATGGATGGCGATGCGCGGCCGTCGCCGCTTTCAGTCAACGCAATTTCGCGTGCCGGGTGGTAATGTCTTTCTGGCTGGTTTGATAGCTTTTGCGTTTGCAGCGATTGTTTACAGCCTGGTTTGTTAATCCGGCGCTCCCCGCGCCAGCGGGGAGGTTGTTGGTAATTGTGGTGCGTAAGCTGCAAGAATGTGCAATATCTCTATATTAAAGGTTGCGATATCTGCCTAAACAAGAGTAATCTTTAAGATATTCTTAATTTGAATGATCCAGATAGTGCAGATGATAATTAAAAAATTAACGAAATCAAAGTCATATCTCGCCATATATTCCGCATATGAGATCCGGCCACGTATGTTTTTTCTGAAGCCTGAACAGGGCTAATTCTGCATCTATCCGTAAATAAACAACAAGTTAATAGTAGAGTAAAAGCACTAAGACAATTTTAAGAGGAAATCGGTATGATAGATTTCGACAAAGAGGGCACAACCAATGAATTCTAAATTAATAGGCGGCATTTTATTAGTAGTCGGTACCACGATTGGTGCGGGGATGTTGGCGCTGCCGATTGCTACCGCGCAATTGGGTTTTTGGGCTTCCGTCGCGTTATTGCTCGGCTGCTGGGCAGTAATGACTATCTGTGCTTTCCTGTTCCTTGAAGTGAATTTATGGCTGCCGCCAAACACCAATCTGATTTCCATGGCTGGCGCGACACTTGGCCGCTGGGGGCAGTTGATTGCCTGGCTTGCTTATCTTTTATTGCTTTATTCTATCCTGTCCGCGTATATCGCCGGCGGCGGAGACTTATTCCATTACCTATTAATGACTAGCGGTATCAGTTTGCCGTTGTCGGTATCTTCAGTGTTATTCACGGCTTTATTCGGTATGGTCGTATACTTTGGTATTCGTGCCGTCGACTACGTGAATCGTGGTTTGATGTTCGGCAAGATGGGCGCGTATTTCTTGCTGGTCGTATTAATTCTGCCATTCATCACCATGGGTAATCTGCATAACGGTGAATTTAGCCGCGTTGTATTCCCAACCAGTTTGAGTGTGACGGTTGTTGCGTTTACCTGTTTGATGATTATTCCCAGCCTCAGAACTTATTTCGGCGATGATGTGAAATCATTACGCAAAGCAATCTTGTTTGGCACCACTATCCCATTGGTTTGTTATATCGCCTGGGATGCAGTCATTATGGGCGTGGTTCCGCTTGATGGTACGCCGGGCTTACGTGGCATGTTGCATTCCAGCAGCTCAAACAGCGATTTGGTCTCAGCGCTGACTAGCTTGCTGCAAAAAGACAATATTACCTTGCTGGCCAAGTTCTTTACTTCCATTTGCATGGCGACTTCATTCCTGAGCATTTCACTGTGCCTGTCTGATTTCTTGTCTGATGGTTTGAATGTGAAAAAATCCGGTAATGGTAACTTTCTAATTTACGGTGCCACGTTCTTGCCGCCGATATTAATCGTGTTGTTTTATCCAGATGCATTTATCCGCGGGTTACATTATGCCGGTCTTAGCTGCTTCATCCTCATGATTCTGTTTCCACCATTGATGGTTTGGAGCGGCCGTTATTACAAAGCAATGACGACTGTTCAGGGTTCACAATATCAAGTGGCGGGTGGTAAATATCTGCTGTCATTGCTGCTGGCTTTCGGCGCCGTAATGATTGCAATCAGCTTGCAAGGTGTTGCTTAAAGGAGTGTTGGCGTCATTATGGAATCTTTGTCTTCCGCATGGATGTGGATTGGATTTTCACTGTTTCTGGTTTGTGCATTATCCATCGACACGCTTTTGATTGGTAAATACAGGGCCCGCAGTAATGAAACATGGCGGGCCGCTTTATTTTGGACGATCTTCTGGATAGCTTGTGCCCTGGTCTTCAACCTGGCTTTGTGGGCTTACTTGCACACTGTTACTGATGCAGCTTCTGCAAATCTTTTGGCACTGCAGTTCCTGACTGCGTATCTGGTTGAAAAATCACTTTCACTCGATAATCTCTTTGTGTTCTATCTGGTTTTCAAGCACTTCCAAATAAACTCTCATCATCAACACCGCGTTTTGTCTTACGGTATTTGGGGCGCAGTGATTATGCGTCTTTTAATCATCCTGGTTGGCATTTGGCTGATTTCGCATTTTCATTGGCTGTTGTATGTCATGGGCGCATTTCTTCTTTTTACCGGCATTAAAATTATGTTTGCCAAAGAAGAAGAGAAAGATTTATCAGAAACATTAATTTTGAAATTATGCAAAAAGCTTTTTCGTGTCACCCATGAGTTTGAAGGTGAGCGCTTTTTTGTGCGCAAGAATCATTTGTTGTATGCGACGCCTTTGTTCATTGCCTTAATTTTTATTGAGTTCAGCGACTTGGTGTTTGCTGTAGATAGTATTCCTGCAGTATTTGCTATTACACGCGAGCCATTTATTGTCTGGAGTTCGAACATATTTGCGATTCTCGGTTTGCGCGCCATGTATTTCTTGTTGGCAAGAATGGTGGAAGAGCTGGATCTGTTAAAATATGGTATCGCGCTCATTCTGGTCTATGTTGGTGTTAAGATGTTGATTGAGCCTTGGTTCAAAATACCAGCGGGTGTGTCATTAGGTGTGATCATATTTGTCATTTTGACGTTTTCATTGGTTAGTGTCGGGATGGCGCGGCGTCGGGGATAAGCAATGGTTGTAGCCAAGATACCAGTCTATCAGACCGAACAGATTCGTGAATGTGAGCGTCTCGCTGCCGAACGTTTTGGGATTATTGGCGAGGTACTGATGGCGCGCGCTGGTAAGGCGGCGCTGGATTTCATGTTGCGGCGCTGGACGAGCCTCAAGTCTATCGCAGTATTTTGCGGCAGCGGCAATAATGGCGGCGATGGCTACGTGCTGGCGGAGCTGGCATTTGAGCGCGGTTTAATTGTCGCGGTTTATCAGGTTGGTGATCACGCCGAATTAAAAAATGATGCCAAAGCAGCGTTTGAACGCTGTCGAACAGCCAACATTCCTATCCACGTATTCCACGACAAAATGGATTTGCAGCATCCCGATTTGATTGTTGATGCCATTTGCGGCATTGGTATTCACGGTGCGCTCCGTGAAGATGTGGTTGTCGCTCTGGATAATATTCGCCGCACGCAAGCTCCGGTGTTTGCGATTGATGTACCTACCGGCATAGATGCCGATACTGGTCAGGTGCTGGGTTCAGCACTGAAAGCGACGGCAACCTTGACTTACATTGGGTTGAAGCTTGGTTTGTTGACCGGCAGTGGTTCCTCGTACACCGGTGAATTAGTATTGAATGATTTACAGCTGCCAGCTGATGTCTTTGCTTACGTGCAGCCTGTCGCAGAAAAATTGCAGCTATCGTCTTATCAACATTATCTAAAAGCGCGTTTGCGCGATTGGCACAAAGGCTTGTCTGGTCATGTGTTAGTGATAGGCGGCGCTGCTGGTTATGCCGGTGCCGCGCGCATGGCTGGCATGGCTGCACTCAGGGTGGGCGCTGGTTTGGTGAGCATTGCCACGGATGTGCAAAGTGCACCATTGATGAATGCGGAATGGCCGGAATTGATGTGTCACGGCATCGCCAAGCCGGAAGACTTGCAGCCATTGCTGGCTAAGGCTGATGTGATTGTGCTTGGTCCGGGTCTCGGGCAGTCGGATTGGGCAAAAAGTTTATGGCAGCAGGCCGTGCGACACGATGCATGGTTGGTATTGGATGCCGATGGCTTGAATATTTTAGGCGCCCAGCCGGAAGTGCGCGATAACTGGATTTTGACTCCGCACCCAGGTGAGGCGGCGCGCTTGTTGGATCAGACCACGCAACTCATACAGCAAGACAGACTCGAGGCGGTGAAGGAATTGTCACGACGCTACGGCGGGGTGGCGGTATTAAAAGGTGCCGGCACTCTGGTAGCCGCGCCCAATATGCTGCCGGCAGTTTGTGATAAAGGTAACCCGGGCATGGCGTCAGCCGGCATGGGCGATATCTTGAGTGGTGTGATTGGCGGGTTGGTGGCGCAAGGTATTCCGCTCGGCGAAGCGGCGCGACTCGGTGTGATATTGCACGCTACCGCGGGAGACATGGCTGCCAAAGACGGCGAGCGTGGTATGATAGCCACCGATTTGCTGCCGTATTTACGGCGTCTTAGTAACCTAACAAATTAAACGAACGACCATGAATACTCCTTTTACATCCATTTGCCGGCCGCTGCCAACCGATGCCGACACTCAGGCCATAGGCGCCAGTCTAGCCGCTGCATGCGTGCCAGGTGTGGTGATTTATTTAAACGGGGTGTTGGGTGCCGGCAAAACCACCTTTGTGCGCGGCTTCCTCCGTGGCTTAGGTTATGACGGCAAGGTAAAGAGTCCTACGTATACGCTGGTTGAGCCTTATGAGCTTGATAATTATAATGTTTTTCATTTTGATCTCTATCGATTGCTGCAGGCGGAAGAATTGCACGCAATTGGTCTCGAAGATTACTTCGCAGTAAACGCTGTTTGTCTGGTCGAATGGCCTGAAAAAGGTAGTCCTTTATTACCGGCACCGGATTTGGTCGGTTATTTTGATATAATGGATCAAGAGTCAGGGAATCAAGAAGCACATTCCGCCAGACAAATCCGTCTTGAAGCATGCACCACCAAAGGAGATGGAATATTGGCACGGTTATAGGGAAGAACCATGTGTCGAATAATCTTCATCATATTATTAGCTTTACTGCCGCTTTCCGCACACGCTGAAAATCCTGTTTACCTGACAGGTATGCGCGTTTCTGCAGGCACCGCCAAGACAGTGATTGTATTTGATCTCACTGCCAAAACTTCTGGTGTCATTAAATTTATTCCTCGCGATAAACATTTGCTGCTGAAATTTGAAAACACCGCAATGAAAATGCGTGTCGCCAATGCACGACTTGGAGACGCGAATGTATTGAAATTTTCAGCGCAAACCTTGCCTGATGATGTGGTGCAATTCACATTTGAAACCATGGGCGATGTACAGTGGACAACTGAATTTATTGGCGGTGAAAAATCATCACCGGTGCAAATGAAATTGGAAATCATCTCAATTGATGCAACGGTTAAGCCGGAAAAGAAAGTTGAGAAACCAGCGGAAATATCAAAGCCGCTAAGTAGTGTTAAACCAGATAAAAAGAAGCTATTTACGGTTGTGATTGATGCGGGTCATGGCGGTAAAGATACTGGTGCAGTCGGTGAACATGGTACTCATGAAAAAGCGATCGTGTTAACAATCGCAAAGAAAATAGCAGCGAAATTGGCGAAGGAACCTGGTTTGCGCGTGGTGATGACACGTAAACGTGATCATTATGTACCGCTGCGTGGACGCTTGAATCAAGCTCGCCGTGTTAACGCAGATTTATTTATTGCGGTGCATGCCGATGCCTATTTTAATGATGACGTGCGAGGTGCATCGGTTTATGCCTTGTCGCAACACGGTGCAACCAATGAGGCGTCACGCTGGTTGGCGAAGCAGGAAAAATATCCCGAACTCGACGGTATTGAGTTGGACAGGTTAGCAGACACAAGCCGCATGGTGCGCTCAGTTCTAATTGATCTGGCGCAAACAGCAACGATTCGCGATAGCTTGCGCTTGGGTAATAAAGTGTTGAATGCGCTGGATCGTGTCTCATCCTTGCATTATCGACATGTTGAGCAAGCGCCGTTTGTGGTGTTGAAATCGCCTGACATCCCATCCATTTTGATCGAAACTGGATTCATCAGTAATCCTCATGAAGAGATGCAGTTAAGAGATGCTGCCTATCAGGATAAGCTGGCGGATGCGGTGTGCAACGGCATTAACGCATACATTAAAAAATATGCGAATAATTAATGCGTCATTGCGAGCCCTGCGATATTAGCAGGGTGCGGCAATCCAGATTTTAACCTTGCGATTGATTGAAAAAATATTGACCCACCTGATTTTGCCGCCATTATCAAAGCTGGATTGATTCGTCGTAAAAAGCGCTCCTCGCAATGACGAGTGTGATGCTACAATCCTCGCATTACCTCCATGCAGGGACTGAAAAATGCACAATCGCATTCAAAAATTAAGCCCATTATTGGCTAACCAAATAGCTGCTGGCGAAGTTGTCGAGCGCCCATCTTCAGTCGTCAAAGAGTTGGTTGAAAATTGTCTGGATGCCGGTGCAACGCAAATTGATATTGAAATTGAGCAAGGCGGCGCACGCTTGATCAAGGTGCGTGATAATGGCAGCGGCATTCACGAAGAAGATTTGCCGCTCGCGCTTAGTCGTCATGCGACGAGTAAAATTATTAAGACCGATGATTTAGCGCAAATCATGACATTGGGTTTTCGCGGTGAAGCGTTAGCCAGTATTGGTTCGGTATCGCGCATGACAATTACTTCTGCGTTGGGCAAACAGGCGGGACGCAAAGTCGCCGTTGAAGGTGATATTTATTCTGAGGTGAGTCCTGCTGCTCATCCGCAAGGCACAACCGTTGAGGTGCGCGATTTATTTTATAATACTCCTGCGCGACGTAAATTCATGCGCAGCGAAAAAACCGAGTTCGACCATATAGACGAATTAATCAAACGTATTGCTTTGTCTTCGTTTGGTGTTGGCTTCACGCTAAAACATAATCAAAAACTAGTGCGGCAATATTTTCCAGCCAATTCAAGTGTACAAGATAACGAACGTTTATCTGCGCTATGCGGAGCTGAGTTTGTGGCGCATGCGTTGCAGATCGAAGCGGAAGGTGCTGGCATGCGGATTTCAGGCTGGATCGCCCAGCCGACATTTTCTCGCAGTCAGGCCGATCTGCAGTATTTCTACGTGAATGGCCGTATCGTGCGCGATAAGCTGGTGTTGCACGCTTTGCGTCAGGCCTATCAAGATGTGTTATATCGTGATCGCCATCCTGCTTATATTTTATTTCTGGATTTGCCGCCGAATCTGGTTGATGTGAATGTGCATCCAACCAAACATGAAGTACGCTTTCGAGAAGGAAGAGTGGTACATGATTTTATTTTTCGCTGCGTGCACGATGCGCTAGCCGGCGATCGACCGGGTGAGGCTTGTCATACTCATGCACATGATACTGCGCCAGTTGCCATGCGTCAGGCAGAACATCATCATTATCACGCACCGCAAACAAATGTTCATGCTTTCAAGCCAACATCATTTAAACCTTCTCAAACATTTCATCAGCCGCAACAGGTTGCCGAGCAAATGTCGTTGTATCGAACCCTGGCCGCTGACAGTGCCGCGCCACAGAATGAAGCGCTCGCAGCAGTTGCTGTGGAAACGCCGCCGCTTGGTTATGCGATCGGCCAGTTGTTGGGAATTTATATTTTGGCAGAAAAAGAAAACACACTGGTGATGGTTGACATGCATGCTGCACACGAACGTGTGTTATATGAGAAAATGAAAACAGCATGGGCAAGTAAAACCATGGCTGTGCAAACACTACTTGTGCCATTGACAATTACATTGAGTGAGCGCGAAGCGGATTGTATTGAGCAATCACCGGATATTTTTCAGGAGTTAGGGTTTGGTGTGGCACGTATCGCCAAAGAAACCATTGCGATTCGTGAAGTGCCGCAATTACTGGCTGATGGGCCACTGGAACAATTGATCCGTGATGTCACCGCTGATTTGCTTGAGCACGGTGACAGTTCGCGCATGCAAGATCATATTCATCATCTTTTAGGTGAGCTTGCTTGTCATACAGCGGTGCGCGCCAATCATAAATTAAGTATTCCCGAGATGAATGCATTGTTGCGTCAAATGGAAAAGACTGATCATGCCGGTCAGTGCAATCATGGTCGTCCCACTTGCGTGGAACTGACGTTAGCGGAGTTGGATAAATTGTTTATGCGTGGTCGATAATTAACATAAGGAAATAAAAATGATTTCAGATCTGATCAATACATTTCTCGCAAATTTTAAATATCTAAATACTCGCGGTCATCGCAGCGGTTGTTTGTTTGTATTTGCTGATCGAGGTTTAACAACAGGTTTAGAGAAAAATGCTAGACAGCTCCGTAATGCTTTGACAGCGCTGGCACAAAAAAATGATATCAGCGAAGAAGAAAAAGGGAATACGTTTTACGATATTCTGCACCAGAGTTTTGAACAAGCAGAATTATTACGTGCCGAGCACGGGCATCCACTCAATAAACGCAAGAGCCCACCGATTAATATGCTTGATCAAGATGGTCAAGTGAACAAGAATTATTGGGTGAGGCCGAAAAAGCCGGCAAAGTTTGAAAGACAATTAGTGCAGGGCTTGACTGCGTTACAAGCCGATGCAGCAGCGCGACTGCTTGCTAATCCTGATCCAGTGGTTGAGTCTTTTATGAAAAAATGCCAAGCACTCAGCAACAATATCAGTGACTTTGAGCCTCATGAGCGCTGTGTTGCGAATGCGGTACACAGGGTAGGCAAGAGGCGTTAATGCAGCAATCTACGCACGAACAACCCCGTGTCATTTGTTTAATGGGACCAACGGCTTCAGGTAAAACACCGTTGGCGATTGAACTCGTCCAACGCTTTCCATGCGAAATAATTAGTGTGGATTCGGCGATGGTGTATCGCGGCATGGATATTGGCACGGCCAAACCTGATGCCGCAACCTTGCAGATCGCACCGCATCGCTTGATTGATATTTGCGATCCGACGGAAGCTTATTCAGCGGGCAGATTTCGCGAGGATGCGTTGCAGGCTATTTCTGACATTCATGCCAAGGGTAAAATTCCATTGTTGGTTGGCGGCACGATGATGTATTTCCGTGTGCTGTTACAAGGTATTGCTACGCTACCGCGTGCTGATGATCGTTTGCGCGCGCAACTAACCGAACGTGCTGCACATGAAGGCTGGGAGGCCTTGCACGCTGAACTTGTCAGTGTTGATCCCGTAGCCGCGGCGAAAATTCATGCGAATGACGCACAGCGTATTCAGCGCGCTCTCGAAGTTTTCATGCTGACCGGTAAACCCATTTCCAGTTTGCAGGGCAATGAGACTAGTCCGCTTGCTGGCTTCAATATGTTGCAATTGGCGCTCATGCCGGCATCACGTGCCTTGCTGCACGAGCGTATTGCGCAACGATTCGATCAGATGCTGAGAGCAGGCTTTGTCGATGAAGTGAGAGGGTTGTTTGCTCGTGGTGATTTATCGCCTGAGCTGCCATCGATCCGCTCGGTCGGGTATCGGCAGGTTTGGGATTATCTGGCCGGGATCATTGATGAAAAGACCATGCGTGAGACTGCTATCGCTGCCACCCGCCAATTGGCCAAGCGGCAGATTACCTGGCTGCGTACCTGGCCGGATTGCCAATATCTAGTGAGCGAGTCGACGGATTTGTTGGGGCAGGTTGAGCAGCTCTGTCTTAGGTTGGGTTAGCGCGTTTTTTGCGCGTAACCCAGCGTGCATAAAGCGAGAGTGATTGTTGGGTTACGCGCAAAAAACGCGCTAACCCAACCTACGCCAACACACCGTGCCAGGCGTATACGCTAACTTGTTGATATTCTCATATTTTTTTTTGTGTAGGCTGTTTTTGCTTCTGGGTTCTGCACATCTTGCAAACAGAGGGTCCCCTCTCCCGCCCACAACACAACATATGTCTAGGTGCATGGCTGCGGGAGAGGGAAAGGGTGAGGGAAAACCAATGCTTTTGCGATAGCCGTTCACCCTCACCCCGGTCCCTCTCCCGCAACGATTATTAGAATACTTGTCTGCCGCAATGGGCGGGAGAGGGGGCCTGCTAATCACCAGTGTGCCAACATCCCGCATTATATTGTTTGTTTAATACCCACTTAAGCTAAATATTATACAATCACCCCAAATAACAATAACATACCCACGCAGGTCATCATGAGAGCTAGAGCAAAAACGACAGTCATGGGGTTGGGAATTAAACCAACACTCAACAACGCCAAAAAATTTGCGGCTGATTTAGCGCAACTTCAGGCACGTGCTTTAGCGCAAACAGATAAGCTGGATTATCTAGATCAAGACTCCAATCCTGGTCACCTCAATTTCGAATTGAATAAATTTGGCGTCGCGTTATCCGCTGCAATCAAAGCAGATTTGCGACAACATCCTCGCACTGCGCTTTTGGAATTTTACGTCATGGTGATGTCGTTTGCTGTGGAAAATAAATATGACGAAATTGCCGCTCGTGTGCAGAAGGGAATTAACGATGCCCGCATTCGCGATCATGTTGACTATGGAAAAGATGTATATGAACTCCCGCCGCTCGATCAAGAAACCGATGCATTGCTAAAGAAAATCAATCTCAAACTTGAGCATATCGCATTATGGGAAGATATGTGTCATGTGGAATTTCCTAATCCTGATAAGTGCAGGGTGCTGTATCAGGAATACATGAGAGGTGGTGTGAAGTTTATTCCTTTGATTCAATCGCTGCTGGGAATGGTTGCCTATTCGTTGGAAAAGGCGAACACATGTTACGACACTAATCTCACTATGAGCGCCAAAAAAATCCAATTACTGCACTTCAAGGAGGCTATTTGCAAGGATTTGTATTTCATTGAATATATCATTCGTTCATGTCTTCCGTGCGCTCTGCCACGAGGTCTGAATTTTCCTGCTCTTGCGGCTAAATTTGAAGATGATCTCATCGTCAAAGTCACTAATGTTCCATCTTGTCATCAAGATCAAGTCTTAAATAAGATGCTGAAGCTTGATGAGGTGGGTGCGCTGTTAGACTTGGCTGTGAAGGCAGATAAGCGTGCTTCCCAATCGGTTACCCGCATGAGTTTTTTTGCGATACCTCAAGTTGCGCAACAAGCAGTAGTTGTCAATAATGATAATAATATTCGTGATGTTTATCGCGGTGATATAGGGGCGGAAACAGAGAGTTCTACAGATTCGCTTAGCAGTGACGATGACATCATATTAGAGCAATATGGATTGAAAGTTAGCCCGAGAAATTAAGTGAGTAATTTTTTCGGTTCCCGATGTGTATCGGGAACCGAAAAGTGTCTACGGGATAAAGTAATACGGGTTAGGCAGCTTAAAGGTTTTGTCTGAGTAACCACCTTCAAGATCACTCTTCTGGTCGCCAATATTTAAAATGATATCGTAGCCTTCGCTGGATAATTTCTTGCGCATGGCTGTCTTATAAACCGCAGCTGGCGCTTTGGTGTATTCGCCATCACGTAAAATCAAACCATCCCAATTATCATAACCAACCGCTTTTAAGTTTTGCGAGGTGGCTTCGCGTTCGCTTTCATGGCGACCGGTAATGAAAAACACGGCAACTTTATTCGCTTTCGCAAATTGATATAACTTCAACGTTGGTTCGATGGCTGGATCTGAGCCTTTGTCTTCTGCGAGCTGGATCTGCTCAATGGTGCCGCCAAAATCAAGTTCACGAATGTCGCTGTAATTTGATAATGAGGTTTCATCAATATCGAGAACGATAGCCAGTTTTTTCGCGTTAGATTTATTTTCAGCGACACGTTTTTTCAGGTACTGCATGGCTTGTGTCATGGTGCTGTTAATATCTTTGTCGTAAGCGCCGGTGTCGTGATATTGGATGAGTTGTTTTTTAACGACGGCAATATTTGCTGGTTCTTGTGCCATAGTCGCAGACACTGAAAAAACCAGGCCTGCTGCCAGCAGGCCAGATAAGATTTTTTTCATCATGAAAAATTCCAGTTAACTATTCTTGGTCGGCAGGTTTCGGAGCTTCTTCCGTTGAATCTTCTGGGGTTGATTCTGTTTCTGATGAAATGTCATCAGAACTTTCATCGTCAACTTCGGCGTCGACTAACAGCTCTTCGGCATCGTCTTCGTCGGCTTCAATGATGGAAGCAACTTCAGCGGCTTTAGCCTGTTCTTTAGCAAGCGAGCTGGCGCTGAGTGAGTGCATCATGGCAGCGGTATCTTGCTCTTCCTGGGTCAGGGTGTCGAAATTGGTATAACCTTCAGCGATTTCGCGCAAGGCAACGACGGTTGCTTTGTCGTTATCCCATTCAACTTTTGGTTCTTTGCCGCGCATTAACTGGCGGGCGCGTTTGGAGGCAATCAGAACTAATTCAAAACGGTTTTTTACATTTCTCAAGCAATCTTCTACGGTCACTCTGGCCATGGGAATACCTTTCTTTTATATCAAAAATGAATGAATTCTAGTTGTGCAATCATACAAGAAATCGTGCCTAAAAGGCAGGGGGTCGGCATGACTTCTTGGTGTGCGATTATATTATTTATAATCAATGTTTTGGCGTCGAAATCGGCTCGAATTGTAGCCCGGTCACGATTTTTGTGGCCGGGATCATTTAATTCGCAGGGCTATCCTTTGGTAAGATTCGCAATCAAACCTGCGTATTTACGGCGCTGGGCTTTTTCAAGCAGGCGGCCGGCCTCAATAATGGTCGTCAGGTCGCTGGCAGCGCGCTCGAAGTTATCATTGATAACTAGATAATCAAATTCATCGACGTGGCTGACGGTTTCGCGAGCATCGCTCAAGCGTTTGGCAATGACGTCGGGCTTATCCTGATTGCGATTTTCCAGGCGGCTGCGCAAGTCCTCGAGTGACGGCGGCAGGATGAAGATGCTGATGGAATCAGGGAATAATTTTTTGATTTGCTGATGGCCTTGCCAGTCGATTTCCAGAATGACGTCTACGCCTTGATGCTGCATGTCGGCCACCCAGCGTTTAGACGTGCCGTAGCAATGATCAAAAACATTGGCGTGTTCAAGGAATTCGTCGTTCGCGACCATTTGCATGAATTGATCTTTGCTAGTAAAGAAATAATTCACGCCATCTTGTTCGTTGGGACGCATCGGGCGTGTGGTATGGGAAATGGAGACCGATAAGTTTTCAATGTTGTCAGTCAGCGCTTTGACGAGCGAAGTTTTGCCGGTGCCGGATGGCGCGGCGATCACATATAAATTTCCAGTTTGGGCCATATGATCAGCTTTCCGTTTCCTGCAGATCCTGCATGCGTGATAGCAGTTTGGAGCTGGTGGTTTTGATGTTGTGATTCATGATGCGGACATCACCGCCGTAAGCGCGCACAATGTCAGCGCCGACGACTTGATCGAGTTGATAGTCTCCGCCTTTCACCAGTAAATCTGGCTTGAGTAACTTTAACAGGCGTTCTGGTGTTTCATCGTTGAAAGGGATGACCCAGTCAACCATGCCAAGACCTGCGAGCACTGTCATGCGATGTTCAAGATGATTAATCGGGCGGTTCGGGCCTTTTAATTTTCTGATGGACTCATCGGTATTGACGGCAACAATGAGGAAGTCGCCGACTTGCTTGGCCATTTGCAGATATGTCACGTGACCGGCGTGAATGATGTCGAAGCAGCCGTTGGCAAAGACAACTTTTTTGCCTTGTGCGCGTACTTCACGGACGGCTTGCTGCAATTGTTCGTCATTAACGATGCCGGTATTGAAGGTGGTTTTGCCGGTTAATGCGACTTGTAATTCAGGTGCGCTGACGGTGGCCGCCCCTAATTTGGAAACGACGAGGCTCGCGCCAACATTGGCAAGCGCTGCTGCGGTTTTGAGGTCGACGCCGCTGGCTACTGCGGCAGCTAATACGCCAATCACGGTGTCGCCGGCGCCGGTGACATCAAATACTTCGCGAGCATAAGCTGGCAAGTGCATGGTGGCGTCGCGCTCAATCAGTGTCATGCCGTCTTCGCCGCGGGTCACTAATAATGCACCGAATTCGTATTGTTCCAGCAGTGCCTGGCCTTTCTGGATAATGTCTTGTTCGGTTTTGCACGCACCAACAATCGCTTCAAATTCTTTCATGTTGGGGGTCAGGATATCTGCGTGGCGATAGATACTAAAATCATTGCCTTTCGGGTCAACCATGACAGGTACCTTGGCGGCGCGAGCCAGTTTGATCAGGCCTTGTGGGTCAGCCAGTGTGCCCTTGCTGTAGTCGGACAGGATGACGAGTTTGGCGTGTGCCAGATGTTTTTTAAAGGCATTATTGATTAATGTTTGATCAAGATTAACCAGCTGTTCTTCAAAGTCCAGGCGCAGCAATTGTTGGTGGCGGCTGATCACGCGTAATTTGACGATGGTGGTTTGGTCTGCCAGCATGCAGAGATCGTGACTGACACCGGCGGCGTTGAGCTGCTGGGCGAGTTTTTCTGCGGCCTCATCCTTGCCGGTGATACCAAGCAGGGTGACGTGGCTGCCGAGTGCGGCGATATTCAAGGCGACATTGCCGGCACCGCCTGGACGATCATCGGTGTTTTTTACGCGCACCACTGGAATTGGCGCTTCCGGCGAGATACGCGAGGTATCCCCGAACCAGTAGCGATCCAGCATGACATCACCGATAACCAGCACGTTGCCCTGGTCGAAGTCCGGTAGTTGTTTTGGTAATGGTTGATGCATAACACCTGACACTGATTATTAAAATTGCGAAATTGTATCACTTTAAACCGGCATCAGCAAAAGGTAGTTGGGTATCATCCTTGCAAATGAGGGCTTCGTATAGCAATATGACCGATCAAATTTTACGCCGTCTGGAAGTCAAAACTGTGCGAAAGATATACACATTGCTGTTTTATCTGGTTCTTCCCCTGGTATTTATCCGTTTGGCGATTCGTTCGCGCCGTCTCAAGGATTATCGCCTGCGCTTACGTGAGCGTCTGGGGTTTTACCCTTTCAGGTTAGATAAATGTTTATGGGTGCACGCGGTATCGGTTGGCGAGGTGATTGCCGCCATTCCGGTCATCAAGGCTTTGCAGCTGCAATATCCACAATTGCCGATATTAATCACCACCATGACACCCACGGGTGCAGCACGCGTCAAGGCTGCGTTTGGTGATCAGGCGACTCATGCCTACTTGCCCTATGATTTGCCGGGAGCAGTTAATCGCTTCTTGAAAGCGATGCGTCCAGTCGCGGGCGTTATTATTGAGACGGAAATGTGGCCGAATTTATTGGCAGCCTGTCGTCGGCGCAGCATTCCAGTTTGTTTGACCAATGCGCGTCTATCGGAAAAATCAGCGCGTGGTTACGCCAGATTTGGTGCGGCGGCATTGACCAGGGAAATGCTTGCTAATCTCACGCATATCGCTGCGGTGGGTCATGCCGATGCGGAACGTTTTATTAAACTGGGTGCAAGGCCAGAGCAATTGACGGTGACGGGTAATTTGAAATTTGATTTACTCCTGCCTATCGATTTAGAAGGAAACGCCGGAGCACTGCGAGCGAATTTAGGTGTTAATAGATTTGTCTGGATTGCGGCGAGTACACACGAAGGTGAGGAAGAAGTCATACTAGAGGCTCATCGCAGATTAACGGCGCAACATCCCGATGCTTTGTTGATGTTGGTGCCGCGTCATCCTGATCGGTTCAATCAGATCGCTGATCTCACCGCCAAGCAATTTACGATGCAACGCCGCAGCGCCAATGAACCGATTCAACCAGAAACATCTGTCTACCTAGGTGATACGATGGGCGAGATGTTGTTGATGTACGCTGCCGCAGATGTTGCGCTGGTCGCTGGTAGTTTAATTCCGCGTGGTGGGCATAATATTTTGGAGCCAGCTGCACTTGCCAAGCCAATTCTCAGTGGCCCGCACGTATTTAATTTTGCGGAAATTTGCGGGCTATTTACCGCTCAGCAAGCACTGGTGACGGTGACAGATGCAGATGGACTCGCTACACAATTAATGTATTTATGCCAGCATGCCGAGGAAAGAACTGCACTGGGCTTGCGTGCACGTGCGGTCATGGATGCGAATCGTGGTTCACTCACCAAGCAGCTTGCTATCATTAAAAAAATGATTGGTGTGGATGCGGTAGCAGAGCAGGCAATGAAAGTATAGAAAGGTAATTCCTCACAACGAGGCCGATAAACCTCGTTGTGAGGAAGTATTTTTATAAAATTGCACAGCTCGATTTTTTGTCTTCTGCGATTGCTTTGTCGGTATCGTTTGCGGCTGGTTTAAAAATAGAGTTTCCACTAATCGCCGTTTTATTAATTTCTGCATCCAGTTCTTCTTTAATTTTATTGCATTCTTCTGAACCGTCTGAGATGGTCGAAATTAATTTTCTGGCATTGATAGCGGTTAAATGTTTTTTCGCCGTTGTGACTCTTGGTGGCAGCGCATCGGTGTCAACCAGTGACGGCACCGGATAATCAAGTACCTTACTGAATAACGGATTTAACAACATGCTCTTCGTTGTTTTAATGTCATTGTCACGATGCCAGCTTTCCAACGCAGCTTTTGTTTCTGTCCAGCGTTCGCCGTAGATCTTTTGATAATCCAGATCCATGGGTGCGTTTTTGCCCCAGTGAAATTTCCCGTGTGCAGTATTCAGGAAATAATCTTGCATGGATTGTTGAAATTCCTTAAAGCCGGGAACGTTAATGTTGGTGGTTAAATCCATGGCGCAAATATGCGAACCCTCTGGATGATCGGTGATAGACAAGCCGCCGTTAGTGCCTTGCAGGTAGCGAAAATATAATCCATAAGTGATTGGATACTCGCCGCGTTTTGCGTGTTCTTCGAGGAGTGTAATAGTCTTTTGTAAGGCTTTTACAATTTCCTGGCCTTGAGGTTTATTTTTAGGTTGATCCTGTACCGGGAACATTCCGCAAATCTCATCGAGGTCAGTCGGGAACGAGGTGCGATAATGCATCATCTCATGCCAAGGGCCGACTGAAAGTTCATCGGTATCACCGATCGCGAGTGGTGCAGTCAGGTGACGCATGTAAAACGGGATAAGTTTGGGATAGGTGCGCAAAATTTCCGGAATATTAACGCTATTGCCTACCTTGGCTTGTAACTCTTGTCCGAGTTCTGAGAGTAAAGGATTGTGATTGGTGTTATTGGTATCAAGCGGCACTGGGCGCCAGCGATAGATGATGACGTTGTTAACGAGACGATTGGTGGCTTCATCTGGTAAGTACGTTGGTACGTACATAGCGCTGACATAGGGATCGTTTTCAAATAAGCCATTTTCTACCGCTTCTATAAACTCAATCGCGCTGCGTTTTTCCATCACACATTGCATTTTCTTGGCTGGAATGCACTCGATATCCATGTCGAGGACGATGCCAAATAGGCCATTGTTAGCCCCGACAATAGTTTTGAAATCTTTATGGGATTGATCAATGTGAACAATCTCACCGTTTTCAAGGCACAGGGTCATGCCGCGTATCAAACCTGCGAAACTGGGTTGATCCTTGCCGGTACCGTGGCCGCCGGCAGCTGCAAGTCCTGCTGCGGTGACGTATGGGATCAGGCTTGCAGTTGGTAATGTTAATCCGAATTTCTCATACAGTGTTTTATCGATTTCACCAATCTGGGCGCTGGCACCGACGCGCATGATATTGGGATTGCTGGTGCGATGGATGTTGGCAAAGTCCGGTCCAGTCAGGCGAATGACAATGTCGGCATTCACGACGTTAGTTGCGGAATACGAGGCACTATTGCTAGCTTGTTTTCTACCGCCGGCTGCAGCGCGTACCACAATGCGTTCTTCCGGTTTTTTGCTTTCGTTTAATTTATTCAATTCGCGCATTAAGCTGTGTAATGCCATTCTGCTCGAAATATTGATCACGACGGCATCTTGTTGCTTAGCGGTGAGCATGAAGTTTTTCCAGCCGAATTCGACAGTAACTTGATCATGCATGATATGGGATGTGAGAAAGCGGGATATTTTTTTCTTATCTTCTGCGGATAATGACATAGCGACCACCTCCGTGTTGTTATCTTTCCACGGTACGCCAGTCAGATTAAGGAAATATTACACGAAGGTTGCGAGTGTTTTTTGAACGAACTGTAAGTCAGTATATGCCTTCTTTTTGTCCACTGGGCTGCGTAAGAGATAAGCGGGGTGGTAGGTAATAATGAGCGGGGTTTCGGTTTCGCCAAAGCTGTGCATCTTGCCGCGCAATGATTCTAACGATTCTTTGGTGCCCAATAAGTAATGTGCAGCAACACGGCCAACGGCGAGGAGTAAATCGGGCTTCAGTAACGCGATTTGCTCATTCAGGAAAGGAGTGCAGGTTGCCACTTCTGCGGCGCTGGGATCGCGGTTTTCCGGCGGACGACACTTGAGAACATTGGCAATGTAAACATCGGCTCGTTCGAGACGGATAGACTTCAGCATGGCTGTTAGTAGCTGCCCGGCGCGGCCAACGAATGGCTCGCCTTCTTGGTCTTCGTGAGAGCCTGGCGCTTCACCAATAATCATGAGTTTTGCTTGTTGACTACCGCTACCAAAGACAGTTTGTGTGCGTGATGCGTGCAGCGGGCAGGCTGTGCAGTTCGCAACACATTCACGTAATGATTCCCATGAGGTTGTTGTATGCGTCGTTAACTCTTCGGGTTGATTCTGCAGTTGCCATGCGATCAGTTCGAGCGGTTGATAATATTGATACTGATTACTCATTTCACTTTTATACCTTACGATACGGTAGATAGCGTGGTTCCCACATGGTTTGCTTCAGTAAACTTTTAATATCATCTTTCATGTTCAGTGCCAGGCCTTCTTTGCGAGCTTGCAGAGCGACTGCTTCTGCAACCTGGATGCTCACCATTCTCGCTTCTGAGAGCTTGGGAAGCAAGGGGGCGGTGCGATCTTGCGCGATGGGTGCGCAGCGACTCAGGGCGTTAGCCGCAGCCCAGAGCATATCATCGCTTAGCAGTCGTGCCTTGACGGCGATTACGCCTAACCCGATACCTGGGAACGCGAGCGCATTGTTACTTTGTGCGATGCGTTGATACGTGCCGTTGAAACGAACATCGGCAAACGGACTGCCAGTTGCAATAATAGCTTTGCCGTCGGTCCACTCATAAAGATCTTTAGGCTCGGCTTCTGATAAGGCGGTCGGATTGGAGAGCGGCATGATGATGGGCCGTTCTGCGTGTTCTTTCATGGCTGTGACAACTTCTTCATTGAAAGCGCCGGCAGCAGTTGAGCAACCAATCAAGATGGTTGGCTTTGCATGTTTGACGACATCATACAAGCTGATTTGCCCGGGCTCGCGGCATTGCCAGTGGCTGATTTCTTCGGGTTTGCGCGCGTATGGTTTTTGGAAGGAGAGTAATTCGCTGTTCGTGGTGAGCAAGCCATTCTTGTCGAGCATATAGAAGCGCGAGCGTGCTTCTTCACTGCTTAATCCAGAACGCAGCATGGCATCGTAAATTTGATCTGCGATACCGGCGCCAGCGGTTCCTGCGCCATAAATGACAACGCGATGATCACGCAATGGCAGGCCGCTAGCCTGTGCTCCAGCAATGACAGATGCCAGTGCAACCACGCCGGTGGTTTGCATATCACCGTTCATGGTGCAAATTTCTTTGCGATATTGAGTCAAGATACGGCGTGCATTATCGCGGCCGACATCTTCCCAGTGCAATAACATGTGCGGGAATTTTTTGGTGATAGTCTTCACAAACTGTGCGATGAAGTCATCGTATTCCTGGCCAGTAATGCGTTCGTGTCGCCAACCAAGATACATGGGGTCGTTTAACAAATGTGGATTATTGGTGCCGACATCAAGTTGAATTGGCAGTGTGCGATGCGGGCTAATGCCGCCGCATAAGGTGTACACCATTAATTTGGCGATTGAGATATTGATGCCGCCTATGCCCTGATCACCAATCCCAAGTACAGCACCACCATCGGTTACAACTGACAAATCTATTTCAGGTGAGAGACGATGGTCGATAATTTCTTCCATGCGGTGACGATCGTTATAACTGATATAAAGGCCTTTTGGTTTACGTAATTCAAGGCTGAAACGTTTGACTGCTTCACCAACTGTTGGTGTGTAAATAATCGGGAGCATTTCTTCCAGATGTTTACTCACTACTTTGTAAAACAGAGTTTCGTTGTAATCATGCAAAACATGCAGATAGATATTCTTGCTGAGATTGGTATGGTGTTCTGAAAACTGCACGTACATACGGTTGGTTTGTTCATCCAGTGTTTCGATATTTTGTGGTAAAAGACCGGTCAGGCCTAGTGCGTCGCGTTCTTCAAATGTGAAGGCGCAGCCTTTATTGAGTTTGGGGGTGCCTAAGAGTTCATACCCGGTGAGCGGCGTTTCCAGATGAGAGATCTCGCCATCTGCATCACGTATGATATTGAATTTTAACATATATGCGCTCTTTATTGTGAATAGTTGTTATTTTTATGATATAAAGCGCCTACTAAAGGCACTCGAGCTATAATCTATTATAACTCAGAATGCGCTGGCTTTGGAGAGTGGGAGCGACCATGAAAAACACAGCAGTTTATGCGGGCACATTCGATCCTGTTACCTACGGGCACATGGATCTGGTTGAGCGCGCCTCAAGAATTTTCGACGAGGTGATTGTTGGTATTGCGGCAAGCCCAAACAAAAAGCCGTTGTTCACGCTTGATGAGCGCGTTGAATTAACTCGCGCAGTGTTAAGCGAATATAAGAATGTAAAAGTGTATGGGTTTAATTCCTTGTTGCTCGAGTTTGCCAAACAGCATCAAGCCAATGTCATTTTGCGCGGCCTGCGTGCCGTTGCTGATTTTGATTATGAGTTTCAGCTCGCGAGCATGAACCGGTTTATGAATCAGGAAATTGAAAGTATGTTCCTGATGCCGGCTGAAAAATACATGTATATTTCATCTAGCATTGTCCGTGAGATCGCAGCCTTGGGCGGCGATGTCACCGGGTTTGTTCCCGCAGCAGTTGTGAAAGCCTTGCAGAATAAATGTAAAAAATGAAGCGTTAGTTGGTGGCTCTCAAGGCTATCGAAGAATGCATCATAAATACCGTAAGCTGACCACTATTAAAACCGACTCAGCAGTGAAGAGATCTTTTCGTGATCCCTTCACGACGTTACGTCTATTTCAAGTCTAACGCCATCGAATCATTGAGATTGTTATGCTTGAGATCGAATATTTTTGCGGGAGATTCCGTGGCTGAAGGTGTTTTGAAAATACTGAAATCACCCATCGATTCCTGAGCTTTGTTTTTCGCAGGCATGTCTTTTTCATCACGAAGTGCGGTTGATGCATAGTGATTGGTGCATAGGCTGATTAAACCGGCAATATTGCGTTTAATCATCGGGTCAGAAATACTGCTGGATTGATCAATGCATGAGATGAATGCCTTGTAGGCAGCGGCACCGGCAATCATGTTATAAAGCCGTTTCTTCTCACTGATGCTGGCTTTCAAGTTTATTTCACTTTCCCAGAAATGTTTCCATTCACGGCTAGACTCAATGCTGTCGAGGAAGGAAGAAATAACTGTGCGCATGTTGTCGGAAATAGTAGAAGGTTTTACGCTTTCTGCTTTGACTGCAGCGAGAGATAATGTCGAAAATTCGTTAAGGAGTTTGTCTGTAGCAATTTTTAAATCTGAGTGTGTAAAATCCTCGTTGCCGTATTTGATTTCTTTAGCGCCAGGCACGCAGGTATTATAAAACAGCCTGCCATTGATTTTGTTTTCTAACATGAGAGTAAAAAAATCATTATTGTTGGCTTGCTGAAGTTTCAAGTAGCCAACGATCAGTTGAGGAATTTTATGCTTCTCGATGGCACTTGCGAGCGCCTTCCTGTCCATGCTCATGACCCACCCCTTTATTATTTTTTATCCTTCTTATAGATATATTTTACGGCAAATTTATTTAGCCTGGGTGGCGGCTTGATCTCATATGGGTGGAGAGAGGCAAGAATTTAGATGTAAAAACATATTGTTGTCAGCGATAAAAAAATTATTGCGGTTATTATTATTTAGGTTTCTGAGGCGGGCCAGCGCCATTGTCTGGCCCGTGGGTCTAGCTGTGTGGTGTGGATTTTTTATGCAAGAGGGCAATGGCAACAGGCTTCTTTTTTGTTAATTTGGCAACTTTGCGGGTGGTTTTTTTAAAACTCGTTACCGCCGGGTGCACTTGAAATTTCCTAACGTGATGGCGCTCTTCATTGCTTTTGTTGTCGTGCAGCCAAGCATTAATCGCGCGAATATCATCAAAGCCAAGCGTACCTGCAGCTTGTTTGAGTGCCAGAACGTTGTTAACAAATGCGTAACGGTCAGCGGCATATTGCAATTGTGCTTCAAATACTTTTTGTTGCTGGTTCAAGACATTGACGAGTGTCTCTGCGCCTACTTGAAAACTCTCTTCCATGCCACGTAATGAACTAATAGTGGATTTCACTGCAGCACGATCAGCGTTAATTTGGTTGATGCCAGACGTGACGCCGAAGTAGCTTTGTCTGGTGGTGTTCACGGTGCTGCGTTGTGTCTGCTCGAGTTGTTGCTGTGCGGCTTGAAAGTTATACGCAGCTTGATTAGTTTCAGCAACGACTGCGCCACCGGAAAAAATTGGTAAATTAACATTGATGGCGACTGAACGATCTGTTTGAGTGGAAGGCCCATTACGCTGATTCAACGCCTGCTGATAATAGTTGATGTTGGCATTGTACTGGCGGTCTGCCTGGCCTTGCAGCGTAACAGTTGGCAGGTGGCCGCCGAACTGTTGCCGCACCAGTTGTCTTGCACTATCGACGTTGTATTGCCCTGCTTTGATCGACCAATTTTGTGCAAGTGCGGTGCTGACCCATTCTTCAACATTTTGCGGATTTGGTGTAACTAAAGGGAAATCTTCGCTTAATGGTGCGAGATGGTCGTAGTATTTGCCAGTGATGACACGCAAATTTTCTTTATCATTGTTTAGTGTGATTTGTGCAGCAATGTAATCAGCATAAGCAGAGTCATACGAGGCTTGGGCAGTATAAACATTGGTGATGGTTTTGAGGCCAACGTCGTATTGCTGCTTGATTTGACTGAGTTGTTCTTTATACGCAAGCATAGCCGCTTCACTATTGCTGAGATTATCTTCGTCTTTGAGAATGGCGAAATAAGCATTGGCAACGCGTGTCATGAGACTCTGCAGGGCTGAATTTAAAATTGCATCAGCTTGACTGGAGGTGGCGAGCGCGCTGGAAAGTGCCATGAATTGTGAATAATTAAATACGGTTTGTGACAGTGTTAATGTCAATGCGTAGTTACGCGCTGTATTATTGCGCGGCGAGCTGCCAGTCGAAACATCGGTACCGGAAAATCCTGAGCGGGTAACAGATGGGTTATAGTTTAATGAAATATTCGGTAGTAGCGCAGAGAGGCTAATCGGCACGCCTTCTTTGGTTGCCATGCGTTGAGAAATGGCTTGCTGATAGATTTGATCAGACGAGAGGGCTTGCTGGTAAACTTCGATCAGGTCAGCGGCGTGTGCCGTCTGTAAAGAGAGCAGTGCGGCAATTGTTAAAAAGATTTTTTTCATGGGTACAGTCTCTGTCTCGCGTTGCTCTATACTGTAGCAATATTGAATTTTGACTATTATTATAGTCACCTCAAAACTAAACACCTAGGAAATTCCATGGCAATCTGGAAGATTAAAATAGATCCACAAATTGCGAACTCACGTAATAAAAACACCATGTGTGATCATTTAGGGATCGAAGTGACGGAGGTGGGTGATGATTATTTGGTCGCGCGTATGCCGGTTGATCAGCGCACCAAACAGCCGCATGGCATCATGCACGGCGGCGCTTCTTGTGTGCTTGCAGAAACGGCTGGCAGTGTGGCCGCGAATTTTTGTGTGGAAGAAGGCTTCTATTGTGTTGGCCTCGATATTAATACCAATCACATTCGATCCATGCGTGAAGGATTTGTGTTTGGCAAAGCAACACCGTTTCATTTAGGCAAGACCACTCAAGTCTGGGGCATTGAAATCCGAGACGAACAAGAGAGATTGGTGTCGGTGAATCGGTTGACGATGGCGGTGTTGAAGAGGTAGTGCCCGTCATTGCGAGGAGCGCTTTTGCGACGAAGCAATCCAGCCAAAGTGTTCACAGCAGAGTTGGGTTAGTGGAGGTTTGTTTAAAGACATTGCCACGTTAGCATCTGGATTGCCGCGCCCTGCAAAAAGCGCAGGGCTCGCAATGACGAGCGTCACCCCACCAACTCAACCGCCAACCTCAACGCCGCCTTCATACTCCCCGCATCCGCACGTCCGCTTCCAGCAACATCTAAAGCCGTACCATGATCGACAGATGTGCGCACATAGGGTAAGCCAAGTGTCATATTCACCGCGCGGTCAAAGCCGATATGTTTGATCACCGGTAAAATCTGATCGTGATACATGCCAAGCACTGCATCAGCGCCGCTGATAATGCCAGGTGTGAAGATCGTGTCAGCTGGCAGCGGTCCTTGGATATTCATGCCTTGCCGGCGTAATTCTTCCAGTGCTGGGATGATGACATCAATTTCTTCTCTGCCCATATGACCGTTTTCACCGGCATGAGGGTTGAGTCCGGCAACTAAAATAGTTGGGTCAGTGACCCGAAAATACTTCTGCAAATCGTGATGCAGAATGGTTAGTACCGATATTAACTTTGCGCGTGTCACAGCAGCTGGAACATCTTTTAGTGGTAGGTGCGTCGTGAGCAATCCTGCTTTTAGTTTATCAACCACGAATAACATGACAGTCTGGGTGACACCGGCTGCTTGTGCGAAAAATTCGGTATGACCACTGAAGGGTATGCCAGCCTCATTGATAATACCCTTATGCACGGGGCCGGTGACGACGGCATTAGCATAGTGTTGTTGGCACTGTTCTGCCGCGATTTTGAGAGTGCTTACCACTATCGCAGCATTATCAAAACTCAGTTGGCCGGGCACGACATTAGCAAACTTCACGGGATGAATGCGCAGTATCCCAGGTTGGTGCGGCGTGTGCTCTGCATGATTGAGATCACATTCAATGAGTTTGATCGGGAGATTAATTTGTTTGGCGCGAGCAGTGAGCACGGCCGGATCTGTAATCGCGATTAATTCTGCCGGCCAGGTTTGTTGTGCGGCTTGCAACACTACATCCGGGCCAATACCTGCTGGCTCGCCCGGTGTAATGAGGATGCGTGGAATCATCATGCTAGAGAAGAGGTAATAAAGGCCTGACTGCGCAGCTTGGAAACCCAGCTTTGCACGGCGGCTTCGAATTTCTGTTGTAACAACATGGCTTCCACTGCTTTGCGATCGGAAAGTGTCTTGTTGTTGTCGTCGAGTTTACGTAAATCTGTCATCAATAAAATATGGAAGCCGTTCGGTGTCTGAATGGGACCCGCGATATCATTCTTTTTCATGCCAGTGATTTTATCGGCAAAGGCACTGGGAATTTCTGGCAGTTTGCGCCAGCCAAGATCACCGCCTTGTAATGCGGTGGCGCCGCGAGATTCTGCTTTGGCGAGTGCATCGAAGCTGACGCCGTTGCGCAGCTGTTGCATGAGGGTTTCGGCGCGGGCTCTAACAGCGGCAATTTCTTGTGTGGACGGCGTGTCTGAGGTTGGAATCAGAATGTCCTGCAAGCGATATTCGTTAGCGCTATTTTCTTTAAATGCATTGGATTTCATGAATGCATTTACTTCTTCCGGTGTGATGGTTACTTTGCCGGCGATTTCGCGTTGTTGAAGTTTCTGCAGGATAATTTGATCGCGAATTTCGTGACGATAGGTAGCGATGGACATGCCTTCGTCTTCAACATGTTTGTACAGTTCATCGATGGAAACATTATTTTGACTGGCGATGTTGGTGATGGCTTTATCGAGTTCTTGGTCGGTAATGCTGATGCCAGCTTGCTCTGCAGTTTGTAGTTGCAGTTTTTTGTTGATCAATTGCTGTAATACCTGCTTTTCGAGCGATTTTTCAGAAATATTGGTTGCTGCCGGTTGCTGTGCAATCTGCATTTTGGTGGCGGTCATGGCGCGTTCCAATTCAGAGCGTGTAATGAGGTCTTCATTGACGACGGCAACCATCTGATCGAGTGACTGTTCACTGGATTTGGCAAAGCAGACTGAAGAAAGTGTGCTGATGCAAATTAGCGTGAAGACGAATATTTTTTTCATTTAAAATTCCTGCCCAAATTGTGTGTTGTATCCAGTGATCGAACTTAATAATCCGCTGGGATTTCCCGAGCCAATATTGCCAAGTCCTTTGAGAGCAAACTGAATATAAAAATCAGGATTATATTTCGGAGCATTGTTTTGGTTGGGGTCGAGGCCGGTGAATGCTCGCCCGCCTACTAATCTCATTGCCCAGCAACAAGTGTCGTATTGTAACCCATAGATCAGGTTCTGCAAATGTTGCTGGTTCCAGTTTTGGCTCCAGCGGCCGACAGCGCTTAAGTTTTCCGTGACGGGCCAACTGAATGAAAAATCGGTTAATTTTAAGTTGTCTTGCGCGGAGTTGGTGATGCCGCCTGATGAGGGGTCGCCATTAAACACATAGCCGTAGCCCAGATTGATGAGATGTTTCTCATCCGGTTTGTAATGCAGGCCGATGGTCGCATTGCTTAACTGCTTGGAAATCGGGTTAGCAATGGCGTTGGTTTCAAGGCTCCAGACCGGATTGACAGCGTAATTGATCAAGCCAGAGATGGGTGACAAACGCCAGTGATTAGCTGGATTGAACGGGTTGTCGGTACAGGATGTGTCATTACAAAAAGTGACTTTGCGATTCGAGAAGTAAATGATCTCACCGATGCCGGCGCGAACTTTTTCAAGTCCAGTGTCGCCATCCAGAATTCTTGTCGAAATACCCACGCCGACTTGATTGGCATCGCCAACACGGTCAATGCCAATAAACCGATTGTAGTTAAAAAGCTGGTCGTATGTCAGTGTGCTGACAGTGGTATCAAAAATGGGAATGCTGGCTTGGTTGCGATACGGAATGTAAGTGTAATAAATCTGCGGCTCTAGTGTTTGCTGGAACAATTTGCCAAATAAAGTCATGTCACGATTCAGCGCAAAGCCGACAGCCATATCGAAAATAGGGATGGTGCGTTGTGCTGATGGCGGTGCTTGAGTTGGCGTCGTTTGGTAAAGATCGTAACTGGTCATGGAAACTTGCGCGCGTGGATTGATATAGAAATACGGCCAATATAGCGGCCAGCTAATTCCTGGCTGTAAATGCAGTCGATTACCGATTGGTTGGTTGGCAACTGTCCCAGGTGTGTTTCTAATATCAAAATGTGTGGCTTCAGTTGAGATGAAATATTCCAGGCCGAGTGCTTGGTCGGGGTAGTCGCCGCTTAAGATTAATTGTGGGAAGCGTCGATATTGGTTCAACACTTCAGAGGCGTCAATCGGGTGCAGAGTTTGATAAGTTTGCAGTCTGCCGATGAAATTCCAGTTCGGGCCTTTGTAGTATAAGTCACCTTCCTGCAGAATTTGATTCTGTGTCTGGTCGCTGAGGTCGCTCCCAAAATCACGCAGATAATAATCGTCACCGGCGTAATTGAAATCGACGTGTGTCGACCAATGCTCATTGAAGACCGTTTCATCACGCCAGGATAAACTTTTACGTGTGGTGCTTGCATTCAGTAAGCGCTGCAATTCTGCTTGTGTGCCGCTATTGGTGGAACCTGAATATTGTGATTGCGCGTATGACTGGTAAATCGAAAATTCACGGTCACCTGGTAAGATGCCAACATCTAGCGTGCCGCGGCCAATGCTGGAAAGATAACGGAATTTGTCAGTAATGCGTACGCCGCGCAAGGCGAGCATGCCCGGCGTGATGGTCATGTCGTAATTTGGTGCGATGTTCCAATAAAACGGTGTGAGCAGATAAGGGCCCCAGCCACTATGCGTATTGGAATTATTGGGTCTATTACCAATGGTCGGCCAGAGAAAACCAGATTTGCGTTGATGATCAATCGAGAAGTTAAGATACGGGATATATAACACTGGTATGTCTTTGACGAAAATGCGCGCGTTAGTGGCGTAGCCGCGACCGGTATTTTTATTTAAAACAAGATGACTGGATTTCACGCGCCAGGCAGGGTTAGTGGGCGGACAAGTGCTGAAACTGGAACCATACAATTCATACACGCGTGGTTCCGTTTGAGAAAATTCATCAGCTTTTCCCCATGCAGTTAATGAGGTGATCTTACGTTCTTGTTGAATGGCCGCGCTGCTGACTTCTGGTCCAGCAATTTGTTTGCCGTTTGCTAATGAGGTGCGATATAAAATTTCCATTAAAGATTTATTGCGGCTTGCGAAGTCGTAATGACCACGTTTGGCAACCACAAGCGTATTCGGTTCGCGTAAATGTACATTTCCCAGCAAATCCATGGATGCGATTTTTCCTGTTGCCGGGTCACGATAAAGATAGGCTTTGTTCGCGGTAATTTGTTGTCCGAAACGTAGCAACGACACTTTGCCTTCGAGGACGGTGGTGCCGTGTTGCGAAAACAATGCCTGACTGCCGGTCACTTCAATCGCCTTCTTATTTTGTTCTTCATCGTCTGGGTAGGTGAAGGCTTGTTCAAGATAATAGCCGCCGCAATTGTTTTCCGTGCTTGGGGCCCAGCCTAATTGTTGTGCGAGCGATTCTTTATCAATTGGCGTCATGCTTGCGCCTGATGCTGGCAGGCTGAGTGGGAGCAGGCTCATGCCAAGAAAAAGCAAGATACCGGGTTTTATTCTTGCAGACATTTAGCTGTTCCTGCGCTATATTTTTCAATCCCGCAAGTGTAGCGAAAAGGCTCAGTTAATGGAATCCAAAAGCGAGCGAAAAATCAAATTTGAACAGTGGCTTGGTGATAGTTTAGGCGGTCAATCGTTTCAGGCTTTGGCTATGCCGGGTGATGCCAGTTTACGCAGCTATTACCGTATTGTTACTCCGGCCTCATCCTATGTGGCCATGGATGCTCCACCGCCCGAAAATTGTCGGCCGTTTGTTGCCGTTGCCGCCGCCCTGCAAGCAATGGGGTTGCAGGCTCCAGAGGTCATCGCTCAGAATCTTGATATGGGATTTTTATTGCTGTCTGATTTTGGCGACAGCACTTATTTGAAGTCGTTTCATCAGCAACCCGGTATCGCTCACGCCGATGATTTATACGGCCGCGCGCTACGAGCTCTGGCGATGATGCAGGCCTGTCGCAGCGTGCCAGGCCATGAATTAAAACCATTTGGCCGTGAGTGGATGGAGCGTGAATGGGCGTGGCATCAGGAATGGTTCTTGGAGAAATGGTTAGGTGTTGCACTGCCGTCGGGCGGGGCGCTGGATGCATGTTACGAGCAATTAATCATATCTGCGCTCGAGCAGCCGCAAGTGTTTATGCATCGTGATTATCATGCTGCCAATTTGATGGTGCTCGCAGAAAACAAGGTCGGTATTCTTGATTTTCAAGATGCGTTTATCGGACCGTTAACCTACGATCCAGCTTCTTTGTTGCGTGATTGCTATATCGATTGGCCGCAAGAAAATGTTCGTGCTTGGGCGATCGGTTACGCCAATATTTTACGTGAGCAAGGGTTGTTGACAGGTGTCTCCGATCAAGCATTTATGCGCTGGTTTGATTTCATGGGTTTGCAGCGTCATATCAAAGCCTTGCTGACTTTTGCGCGTAAATATGTGCGCGATCAGCAACCACGCTATCTTGAATTTGTACCGCGGACATTGAACTATATTGTTGAAGTGAGCCGGCAATATCCAGAGCTGCAGCCGATTACCGAGTTTTATACGAATGTCACTGAGTTAGCATTACAGAAGGCGAAAACCATATGCGTGCCATGATTTTGGCTGCGGGTCGCGGCGAACGAATGGGAGCACTAACGACAGCTACGCCGAAGCCGTTGTTGCGAGCAGGCGGATCATATTTGATTGAATACGCTATTCAATCTTTGCAGCAGGCGGGGGTGAGAGATATTGTCATTAATGTCGCTTATCTTGGCGCACAGATTCAGCAAGCACTGGGGAATGGTCAGCACTATGGCGTGAATATTGAATATTCTGTGGAAGAAGAGCGTCTTGAAACTGGCGGCGGAATTTTCAAGGCATTGCCATTATTGGGTGCGCAGCCATTTATTGCGCTTAGCAGCGATGTTGTGACTGATTTTCCTATCAAGTCATTACCATCAGAGCCTGTCGGCCTTGCGCATTTAGTGTTGGTACGTAATCCTGAATTTCATCGTAACGGCGATTTTGGTTTACGCGATAATTATGTGGATATGGATGCAAAGCCGGCGCATACTTTCGCGAATATCGGTGTATATCGCCCCGAATTATTTAAAGACTGTGTTCCTGGTCATTTCCCCTTGATGAAGAAATTGGTTTTTCCTGCTATTCGGCAAGGACAAGTGACGGGCGAATTTTACGGCGGACGCTGGTTTAATATTGGTACGCCGGAACAGTTAGCGGAATTTGATAGTATTGGTTTAGTTTAATCCGCGCCCGAGAGGATTCGAACCTCTGGCCTTTGGTTTCGGAAACCAACACTCTATCCAACTGAGCTACGGGCGCAAGCGCTGCTAGAAATAACCTATCTTTTGTAAACATGCAAGACTCACCTCTTTAGCGTCATCTCATTATCTGCATTCTTATCTCTGCATTTTATTCATCAATTTAAACTTATTTAAGGAATAACATTATGGCTATTGCCATCATTTACACACGTGCTTCATCTGGAATTGACGCGCCGCTTGTGACGGTAGAGGTGCATTTATCGCCTGGTATGGCTGGTTTCAATATGGTTGGGTTGCCGGAAACTGCAGTGAAAGAAAGTCGTGATCGTGTTCGCAGCACGTTGCTTAATTCACATTACGAATATCCGGATTATAAAATTATTGTTAATTTGGCGCCCGCAGATTTGCCTAAAGAAGGCGGGCGTTTTGATTTGCCAATCGCGTTGGGTGTGCTTGCGGCATCGGGACAGATTCCGCGCGATATTCTTGCTGAGTATGAGTTTGTTGGCGAGTTGGCCTTAGCTGGTGAGTTGCGTCCGATTCGCGGCGTCTTGCCGGTTGTGCTGGCGGCGCATAAAGCGGGACGATGTTTAATTGTGCCGCAGCAAAATGCTGCAGAAGCTGCTTTGGTAAGTGACGCGAAAGTGCTGTCTGCGCAGCATGTTCTCGAAGTGTGTGCACATTTGAATGGGGAGAAATCTCTGCCGCGGTGTGAGCCTTTGAACGAGTTACAAGGGCAAAATTTTGATGTGGACATGGCAGATGTGCGCGGTCAGCCACATGCAAAACGTGCATTGGAAGTTGCAGCAGCTGGCAGGCATAGCATGTTATTTCTCGGGCCTCCGGGTACTGGTAAAACGATGCTAGCTAGTCGTTTGCCGGGTATTTTGCCGCCAATTTCCACTGAAGAGGCACTGGAGTCGGCAGCTGTCGCTTCAATTAGCAGCAGTGGATTTGATCCTGCCAGCTGGGGTCGCATTCCCTTTCGTGCTCCGCATCATAGTAGCTCCAGTGCTGCATTGGCAGGCGGTGGGCGTCCGCCGCGTCCGGGCGAAATTTCGTTGGCGCACAATGGGGTGTTGTTTCTGGATGAATTGCCTGAATTCAATCGTCATGTTTTAGAGTGTTTGCGTGAGCCGCTGGAATCAGGTCATATCACGGTATCGCGCGCAGCATTTCAGACCTTATTCCCCGCGCGGTTTCAATTGGTGGCGGCAATGAATCCATGTCCTTGTGGCTACGCTGGTAGTGATGTACGTGAGTGTCAGTGCGCGCCTGAGCAGATCAAGCGATATCGCGGCAAAATTTCCGGGCCATTGCTCGATCGAATTGATATGCATGTTGAGGTTGCACGTTTTGCGCCTGAATTACTGGCATCAACGCAGCAACATCAGGCAGAAAACAGCGAGACGATTCGTCAGCGTGTGCAAGCCGCGCGTGCACGACAGCTTGATCGGCAAGGAAAATGTAATGCACTACTGAATGTGGCGGAGCTAGCATGTTATGCTGAATTGCTGCCGGCTGCACAAACGATGTTGAATCAAGTGATGACAAAATTTAATTTATCCGCGCGTGTTTACCATCGTATTATTAAATTGGCGCGTACACTGGCTGATCTGGATGCATCCGTAATTATCACTGAACGGCACTTGAGCGAAGCCCTGCATTTTCGCTGCCTCGATCGTGCAAGATAAGCGGTGTTAGTAACTATAGGATTAATATACGGAAAATATGACTAAAAATTAGACAGTCAGCGAGCAAAATGTTCACCTGCATCTATACTTACTATATCCTTCTTCTGGGCGTTTGCCTGAAGAGAGATTGATGAAAAAATAATGAGTTGAGGAGAAGATCATGCCATTGTTATTTTATCCGCACACAGAAGATGTCGCTGCATCTACGCTGTCGGATCGCATTGAGATTTTGCTCGAGGCGGCTTTGCGTTATAAGGCAATTATTCTTGGTGCCCCGCCGCCGTCAACGTCAGTTGCACTTATGATGACACCTGGAGAGCCATTGGCACCAGAAGAGGCTAAGCAGCGTACCGCGCCCAAAGATTTGGTGGTGGCATTCAATTGGGAAGAAATTGCAATTGCCGTGCGCGAATCTCGCGAGCTGCCTGAGGCGCTCAAGGAAGATCGTTTGAAGAAGGCAGAACATTTGGCAAAATTAGCTGAGATTTACGAGGTGTTGCGCGGGGCAAAAATGGCAAAACTCGAGGCTGTGCGCTTGGCTCTGGTAGGTGAGGCTAATCAATTGCGTGGTGGTTCCACTGCTAATACACCATAAGTAAGCTGAGCACTGCTACTGGATGCTTTCCATGGCGGTGCGTAGCTTGTTCATAGCGTTCTTTTCCAATTGTCGTACGCGTTCTGCGGAAATCTGGTATTTATCAGCAAGGTCTTGCAATGTCGCTTTGTTTTCATCGTCATCCAGCCAGCGGGCGCGGATGATGTCCTGGCTGCGTTCATCCAGTAGTTCCAGAGCTTGATAAATGCGATCTCCGGATTGTGAGGCCCAATCAGTTTGCTCGGTTTGCTGAGCAGGATTGTAGCGGTGATCTTCGAGGTAGGCGGCGGGGCTAAAGCTGCGCTCGTCGTCATCGTCATCATAGCCATCAAAGGCGGCATCAGATGCTGACATGCGCATTTCCATTTCACGCACAGTTTCGGGTTTGACTCCCAAATCTTGTGCGACGTCATTTACTTCTTGCTGTGTCATCCAGCCCAGGCGTTTTTTCATATTGCGCAGATTGAAAAAAAGTTTACGCTGCGCTTTGGTGGTTGCCACTTTGACAATGCGCCAGTTGCGCAAAATGTATTCGTGAATTTCAGCTTTGATCCAATGCATGGCGAATGTCACCATGCGTACACCCATGTCTGGGTTGAAGCGGCGTACGGCTTTCATCAGGCCGATATTGCCTTCCTGGATGAGGTCGGCGAGCGGGAGACCGTAGCCCATATACCCTTTAGCGACACGTGCTACGTAGCGCAAGTGGGATAAAATCAGGGGTTTTGCAGCTTCGATATCATTATCTTTTTGCAGCCTGATCGCGAGCTCGTGCTCTTCTTCCTGCGTTAGCATAGGAATTTGATTTACATAATGCAAATATGCTTCCAGGCTGTTAACCGGAAGTCGTAAATCAATGGCTTGTAAGCTGTTGTTTCTATTGGTCATATTTGGCTAATATATTTTTTGTGTGTTACATTTTACCCGCTTTGACGGGGTATTTTCAATCATTATAGCATGACCGGTGCGCCTACTCGCCGAACAATGCATCAATAAAATCTTCGGCGATAAACGGGCGTAAGTCATTAATTCCTTCGCCAACGCCAATAAAGCGAATGGGAATGCCGGTTTCTTTGGCAATAGCGAAAATAATACCGCCTTTGGCGGTGCCGTCTAATTTGGTGAGGACAATGCCGGTGATGCCGATGGCTTGATTAAACTGGCGCACTTGATTCAAGGCATTTTGGCCGAGGGTGGCATCCAGCACAATGAGTACCTCGTGCGGTGCACTGGCGTCAGCTTTGGTGATGACGCGCTTCACTTTTTGCAATTCTGCCATCAGGTTGGATTGCGTATGCAAGCGACCGGCAGTGTCGGCAATCAGTAAATCAACCTGGCGGGCGTGAGCCGCAGTAACGGCGTCAAAGATAACAGCAGCGGTATCTGCGCCAGATTGCTGGGCAATCACTGGAATTTTATTACGCTCGCCCCAGACTTGTAATTGTTCGATGGCGGCAGCTCGGAACGTGTCACCGGCAGCGAGTAAAATATTTTTTTGGTCTTGCTGATAAAAATGCGCCAGTTTGCCGATAGTGGTGGTTTTGCCTGAGCCATTCACGCCGATGACCAGCGTAACAAAGGGCTTATGGTCATTGATATTTAGCGGCTTGCTGCACGGCTGCAAAATATACAGCATTTCTTGTTTGAGGCATTCGAAAGCTGCATTGGCATCGCTGAGTTCATTGCGGGCTAATTTTTGGGTGAGGGTTTTAATTAATTGTTCCGTGGTTTCAACGCCGACATCTGCGCTTAAGAGTGCGGTTTCAATTTCAGTAAGAAGATCTGCATCTAATTTTTTTTTGCCGAGGAAAAGTGTGGCAAGCCCGGTGGAAAGGGATGTGCGGGTTTTGCTCAAGCCTTGTTTGAGGCGGCTAAAAAAGCCGGTAGATGCTTCAGCATCCTGATTTTCTTCAGGAGCGGCGGGTTGCTCTTCTTCTGGTTTCTTTTTGCGCTTAAGAAAATCAAACATGTATTCGCCTTTCTGATCATTTTTAAAAGGGCTTCATGTTAGCATATCTGGCACATTTCTAAAGAGAAGGTCGTAATGAAGCCGGGAACAGTTAGAATTATTGCGGGTACATGGCGCGGTAGGCGTTTGAAAGTGCCGGATGTGAAAGATTTGCGACCAACGCCTGACCGCGTGCGCGAAACTTTATTTAATTGGTTGATGCCGATTATTGCTGGCGCGCGCTGTCTGGATTTGTTTGCCGGCAGCGGGGTGCTTGGTTTTGAAGCTTTATCGCGCGGCGCGTCCAGCGTTGTGATGGTGGATGAGTCTCCGGCAGTGCTGAAGCTTCTGGAAGAGCAGCTTGCTTATTTTGGGGCTAAAAACGCGGTGGTTTATCGCGCTAAAATTCCAGCGCAGCTTAGGGCGCCAATACAGCCATTCGATGTTGTGTTCCTTGATCCGCCCTATCAGTCAGAGTTATTGCTGCCGACTTGCACGTATTTGGAGCAGAACGGATTTCTTGCTGAGGGTGCTTACGTGTATCTGGAAGCGAGTGAAGTAATCAAGGATAATGACCTGCCTTCTGGCTGGCGTATTATCAAAAGCCAACGGGCAGGACAGGTCGCCTATCATTTAGTTAAAAGAGAGTTAAACAGCAAATGAGTAAATCCCAGCAACATAAACCACAGTTACTAACTGGCGACACGCCAACTGGCAGATTGCATCTTGGTCATTGGGTGGGTTCGATTGAAAACCGTGTGCGCATGCAAGATGAGTATGATTGTTATTTCATGATAGCGAATGTGCAGGCATTTACTACACGCATGGACAGAGCTGGTGAAGTGCATCAAAACGTGATGGAAGTGATGCTGGATTATTTGGCAGCTGGAATTGATCCGGCACGTAGCACTATATTTATTCAGTCTGAAATTTCTGCGATCGCAGAGCTGACTGTGTTTTTCAGTATGCTGGTTCCTTATGCACGGGTTATGCGTAATCCAACGATTAAAGATGAAATTCGCGATAAAGGCTTGGGTGATAATTACCCGTTTGGTTTTTTAATGTATCCGGTTAGTCAGGCGGCGGATATTTTAACTTTTAGAGCAGACGTGGTGCCGGTTGGCGAAGATCAAATTCCGCATTTAGAGCTGACGCGTGAAGTCGCGCGACGTTTCAATCAAATGTACTGCGGTGTCGATTCGCATACCGAAGATGCGGATTATGTAAAAAACGGCGGTTTATTTCCGATCCCTGAAATTATTTTGGGACGCACCAAGCGTCTGGTGGGTATTGGCCAGCCGGGACCGGATGGTAATCTGCAAAAGATGTCGAAGTCGCTTAATAATGCCATTTATCTGAGCGATGATCCGGATACGGTGAAAAAGAAGGTTATGGCGATGTATACAGACCCTTTGCGTCTCAAGGCAACCGATCAGGGGCGCACAGAAAATAATCCATTATGGATCTTCCATGAAACCTTTAACACGGATAAAGTCTGGGTTCAGGAAGCAATGGAGCGTTATCGCGCTGGCACAATTGGTGATGTGGAATGCAAGCGTAAACTTATTGATGTGTTAGTCGAGCTAATTGAGCCTATGCGTCAGCGTCGTTTGCAATATGAGCAGGATATCCATCAAGTAAAGGCGCTTTTGCAGGCAGGTACAGAGAAAGCTAACGCCGCAGCGCATGCGACACTGATGTCTGCGAAAGAAAAAATGCATCAGAGGTATTTTTAATGCAAGCAAAAATTAGTAGTAAATCTGTTCGATATCCAACTGGAAGATTAAATCTAATACAGTCCATGCTCTTGTTGGCATTGTTTGGTGTAGCTCTGACCGTAGTTTTGAGAATATTTTATGCATAATCTAGCGTTGTGTGCACACGTGTGAGTTTTATCTGGGCAAAAGGCTGATTTATTTTTCGCAGTAAAACGGTGTTTTGCACTTTAAATAAATTCAGATTAAGATACATGTTCCATAGGATTATGGTAATCCAATGTTTCTGCTTTTTTTCGAATGCATCGGGAAAGGGCGAGAGATAAATTAATATTCAATTTTAGCTAAAATATATTTTAGAAGGATACATCTCATGCGTAAAAATATTCTTATTGCAGCTTTAGTCGGTTTATCGGTTGCAGGTTTAGTAGCTTGCTCCGGTGGCGATGAAAACAAACCAGCTGATGAAACCACCCCAGCTGCATCTGCCGATGCATCTTCTGCAATCAATGCTGCACCAGCTGCTGAAGTTGCCCAAGCTCCTGTACAAACAGCGGATGCTTCCTCAGCTACACAAGCTCCAGCTGCTGACGCTCCAGCTGCAACAACCCCAGACACCACCACTGGCACAACCACAACAACTGATGCTGCTGGCGGCACGACCACCACAACAACCACAGCACCAGCTGCCGATGCAACAGCACCAGCTGCTGATGCTGCTGCTCCAGCTTCCAGTGACACCACAACAACCACGACCACAACCAACTAATATTGGTTACTCGGGTTTCGAGAACATTGCGGGTGGTTTTGCTGCCCGCAGTGTTTTCATTTGAAATGCTCATAACGTACTGATTATAATAAGATATATAGATATTTGCCCGCCTTTTGATTTGTTCTGTTTAACTATCGTAGTTGCACCAGTACATGTAGAGGCCTTATTTATGGTACGATTTTTGTTATATCAGTCATCGTCCGGGTACTGAACACTATGCGAGATACACAGAAAAGATCACGATGGTTACTTAATTCACTTACTTTCTTAGCCTGCTTTTTGGGTTCCTCAGTTTTATTTGCTGATGCTGCGCCTGAGGTTAGCGAGCCTGCCATTAATGATGCTATTAATGCCGCAGTGCAGGATGAAAAATCCAAGAATCCAGATTTGGCATTACCTTCGCCAGTTGCAAACGATGGCGCCCCTGAGAATACTCCAGCCGCTCCTGATCGTGATCAAACCGACGCGCCAGCAGCAGATGCTCCTCCGGCAGCCGAAGCACCAGCCGCAGATGTGCCAACCCCAGAGTCTTCTGGCACGCCATCAACACCTGTTGAAAGAATTCAAGATGTCGCTCCTGCAAGCCAAATACAGGATGCAGTTGATGCCCCGCCAGTTCCACCTTCTACCCGGTTGTGGAATTTGCAAGACGCCGATATTTTAAGCGTTATTAATGAAGTCTCTCAGGAGACCGGCAAAAATTTTGTCGTTGATCCACGCGTGAATGGCAAAATATCTTTGGTTTCCAGTAAGCCATTACATAAAGATGAAGTTTATAACGTTTTCCTCTCCGTTCTTGAGTTATTAGGTTATTCCGCTATTCCATCCGGTAAAGTTGTCAAGATTGTGCCAAACATGGAAAGCGGCGAGATGGCAACACGTGTCGCCTCTAAAAGATCGCCTGGCCAAGGTGATGAAGTGGTGGTGCGAGTGATACCACTAAAAAATGTTACCGCTACTCAATTGATACCAGTACTGCGCCCCATGATGCCGCAATGGAGTAATATTTCTGCGTACACACCAGGCAATGTTTTGATTCTGTTGGGTCGTGCCGAAAATCTGAAACGCATTGCGCAGATTATTCAAGATGTCGATCAGGCCTCTGACAATAATATTCAAATGATTTCCCTGCATCACGCATCAGCAGTACAAGTTGGGCAAGTATTAAATAATTTGCAGGCTGCATCGCGAGCTGCTGGTGAAACAGCATCGGTGTCGATTGCGGTTGATGATCGCAGCAACAGCTTATTGTTAAGTGGACCAAAAGCATTACGTTTACGTATGCGTCTTTTGATTGCGCAGCTGGATGAACCGGCGACTGCAGGTGCAGGGAATACCGAAGTCATCTATTTGCGATATCTGGAAGCAAAGACGTTCGCACCTCTGCTTGGCAAAATCGCGCAAAATATTATGGGCAAGGGTAGCGCTGAAAGCAGCTCAGCATCGGCATCGGCGACATCTGCTGGTGGCAAAGGTGTGACTGCTACGAAAGAGACAGAGAACACCACCAGCATTCAGGCAGAGCCAGGTTCAAACTCAATCATCATCACTGCGCCGCCAACATTGATGAAAGCATTGAAAACAGTAGTCAGCAAGTTGGATATTCGACCAGCGCAGGTTTTAGTGGAAGCGGTAATTGTAGAAATTGACGAAAGTAATATCACTGCTCTTGGAATTCAGTGGGGTAGTGTAACAGGTAGTGGCACGGTGCTGCCGACGACTGGTGGTCTTGCTACATCTTTCCCGCAGCTTGGGGCTGGTATCGTTGGTATCATTCCTGGTTCTGACATTACTGCAGTGTTATCTGTACTTCAAAATCAAAACGGCGTCGACATTCTTTCGACTCCTTCTATTGTGGTCTTAGATAATCAAAAAGCCACGATCGAAGTCGGTCAGAATGTACCAATGCAAACTGGTTCTTATTCGCCGACCGGTACCGCTAATAGCGCGGGTACACCAACACCGTTTACAACAATTGATATCAAGCCAGTTACCTTGAAGCTGGATGTGACGCCGCAATTAAATCTTGGAACTTCTGTGCGTCTCAAACTTGATTTGAAGAATGATACATTACAGAATCCGCAAAATCCGGGCTTAACCCCAATTGTAAATACCAGCAAAATTACTAACTCGGTCATTATCAATAGCAGCGACATTCTGGTATTGGGCGGTTTGATTAGTAACTCCAATAATGAAAATATTAACAAGGTGCCTATTCTTGGTGATTTACCAATTGTTGGTGCGCTGTTCACGCAGAAAACGAAAGGCCAGCAAAAGAAAAATCTCATGGTGTTTATCAAGCCTGTCATTATGCATAGCGACAATGAGGCAATGATGATTAGTCAGGACAAATACGACAACATGCGCAGCACCCAGGCTAATTTCAGAAACGAACTGGCAGATATTGGCAATGCGCCAGTGAAAACAATCTTGCCGCCTTGGAAAAACACGAAGGATTTGCCAAAGCCGTTTGAGACAACAACACAATGACCCCATTGCGTTTCACGTTTGCTAAACGTTACGGTGTATTAGTTGGCGGTGTGCAAGACGACACCGCCCAAGTCTTGTATCACGAAAAACCTCCTTTGGCAGTATTGACGGAAATTCGCCGTCAATTGCAAATGCCTATCAAGCTGCAACAAGTGAGTGAAGAAGAATTTAATCAGCATTTAGTTAAAACCTATGAGACGAATACTGCCGCCGCTATGCAGATGGCGGAAGATCTTGGCGAGTCGATGAATCTTGCTGATTTAATGCATGAGTTGCCGAAGGCGGAAGATCTGCTGGAAAAACAAGATGACGCACCTATCATCCGTTTATTGAATGCGCTGTTAAGCGAAGCGATCAAAGAAGGTGCTTCGGACGTGCATATTGAAACGTTTGAAGACCGCGTGACGATCCGTTTTCGTGTCGATGGGATTTTGCGTGAAGTGTTAGTGCCGCCGCGTATTCTCGCGCCACTGATTGTGTCGCGTATTAAAGTCATGGCGAAGCTTGATATTGCTGAAAAGCGTTTGCCGCAAGACGGTCGTATTACTTTGCGTATTGGCGGCCGTGCTGTCGATGTGCGTGTTTCCACGATGCCGACCAATCACGGTGAACGAGCCGTGTTGCGTTTACTGGATAAACAAAGCTCTCATCTCAATCTTGCCGAGCTTGGCATGGAACCAAAAATGGAGAAATTACTGCGCGATCTGATTACCAGGCCGCACGGTATCATTTTGGTAACTGGTCCAACTGGTTCTGGCAAGACGACCACACTTTATGCTGCACTCACATTATTGAATGACAAGCGACGCAATATTCTCACAGTGGAAGATCCGATTGAATACGACTTGTCTGGCGTGGGCCAGACGCAAGTGAATTCTAAAATTAATATGACTTTCGCGCGCGGTTTGCGCGCGATTTTACGTCAAGATCCTGATGTGGTGATGGTTGGTGAAATCCGCGATCTTGAAACCGCACAGATTGCGATTCAAGCCAGTTTAACTGGTCACTTGGTATTATCAACCTTGCATACCAACAGTGCGATTGGCGCGATTACACGTTTAGATGACATGGGCGTTGAGCCATTCTTGTTATCATCAAGTTTATCAGCCGTTATTGCACAGCGCTTAATGCGCTTGTTGTGTCCGCGCTGCAAGAGAACGTCGGCGGCGCTGGCATCAGAGTGTGTGCTCATGGGTGTGTCAGCTGAGAACCCGCCCGAAATTTGTCATCCAGTGGGCTGCCAATATTGCCGTAATACTGGTTATGCCGGCCGAAGCAGTCTTTGTGAAGTCATTGCGATTGATGAAGAGTTGCGTACCATGATTCATGATGGCGCATCAGAGCAAAAGATGCGTAAACATGCACGCCTTTCTTATCCAAGCTTGCGTCAGGATGGTTATCGACGTGTGCTGCAGGGTGATACATCATTAGAAGAAGTATTGCGTGTGACGAGCGAGGATTAACAGCACATGTCAGCATATCATTACATTGCTGTTGGCAGCGCGGGTAAAGAGCAGAAAGGTGTAATTGAAGCGGAAAGCGAAAAGCAGGCGCGGCAATTACTCCGTGATCGATCTCTCACGATTATCAAGGTAAGTCCTGCTCATCAAAAAAAGCAGAGCGGCGATAAAAAATCTTTATTCGCATTTGCCGCGCGGAAACGCGGGTTAAGCGCGCAAGAAACAGCATTATTTACCCGGCAATTCGCAACTTTATTATCTGCCGGATTGCCTATCGAAGAATGTCTACAAGCAGTTGCCGAGCAAACTGAAAAACCCGTGATCAAGGCATTAATTCTTGGCGTGCGCGGTAAAGTGATGGAAGGCCATGAATTGGCGGCTGCGTTGCGCGAACACCCGGATTCATTCACTGATTTGTTTTGCTCGACGATTGCTGCCGGCGAAAAATCCGGCCACCTTGATACTGTGTTGTTGCGTCTCGCAGACTATACTGAGCAGCAAGCAGCTATGCGCCAGAAATTAAAATCAGCGTTGATTTATCCAACCATGATTGTATTTGTAGCATTTGGTATCGTCGGATTTTTGCTGGAATACGTTGTGCCAAAAATGGTGGCCGTGTACGGACATTTAAATCAATCTCTGCCGTTTATGACGGAAGTGTTAATTGGGTTTAGTAATTTCACACGTGATTATGGTTTATTTATTCTAGCGGCGCTCGTCGTTGCTGTGATTGTGTGGCGGCGTATGTTGAAGCGCAACGCTGCTTTGCGCGAGAAATCGCATCATTGGCTATTGAAAATGCCTCTAGTTGGTCATGCCTCGCGAACCGCAGATACTGCGCGTTTTGCCCGTACACTTTCTATTCTCACTGCGGCTGGGGTGCCAGCGCTGGAAGCGATGAAGATTTCTTCGCAGCTCATCACTATTATTCCGATTAAGAAGGCGGTGGAAGAAGCTGTGAATCGCGTGCGTGAAGGCGCTGCGATTTATCTTTCTCTGAAGCAAACCGGATATTTTTCACCAATGAGTATTCATATGATTGCGAGCGGTGAAGCTAGCGGTCAGTTGGAATCGATGTTGGAGCGTGTTGCCAAGCATCAGGAAGATGAAATTACGCGTTTGATTGATGTTGCTCTGGCTCTGTTTGAGCCGGCAATTATTTTGATTATGGGCGCGATTGTGTTGTTTATCGTGCTTGCGGTACTCATGCCAATTTTCCAGCTAAACCAATTTACAGGTTAACAAGCTCGGCTTGCTGCGCTGGGCATTATTCAATAATATCGATATTCATGCCGCCAAAAACCTGTTCCATGGTTTCATCAGCTGCATCGGAGAGGGTGTAGCCAGCATTGCCAAACCAGCGGCGGATGGCTACCAGTTCGCGGCCGCGCAAGAAGATGTAAAAACCCAAAAATGCAACATCAGGGTCGGTAATAGTTGATTGTTCGAATTCATAACGCTCCGCGTAAGGCAGGCGCTTGGAGGATTCTTTTTTGGTGTAATCAGAAAGAATGGCGAGTGCTTCTTCAGGTGTTTCAGCGTGCTCGCAGCGTTCCTGTACCTTTTCGTAATCTGAGATGCGCTGATGCACAATCTTATCTAACTCATCTTCCTTGAAGAGTTCTGCGAAGCCGTGGGGTAAACGTTCATCAAGACCAAATACTTTATTGATGAAGTCAGCAACACGAACGTGTGCAGATTCCTCGCGAATGTGGCGATAGAAAAACGGTACGGCAAGGCAGGCGCGTTTGAATGATGGCAGGTTAATGAAGAGCTTGTTGTCGCGGATGATTAATGTTGCCAGTCTGAGCGGGTTACCAGGCTTGTGTTTGAATGAATCGACCGATTCAAAATGCAAATCTTCGGCTTCATCGCGCCAAAACCAATTCCAGGTGTCACCAGTGCCGGAACGTTCGCAACATTTTAATTCATTCAAGGCGGCCGCTAATTGCTCTTTCTGCTTGATATCGTAAGTCAGGCGGATAGGCTGATACGCTTCGCCAGTCTCCACGGTCAGGAAAGGTTTTTGCAGCCGTTCAAACATATTTCAATGCTCCGGGGTGGGGACTCAGCCGCCTACTTTGAAACTCGGTGGTTCGTTGCCAATATCGTTATTCTTACCAAGATCTTTTTTATTTTTTAAATTGTCATTGATATTGGAAATTTCGGTGGTGAGGTTGTCAAGCGCAGTGCGTAATCTAACGGCTTGCTCTGATGCATTCCCGTGCATCAATGCAACGGTCACAGATTCTTTGGTTAACTCACGGTGTACATTTGCTAGCTTGTCGTTTATCACATACATTTTATCAAGTCCCCCATCCATATTTGACTTTAATGCTTCTAAATGTTCTAAAGTAGCTTCTAGTTTTTTGTTGCTGATGATTGTACCAGAGCCAATCACGAAAAGTGCTCTTAAATCAGCAAGAATTTTTTGATATTCTTCGGGTGTCATATCTGGCACTCCTAATTTCTTATAGTTATAGGTAGATTATAGTCCTTATTTATTAGTGGCCCCTTAAAAAAGCCGATTAATTGATAAAAAGGTCATTTTTGTTTACAAATTGCACAGTTTTTGATACATTCACTCATCGCTGTATTTATTCATTAATTCATGGAATCGTAATATGAAAAATTATATAAAATCAAGTCATTATAGAAAGTCAGCGGGTTTTACCCTGATCGAAGTCATGGTCGTTGTGGTCATTTTGGGCATTTTAGCGGCCTTGATCGTACCCAAAATTATGAGTCGACCAGAGCAGGCACGCCGGGTTAAGGTGAAGCAGGATATTCTGGCTATTCAGAGCGCCCTGGATTTATATAAATTAGATAACGGCATGTACCCAACCACTGACCAGGGGTTGCAAGCCTTGGTAACCAAACCAACTGCGCCGCCTGTGCCGCGTAATTGGAAGTCTGACGGTTACCTGCAAGACGCGCCGGTTGATCCATGGGGCGAGGCTTATCAATATCTGAATGATGACGACAAAGTGCGCATTTTCAGTTTTGGTCCTAAGGGTAAAGACGGCAACAGCCAGATTGGCAACTGGAACATGAATGAAGAAGAAAGCAGCGCATCATAATGATTAAATCAATCAAGCGTAAGACAAGTTCATTACACAGCCGCGGTGCCGCGGCTGGTTTTACGCTGATTGAATTATTGGTGGTGATTTTCATTATCAGCATTGTAACCACGGTGACGCTGATGACGATTAGTCGTAATGAAAATCGTGATATCGAAACATTTGCCAATGAACTGACGCAAATGGTTTCTCTTGCTGAAGAGCAGGCGATGTTGCAGCCAACCGTGCTTGGTATCTCGCTTGCACCACATACTATCCAGTTTGCTGCCTTGAGCAAGGATGATGTTAACCATCAGCCAGTTTGGCTGCCGCTCGAAGATCATGTACTGGATCGTTACTCGATTCCACAGAATATTCAGATTAGTTTGCAAGTTGCGGGAGCACCTGTGTCCTTAAATCCCGCTACAAAATCTATTCCACAAATTATTATCTCCACCAATGGCGATGTCACACCATTCGTCATGTTTGTCGGTAAAAAAGGGAAGAAACCACGTTATGCAATCACTGCTGATGCGGATGGAAACGTTTCCAGCACATTGTTAACTTAATACGAAAGGCAAGCTATGCCGCGTAAAGTTGATGGAATGACATTGATTGAAGTGCTAATCGCACTTGCCATAATCGGCATTTCTCTTACTGCTGTCATCAAGGCAGCTTCACAAAATATTCGTGCTAATACCTACCTCAAAAGTAAAACCATTGCTCTGTGGGTTGCGCAAGAAGTCATGAGTGAGGCGCAATTGGGTATATTGAAATTGCCGCCTGAGCGTGACGGCGAATCTCGATCAACCAATATGCTCGGTGAAGAATGGTTTTGGCGAGCTAACGAAGAAGCAACTGGTAACCCCCGTATTCGAAAATTCAATGTGCGTGTCTATACGCGTGAGCCAGATGATGCCGATGCGACACCGATCGTTGCACTGGAGGGGTATAGCTATCATGCAAATTAAACATCATGCTGGTTTTACCTTGCTGGAAATTCTCATCGCACTGTTTATTTTTACGATATTGTCTATCATGATGACGAGCGCCCTGCATACGGTCATTAGCGCGCAAGGCGGTGCGGAACGTAATGCTGAGCGCTTGCGTCTCTTGCAAATTGTGTTAGTCAGAATTTCCCGTGATGTTGAGCAGATCGTTGATCGTCCGATAAAATCAGCGAACGGTAAAGACGCTTCGGCCTTTTTTGGCGCGCCGACGGGTTTTGTGTTTACGCACGGCGGCATGGCTGGACAATCGAATCAGCATCAGGTTTTGCAGAGAACTCAATATATTTGGACTCAGAATGGGTTATGGCGCATGGTTTGGGATGTGCTGGATCAGGCATCCAATAGTCCAAAACCGCGGCAGCGAGAGGTGCTCGCAAATGTCACCGACGCTGAATTTGAATACTACGACAATAAAAATGTTGCCCATAAAGAATGGCCAGTCGCCGGCATGGCAAATCAAACGCTGCCGCGTGCAGTGAAAATCAATTTAACGATAGCAGATTGGGGAGTCATCAGGCAGCTATATGTCATACCAGCAGAGACAGCAAATGCAGCAAACACACCCGCAACACCAGCACCGACACCAGATGCGCCGCAGACTCCCACACCTCCCAAGACGCAATAGTCAGCAAGGTGTGGTGATTGTGGTGGCGCTCTTTATTGTGGCGCTGGTTGCGACCATGTCGTATGTCATGATGTCACGTCTCGCGCGAGATACGCGGCGCACAGAGCTGATTGTCCATGATTCTCAGGCCGAGCTATACGCACAAGGCTCCATTTTGTGGGCGAAAGATCAGCTGCGTAATGACTGGATCAAGCAAAAAAAAGATAAACGTATTGATGAGCTCCCGATCAAATCTCCGGAAAATAAGGTTAACGGTTATTCAATTATTTCTACCATTAAAGACGCACAGGGAAAATTTAATCTCAATAATGTTTCCAAGCCCGAATGGCAGACCGATTTTATTCAGTTGATGCGCATGGTCTATCCAAAGATCAGTCAGGATGATGCCGCAGCGATTGCGCGAGCAACGCTTGACTGGCTTATGCCTGGCGCACGCGATAACGAGTTCGCACAATATTATGCTGAGTTGAAAGTGCCGTATCGCCCTGCACATCGTTTCATGGTCGATCCTGGTGAGTTGCGACTGGTGAAAGGTGTGACGCCTGCGTTATTCGAAGCACTAAAGCCCTATATAACGGCGCTTCCGGCAGTGACTCCAGTGAATATACTGTCGGCAGAGCCGCCGGTGCTGGCAATTTTGGGTTCGGGTTTGACACTGGACACAGCGAAAGTGATACACGATATGGTGACTGCTAACCCGCCAGCAACCATGCAGGCTTTCATGGCGCTGGATATCATCAAGAATCATCCTATCCCTGAAGCCAAAGCAACGTTGACCAGTACTTACTTTTTAGTAGAAACTGAAGTCACTATAGAGCGCCAGCATATCGTGCTATATACTTTGATGCAGCGTAATACCGGCAGCGGCAAGGCTGAAGTCACGATTCTGTGGCAGAATAGGGGTACTGGTTAATGCAAGCAACACTCGTCATTTTTCTGCATGCGCATGATTTATCTCGCCCGAGCTGGGCGGTGGTTGATGCGGATGCTAGGCTCATCAAGCTCATCGAGAATGGTGATTCTTCCGAATTGCCGGCAGAAGCCAAGGATCGCAGCGTTACTGTCATCGTCCCTGCGGAAGATGTGTTGTTGACGACTGCCACACTTCCCAAGATGAATCGTGCCCGTTTGTTGCAAGCTATTCCGTTTGCGCTTGAAGAGCAAATTATCGAAGACGTTGAGACTATGCATTTTGCTGCTGGTAAGCAGCAAGCGGATGAGCCCTTGCCAGTTAATGTTGTTTCTCGCACGAAGATGACGGAATGGATGTCGCTCCTGCAGTCATTCAATATTGTTCCTGATGTTGTGATGTCATCCATATTTGCCTTGCCGACAACCGAAGATGAATGGATTGCAGTGATTAATGAGGTTGCGGTCGTGCGCACTGGTTCAGCTAATGGATTTGCCTGTGATCGAATCAATTTTGCCGAGATGCTGTCGCTGGCCTTGGCTGCGGCTGTATCTCCTCCAAACAAGATTAGCATTAATAATGCGCACGGCTCATCGCTTAATTTGACGTTTCCTGTTCCAGTAGAAGAGCGGGCTGTTACCTCATTGGAAGTAATGGAGATGATGGCGCGGCAAGCTGTTTTTGAAGCGCCAGTTAATTTATTGCAGGGTGATTATCAGAATAAAAAGACACGCCGTATGCCGAAGATGACAAATTTGCTTAAGGTGGGTGCTTATCTGGCAATCACATGGGCGGCGCTATTATTTTTATACCCAGTTGTTTCTTTCATTATTCTTAATGGGCGGGCTAGTGATATCAAAACGCAAGTCGCGGCGATTTATAAGAAACAATTCCCTACTGCAACGAGTATCGTTGCACCGAAAGAACGTATGCAGCAAAAATTAAATAAACTGGCTTCGGATATTGGCGAGAATCATTTGTTATTAATGATGGCAAATATTGGTAAGGCTTTGTCGCAGGCATCTGGTGTGCAATTAAAACGTATGGATTTTCAAAATAACCTGATGACATTGGAAATCTCTGCAGCAACATCCGAGGTTTTTTCTGAATTTACTAATGCACTCATGCAACAAGGCTTGCATGTGAAGCAGCAGAATGCCAATTTGACTGGTGCCCGTGTAAGCGCCACCCTGGAAATCTCGTGAGGCTGACATGAAAGAATACTGGCTTAAATTGAAAGAATGGTATGTGCAGCTTGAGGCACGCGAGCGCCGTGCAGTGAATGTTGGCGGCACAGCTTTGGCACTAGCGATTTTTTATTTTGGTATTTGGTCGCCGTTTTTGACTCGGGTCGATGGCTTGCGAGATACTATCGTGAATGAGCAAAAAACACTGGCGTGGATGCAAGATGCTGATCAAAAAATTAAACAGTTAGCGAGTGAAAATAGCGGCGACCGACAAGCATTGACGCCGGTGACGCTGCTGGCATTATTGCAAACGCAGATTAACCAAGCCGGTATGAAAGACGCGCTCACTCAGATGAAGCAGGCAGCTAATGATTCAATTCAGCTGCAATTCAAAAATGTTTCTTTCGATCAACTCATTAAATTATTGATCGCAGTTATCAAGGCGAATCATGTCACTATTAGCCAATTCTCTGCCACTGCTGAAACGACGCCGGGCAAGGTGAGTGCAGATATCATGCTGGCCATGGGTTGATAACATACTGTTATTTCTTTCCCCTTGCTTTTCATGCTGCTTTCTATTGAAATTGGCAACCAGATAAAAATAACAAGGGCGTGAGTGATGAAAACCAGAGTAGACAATGCTGCAGTCAACGCGAAAGTATCTAAATTATTATCTCGATTTGGACATAATGCTCACGGTAGTGGTGATATTTCGCAGCGAGGAATGAGCATTGCTGAGTTTGAGACCATCATTCAAACGTTACCTGGCTTGAAATGCACGCATTTGAATTTTGCAGGGAGCGATATTCGTGATGATGGCGTGGTCATGCTTGCCGAGGCGTTGAAATTCAATAAGGTCGTGCAGTCTTTAAATTTGACTGATACGAAGATGACCGATGTTGGCGCAGAAGCATTGAAGGGCATGCTCGCGACTAACAATACGATAATTGCGATTGATGTGTCGTATAACATCATTCGTTCAGGGTTGCTAAAGCAACTTAACACGCTGTTGCAGAGTAATATTAAATTTCAGCAGGCTCTGTCAGCTGGACAGTATGACTCAGTCGGCAAGATGGCGTTGAAATGAAGATGAGTGGGCCCGCGGCTTGGCCGCGGGATAGTGTTGGCGTTATAGTTCGTTATTCTTTAGCTTTTTTACTTTGATATGTTTGCTTTCTTCTTGCTGCATAATGGCCAGTGCTTTAATAGCAGGACCAAAATTCTGATCAGCCGAACGCCTGATCCAGAAATTTCCTGACTCGGTATCTTGCGCGGCGCCAAAACCGTAATAATACATATATCCGACAGCGTATTGGGCTTCCATGTTGCCTTCGGCAGCAATTGGCAGTAATTGTTCCATGGCGCGTTTGTAGAACCCGTCCTGGAAGAGGCGTTTGCCTTGCTCTAATTGCGAGGTGGTTGCCGGCGAAGTGATCCTGGGCTGCTTGGGAATCTCTTGAGTTTTCTTGGTGGCACAGCCAGCCATGAAGAGGGTGACGAGTGTGAGTAATAGAATGCGGCGCATATTAGAAACTCTCCTCTGGGTCGCGCGGTTTGAATTCAAGTTTGGTTCGTGGCAGCGGCAGTTTTTCCAATTGCCCGGCGTTTTCCAGTATGACGGTGGTTGGGGTAATGTCATAAACTTTTACGCCGTCTGGCAGGCTGTCACCGACTTGAAAAATTTTGCTGGGTGCACCAGCAATCGAAATATAAGCTTTGGATACGTTTTCGTTATTTGCGGTTGCTTCGCGCGCAATTCCTGTGACGCGCAACTGTAAATTGGTAACGGGCATGTCGCCGGTTGCAGCAAGACCAAATAAATGCTGTTTGGGAATGCTGGCAATCAGGCGGGCGTTCGCGTCACTGTCTGATTTCACTGCCGGCTTGATGGTTTGATGCGCCAGCTGCCAGTCCATGTACCATGCACCTGCTACGTAAAGAAGCGTTGCGCACACGAGTACACCCAGGGTGGCTACGCCTCCCAGCAAGTGACGCTGATTTAATTGCACCGGAAAAGTCATCATGTTTACGGCTGCCTATAATTCGGCTTATTATAACCTAATCCCAAGGATTAGCATCAGCGTTTCCGGCTGAAGCTTGCAGAATGGGTTGGGCTCACTAACTGATTATTAACTGAGAACATACTGATGAGCTATATAGAGAAGAACTTGCTCCCTGGTGAGCGTATTATTTTTCGCACCAAAAAGCACCTGATTATTTTCTTTTTACCAATGGTTGCATTGGTTTTGGCCAGTCTGGCCGCGATCTATATGACACAGAATCCAGTTTTACAATTCGTGCAATGGGTGCCTTGGTTGTTGATAGCTTTGATTTGGGGCGCGGTCGGGCTTAATTATTATTTTTCTGAATTTGCGGTAACGAATAAGCGCGTTATGATGCGCGAAGGGTTTTTTACGCGGCATAGTAATGAGCTGCGCCTAACGGCGGTCTCACAGGTGAATGTTGATCAGGATTTACTTGGGCAGATCTTGAATTATGGCACGGTTTCCATCAATGCTTTTGGGGCCTTTGATCGCTATACGATCATCGCTCAGCCCGGCAAGTTTCAGCAGGCTGTGAATCAACAGATCGACCTGGCAGGTAAATAAAGGTTCTCGTGGCCGTGGTTTTTCTTTAAAATGCTCGCCAAGAAGAGCTATAGCCTTGCTATGCTCGCAACGACAAAAATAATAATAAACCGCCAGGAAATCTTGAATGTCGCAACTCAAAAATGACCGCTTTATCAAAGCCTGTTTTCAGCAGCCAGTTGATTATACCCCGGTCTGGATTATGCGTCAGGCTGGCCGATATTTACCTGAATACCGTGAAGTGCGGGCCAAAGCCGGCAGTTTTTTGCAGCTTTGCAAGACGCCGGAGCTTGCATGTGAGGTAACCCTGCAGCCGCTGCGGCGCTTTGATCTCGATGCTTCAATCATTTTTTCAGACATTCTTACCATTCCAGATGCCATGAATTTGGGGCTAAATTTTGCTGAAGGCGAGGGCCCGGTATTTGCGAATCCTGCACGCACCGAGCGCGATATTCTCGCGCTGCACGCGCCGGATTTGCGCAAGCTGGATTATGTTTATGATGCCATCCGGCTGGTGACGCGCGAGCTCGATCAGCGTATTCCTCTGATTGGTTTTTGCGGTAGCCCGTGGACGTTATCGTGCTATGTTGTTGAAGGTAAAGGAAAAACCGGCTTCCCTCTGATCAAGCAAATGCTAGTTGAGAATCCTCAGTTGCTGCATAAGTTATTGGATGTGATGGCAGAATCCGTGGTTCAGCATTTGAATGCCCAGATTGAGGCAGGGGTGTCAGCGGTCATGATTTTTGATACCTGGGGCGGTATGTTGCAAACGCAAGATTATAAGGAGTTTTCTCTGCAATACGTGGAAAAAATCATCAGCGGGCTGCAGCGCACCTATAATGAAAAGAAGATTCCGGTCATTCTATTCACCAAGGGCGGTAAAGACTGGATTGAGCTCATGGCACAGTCCGGGTGTGACGTTCTGGGTGTAGACTGGGAGATCACCATGCAAGAAGCCAGAAAGCGTGTTGGCGGCAAAGTGGCTCTGCAGGGGAATATGAATCCGGCTGGTTTGTTGGCTGATCCTCTGCGTATTCGCCAGGAAGCTCACGAAATATTATCTTCATATGGACAGGGAGCTGGGCATATCTTTAATCTGGGCCATGGTATTACTCCTGATGTGCCGCCCGAGCATCTTGCGGTTTTGATTGATGCGGTACACGAACAAAGTAAGCAATATCACCGTTAATGGAATAGCACGGCAAGAGGAAATCGTATGCAGTTTGGAAAAGCTCTAATCAGTAAAGCGCTGTTGTTGGCGACTGTAGCGGTCGGTTTTAATTTTTTGCCGGCAACCGTTATTGCGGCGCAGCCATTGCGGCCAGATCAAGCTTTTCAAGTCTCGGCGGAGCTGACTGAAGCGAATCACGTGGTGACGAGTTGGAAGGTGGCGCCAGGCTATTTTCTCTATGTTGACAAGATGCAGTTCGGCACTGAGCCTGTGATGACATTCACACCTACTTTGCCGCCTTCTATCAAGAAGCAGGATCCGGTTCGCGGTCAGGTTGCTGTGTATTCCGGGGATTTCGTTATTCCGCTGCAATTGGATGGATCAGTATCCGCGCTTCATCTCAATGTTGCTTATCAGGGTTGTTCGAAAGATGGATTCTGTTACCCCCCAACCAAAAAATCATTTGATCTGACTTTTTCGGGCACACCAGTGACGGCTGATTCAAATAGAATTGTTACCAGTCAGGGCATTAGCGCGCTGCTGACAGATCAATACGGCGTGCAAAATTTATTAGCGACCAAGCACCGTAACGTATTATTTATAGTGTTTCTCTGCCTTGGTATATTAATGGCGTTTACACCTTGCGTGTTGCCGATGCTGCCGATTCTGACGGGAATTATTGCTGGACAGAAACGTAATGCCTCGTCGCTACACAATTTCCTTTTGTCGGCATGTTACGTGTTGGGTATGGCCGTCACTTATGCGCTGGCGGGAATGCTCGCAGCTTATGCTGGCGGTTCCTTGCAGGTGTGGCTGCAGACGCCTGTGGTGATTATTTTCAGCAGTGCTTTATTCATATTGTTGGCTTTTTCTCTGTTTGAATTTTATGAGTTGCCGATTTCGCGTCGCTGGCAAAATACCGTTACTGCATGGAGTATGCGTCATGAAGGCGGTACTTTTGTCGGCGTATTTTTCATGGGCGTGTTATCAACTCTCGTTGTGTCGCCATGTGTGACGGCGCCTTTGGTTGGTGTACTGCTATATATTGGTCGTACCGGCGATATGCTGCTTGGCGGAAGCGTTTTATTCATGATGGGTTTGGGGATGGGTTTACCGTTGATGCTGCTAGGTATGTCGGCTGGTCACTGGTTACCGAAAAGTGGGCCGTGGATGCACGCGGTCACCAAGTCGTTTGGTGTGATTATGTTGGGAATGGCAATCTGGTTACTCGGCCGCATTATTCCGCAAACGGTGATGATGGTGATCTGGGGTCTCTACCTGGTTGGCATTGCGCTCTTTTTTAGTTTGTATCTCACGCGTGTGATTGGTCGTCACAAGATCAATCACAGTCTCGGATTTGCAACCGGGTTATTGGGTGTATTCATGATTGCTAGCACACTGGGGTTGCCAGCATTGTTAAATCGCTGGACCGGAGATATTGGTAGCGTTGCCATGCAAACTTCATCTGATTTTGCCGTGGTGCATGATCAGGCGGGTTTGGCGCGTTTGCTTGCAGAAGCCACTGCAGCGGGACGGCCGGTGTTAGTTGATTTTTATGCTGACTGGTGTACATCATGCGTGGTCATGGATACCGAAGTGTTTGCGCACAAAAATGTTCAGGCAGCATTGCAGCCATTCAAGCTGGTGCGAGTTGATCTTAGCCAGAATTCGGCAGAAGATCAGTCATTGATGCAAGCATATGGCGTAGTTGCTCCGCCAACCGTAATATTTTTCAGTGCAGCTGGGCAGGAAGTAAATAGCCGACGCATTGTTGGGGAAATGGGTGCGAAGGATTTTTTAAATAAAATAAATTTGTTTATGGCTGCTAGTTGTGACACAAAGGCTCGGTGCTAATGCTGCCTCGCAGCGGTGCATCTGATGGTCGCATAATGGTAAGGAGAGACGATGCTGGCGAATCCAATAGTTCCACAACTTAAAACTGGTTTAACCGAGCCGTTATTCGAGCTGGAAAAACATTTTCTGGATAATTGTAAGGTCATTGAAGAATGGTTCGGCTTGCAGTGGCAGCAAACTACGCCGCCAGTATATGGATCTGTTGATTTGCGTAATGCTGGATTTAAACTTGCGCCGATCGACATGAATTTGTTTCCTGCTGGTTTTAATAATCTCAATCCAGCATTTATGCCTTTATCTATTTCCAGTGCGCGTGAAGTCGTGCAGCAACTGTTGCCGGGCACAAAAAATATTTTAATTATTCCTGAGAGCCATACACGTAATTTATTTTATTGGGCAAATGTTCGCATTTTGCTAAATATTCTCGAGCAAGCTGGATTTAATACGCGTCTCGGTTTTTTATCTCCAGAGCTAACTGCTGCGCAAGATATTGAGTTACCAACAGGCGAAAAAGTCACGATTGAGCCGCTCCGCCGTGAAGGCGACAAATTGTTTGTTGAAGGATTCAATCCGGAAATGGTGTTGTTGAATAATGATTTGTCGGAAGGTATCCCTGAGATTCTGCAAAACTTGAGCCAGCCTGTTATTCCACCAGCTGAGTTAGGGTGGAGTCAGCGCTTGAAGTCGGGACATTTTCAATATTACAAAGAAGTCGCCGATGAATTTGCCAAGATTGCTGGTATTGACCCGTGGATTATCGCGCCTGAATTTCGCTACTGCGGTGAAATTGATTTTATGCAGCAAGAAGGTATGGAATGTCTGATAGCGAATGCCGAACAGTTATTTGCCGATCTAAAAATCAAATATGAAAAATATGCAATTCCGCATCAACCATTTTTAGTGATTAAAGCTGATGCTGGTACATATGGGATGGCGGTCATGACAGTGCGTAATGCAGATGAGTTGCGCAATATGAATCGCAAGGCGCGTACGCGCATGTCGATGACCAAAGGTGGCCAACCAGTGCGTCGCGTGATTATTCAGGAAGGTGTGTATTCATTTGAAACGGTAGGTGACGGTAATTCTGTCGCAGAGCCGGTTGTGTATCTGTGGGGACGTCATGTTGTCGGTGGATTTTACCGTGTGCATAAAGACCGCGCTGTTGATGAAAGTTTGAATGCGCCTGGCATGCATTTTGAGCCGCTGCCATTTGTAAATCCGTGCAATCAACCATGCTCGAATAAAGATCCTGATTCTGTGGAAAATCGATTTTATACATACGGCGTTATTGCCAGACTGAGTATGTTGGCGGCCGCTCGTGAAATGAGAGATCAGCTATGACCGTCAAACTTGGTGTTGTCATGGATGCAATTTCATCTATTAATTATAAAAAAGATAGTACCTTGGCCATGTTGTGGGAGGCAGAAAAGCGCGGCTGGGAAATATATTATTTCGAGCAGGCTGATTTGTTTTTGCAAGATGGTTTTGCTTACGGCGATGCTAAAAAGCTGCAAGTGCATCGGGATGAAAATAAATGGTATTCATGGCACGGTCAGCAGACCATGCTGCTCGAAGAGCTTGATGTCATACTCATGCGGAAAGACCCGCCTTTTAATGAAGCATTTATTCATACCACCCAGATTCTTGAGTATGCTGAACGTGCCGGTGTTTTAGTGGTTAATCGCCCGAGTGCGTTGCGAGACTGCAATGAAAAATTATTTGCCTGTGATTTTCCTGCATGCATGTCGCCAACATTAGTCACGCAGTCACGCGAAAAGTTTCTGGCATTTTGGCAAAAACATAAGGATGTTATTTGCAAGCCATTAAATACCATGGGCGGCGAGTCAGTGTTTCGTGTGCGTGAAGATGATGTCAACGCCAATGTCATTTATGAAGTACTCACAAAACGCGGCACCTCACAAATGATGGTGCAGAAATTTATTCCGGAAATTTCACTAGGCGATAAACGTATATTGATGATTAACGGCGAAGCGGTGCCTTATTTGCTGGCGCGTATTCCGCAAGATGGTGACTGGCGCGGCAATCTCGCTGTTGGAGCTAAAGGTAGGGTGCAGCAACTGACGCCGCGCGAGCAATTCATTGCTGCCCAAGTTGGTCCGGTGTTGCGTGAGCGTGGAATTTATTTTGCCGGTCTTGATGTGATTGGCGACTACCTGACTGAAATTAACCTTACTAGCCCCACTTGCATTCGTGAAATTGAAGCCGGCTCTGATATTTCAGTGACAGGCATGTTGTTTGATTGTTTAGAGAAGAAGATGAATTCGTAATTAATAAAGGATGCTTCCTTTCGGATAAAGGCCGCATCAGCTGATAAAAGCGTCCTCTCTCCCGTCCTCAATATTAAACAATTATCCGGTGCTGGTTGCGATAGAGGGAGAGGGTGACCGATGTATTTTTCTCTCATCATGTAATGTTGCATATGTTTTATAAGAGTTTTTCTTAAAGTAATTTATTCTTTTATAGTAAAGCGCGAACCTTAATTCTCCTCACCCTTTCCCTATCCCGCAATCACTGTGAGTATTCTTGTCAATTTATATGGGCGGGAGAGGGGGCCTCATTTGTAGAGCTTTCACCTAACCTCAAACACATACACATTTATCCCCATATAAGGACACCCCATGCAAACAAATCTCGCCTATTACCTCGCGATGGCTCACGCCGCCAACATTACTCCGCGTCACGTTCAGCAATGGCTGACTATCTATCCTGATATTCAATCGATATATTCTGCGCCAGAAGATGCGTGGCGTGGTTTGGGTATCACTGCTGTGCAAATGAATGCGCTACGTCATCCAGATTGGGTGTCAGTCGACAAATCATTGATGTGGATGCAGGCTGAGGGTTGCCATATTCTCACGCTGGCTGACAGAGATTATCCACAGTTGTTGAAAGAAATCAGCGATCCGCCATTGGTGTTATTTGTGCGTGGTGATGTAACGTTGTTGTCGTCCTCACAAATTGCCATGGTTGGTGCCCGTAATGTTTCTGCATACGGCGAAAAAAATGCACAGGTGTTTGCTGCTGCGCTATCTAAGGCTGGTTTTGTGATTACCAGTGGTCTGGCTCGAGGGGTGGATGGTGCTAGTCACCGTGGCGTATTGGCCGCAGGCGGCAAGACGATTGCGGTGATGGGAACCGGGCTCAACTATATTTATCCTTCCGGCCATCGTCAGCTGGCCGCTGATATTGTCGCGACAGGTGGCGCGCTGGTTTCAGAATTCCCATTGGCGGCTCCACCTCATGCGCATCATTTTCCACGTCGTAACCGGATCATCAGCGGGTTAAGTAAAGGCGTGCTGGTCGTTGAGGCGGCTTTACGCAGCGGATCATTGGTGACGGCACGTCATGCTGTCGAGCAGGGGCGCGATGTATATGCTATTCCTGGCTCAATACAAAGTCCTGTGGCGCGTGGCTGTCACGCCCTGATACGACAGGGCGCCAAGCTGGTAGAGGGCCCGGAAGACATTTTGGAAGAGATTGGTGGATCATATTCGCCTATACAGGTTGAATTTTCCCAATCTCTTGCTATTATCCCCGAAAGCCTGAGCATTGATGAGCAAAGTATATACAAGCAAGTTGGTTCAGCCGTCACACCCTTGGATGAGATAATTTTGCGCAGCGGATTGACTGCCGGCGCGGTTTCATCCATTCTTTTATCATTAGAGCTAAAAAGCTATATCCAGTCAGTCACTGGCGGATATAAACGGACTAGCTGAAGTGTGGGTACAGGCTGTAGTTGTGCGCAACATTAACGAGTAAACAGACAGGCGGTAAGCCGATCATATGTTTGAAATATTGATGTATCTTTTTGAAAATTATATGGATGGCAGCGTAGCGTTAAATGCTGACCAAGACACTATTTTTTCAGAATTGGAGCAGGCAGGATTTCATCGTAGCGAGATTGATCGTGCTTTGGACTGGTTGGACGGGTTAAATCGCGTTCAGGAAACAGTTGAAGCGGGTCCACAGTTTACATCACTTGCGATTCGATATTACTCAGTTGAAGAGTGCGAACAGATCGCAACAGATGGCAGAGGCTTTTTGTTATATCTCGAGCAAATCGGCATCCTTGATCCCAAGACGCGTGAAGTGGTGATAGATCGGCTGATGGCGCTCGATAACCGTGAAATTGATTTAGGCCGCATTAAATGGGTTGTGTTGATCGCACTGTTCAATCAACCGGATAAAAAATCGGCATTAACTCTGTTACAAGATATGATACTTTCGGATGCGTTTGACGTGTTGCATTAGTCTCCTCACGAACTTTTTAAATTACATTTTGGCTAAGGAAGCTATTTTTTCATGACACATAATCTTGTCATTGTAGAGTCGCCTGCGAAGGCAAAGACCATTAAGAAATATCTGGGCAAAGATTTTGAAATCGTTGCTTCGTATGGTCACGTGCGTGACTTGCTGCCTAAAGAAGGCGCAGTTGATACCGCTGACGATTTCAAAATGCGTTACGAGCTAATCAAGAAAAATGAAAAGCATGTTGATGTCATCGTAAATGCCATGAAAAAAGCTGACACGCTTTATCTGGCAACTGACCCTGATCGCGAAGGCGAAGCCATTTCCTGGCATATTTATCAAATTTTAAAAGGCAAAAAAGCGCTAGCCAAGAAAGCAGTGCATCGTATTGTTTTCAACGAAATCACCAAAACTGCCGTACAGGCAGCAGTGGAGCATCCGCGCGAAATTTCCATGGATTTAGTCAACGCTCAGCAAGCACGCCGTGCGCTGGATTATCTGGTTGGTTTTAATCTGTCACCATTATTGTGGAAGAAAATTCGTTACGGGCTTTCAGCTGGTCGTGTGCAGAGTCCGGCGTTGCGCATGATTGTTGAGCGTGAAGAAGAAATCGAAAAATTTATTACTCAGGAATACTGGGATGTTGCCGCTGCCGTGCAGGCGTCGAAAAAAGATTTCGGTGCAAAATTGACGGTGTTTGATGGGGAAAAGCAGGAACAATTTTCCATCACTAATCAAGAGCGTGCAGATGAAGTCAAGGCGCGTATCATTAAAGATGCCAAAGGCAAATTGACGGTTGCGAGTGTCGAAACCAAGCAGCGTAAACGTAATCCAGCTGCACCGTTTATTACTTCCACCTTGCAACAGGAAGCAGCCCGCAAGCTTGGTTTTGCCGTGCAACGGACCATGCGTATCGCCCAGCAATTATATGAAGGTATTGAAATCAGCACCGGCACTACTGGTTTGATTACATATATGCGTACTGACTCGGTGAACCTGGCGCAAGAAGCTATCACCGAATTGCGGGAATTAATTGGTCAGCGCTACGGCAAAGAAAATGTGCCGGAAGAGCCGCGTTTGTATCGAACCAAGGCCAAAAATGCTCAGGAAGCGCATGAAGCAATTCGTCCAACTTCAGCAATGATTGCGCCTGATGCGATCAAGAGCTTTTTGTCGCCCGAGCAATTCAAATTATATGATTTGATCTGGAAGCGTACCGTTGCTTCGCAAATGATTTCAGCCACGATTGATACGCTGACTATTGATATGACAGCAGCCAAGCATACGTTCCGTTCGACAGGTTCAACTATTGTCGATCCTGGTTTCATGCTGGTTTATCAGGAAGGCACAGATGACAAGCCTGATGAATTAGGTGATGAAACGCTGTTACCAAAATTGAAAGAAGGCGATGAAGTAAAGCTGCAAGAAGTCACATGCAATCAGCATTTCACCGAGCCACCGCCACGCTATTCTGAAGCGACACTGATCAAGGCGCTGGAAGAGCATGGGATTGGTCGTCCATCAACCTATGCAGCAATTGTGTCAACGTTGCAAACCCGCGATTACGTTGTGCTAGAAAACAAACGCTTCTTCCCGACTGATATTGGCAGGGTGGTGAATAGCTTCCTGACGAAATATTTTACCAATTACGTCGATTATGGGTTTACTGCGAATCTCGAAGATTCGCTTGATGAGGTTTCCCGTGGCGAAAAAGAATGGGTGCCATTGCTCGAGGCATTCTGGTCGCCGTTCAAGGGTCAGGTTGATAATATTGCCGAAACTGTAAAGCGCAAAGATGTGACGCAGGAAATGCTGGATGAGAACTGTCCGGAGTGCGGTAAGCCGTTATCCGTGCGCTTAGGCAAGCGCGATCGCTTTATCGGCTGTACCGGTTATCCAGAGTGCTCATACACGCGCGCACTCAAGGAAAAAGCGGAAGATGCATCACAAGATGCTGAAGTTGTCGAAGGACGTTCATGTCCGGATTGCGGCGGTGATTTGAAGATCAAGCACGGCCGATACGGTAAGTTTATTGGCTGTGGTAATTATCCGAAGTGTAAACATATCGAGTCACTGAATAAGCCGGCTGAAACTGGAGTTGAGTGTCCTGAATGTCACAAAGGTAAAATTGTGAAGCGTCAATCACGACGTGGACGCGTTTTCTTTTCATGTTCGCTCTATCCTGATTGCAAATACGCAATCTGGAATGAGCCTATTAATCAAGCTTGCCCGAAATGTGCTTGGCCGCTGCTGACTGTTAAAGTCACTAAGAAACGCGGCACCGAGCACGTATGCCCGCGTCAGACTTGCGGTTACGTTGAGCAGGTTCCTGATACAGAAAAGACTTAAACACATCGCGTAGCCCGGTCGCGCTTTTTGCGGCCGGGATCTTCATTGAATTCCGATTAAAATGTTCCCGGCCACAAGAAGATGCGATCGGGATCATCCATTCATCGGCAGCAGTATCAATCGCGATACCCCGGCCGCAAAAAGCGCGCCCGGGCTACGATTCTTTTGAATATTGTGAGTGCGTAAAAACGCAGACGAAAAAAAAGGGCAGTATTTTGGAATACTGCCCACATGCTCAACTCAGGTCTGGCAATCCTTGCCAAAAATACCGTCCCTGAACACACAAAACGAGGAGTGGTTGCACAAGTCCTTTTTTGCGAGAGTAGCCATCCGTGACTACAAGATCGAGTATACAGAGCTGATTAATGAATGGTATGGGCACAATAGGTGCGATTGTTTGTGATTGATGCATGATGTGCTCGAATTTATACTGATTTACACTGAAATATATCGTAAAATCATATAGATGTGAGATGGTTGGCGGGTGCCGCTGGGATTGTCGCGGACGATGTCTAGCTAATCTCCGTATTTCACTGTGAGTAATTGCTTACATGGTCGAGGGTAATTTGCCTGAGTTGGCAAGAAAATTATGGTGCGATCGTTCAACGATATTGCAACTTATGTGTAACAAGGGATAATACGCCTTTGAAATTGATGGATTATCTTGCCGTAACATGAAACCTAACATAGAACACTTAATTCAAGCTGCGCTGACTAAATTGCAGACCTCAGGTGCATTGCCAAATATACCGACAATTATTCATATCGAAGCGGCTAAAGATAAGCAACACGGTGATTTTGCCAGTAATATTGCGTTAGTGCTTGCGAAGTCGGCGCAAAAAAATCCGCGTGATGTTGCGCAATTAATTGTAGATGCGCTGCCACCCACTCCACAGATTCAAAAGGTTGAAATAGCAGGTCCTGGCTTTATCAATTTCTTCTTATCATCCGATGCGTTTTATGAAGTCGTGCCAAAAATTTTGGCGCAGAAGCATGAGTTTGGTCGTAGCAAAATTGGTCGCGCCAAGCGCGTGTTAGTAGAGTTCGTTTCTGCAAATCCTAATGGTCCGCTACATATTGGGCACGGTCGTCACGCTGCCTATGGTTCAGTTGTTGCTAATTTATTGGATGCTGTTGGATTTGTTACGTACCGCGAATATTACTTAAATGATGCTGGTCGGCAGATGGATATTCTCACTGTGAGCGTGTGGCTGCGATATCTTGGCCTTTGCGGTGAAAATGTGATTTTTCCTGCTAACGCATATCGCGGTGACTACGTTATTGATATTGCGCGCACATTGAAAGAAAAGCATGGTGCAGCCTATCAGGTTGGTGCCCAGCAATTATTGGAAGCGCTGCCGAAAGATGAGCCACAAGGTGGCGATAAAGATGTTTATATTGATGCATTGATTGTCCGTGCCAAGCAAATGCTGGGCGCGAATTATTTGACAGTGTTTGACACTGCCCTTGAAGGCATTGTTAACGATATTTCAGAAGATCTCGCTGAGTTTGGTGTTCATTTCGATAACTGGTTTTCTGAAAGAGCTATGGTTGCAACCAACGTGGTCGATAAAACACTCGAAACATTGCGGAAAAGTGGGCATACCTATGAACACGAAGGTGCATTATGGTTCCGATCAACAGATTTTGGCGATGAGAAGGATCGGGTGCTGGTGCGATCAAATGGGGTGCGTACTTATTTTGCCAACGATGTTGCTTATCATTTAAATAAATTCGAGCGTGGATTTGATATCGCGCTAGACGTGTTTGGTTCTGATCATCATGGCTATCTTGCGCGCATGAAAGCCGCTGTAGCTGCGAGCGGCATTGATCCGGAAAGATTGATTTACTTGCTCGGACAATTTGTCACACTCTTCCGTAATGGCGAGCAACTGCAGATGTCAACGCGTAGCGGTGAGTTTGTCACCTTACGCGAATTGCGTAACGAAGTCGGTAATGATGCCGCACGTTTCTTTTATGTGATGCGTAAATACGACAATCACATTGATTTTGATCTTGATCTGGCCAAATCCAAATCCAATGAAAATCCCGTTTATTACGTTCAGTACGCGCACGCACGTATTTGCAGTGTGGTAAGTCAATTGGCAGAGCGCAAACTCGAGCACAATGTGGTGAATGGATTGGCACATTTACATCTCTTAACGGACGATCATGAGCGTGATTTGTTTACGCTATTATCTCGATATCCTGATATCATCACCAATGCGGCAATTCAGTATGAGCCGCATCTGTTGATAAATTATTTGCGTGAGCTCGCAGCAAGCTTCCATGCATATTACAATGCGCAGCAATTTATTGTAGAAGATGCACAATTGCGTGATGCTCGATTAACATTGGTTGCGGCCGTCAAGCAAGTGTTAGTGAATGGGTTTAATTTATTGGGTATCACTGCGCCGACTCAAATGTAACTTAAAATGGATTTAATATGGATTATTCAAGTCATCATTCTCATGGCAGACAAAAAAACAGATTTAGTGTGCGGCGGTTCTTTTTTGCCGTTGTGTTGCTGATGGTTGCTGGTAGTGCGGCGTTCATGATTTATGAATATAAATCCCACCCCGCTTGGGCAGATACATTTGCCGAATACCACGGCCGCGTTAACAACTGGTTAACAGAGCGTAAGCAACGTATGCACCAAGGTGTTGTCGCTGTGCGTAAAACGGTTGCGGCGCGTGATGACAGTGAGAGAGTGGTTAATTTTGAATTTTATAGCGCACTGCAGGACACAAAATCCATGCAGGTTGAGGCAGAAGACGCAGCAGCAAGAATGATGGCAGAGAAAGCAGAAGCCGAAGAAAAATACAAAATGGCAATCGCTAAGCGTAACGGCAAGACGGTGCCGCAACAAGTTGTGGACAAAAGGCAAGACAGTGCAGCCGACGAAAAAAAAGCACAACCAGTTAAAATTAGTCATGCTGCAGAATTGGAAAACGATTTATTGACGGCCATGAAAAAAAGCGGTGGAGAAAAATAATGATTCATAGTATGACAGCGTTTGCGCGTGAACAGGCCCAGGGTGAGTGGGGCGTCATGACTTGCGAAATGCGCTCGATCAATCACCGTTATCTTGAAATCAGTATGCATTTATCAGAAGCCTTGCGTATGTTCGAGGGCCAGATTCGTGAGCTGATCCGTAAAACCGTCAAACGTGGCAAAGTTGAATGCAGCATTCGCTATCGTTCCGGTCAGGATGTAAATACGGCATTCGTCTTGAATAAACCACTCGTCGAAGAATTGGCAAAAGCTAGTGAAGATATCTCAGCATTATTAAAAAATCCGGCTCCAGTTTCAGCATCGGATATTTTGCGTTTTCCAGGCGTCCTTGAGTCTAAAGAGTCTGATCAATCAGTCTTGCAGGTAGAAGTCATGCAACTGGTTGAGCACACGCTTAAAGATTTGCTGGCAGCACGTGAGCGTGAAGGTAGTGAGTTAACACGTCTGTTTTTAGAGCGTATGGAACACATGCAAAAGGAAATGGACAAGGTTCGTACCCGATTGCCGCAAGTCATTAAAGAAGCGCAAGAGAGATTAAATAAGCGTTTCACTGATGCCAGGGTGGAGTTAGATCCTGCACGTATCGAGCAGGAAATGGTGATGTTCGCGCAGAAAATTGATATCGCTGAAGAGATTGATCGCACTGAAACTCATATTAATGAAGTGCGCCGCGTCTTGAAAAGTGGTGGTGCAGCCGGCAGGCGCCTGGATTTCCTGTTGCAGGAATTAAACCGTGAAGCGAATACGATGGGTTCGAAATCCACTGATTCTGTTATTACTCATGCGGCCGTGGAAATGAAAGTGTTGATTGAGCAGGTCCGCGAACAGGTCCAAAACGTCGAATAAGGCTTTACGATGCCGCGGAGATGTATCGTTCCGTGAGCTGGTTTCTGGTTAAGCGGTGATCGATAGGGTTGGCAAAAAAGAAAAACCATAGTAGAAACAAACCAATAACCTTGAGTAAAAGCACGGCCATAATGTCTTTACGGTAACGCGTGCGGGTGATGAATGACATGATGCTGGAAGATATTGTCGTGAGCATGATGATGGGCCTCAGGGCTTATAATCTCATCACTGCATATTAACACAATTAACTCTTGGTTTAGTCGTTACCTTGTTCCAGCAGTTTCAAGATCATAGTGCAACGTTCGTCAGAAAAAATACGAGCCATTAAGCGCAAGCGCTCAAATACTATATTCCTGCGTAGAAACAAATTAGCCATGATGTGATCAGGGCTATTATTTTCTTCGGCATACATTAAGACCTTGGATGCAGAGCCAGGGTCTATGGTGTCGATAGCTTGCAATAGCCGCAAAATGCGTGAGGTGCGAATATGGGCGCAGACAGTAACAAACTCTTCTTCTTTGCCAAGCTCAAATGATGAAAGACTTTCGAGGGTTTCGCCTAATTTGGAAAGAACTTCTTCAAGCGCGGGGGAATTATCCAGCGTCCATTTTTCCGCGGTTTCCATAAAGGCGATAACCCGATAAATCATCGGGTCATCGTAGTTTTTCCAGAATTCATGCGCGGAAGCTAAATCTAAAATAGACATTATTTACTCCCTAATCTTCACTCTTCGGCAAGCCTTTGGCACGGCGTAATAGCTGGATTTCATTGATCTGATTCATCAGGATGAGTAATGAGTTGGTCATGGCATGTGCGACCAGTACTTCACGTTGATTTTGCTGCATCTTGAGGTTTAACACATAATTTTGAGCTTCAAATAAAAGAATTTGACGTAATACCTTGCCAATTTCTTCAGTTGCAACTTGAGCAAGCCAATCTGAGCTGCTAACGGTACTCATTAGTTCCTCTTGCAGTTTGGCCTGATTTGGATTTTTTTCCGCGTCAGTTTTTAAAGAGCTCATGACATAAGCATTAAAAGATGTAATGGCGGTGGCTGTATCAAAAAATTTTGCGTAATACGCTTTAGCTTCATCGCTGCCTTGCCATGAAGCATTGAGGGGCGGGCGAACGAAATTGAATCCGGCGACGTTTTTAACGTATTCATACGGGTTTTTGCTGGCGTTAGGGAGAGGGGCTGCGCCAACGAGGGTTGAGTAGGCCAGGTTATTTACATTGGGTAGTCGCGATAAAATCGAAGGGTCTTTGCCTTTGAATGCCGAAACACTTTCTCCAAGTAAGTCAGCCATCACTTGTTGTTGATAGGCTGGATCATTTAATGCTTCACGACTTTGGCTGCTGCCTTGACCGAGTTCGGCAAACTTGGCTTGTGCAATCGAAATAATCGATGTTTCGCCAGTGTCTTGAGCCATCAGTGAGGTAGATAGTTCTGCAAAATCACGTAAATATTGTGGCAGATTTTCCACGGCCATCATGGTGCCTTGGGTGTATTCCATAATCTTTAAGAGATATGTTTCAGAGAGTGAAGCTGCGCCAGAGTTTGACATGTGGACAATACTGATTGATAGCGCGGCAAAGAGTAGGACGAATATTTTTTTCAGATAATTTACGTAACGCATGAGCGGAACTCCTTAAGATAATCCTTATCAATATCCAACATTCCAGTTGCCGCCGGATTTGTTAGAGCCGCCGCTGGGCGCAGTTTTCTGGTTGGTTTGGCCGGTGCCAAAACCTGAATACGGCTGGCTGGAGCTTGCTGCCGGGTTACTGGTTTGTGCCGAGCTAGGTGCCGGTGCTGTTGAATTTGCAGCGGTGGCAGGTTGTGGTGTCACGGGTGCCGGCGATACCGTTCCGGGAGCCATTGCTGCAGGCGTTGCTTGATTGTTATCGGCGTTGGTATCATCGCTCGGCAAAGGGGTTGGAAGTGGAGGTGTTTTAACTGCTGTTCCACCTTTGAATTTTTCATCCACCTGCTGTGAGATTGAGTTTTTGGTTTGTTTACCTAGAGTGTTAACCCTGTTTTTGAATTGCTCGCTAGTCATTACTTGGCTGGAGGATGAGGTGTTGTTGCCTGAAGTGGTGCTTGACCCATAGATATTTTGTGCGTAGGCACTGGAAAATACCGAGCATGAGAAAAAGATGATGCTCGCGGTGAATAGTTTTTGCATGCCAAAGCTCCCTCTGTATTGCGATGCGTAACTTATCGAAAGTACTCAGTATACTGTATCAGAAATATTAGTCGATAGGCCTTGTAATTTTTTGACTATATATGCTGAATCAGCTAATAATAGAAGATTCATGTCAGACTCAGGAAGGATGCTTGTAACATGGCAGTGCGCGATCTCTTCAAAATCAACCGAAAAACATTTTTCAATCCTTCGGCTTGGATCGATTACCCGTCTTTAAAGAATAACACGCTGATGCTTTACGGTGTTTTGAAAAACACTTTTACCGTGCCGAAACCAACGACTAGTGAAACATTTGAAGAGTCAGTCAAGCGAAGAGGTCTGAGTGACAAAGACATTGCCGATGGCATTGGCACCTATCAAGGCTTGGCATGGGTATTTGTTATCCTGGCAGTTGCTGCATTAGTCTATGCAGGCTATCTAATGTATTATTACAGCACAATTACCGGCATGATCCTGTCAATCGTGGTCAGTGCGTTGTGTCTGTCACAAGCGTTTAAATACGATTTTTGGGCGCTGCAAATGCGTCGTCGGAAGCTGGGATTAACATTCTCAGACTGGAAGCGTCAATATCTGGGTGATTAAGGATAACGGCTCATGATCAATCTCTTTGCCCCATCTTCAAGCGATCAATCTTTAATTTATTTATATAAAATTTTTGGTGGAATGAATGGCCTGTTAAAAGCCCCTGTTGGTGAAACTGACGACGGTGGCCTCACCTTATTAGGGACGATGTTCCAGACATTTAACTCAGTGATTCTAGCTGTCGGTGCGCTGATGGTGGTTTATGTTACCGTTGTCGGCATCATGAATACTGCACATGAAGGCCAATTCATGGGCAAGAACTGGAATAATCTCTGGATTCCAATTCGTATTGTGCTTGGCATCGGTGCAATGGTGCCAACTTCCTCTGGTTTCTCAGGAATACAAATTCTCATGATGTGGGCGATCATGCAGGGTATCGGGGCTGCAGACGTATTGTGGGGGAAAGTGTTAGACCACGTGACTCTTGCCGGTTCACCATATGCAAAGGTAACGATACAAAGCACCGAGTCCAAGCAATCGATGAAGACCTTGTTTCAAGGCATTATGTGCATGAGAGCGGCAGCTTCACGATTGCCTAATCCAGTGCCCGACAATGGCCGCGATGGTGGTTATTATTGCGGACAAAACCCGAATAATAGTTGGTGTACCAGGCATCCAGCTAGCGAAACATATACTGTTCCTACTGATGGCAAGCCATTTGTGATGGGTCCGAGCGGCAGTTGCGGTACCGTGAAATTTTGCAATTTGACAGCTAGTTGCACCGTCGCTGGCGACCCCAAAAAATCTGGGCCTGATTCGATGAAATGCAAATCTTGTCAGGCGCAAATCGATTTTATGAATACCACGGTTATCCCGACTTTTAGCTTGGTTGCGGATGCTTATATCGCGCACGATTTTGTTTATACACAATATTACTCTGGTAGTCTTGAGGCTAGCGGCATCAAAAT
>CAZWPD010000005.1:0-81427 GCA_964636145.1 uncultured Coxiellaceae bacterium
TATTATCGCGAATGCTAGGCTGAAAATCGTGCCAACGACATAGTTGATCCAGGAAGCATACAAAGTTACATGCTATGAATCTTTCCTGGATTGCTTCGTCGCACAAAACGCTCCTCGCAATGACGAACCTGAGCATTGATTTACACGACAACGCCCCCGCCAACAAAAAACGAGCATTAAAGTCTATTAAACATATAGTTAAAATCAATAATGAAACCGCTGACGAGTTATGGCACAATTCGCGCACAAATGACGCGAAGATCAGGTAAATAAATGACAGTTTTTGCCCAACCCGAAAAGGCCGCTTGCCAGCACTGCATGATGGAAACCATCTGCACACACCTGCCCGGAAACCTGGGGAATGAATGCAAATTAAATCCGGTGGTAAAGCTTGCACAAAACCTGAAGCGCAAGGAATTACTGTATTCTTATCATGATCCCTTTAAATGCATTTTCGTCGTCAGCAGCGGCACCATCAAAACCTTTCAAATCGATATGAACGGTCAGGAGCGTATTCAAAATTTCTATCTGCCCGGCGAAGTCATTGGTCTCGAAGCGATACAAACCGGCTTTTATCCGTATTCCGCAATCGCCGTGACGGCCAGCACCGTTTGTGAAATCCCCTTCGATAATTTGCTGGATTTTGTTGCTGATATACCCGCACTGCAGAAACACATCATCACCACGCTTGGCTACCGCATCAATCAAGGCCACTACGTTACTGCGCCCAGTGCCGAGCAACGGCTCGCCGCTTTTATTATCGACATGTCACAACGTCTCAATCATGACAACACCCACCCTGATATCGAGCTACCCATGTCGCGCTATGATATTGGCAATTATCTCGGCCTTGCTCCGGAAACAATCAGCCGTATTTTCACCCGCTTTCAACAAGCAAAATTACTGCACGTACAGCAAAAACGCATTACGCTGACTAACCCCTCAAAGCTGCAATGGATCGCCAAAGACGGCATTCAGGCCGGCGCATAACAACTACGCCCACTCACGATTGACCAGGAATTTTTCGTATAATTCGGCTTCTTCAGTGCCCGGTTGTGGCTGCCAGTCGTACACCCAACTTGCCAGTGGTGGCATCGACATCAAAATTGCCTCTGTGCGCCCCTTGGTTTGCAAACCAAATAACGTCCCGCGATCGTAAAGTAAATTAAATTCAACGTAACGGCCGCGGCGATACAACTGAAATTGCTTTTGACGTTCACCAAACGGTGTATGTTTACGCTTGGCCACAATCGGTCGGTAAGCTTTAATATAGGCATTACCTACACTGCGCATGAATGAGAAGCTGGTTTTAAAATCCCATTCCGACAAATCATCAAAGAATAACCCACCAATTCCGCGTGGCTCATCGCGATGCTTCAGATAAAAATAATCATCACACCATTGTTTGAAATGCGGGTAGACATCTGGACCAAATGGCGCGCACGCCTGCCTGGAAATCTGATGCCAGTGCTGGCAATCTTCTTCAAATCCATAATACGGTGTTAAATCAAAGCCGCCGCCGAACCACCACACCGGTTTACTATTTTCAGGCTCGGCAACGAAAAATCTGACATTGGCATGTGAAGTCGGGACATAAGGATTATCAGGATGAATAACCAGTGATACACCCATGGCATGAAACGGCGAATTTGCGAGCTCAGGCCGAGCAGCGGTTGCCGATGCCGGCAAGTGCTCCCCGTAAACATGGGAAAAATTGACACCACCCTTTTCAAAGACGCTGCCATTTTCAATCACCCGGGTGACACCAGAACCAAAACCATCTTTTGACCAAGGAATCACCTTGAATTCAGCACCGCCGTCTTCTTCAGCCAAACTTTCACAGATTGAATGCTGAAGACTTTGCAGGTAATTTTTTACTTCTGTCACGGTAGAGGTTAAATCAATGGTATTCATCATGGCTTCCTGACGATTTGATAATGAAGCCAACTTTACCCAGCTAGCAAAGATTCGCATTGATCTAGATCAGTGTTTTTGGTATCACAAAGCACAATAATATTGACATCAAATACGAGGTGAAACCTGATGAAAAAATTAATGACCTGCTTGCTCATTGCTGCAGCAGCAACATCTGTACACGCGATGACCGGCAAAGAAGTCTACGAAAAAACCTGTATCGCCTGCCACGGCGCAGACGGTAAAGGCGCAGTCCCCGGTGCCGCTAACTTCACAGACCCGAATGGTCGCTTGAGCAAACCAGATGATGTTTTATTGCAACACATCATTAACGGTTATCAGACACCGGGCTCGCCAATGGCTATGCCGGCAAAAGGCGGCAACCCAACCATCACTGATGATGAAGCAAAGAGTACGCTCAAATATATTCGTGACACATTTGGGCCGAAGAAGAAGTAATACGTCATATAAGCGAACGATGGCAATCCTGTCTTTATTAACGGACAGGATTGCCGCCTCGCCCACCTACCACATAACAATGGCGAGCATTAATCTCTGAAATTCTCATACTGCAAGGCAACAGGTGTTTTTGCCTGTCTAAGCAAAGCAATCACTTCCTGCAAATCATCGCGCTTCTTACCCGTTACACGGATCTGATCACCCTGAATCGATGCCTGCACTTTCAAGCCTGCATCTTTAATGATCTTGATCACCTTTTTCGCATTTTCCTGATCGAGCCCAGATTTCACCTCGATGACTTGCCGTGCCTCACTCAAATTAGTCGTGATGTCTTTGTACTCAAACGAGCGGATATCAACGCTGCGCTTGGCAAGCTTACCCTTGAGAATCTCATCCACTTGCTTTAACTGGAAATCGGTCGGCGCAATGATGGTGATTTTATCTTTGCTAAATTCCAGACGCGAATTGGTGTCTTTAAAATCAAAACGCGTATTTACTTCACGATTAGCCTGATCGACGGCATTCGTGACTTCATGTTGATCAACATTGGAAACAATATCGAATGATGGCATAAAGGCTCCTTCAAAATAATGCCAATAATCTAGCATAATCACACTAAAATGACATTAGGCTGGCTGCGGCAAATCTTTAGTCTGCATGGACCAGGAAATCGTCAGCGTCATGCCGCCAAGAATAATAAATGCGACTGCCAACATTAATAACGGCGGATGCGCTAGTGAAGCAATAATCAAACTAACCAGTGAAGAACCCAACATCTGCATGCAACCAATGAGTGCAGAACTGCTGCCGCCCAAGTGGCGTAATTCTTTCATCGAATCCGCAATCGCATTAGGAATAACAATTCGCGCGCCCAAAATGTAAATTGATGATGTCAGCAAGATCGCAAAAATATTGGTGAAATGAAAAGCATAGGCGAGCAGCATGGTCAAGCCACCCAGCAATAATAATATGGTGCCTAACAACAATAGTTTTTGTGTTCCGACTCGTTTCACCGTGCGATTAACAACGTAGCCGCCGAGCAGATAATTGGCGGCGATCACCAACGAACTCCAGCCGTATTGCGCGGGTGTTAACCCATAAACATTGATAAACATCATCGGGCTTACTTGAAAATAAGCAATGACACCGGCAAATGACAAGGTGTAACACATAGTGCCGGATATAAATGAACGCGTCGTAATGACCTCGTAATAATTTTTAAAAACTTTATTTATCTCGAGTTTTTTACGCGGCAACAGGGTTTTACGTTGATTGGTCTCAGGTAAAAATTTCAAAATCAGGCAGAGTACAAACAAAACATAAAGTGTTGATAATGTGAAATTGGCACGCCAACCGTAAAACTCTTCCGCATAACCACCTATCAAGGGTGCAAAACAAAGTGTTAACACCAAAGTGGTAGTGGTATACGACCAAGCCTTGGAAAATTCAGCACCCTGAAAACAATCGCTGGCGATTGCACGATTCAATACACCACAAGCACCCGCACCAATACCAGCAATGAGTCGCGCCGCTAACAGTGCACCCGGCGTTGCGGCCAGTGCGCAAGCGAGATTCCCAAGAATGAAAATAGCGAGCCCGGCAATGATGATTTTGCGCCGGCCGTAATGATCAGAAAGAGGACCGTAAATTAATTGCGAAAGACTAAATCCGAGCAAATACAAGGTTAAGGTGTACTGCGTACCAGCAGAAGAAATGCCAAAGTAGGCGCCAATGGCTGGCATAGATGGCAAATAGCTGTCTAACACGAAACGACCGAGTGAGGAGATGAGGCAAAGTAAAATAATGATCCGTGTATATCCAGGCATGGCGTGATCCCAACTATTTTTATCGTTTTAATGCATACCAGGCTGGCAAAATAACATTAATTTCTTCAGTTTGCAAATAAGAATGATTATCATATGCATTTGCGAGGTATTTGACCAAATCTCGAGATAAATCAATCTTAACTTGACACTAATGCCGCTCCTTAATAGGATTCAGGCTTGCACAAATATTATGAGATACAGGAATAACATGTCGTTTGAGTCCATACGTGCACTGGTTGGTGAAGATCTTTCCGCGACCGATCGGTTTATCATTTCTCAGTTGGAATCCAAAATCCCTTTAATCAAAGAGATTATCGAATACGTCTTAACCTGTGGCGGCAAACGCGTGCGCCCCATGATTTTGCTGCTCAGCGCTCGCGCGTTAAATCACCATGCCAATCAGCATATTGATCTGGCTGCAGCCGTAGAATTGATACACACCGCTACTCTGTTACACGACGACGTGGTTGACAACTCCACCCTGCGCCGCGGCCACGAAACTGCCAATACCATCTGGGGCAGCGATGCGAGCGTACTGGTCGGCGACTTCCTGTATTCACGCGCCTTCCAAATCGTCGTTGATCAACGTCACATGCCGATCATGGAAATTTTCGCGAAATCAACGCATTTTATTGCCGAAGGCGAAATCATGCAGATGATCAATCGCAAAAATCCTGATACCACTGAAGAGTTTTACTTCGATGTCATCGAGCGTAAAACCGCAAAATTATTCGAAGTAGCTTCACAATTCGGCGCCATGGTCTCGACCGAGTCTGAACCTGAAATTCGTGCCCTGCGCGATTACGGCAAACATCTTGGACTTGCGTATCAATTAATTGATGATGCGCTGGATTACGCGCAATCTGCTGAACAAACCGGCAAAAATGTTGGCCAAGATTTATCCGAAGGCAAAACCACTCTGCCATTAATACACGCCATGCGTAAAAGTAAAGGTGCTGATCTTGAATTACTGCGTAATGCAATCAAGGAAGGCTCCAGCGCAGAACTGCAAAACATACTTGGCATTATTGAATCTACCGATGCGATCAAGTACACTTCCGACACTGCAAAACACCATGCCGCGCGAGCCCGTGAAGCGCTGGCAATTATACCTTCAACCCCATACCGCAAGGCCTTGGAAGAGTTGAGTGATTTTGTAGTCGAGAGATCATACTAACACCTATTCGGGGTGTGGCTCAGCCTGGTAGAGCGTTGCCTTCGGGAGGCAGATGTCGCAGGTTCAAATCCTGTCACCCCGACCAGTAAAATCAAAGAGTTACCCCACCTCACCGCACTAAGATAAACGCATGAGGGTGCAGTGAGGGTGCAGCGCACCAAATAATTCTGACTAAAATACACCTCCCTGAACGAGATCAGCTTTGATAATATGACTCCGTCGTATCTAGAAGGATTCGAATGGCAGATGATCATTATCAAAACTCTTATGTTTCATATTTTACTTTCGCTTCGAGGACTCATTCTCGTTACGAGCAAATTTTTATCGCTCGCATTACTTGGCAGCTTTGCAGCGACAATACTGCTTAACGATCTCGCGGCTACGCCAGTTACTGCAAAAGTAATGATGCTATTAGGTGGAATATTTTTTACGGTGGTTTATTGGTTTTACGATTATTTGATTTTCTCTTTAAAACCTAAAATGCTACAACTTGCGCTCTACAAATAATTCTAACCCTCATCGTCGCGCCGGGATTTAATTTATGTCAATCAGCACCCCATATAAACTTCTTCGCCTGAAGCACGTGATCGATAAAACGTAGCCGTTTGGTCATGTGCATGGCTAAACGGTTACGCATGCATTGCCATAAGTCATACAATATGCTACTAACAGAACTTAAATGAAATATCAGCAAGGAGCTAATCCATGGATGCAAGAAAATATGATAGCAGGAAAGAATTTCACGAATATCTTATCAAGACGCTAGGTTTAACAGCAATTGAAGCAGACCCTAGCATTCTTTGTTGGGATAACACTCAGATGCAAGACTATCTTAATGCAAGGCCAGCGCTTAAATCCTGCTCGTCTAATGATCCTACTGAACACATTTCTCAAGTGTTGAATGGGCTTCCTAAGTTTACTCATTTAACAACAATCTCTCGAATAGATGAGCTTAAGCGCTATGTCGATGCGCATGGCCTTGATGTTAGACTTACAGATTTCCCCACTAAGCTTCGCTTTGCCAAAGTTGTCAGAGCTCTTTTGAAATGGAAAGTTGGTGAGAATCCGACTCTTCTTGATCTTCAAACCTGTGGGTTGCCATGTAGTGGAGTTTCCTTTGACGTTTCAAGACATCTAGATGATGTGATCGAAGACATGGGTGTCGCTGTCAAGAATTGGATACGACAAAAACTTTATGACTCTACAAACACTCCTCCTATGAGCACTTTAGAATATTTGAATAAATTAAGCATTTTTCATATTAAGGGTCGCCATGTCATGGTGCACACTGGCGTAGGAGAACCATACGTTGACCCAGTAGGATATCTTCATGTGATGTCAAAAGATGGGAAAGTGGATAAGAAAGAAATCAAGCAAATAGTAAAGCAGACCTTTAAATGAATAAAACAAACAATTATTAGGTCGTCAGTAAGCGTCTCGGCATGTACATCACCAGACGCTTAGAGTTTATCAGTCCAGTTCATGGAAGAAATTTGTGTAGATGGATATCATTTAAGGTGACCATCTGTTGGGTTCATTTTTAGTACCTCTGCCACCATAACACAGAGAGTGTCTATCGACTTTCTCATATCAGTAGGTTGTGTATAAAAATATATTTTCAAGTCATCGGCAATCAGCATGATAGCAATACCTCAACCAATCGCTTAATTTGAATTGACTCAAGTGAGCACGGGAATAAGCACTGAAATCCATTAGGCAATGATAGCTTAATATCCCCAGAGACAGAATAAGGCACCTTGCTTGCCACCTTCACTGGACTAAATGCTTGCTCACCCGCTTGGATAGATTTTTTTTATTTTTAAAAGAGCAACGATAATAAACGAACTGAGATAGAACTAATCCTCGTCGGGTGCAGAATGATTTTTGAGATTCTCCACTTTTTTCTTGTTCTGCAATTAGGCTAGCCCAGTATTCATGTGATTTCTTTTCAGAATTTTTTTGCATAGTAGCTCTCCATTAAATGTGAGGCTACAGAATGCAGGAATTATTTTATTATAAAAAGATGTGTTTGCGTGAACGCTTACGGATTTTTTCTATAAATTCAGATGTCTCAGCCTCGCGGTTAGGGTTGGTGCGTGATAATGAAACTTGAATTTTAATATCTGATCCACCTTTAAAACTTTTCTTATCTTTTAGCTAACGATAAGAATTATGTTTACCACCAAAAATACGTGATCGGTGATTCCTTGTCATAGAACGCTCCCCTGAATATATGCTTTCTCAGATATGACCTAATCATTATTAATTTTTATTATCTTCAATCTAAAGTATATGCGATAAAATCAGCGCCACATTGTTAAGGTGCGCGGATTAATGCATTCAATCCATTGGTATTTTTTGACTGATGGTGTCTTTAAGGGGGCTGGTAATGCCAACTTTAAAGCCGGTGAGAATAGAACACCCAGCAGGAGAGCAGGCAGCAAAGCAGGCATAGCTGAGTGAAATCAATATCATACGGATTTAATCCCACCGTCTATACTATAAATGCCAAGCAAAGAAAAATAGTCGCCAGAAGCGATAAAGACGATTCGGGAGATCACGATGAAACCACGATCCACGAAAGAAGCCTATGCAGATATGCTTGATCGATTATCCGATCGCGATATCATTAATACATCCATTAATGCTATGGATATATTAGATGGCGCGCATATCGAAAAACTTCAAACGCACCTTGACAGCAAAAAAGAAAAACACAAATTCGATTACCTGGCCTTTTTATTTAGCGATGCATTCATTCCCGATACTCATCTTAATAAAAACTCAAAACGAGTTTGGCCGTATATGAGAATGGCTTTTAAGCCTAACGAATTAAAACAATATCAATTCACTGAAGAGGTATTCCGAGAGAATGCTGACTCCAACATTATCAGGCGCGCCATCATTCTCTGTGCCGTCGGCTCAGAACTGGAGGCGGATTATTATTCCAAGGATCTCCCTGCTTGCAAGGTCCTAATAAAAGAGCATCCTGACCATGAAACGCAATTTCTCCTCACCCTGGATGCGATCTGCAAGCCAATCAGCAATGAAAAAGCATTACACAACAGGCTAGAAGTACTGATGGAGTGCGTAAAGAAACATGAAGATATTCAACTGGCCATCGACGACTTAAAAAAACACCTGGCTACATCTGACATGCATCCAATAACTAAAACACATATATCAGACCTTCTTGACTTGGTAATTTCTGGTCCATGCTTACTAAATAAATCGTCCATGTTGGATCTAATCAAGGCAATCAAAATATGTACTGAAGACCCATCAAAAGCGAATTTTGAACATATTAAAGAAATCATTGATGCTAACCTGTGTGACAATGTCGACCATGACCCACGCATTGATAAAATTCATCACATTGCATTCCTCATCATTCTCACAAGAGACAAAGCGTTGCAGCAACGAAAGCCATTTTTTAGTGTGGCAAACAGTAACAATCAAACAGAAGAAGATAGCGCGCCAAGTCAATCCACCTCTAAGAGCGGATACCAAAAGCCGGAGTGATTGCAAGACGCCATTATGCGAGGCCAGTATGTCGACTACGAGAGTAATTGTAGAGACATTCAATGACGCTAGCCATACAACATCATGTTTTGTATAAATATTTTTGAATGCACCACCCAATACAAATAGCCTATAATATATATTCCCCAATAAATAAGGCAATTTCATGGTTATTCGATTTTGGGTGATATTTATATCAAGCTTAATCGTTGGCCATACATCAATTGTATATGCTGAAGGAAGCTCAGACGGACAAAAAGTCTATTCCGATGTTAGCTCATCGATTGTTACCATTTACTCAATCAATGAAAATGACAAAAAGAAAATCTACCTTGGTAGTGCAGTAGCCATTGGCGAGCATCTGCTTGCCACTAACTGCCATGTCGCATTAGCCGGAAATTATTTAATAGTTGATGTTAATAATAACTCGGAATTAGGTACGCTTGCGCTTCAACCATCTCACCTACCTGATAGCCTGCTTTTGCTAAAGCCCGCATAAATGCATTTTCGGTCTTATTACTTTGATATTCATTAGGCCTAGATTGATAATACAGCTTCGCGGCGCATTCCATGGCCAGCACGATTTAGATTTATCGAGGTATTTTGAGGCCATTACCACCATATTTAGCCAAGTCTTCGCACAATTCACGTTTGCGATTTTTTCGCCAATCATTGTAGCGAGTTCGAGCATTCTTTAATTGCTGGTCACGAGACGCTAGCGCTGCCTTTAAGCTCGCCTCTTCGTCTTTGGATAGGTACCTTACTTTAGCGGTGGAATCGACCTTCTGTAGCTTAAGAGTAGCGAGCGGATGCTCTTTGATGAAACCCCACTCTAGTGCCTTAGCAAGGGTTGCCTTGAGAATAACGATATCCCTGTTTACTGTCGCAATCCTGATACCGCTATTGATTCGGTTCGTCCGCCACTTTTCTATCATCATTGGCGATATATCCGACAGTAACCGATCGCCCATTTCATCCACAAAGTTAACCTCTAACCTATGAATATCTCCTTTACCATCCTTTCGATTGGCTAGGCACCATGCTTTGTATTTCTCATCTACGAACATCTTCAGTGTCAGCTGCATTCTTGATTTCTTCCAGCTGGGCTCAATTCCCAGCCTAGTCTGACTAAGAATCTCCCTGACCTTATCTCTTGCCTGAGCAGGGGTTAGCAAGGCAGTCGATCCTAGCGATATGCGCTTTCCACGAGCATACTCACAGCGATAATACATGCCACCAGTTTTCTGAACCCGAAGAATAAAACCCGTTAACTTTTCATCCCTGACATCGTATGATTTGGCCTGTGGTTTTAATTTAGCTATAAGGCTATTACTTATCACTGCTCGCATCGACTAACTTCCTATTTTTTGGCTCTGAGGGTGCACTGAGGGTGCAACGTGAGTGCACAAGAGTGTATTTCCACCGCCGAGTGAAAACAAGTAATTTTAAATTAATGCCTATTTTTTAGCTGTAGAATGTACGACGTGGTGCAAGCTGGTTCAACGTGGTTTATTTCTCTTTTGCCTTCGGGAGGCAGATGTCGCAGGTTCAAATCCTGTCACCCCGAAATATAATCCTTCTTTATTCCAACCCTGCTTTTTCCGTTCCCGTAAACGTCCCCGCGTGCGTGCCCGTCTTTTGTTATCGTGCAGCACTAAAGCAAAGACCGGGCACGCACGCGGGCACACACGCGGGCACGTTTACGGGCACGAAAATCAAAAGCTAAAAATCCAGAGGTATCACATAACTCAACTAGACCTTGAAAAATTAGACGTCTATCAGATTGCCATCGAGTCAGTCATCTTAATTAACATTGTTATAAATGATTTCTCTAAAGTAAATTCATATCTAGCAGACCAGCTCCGTCGCGCAAGCACTTCGATTGCTTTAAATATTTCTAAAGCTGGTCGAGAATTTTATAAAAATGTGAGTATTGTGCAATCCCGCATTGACTTGCCTTCTAAGCTATAAAGTTGAGTTTGCTGAATATTGGCTGGTACATGCTTGCTAAAGATAAATGACTCTGTACGCAGCAGGATAGCGACTTTCTGCTTCAAGAATCCATTAATATAAAGAAGTGCTAATTGTTGAGTCTTGAGAACCAGCCTTTTTGGGGTAGCATTTGCTCAAGTTGTCTTTGAAAATTAGCTATCGCTGCTTCCTTGATGCCATATTTTTTATAATCGATGGAGTCTCTAAACTTTTGCAAACCATCAATCAATATTTTTATATCATCAGGTGTTAGTTTTCTTGCGTGTAAGTGATTGTATTTGTCATTGTCCTGAATATCCTTGCAAATATCAGTTGTCATGTCGAATATTCTCTTCAGGTAATGATTTACTCTGGAATCTTTATCTTTATAAAACCCGACATATGCGAAGAAAAAGTCGGTGATTTCATTATTCAATCGATCAATCAGTATACCCAGTGCCGTATTTTCACGCCCTTCTTTTAATTTTTTGAGTGCCGGGATAAGTTCATGTTGCAAGAAAGTTCTTTCCTTTAAAGTGATCAGGTTTGCGCCGAAGATATGCGAGATATCATGAAGGAAAACAGGTAATGGTCCGCGTAGATATCCGTGTACATCTTTAAGTCCTAGCTTAACTAATAGCGAGTAGATTGGCGTAGGATGTTGATCCTTGTCGTGAAGATCGTAAAGCTTTTCCTGGCCTATGCTGCCAAATATAGGTTTTTCCTGTAATGGACGGCCATTCATCTGGTGGTATATGAATTTTCTAAATTGATATGATGGCAGGTCAAATTTCAAATCATCACTATCCTGGCAAAACAAAACATTTGCTCTGGTGTTGTAAAGTCCTTTTGATACATCTGAGAGCCCCTTCGGAACTCCTAATACTGAATCATCTTTTTCATTTGTGCTATCAAGTTGAATGATGACGCGAGAAAATGGATGCATTTCAAGAAGGGCTGCGTGCAGATCTGGGAGATCGATATCGATGCCGTATTCCTTAAACTGATTGATTAATTTCACTAAGTAGCTTGCGCCGAATTCGGTTAGTTCGTTATGATTAACCAGTGGTTGGACTTGCACATTTCTGATCGATTTTACATCTTGATCTCCATCTTTCAACTTTTGCTTATCAGTGAATTGAGCCAGTGTCATCCAGTAAATATAGGCATCATACCCGACGCTGAAATCCAGCTGTTTGTTTTCGATTAAATATATAATGTACTCTGCACAGTATGGATGCGTAAAAATAGGGGAATCAAAATCAGCTTGATTGATTGCATATAGAAGCCTTTCCAGGCTTTCCTGATGATCGTCTCTGTTTTGTTCGACCCTCTTGAAGAAATTAGGGAGCGCTTTATTTTTCTGGATATACTCCCTAAGTCCCTTGATTAATTCATCGTCGCTAAGGTCACGATGGCGATCAGGGATTTGTGGATTTTTATTGCCATTGAATAATTCAGATGGAAGCCTTCGCATTGCCCATCCCCTGTTATTTTATATATAAAGTATAGAATCAAAATGATATTTTGCTATGTTATTGTTATATATGCAGTTATATAAAGTGTCAGGCAATGACACCTCATATCTAAAAATTAATTATTCAAAAACTTATGAAATCCACCTACCCCTATCGGATAAGAATGCATCTGCCCCCCACCTTAACTAACGCAATAAACCTCACCTGTCCATAACCCCCGCTTAATCTGAGCCGGATACACAATAAATTCCTTCTTATGCCACAACATTGCTATATTGCTACCCTATTTCGTAACTAAAGAATTTTTAGTGTTTCTTGTGCGCCTCTGCTTGCCGATGTTCATCATGGCTGATTGAATTTTCGGCTTCGAGAGGCATTGGCGCAGGTTCAAATCCTGTCACCACGATACAAAAAGGAATACGGGTACGCTCACGCAATCACCTCTTCCTATACTTAACTGACCGCGGATTTGAATCTTGAGCCGCTTCCCGATTTCTATCCGTGCTGAATAATGAACGATATTGTATAAACCCAGTAGAGGAAGATGACACAGATCTTTTTCGGTCAATCTTACTGTCCTTGCCAGTTCTTTTCTGAGCATCCACTATATGTTCAAATCGAACAGCATGAACACCATATGTTGCAAATGTTTGTGCCTGGCGTGAAAGCACACTTTGCATTTCCATATCGTTTGGAGTTAATTTGGTGCGGATTGTTCGAGGAGTTTTTGAATGTTTATTATCAATATAGCCCGAATAATTTTCTTTGAATCCCAATTTTTTTTCAAGCTCCTGAATGGCTAGCGCAGATTTACAAAAAGTTTGTGTGACACACTCTGAGAGATATGGGGTATGAGCTCGTGATGCTGTCATCAAATATGAATGCATGAAATATGGATCGCAGCCAAAAAGATAAGGTTTATCATAAATGTTGCCGTTAATAGTCGGCGGGAAGTATTTTGACAGCGGTAACAGGTTACGCCTATCCACTTCTGTAAAATGGATATCACTAATATTAAAATCTAAAAGAAAATTCCATGCATTATCATAAAACGGTGCATATTCATCTACTTTTGTATTAACGAGTTTTTTAATGATATCTGAAATATTCAGTTGACCTATATCTAATAATCCAGTGTCAACAGCCTTCATCAACAAGTAAAACTGAATTCTATGCATCATTTTCCCATGAAAAAAGATACCAGACATTCTCGGGTCATCATTCCAAAGCCGTTTATGCTTCACTAGTATTTTCGTCGCATCTTCATGCGTGATGACGCCCAAAAAAGTAGGAACGGGTGCGCTCTTAGCGTAGGTAGCATTAATATTGTGACGTTGCTCCATTTTTAATAACACTCTGCTCAACAAATGATTGCTATGGTTATCTGCAAGCCCCGGCTTTGGTACTGGCCAAGTTAAACCAAAGAATGATGCATATTCATCTGGATTGTGCAACGCTAATGCCGCTGATACGTTAATTTCTTCTTCTAGCCATAATTTTTTAACATCTTCATCTAAAGATTTTAGCAGGTGATCAACGATTGATTTATTGGTGAGTAGAAATGATATATTTGCAAACAACCTGCTATCTTCATCACTAAGACCACGAACTTTATACTCGCCATAAAATCCGCTGTAAATTTCATCGTCTGACTGGGTTATTTTAAATATTTTGTGGTCCAAGGTATCTAGAATTGCTTTCATTATACGATGCTCCTTGCTAATTGATTACTCGCATAACCATATTGACTACCTTTGTGTTCGCTATGCTCTCATGCATTGCGGTGATGATTCTATAATGAATTATTCTAGACATGAAAATCTGGCATACAGCAGATTCGCAATAATCGCTTTTGAACTGCTGGGAGGTTCGATGCGTTTAAAGTTACAGACAACAACACCTCACCTAAAAATTAATTATTCAACAACTCTAGAATTTCACTTGTCTCTAACGGATTAGGAGACTTTGACAAGACAAATACTCGATTTATTTTCGTTTTGTATTCGAATCGATCTGTCAGTACCCGATGTGCACACTTGCATTTTTCATACTAAAAAATAAATCTGTATTGACCCCCAACAGTCCTTATCTGACACTCATGGGGCTATGCTAATAAATTCGAGTTTGATGATGAAATTTTCCAGACTTATTAACATACAATAAAGCGAGTGTCAAATTTGTCTATCGATTACAAAAACTCTCAAGGGATAAAATTACTATGAATTAGTTATCTTTGAACCCCGGCTGAAATACAAAACATTTCAGCCGGGCTACGCCTGCTGATCTGCAGTTGCTAATTCTTGCAATTCATTTGAGCGCTTTTTGTAGAATGTGGGATTGTCTGCGCAGTTTAAGTTATGAAACGAAATAGGCATACTTTTTGCAATCGCATCAGGTTGATACAGAACCATCGTGAGCAGCAGTATAAATATATTCATCATGGATCTATATGTCACGGGTAAATCTGCCTTTTAATTCGTGAATTTTCTCTCATTCTGTATCTTGCATTAGGGAAGGTCTATATTCATATCCAACCACTCAAAGATAGCCGCTTACATTCAATTAATACGCACGGCCTTGCACCAGAGCTCCTTGGTGATAACAGATGATTTTGAACTTCCAAAACCTCATAAGAAGGATATTTTAAGTCTTTGATATTCCCAATACCCCTGAATGCATACGAATTTTATCGATTTTATTTATATTTTTTCATATACATAGACAACATTTTTTCAAAATGCCGGCTATACTTAAGCTATAGAGAGATTAACTGGAGGATGAATCATGTCTAGCATGAAGAGAACTTCTCAAGGGTTCACACTCATAGAACTTGTCATAGTTATTGCAATTATAGGGATCCTAGCTGCAGTTGCTATACCAAAATATATTAATTTAACATCAAACGCACAAACCGCATCAACAGCCGCAGTAGCCGGTGCTTTGTCGTCAGCCAATGCAAATAATTATGCAGCACGCTCCCTAAGCTCAACATTTGGAAACGCTGTTGCAAACTGTACTGACGTAAGCACATCTTTACAAGGCGGCTTGGCAAGTGGATATACAATCACATCATTAGCAGTTGCAGCCGGGGTAACAACATCATGCACGCTGACCGGCCCAGGCGCCACAACAGCAACATTTAATGCGACTGGAATTATTTGATCGCTGTCACTGACAAGTCAGGTAACCCCTGACTTGTCAGTATGTTGAATGTCACGGTAGCTCAAATTATCAACTGAAAAGGCCTTAAGTATATAATAGCGAGGAATTCGTTATCTGAACCCTGGCTGAAAGCAAAGCAATTCAGCCAGGCTCCGCATCATTCATCGAAAACTTATTCACGTAAATTCATAATAATGATATAAACCAGCGCAATAAATAAGGAATTAATCGTGTTTAATCGACCCATACTGGATAATGTCTTACAAACTTATCAACTAAAAGCACAATCTGACCCAACCTCGTTGCGCAGCCTTATACCCGCCAAAGAAATGTGGCGGTTTTATATCGATGGCTGCCGACAAAATAAAACACGCTCCGTCGAAGCATGCATTGAAATGCACAGCGGTTATGGCGCTGATAAAGCACTAGTTCAGAAGATGACTATCTGTGAATTCATCAGAACTTACGATGAAAGTTTTCAACATAATCGTCACGCACAGCAAGTTACACCAGAGGAAATCACGTCATCTGAATTTTACACAGACATGGACAATCATGCATTTAGAAATTTACTTGATTATATCATTAGGCATGATTTACAGGATAGCGTCACAATTGGTGATTTATTCTCGCTTGATACGGCGTGGCTAGCGTTTGAGGTGCATGAATCAGGCTATCTGCACGCCGTGCAAGATGCGGCACACTATGCACGAACTTGTCGCGGTAAATTTACAGTGGAAAATATACTCGAAATCCACAAAAGATGCGGTAATGGTGTTGATGGAACAAACTACGCATTTCACACAGCTGAATCTATCGGTATGTTTCGCAAATCCATCTGGACTGGCTATGATGTTTCTGATCGCACAATGTCCGTTGCAGGCATATTCCAATTACTAAAAAACCTCAAATCACATCAACATTTGCTAGTGACTTTTAATGACAGCGACCCGAAGATTTTAGGCGTATTTCATTTAAACGCGGCGACATTAAAAGGTATCTGTGATCAAGTTCCTGGCGCACTGGGCTTTAGTCAGCATACCGGCGTCAGCATGAGACGTTGTTTTAGCTTTGAGAGCAAACATTCGATAGACGCAGCGTTTGATAATTTCCGCAAAGAAGTGCAAGGCATATTAAACGGCACCATTGACGATAATAGTCTGATGAAATTAGCAAGCTATCTTTACGAACATATGAATGAAGTGCACAAAATTACAATGATGCTAGAGTCTACCGATCAGACTTATGTGATGACGGATATTGGTTACCGCTCAATTATCGCTGATGAAAACATGCTAGCGGGTGAAATTGATATCAGCAAATTTATCGACGAAACTCCCGGTATTCGCGACAAGATTGCGACAGCCATGAATCAACTGTTAGTTAATCTCTATAATGATCTTGATCGGCAACAAGCGCCTGCTGCGCGACTGAAAAGCATCATCAGATTCATCCAGGATTGCGAACAATTACATCCATTCACTGATTTGAACTGTCGTACTTTCTGCATGGTAATGCTTCAGGAATTATTACAAAGAAATGGTTTTCCTCCCACCATTCTCGATAATCCAAACTGTTTCGATATGCTGGCACTTGAAGAAATATATGATTTGGTTGTGCAAGGTATGCAAAATGTTTTTAAATTAATAGGCTCGAACGAGTTATATGATGTAAAAACAGATGCGGTTATTAGCCACTTGCAATCTCGTCCATTTCTATCGCGCTTCGCAACCCAATTTGATGAAATAGTGCAAGTGGAAAATTCTTTTCGTAAACTATGGTATGAACATGAGGCGACTTTAATTAGAGAGACTTCCGTTTCGTATGCTGGCGGTATCTGATCAGGACAAATAACTAACCATTACCAGCCCGACCACACTTACTTATTAAAATCTGACAGGATCTCGTTTGGTCATAAGAAGTATCGTCGGGCACCACCATTTTAACAACTGTAAAAGATAAAATTTCATGATATAAATATTAGATAACCAACGCGCAGAAGGAACTGCCCATGCACCCACGCAATGCCCCAACCGTAGACCGTTTTGTTATTCTCGGCAATAGCACCACAGACCGGGGAACCTTCATGAAGCGCAAATTATTCGGATTTGTGCCGATGCGCTGGATTGCTTCAATTTTCAAAAAAACACACGATGACCGATTTTCCAACGGCTACACTTGGGCTGATGATTTTAGCGCCATGATCGCATCTCGCTTTCTTACCGATCATTTTCTGAATGAGCACAAACAGATACACCGCGATACTGATATCGCAGATGCGGTTATTACCCGTGATCACAAAATTGTAGATGAGATATCACAGGCGTATCACCTTAACAATGACAAAATTGTGAGTTATAAAAATTCAGCATTTTGCCGGATGTATGCCGAAGGCGGTCTGACGGCGGCCGATTATCGCAATAAATTTACGATTAACCCACTTAATGAGATACCTCGCTTAATTGTTTCTTCACTATCAAGACAAAGACAAAAATTAATCGCTGATAATGATAAGAATCAGGTTTCACATGCTGCAAAAGCAAAAACATTAGTGATTGAGTGGACAGGCGGCAATGACCTCATTACCGTTAACAGCAAACCAGATCAACAAGCAGCAGCGGCTGCAATTGAAGCTCGCATAGAAAATCTAAAAGCGCTGATAGAACATGGATATCGACATTTCATGTTATTTACCATGCCTGATTTGTCAGTTACACCAAGATTTCGAAATTCATCAACTAAAGATAAAATCAATGCTGCTGTTATCAGTCTTGAATTTAATGAAGAATTAAAACGACGCTGCGATGAACTTAAATATACCATACCAGATATCTCGATTGATATCTTCGATATCAACATAACACTGGAAAAAGTGTTGGCCTCACCCGAATTATACGGATTTGATCGTGACAAAACCACCGTTGAGTTTATTAAATCTGATGAGTATAAGAAGAATAAAAATAATAAAGTACTACCTGCATCACGATATATGTTTTGGGATGATGTACACCCTACCGCTCACGTGCATGCATTATTAGCAGCAGAATTTTATGATGAATTTTCCAAGCTCTACCATTTACGATTAGCATCAGAACCTCCAGTTGCATCACCATCCAACATATACATTTAGAGAATACTGATCGTCTCATGCGATCGGTTTATTTGTAGGTATGGCGATCATGACTCGATCTTATTTATTCGTCAGCTCAGATAAGTCTTTCATTTTTGAGATAAGAACTAGCACGGTAAATTTTACGGTATTTATGTGCATTGATTATCGCTACTATCAATATCGCAATTTTGATTCTACCATCTTAACTCAAGCTTGATTTGTATCAATCACAAGGAACGCGCCAATGAAATCGCGAATCGACTCCAAAACACTTGAAGATTTCCTTATACTCTGTAAAAAAGAAACACAGCCTGAAAAACAATCGTCCATGATTGATAGTTTCATCAAACAATACCAAATAACACTTATTCAACCCAAAAAACCTGTTTCGTTATTACAACTACTCGAAGGTTATCTTTTTTTTGTAAAAGCGAAAGAATTCATCTTAAAAGACTATAAAATATGCTTATCAGAATGGTCCATCGCTTACAACCTTCGGCGAACAGAGGATGAAAATACTGAAGCTGATAGAGTGTCCACATACAATTCGGCTGAACAAGCAAGACTTGCGACATTAAGTAAATTAAAAGATATTTTAGCTTCTGGAGAAGAGCGTCAATGCATTTACTCAACCTCTCTACTGTTAGTGGGCATGGGCTTGCATGAATCGGCCGATTTGCTGCCTGATGCTCTAATTCGTCGCCTGGAATGGTTTAATAAAAGATTTATAGCTGCCGAACGAATTTTCGATAAAGATATTTATCTCGTAGGCGCTATGGTTTATATGCCACTCGCTAGCTATTTATTAAAGCAATACAAATTAGGTCTGGAATATTCAACTACTCCAGCCCCCAACCACATTCTTTCAAATTATTTTTTTGCAAAAAAACAATTTGGAAATGAATGAAGTCAAGCCAAAATTATCTGATATATTTAATACTTGCCTTGAAGAAAGTGATCGCCTGTTAAATTTAGACCTTATCGATCGCAACAACACTAATACCCTACTCGCCTCCGTCCAACCCTTGTTGATGAGCTTCTTCGAGCCTGATATCAATATGCCGGAACTTGAACTTCCAGACTGTCACGACTTAATCAAGGACTTACAGGCAGGCATTCCCATGCTGCAAACCAGCTTTGCCGAACTAGAGGAAGAAGCGGATAAGAGTCATCATTTTGCCCGGCACTGAAGCGTCATATACTGAATGTAACAAATAAAATGAGTGGATTCTAACAATCTTAGCCCGGCTGAATTGTTTTCTAGTTCTGCCGGGCTAAGCTTACCACCAGCCTTGATCAGACTTAACCCACCATGTTACCCTTGCCCTCTATCGTTTTTTTTATAGAAATGGATACTCGCATGAACTACCGAAAGCTTTTGTCTCATGGCATTGCAATAACTGCAGCATTAATTAGCTCTTCATTTTCATATGCCGGCACTGAAGTACATCTCTCTTCACAAGTCATTTATAACCAAGAACTTCCGTTTGTCACGCACCATAGCAATAACCCTATGGATAATGCGCTGGCGATGAACATCAAGTACGCCCCTGTTAAATCAGTACGCAATGAGCTATCTACAGCTCTCAATTTTCAACTAAAATATTTCACCGGCTGGAATGAAAATGGTGAGGCACATATCACCGTTATCACACCACCAGAATATGCGAATGTGATTAAACCCTATGTCAGCATGGAACGTATTGAAGAGTTAGCTAATGAATACGGTATTCAAAAGTCCATAGTTGATATTATTGGCATTGGCTCAGGTGAAACAGCCATTAATAACCATAAAGAACAAACTTATTTCCTCATTGTTACATCTCAGGATCTGCTAAATTTACGTTATAAAATTTACGATGAGTATGTCAAAAACGGTGGGCCCAAAGATGGCTGGGATCCAGCTCATTTTTACCCTCATATAACCATTGGTTATACAGCGCGAGATTTATTCGAAGCCGATGGCGTGATCAAAGACGCCAACCACTCGCTTGATACACGCTTTGAATTAGCTATTGTAGATTGACGAGCATGAAGCGGCTGAAATTCTTTTCACCTCATGCGAGGTACGGATTTTATGAACGACTAGGTAATTATACCCTGCAAGCATCGTGCTTTTTTGCGTATCCTTCATCATCACAATGATGAGAGGTAACAATATGCAGCGTCATAACCGTTTAAAGCTTCCACCGCAAATGACCCAATATTCAAGTGACGACAACATTCACAAGATTATTGATAGGCTCTTTACCAAAGACAACCCCAGCCAAGATCGCTACTTATGTTCCATTTTGCGCAAAAGAAACGGCAGCACATTACTTGATAATACAGTAATCGCGTTACGTGACTTTCGAGAAAGAATAAATAGGCAGGTATGGGATTCTCATACCCTAGGCGGTCTATACGGCGTATTAGATGTTTGTGGCTTTGCAGACACCGACCCGAGTAAGTTTTTAAAATCTCTGAAAGCAGGCGAAACGGTAACAAATAGAATCATGAATGTCATTAATTCTAACCCAAACCTGATTGAAGAACTGGATCACTCACCCGAACTCAAAGCTGGAATTGATGAAAGAATCCAGTTTATTGATGATCACTTTGAAGATATAAAATTGATTGATGATCTCATCAATCGCATTGATACACTTAAAGCAGAGAATGAGAAGAAAGCGAAGGCCACCAAACCACAATCATTTTTTAGCAAAATTAATCTATTTAAAAAAGATAGAGATGATCATGACAATAGTCACAGCAACTTACGGCCAACTCTAAAATAAGATTATGTACTTTCTTCACGTCATTACGGAAAGTTTGTGTGATTCTCACAGACTTTCCGCTTATGCTTACTTATCTTTATTATTAACTCGATTAATGTTTGCGCTGCATGACTTCAAATTGATGGAAAATCGATTTAAGGTAACGGTGGCTGATCTTTAATCATATCACCAGTATTTATTGAGTGAACAGCATTACATGCCAACATGTTCTGCTTTCAAATGCCAGATTATCCTGCCATATTAAAAAAACTGTAAAGACACAAAAATAGCTTGAATATATTAAGGAGTAGTTTTCTTATGAGAAAAATCTATGCAGTGTTAAAACCAGCCTATGTTGGCAATTCTGAAAACTGTCTTGTTTGTATTGATATAGCAGTCATACTCTGGCACCGCGCTTCTTATGAAAACATTTGCGGCTATTCACTGGGGCATGCCGCACAATTCCATGCTGACCTAAATGGAGCCATCCATTCAATAGCACGGACTGGTTATGATGTCATTGCAGAGTTAGATATCGATGAGCTGAATCACATTACAGCGATTTACGCAATTGAGTGCTCAGAGGTAAAAGAAAAATTTATACAAGATGCGGGTACTCAATTTTTTAGTCGCGTCAAAGTTCCGGTATGGACCAGACGAGAAATTCACAGTCATGAAATGACATCGGGTGCGATGGCTGAACTACAAAGGCAATATCATTCAAGTTACCTGGCAAATGCCGCGCCAATACCATCTGCCCCACCGCAGAATGAGATAAGCACGGAAATATACGGTCCCGGCTCTCAGCAAGTCATGCACTATACTCCGAAAATGTAGGTACTTGGGAATCACGCACCGATTGATTGCAATTAGATTCCTCCTGAGAATAAATTACTTTAATCTCATTCCGAATTCAGCAGACAACTCAAAACGTCATGAGTTCGGATTCTTCTTCAATTAATCACTAAATCAGTTACAATTAAATTTCAATATGGATGACACCGCATGGATGCTTTTTACAAAAAACTGATCGCCTTTTCCTGCCTGATACTTGCCGTTGCCATGATTTACAGAATCTCGCACAATTGGGAAACCAAACCTCCCATGACCACTGCTGAAGTATCCGCATGGGCGACAACAGCCATTGAAACGATCAATACATATAGTTATGAGAACTATCAAAACTCCTTACAAAATTCGCAGCAATATTTCACGGCAATAGGATGGGAGCAATATTTAAATGCCTTGCAAGCTTCGAATAATATCGAGACAGTCAACACTAAAAAAATGAAGGTTGTCACGAAAGCTGTCGATCTGCCGACGGTGCTCTCACAGGGATTGTCTAATGATATCTATCACTGGACGCTGGCAATACCCATCAAAAGCAGCTATCAGATGCCGCCTTATGATGGCAGCACGAATTACGAAGTGAATATGTTTGCGAAATTAATCATCCAATACAATAACAATAAACTGAGTATAGATAGCCTGACACTCGGTGTTCGTTAATTTTTGATATAGGTATAAATCAAATTAGATGCACCAATATCAGAACATTTTTCATTCACGTGAATATTACGCATCCATGTAATCGATGGAATAATAGCAACACATAAAACCGGGGGCACAGCCACAAGCGTTACCGTGTATCTATCCGTTTGCAAATCAGTCAGCACTATCATGGTTCCCCATGGTGTATTGAGGTTATGCCCTGGCATGTTAGGTGTTATATCGAGGTTCATACCCATGTAAGTATTATTCTTATTTACGTAAGACTGTGCATAATCATCTATCGCACGAATCTTTGCGAATAACGCTGTAGAAGCCGCACTAACATCAACCCCATCCACAACTGAAGTGGACCCTGGCGGGGGAGGCGCATGCATGGCAGCATTTTGCGAGTGAACCAGCTCAAGAAATTCATGAAATCTAGGTGTGAGCATAATCAACGGCGTCGCGGCAACAGTGGTCAATATCACAAAAGCAATGAGCACGTAAATCATCGATGTTTCAACCGGTACTGGCCCGCTTTCGTTAGCCTTCAAACGGAAAGCCTCACGAAAGACAACCCCATTCACAGCATAAAACCATGGTGTAAGCCAGAGTTGTGTGATGATAAAAAATGCAACGCCGGCTATCATTAACGCTGAAGAAAATCGCATAAAGCCAAGGTATGTGATTCCAGCCGCAAGCAGCAAACATATGATATTAATCATCGCAACAATCAGATAAATAGCGACGAGGCTTTTCCACTTCTTTTGCATGATCATCAATGTTTGCAGCAATGCAGTCATTACATTCATTTTGCGTGTGACAACTAGAGGTATAGAAAACGCATAGAACGCTATCATGCAGATGTAAAGCGCGAGGCAACCAAAAGCAGTTGGCAGAAAATAGAAGGAATGGTCCAAAAATACATATCTTGTCAAAGAATATGATACATTAATAATGATGGCGTAAATGACGCATAACTTCATTAATTCTAAGCGGACAACACTGCATTCTCGTGCGATAACTTGCTGATCTTGCGGGAGATGGATAGCCAACCGCAAACAAGTCATGACAAGTGGCACCATGATCATCGTGCCAACAAAAGTGGCCAGTATACTGATAAGCTCGCTAGAGTAATGAAAGACCACCAGAGAATTATCATGGGAATAAATGATGACGCCTAACATCGCCGCAAAAAACGGCAGAGACGCCAAGAACCAGAGCACATAGCGCTTATAAACCATTAATTGCAAATATTTGACTGAGCGCCAGGATTCGGCACAGGTAGACAATACACCAAATTCGTTTTTCTTCAATTCTTCCATGAACTTAGACCCGGAAATAAACTTCGATTATAAGCTGGATACTGAAAATTTTAAAGGCACACACACCATCAAGCTGATGACACCACCGCCCAACATAAAGCTAGCAGAGACCGTACCGATAAAAACCGGCACTGCAACGTTGCACATTCGAGACCAGACTAATCTTGTTTCCAGCGCCCATACTGGATAAAATTCCGTCATAAAAATAACTATAATGAGATCTAGTCATGTTCAGTTTTTGGGAAGCACATCATGTTACGCAAGATAACGAAAAGAAAATCGAAGATTTTTTAGCCAAACACCCAGAAGCCATCGATCAGAAATGCGAGCCCGCAGAATTAACCTCCTTGAAACTAGGACATTATCTTAATGGTAACGTAGCAAGCCAAATTGCGAGCGGCATCATCGCTGTGTTAGCTGAGTTTGAGAGAAGCATACAAGATTTTCAAGGCTTCAACCGTTACCAGGGAATGAGCCTACTGGAAATAGCTGCCAATTCAAATGCAAATAATACTGGCTTAATGCTGGCACGAAGGGGTGCTGAATTAACCGAAAGACTGTTCAAATACGCTGAATATCATATCGATTTTTTTCGCACACTTGCTCATTATTACGAGCATGAATCAACAGACCGCGATCACCTATCCAAAGCCTTGATGTGCTATGTGGCTATTAAATCACGCACTGACATCAAACGCATTGATAGAAAAATATTTAATCACGGCCTAGGCAAATATCACAAAGATCCCATCAACGGCCAAAACGCACTACATCGCGCCGCAATATTCGGATTCAAACGTCAATACCTCACCCTGCTCCATCTACACGCACCTACCTTCGTGAGAGATAAGCAAAACAAGTGGCCCGGGGACTATCTAACCGAAGAACAAAAAGATCAAATCAATCAAATCACGCTACATTATCAAGACTTAAACCTCCCAACTATCGATGCCATCATGCGTGCGATCACATTTACTGAACCTGGCGAGCACAATATCAAACTAGCTTTGGAAAATGTTTATCAATTGCCCGCGATTAAACCTTTACTGGATTTTGCAAAATTCGCGGTCATCGGCCAACATCGCTTATCTGGCCGATTTACGAAACGCGAAGTGGATGAGGAATACGACAGTGATGAAGAAGCTCCGATTGAAAATGCTAACTGCCTGAGCATCACACTTGACCCAAATGAATCAAGCATCATACATATGCAAGTCACCGGCAAAGACGGACTTGGCTACATCTCGACAGTTGGTTTGTGTACTGGTGGAAGAAATAGACTGTATGCTGGCATCAAAAGACCGGTTGCCGAGGCTATCGGGACGATCATACACGAAATATGTCATTACACTGCGTTAGAAGTATTTCGCTGTTTCGAACCATATCGTACGACTGAAGATCAAAAAAGATTCCAGGCGATTGCAGATGAGCTCTCTAAATCCGTAAAAGAATTACCTGATTTACTACAGATTCCATTTGAAAACTACGGTTCAGAAAATATTCACAACGAGTTGATTGTAAGAGTTCCACAAATTATTGCAGCGGAGCACATGAATGGTCACGATGGAATCGCCTTGCTAAATGCCAGACCCGATACCAAACAATTATACGATTACTACGAACAAACTTTCCTACCAGCAATTGCCACTCATGTAGAAAAGCTAACCGCGCGAGCGTTTCATCACTGGAATCCTGAGATATTCAAGCCGAAATGACTTTAAGTGTGACACACCGGTTTATTAGAAACTCCCGGTGTGCCGCGCAGGCGTCTATCGCATCCTCAATACTTTGGATGAAGTGGCTATCCAGTAATGGTGCCGGTATCATCCGGAAACAGGCAGACTATTGAGCGGTGGTATATTCAATTCGATGACGATTGATTGCAAGAATACGGCGAATAAATGCTAAAAAGAGTCAGACCACTTTTTAACTTGAGCGTCAAAAAGCTCAACATTCTCTAAATTCGGCCAATGACCAACTTCACCGCAATCAAGAAGAGTGAACATGCGTGGCTTAGGATATTGCTCCCAAAGTAGCAATGGCACGCAATCGTAATCAAGCTGTCCAGCTGCCAACAGAACTGGCACGATTATATTTTCCATGCCTGCGTTTGAATGATGTTGCGGGAGGATGTTAAAAAAGAAATGATTCATCATCTCATCATCGGCATCTATTCCATTCCATAGATCATCGAGAAATGCCCGCTCAATATTGAAGTTACCCCAATATCTGGCAGAATCAGCCTCGTAGGCATTAATGGAGATATCGGACTCACCTGGTTTCCTGATCCGGCTGAATTTTTCCTTACGGATTTTGTCATTTTCTTTGCGTTCGACTGATGCGTGTTTGTCAAAATATTTTCTCGCAAAAGTGATGACACTATCATTCCATGCGGGTGGAGATCCCACCATGATAATTCCACTTATATTGGCTGCTGGATCTTTCGCTAATTCTAGCGCCACAATTCCAAAGGCTGAATGCGCCAGAATGACAGGTTTTTCCAGCCCCAACTGAGCTATCACAGAATTTATATCAGCGATGATCTGCGCCATGCTCAGAACAGAGCACTCCGCCAAACGATTTTTCTGTATCCAGTATAAATCTGTTGAGTATGTCGTAAACACCTTCTTAAAATCGCTTGAAAGTGTTTTTTGCATCAATGATCCGATACCGATACACAGGCAAGGTTTTGCACCACCGCCATCAACATATACCGGATAGTCCGCTCCATTGAGCATAATGCTTTTGAAATACTTACTTGAATTTGAAATCATTATGATGGCCTTGAACTGTGAGCTGCCGAGTCTTAACTGATAACTAACAGGATCGTAATTGCTGCCATAGTCGTATGTCAAGCACACATAGTCATGCCGGGCGAGCAAACAACACAGTGAGATGACGACGATAAGCTACCATTTTTGCCATAGAGGACTACTAGATGTTTTATAATTGCCACTGTCGCCAGCATCTCTAGATAGATTCTGATCATCAGCATCCGCGAAGAATCTAGCATGGCTTGACGCCTGATCGTCGGCATTCGCGAAGAATCTAGCATGGTTTGACGAAGGAATAGGAGATACAGAAGCATTAAACTGTCTCGCCACATCTTCTTTGCTCTTCACAAAATCATCAATTAAATATCTCATGACGACATTGGTGTGAACTGCCAGCTCGTGACGATCAATCGGTAAATTTGTTTTTGGGCATGGAATTTGCTCGAGTGGTTCCTTCGTCTTGAACCAGGCAACAATGGCAGCGCGATCGTAAAACACCCCACTACTCATACTGATTGGGTCAACCATAATGTCGCCTGTAATCGGGCATGTCATATATTCAGGAATCTCACCGATATATTTGATTGCTGCCAACCTTTCTTTAAATGTATTTTTATTCTCGATTTTAACTTCATGAGCAGGTATGCGCTGTACTTGTGAGTCAGGATATTGAATCATTTGTATTTTTGCGCGTATCTCTTCTTCTTCAACTGTTGATCTTCCATTTTTCCAAAATTTCTCTTGTTCATAATCAAAAGTTGCACGATCTTTTTTACCAATTTTCTCAAGAACACTAGCGCAATCACTGTTAGATAAAATATATTGACGCACCATTTTAGCAAAGAATAACTTCGCATCTGTAGTCTTCATGCAATTAAAGCATTGAAGCATATAATCATAATTGTACTCTTGTGACTGATCTATGTTATTATCCGATATCTGCCTGTATAGATAAAAGATCCTTTCGTCATCATCATTAAATAAATCTAATTTTGACCTGATCGCACTCCAGGTAGCTCTCCTTGTTTTCATAATGTTCGTCCTACTCTATTTTCTAGTGCACCATCAACCGCCACCTCATCTCCGCGTATCATGATATTTTTACCATGATAAAGCCTTCCAAATATCTCCGCTGTGACTTCATCTGAGTCATTTTGATGGAAGCTAAAAGGAATGCCTTTGTCTCTAATCGTCTTTAACGTTACGTCAGCAAGTGGATGGTTTTTTGTAGAAATTATTTCAAATGTCTCTGCATTCAGAACTGTCAGCACACCGGCCAGGACTATTCTGTTGTTAATATTTATCTTTCCGATATAAACCTGCCTACCGTGATCGTCCTTAGCAGATACCTCTGCCGATATATTAATAGAACGAGTGAACCCATTATTAATGAGATCAATTAATCTGTCGTTGTCCGCGAGATTATATTCCTTATTTGCTACTGGAGCCTTTGTGAACAGCCTTGAATTCATCATATCCTCCCAATCTATAAGGTAGAGTATAAGCTGTTCCGAAGACCCTGATTACCGTAATAAATACTAGGAGAATATCATCAACGGATACGCACTCGTTTTTTAGTACTTAAATATACTGTGTTTCTTGTGCATCTCTTCCGGCTTTGGTTTCAAAATATCTACTGCTACCTTCATCACCTGCACAGACTCGGCAAGACCGTTCAACTTATTTTCTATCCTTGAAAGCTCAAGCGAATATTCTGGAATGCTACGCCTGTCAGCTTTGTTAGCGAGATCAGCGTCGATCTTTTTCAATGCCAGACCCTGATCTTTGAGTGATTGTTTCAACTCAGCCTGGTTGCTTTCTAAGTTCTCGCAGAGCGCAGTCACTTTGGCAAGCGAAGTTAACAATTCTTCATTCGTCGCACCCTTCATCGCTTCTATGGTAGCCGTCTCAAGGCGGTCAAGTTGCAGCAGCGCATGTTTAATTTCAGCGATTTCGCTTTCGATATTGAGATAGCTCATACCTTTGCGCAAGACCTCTCGCGCAACATTGATCACATCCAGCGGGGTTTCAGCAACATCATAATCTGTATTGTACCCAATTGAAAATTGATGTATCTCGAAGCGCCAATGCCAGGCAAACGTATATAGATCATCCCTCCAAAGATAGATACTTTCATGAATTTCTTGCGAAACCTGCTTTGCATCTTTCACACAAGGCGCCTTGTCAAGTTCATCGAAAATTCGCCAGATTTTATCTGCTGTTCCGCGCTTGGTGACGGTATTTCCCATTACACATACTCCTATTTATAGTTGCCTTATCCAGTGGCGCAAAAGATCATTCATAATCGCGTTATCACAATAAGCACGGAATTATAGTGCATCGTTAGTCTCGAAGTAACCGTACAAATACCGGTGAGCAAGATGGGGACTCGTGTTACATAAAGGAGAGATACGCGGGATCAATCAGCTAGAATGCGGCCAATTTATCGAACAATTCCGACCTGGTTTTGACATTAGCTTTCATTTTAATCTTTTCGAAATAAGATTCGATAGTGCGACGTGAAAGGCCTAGTATCACACCAATTTCACGCATAGTTTTACCGCGCATCACGTACTTGATCACATCCATTTCACGACGAGAGAAATATTTTCCATCATGTTGTAGTCTGGCTGGACTTATATTCTTTACTACAGGCTTTGATATAAATTGTCGCGTGACCAATCCCAGCTTGTCATTAATATCCTTAGCATCACGCTCATTGACCATCACCGCACAACCAAACACGCCGATGACAGCATCATCATTTCCGTACCATGGAAACTTAAAGCTAATCGTGTGCGTAAATTTGCTATTCCACAAATTTAATTGCTCGTCAGCAATAACAAGCTCCTCACCATGCAGCGCACGGTTATTGTTGTCAATGACATGCAGGCCCTCATCAGGATTTTCACACATCTCCCGCACGTTAACACCAAGCGCATCAACTCGAGAATCAAAACCACAATTAACTGCGCAAGTCTCATTGGTTTCTAGGACGTAATAATCAGGATCGTAAAAGAAGACGTTGTAAGGCATTCCTGCCAACTCGCCAAGCGTCAATAATTCTCGATCTGCATTGTAAATTTCCGCTTGTTCCGGGCGCACGAATTTCACGCCATTTAAATGACGGGTAATCAGAATTTCGTGGCTAAAATCAATTGCTTGTGACATCGCGACTTGCTTAGTTATTATTATTTGTTTGAATTATAGTTTAATGAATGAAAGTGGTCAATTATACAGAGCGCCAGCTATCTTCCTTTCAATTTCAAACTACACCCTCAAACTTGATTTCTGTTGTTTTATTAATCCCTGAATGAAAGTTAATGTTTCGCACATCGCCGATTCGACAGGGGTCAAATTATCTTTTGCGAGAGAATATAATGTTGATGCGAGCAGTGACGCAGGGGTATGTTTGACATCGTCGATAAACTTCGCCACCTGGTCCATTTTTTCTCCGTGCTCAAGCAGACTAACAACAATCGTCCGGAGTTTATCTAGATCTCTGATTGCAGCTTCAGGTGTGATTTCACGTAGTTGAATCTTGGTAATCGCTTCAATTGCCAAATACAAGGGACTGTAATAAAGGCGGTCACTATCGAAGGTAACATCCTGGCCGCCATACAATTTATCCACACTTGAAGAACGCACACAAACAGCATTTTTCTCAATCATCCACGCGGTAATTTCCGGAACAGGTGTACACGGCAACCAAAATATTTGACGTGAATTGGAGAGGTCTTCAGCACCCAATGACATCAGGAATAATTGCTCGCCAAGATTAACCTTGCCGTCGCCTGTGTGAATGATAACTTCGAATAATTGCGGACAATTTTTATAAAAAACATGGAGAATTGTCAGCAGAAGTGGAACTTGATTTCTTGCAAATAAAAAGCCAGCCGCATAATGCAGCATGGAACCGAGTGCAATCTGGCGAGTAATATGGATGAAATTATCTTTATCTGCAAGAACCTCTGGCGGGATATGCGAATAAGTGAATTGCACTCGATGAGCTCCAGTTGAAAAAAGACCGGAGACCGCTTCAATATAATTTTCGGGTTCGTTGCCATCAACCAGCTTTGCTTTTTCATTCATACTTGCTTCGCTTGGCACTTCGTTCAGCGTCTGATTATTGCTTGTTAAAGTAGCGAAGGCATCCAGCAAAATATGAGCGGTGCCTTTCACAATTTCGTATTTATATGGGTCAGCATGTAAGCTTGCTGCCAAATCATCTAATTGCTTTTCGGTAAGCGGCCTCCAACTGCCGTCGATTAATTCACGCTGTATTTTCACGAGAGCGATGTCCTGCTCATCAAAATTTTCGTTGAAAAAGCTGTTTATCAACCATTGCAAACTGAAGGCATGCAATTCTTTCATGCCAGTTATGATCCGGTAAAACCCGACACATTCCCCAAGAGTTGCTAACATTGGCATGAATATACCAGGCACTTCACGCCTGATACGCATCTTCCACATCTCTACATCACCGCCAAAAAAATTAAATTTCTTGGAAACCTGGTTCAGTCTACCCAAGGTTTTTAGATCTAATGCATTAGCATACAAATATCTGCGCTCATCGCTGGCTAGCGAGATAAATTCATCTAATAGAGTTCTATTATTCATTTTTTATGCCTGTGATTTAATCGATGCTTTGTGAACGTTAACACCACTAAAGCATCAAATATACGGTAGTTTTTACGGTAGCTGGTCCAGATAAAATATCACTTTCATCCGGACCCAGCCCGATGAAAATTCGTTGAAGTAAAGAACTTAAGGCTTAATTATGCTCTCAACACCGCTATTTTTCCGGCTGAGATTTTCTCACCCGAGGAGTATAACAAATCGACATTTCCAATATCATCAATATCAACGCCGTTCAAATGCCCCGCTGCATGTCCATCTTGACGGTGGTAAAATAACTGCGTCTCGGATGCATATTGGGTAGAGTCGTCGAGTGAAATTGAAAATTCTTGTGGAGGATTCGCGGCATTCGGCCTGAATGTAATATTCTCCAGCCCTTTAACCTTCTCAATATTCCCAGTTGATTCAAATGTGAGATGCCCCTCTGCGATAATCCCTCCATCAACAATGTAATAAATTTGCCAGTCACCAAAGAATTGTTTGACGAAATACAAGTAACTGACATGCTCAAAACCGAGCACATCGAAGATACCAAGCTGCACCATATAATTATACGAAGCGGGATCTTCTGGATGAAATGCTACTTCAGGCATACTGGAAGCCGCATTCAAGTTGACGCGCAGATTGACCCTCGATGTTTGCTGCGGAGGCAATATCATTCCAAAGCGCAGGTCTGACAAGTTGCAAGCCCCACCCAATAAACTCGAGGATAGTTGATAACCCTGCAATCTTTTACCAGCCTGATAAAGATACTCATCATCTTTAAAATAAAACGAGCCCAGCTGAGTGTAAGATACGGCGCCGGTACCAGGATCGCGAAGCGCAAAAACATATTTACCGTGCAATAATTCCGTTAAATCAGTGATTGGTTTTACACCCGGCTGGATGTGTGTGACTATTTGTCGCTTAGCAGGACTGGAATGATCGTCTTTCACAGTGCTGGCAATAACGACCGGTGAAAGATGGGCGAATAACAGGGTAAGAATAAAAATGACGGCTTTTTTCATGATGAGATCCTTCTCTGATATGAAGCATCATTTATATCATGATGTCAGGACACAAGCCATCGAGCTGCCAGTACTAGCTCTTACTAACATACCTCAACTGCACCAAACCATTCGCATAGGATTGCGAGGAAACCAGATCATATTTAATATCGCGATTCACATCATGAAATAATCTGAGCCCAGACCCAAGCACAACCGGAACGATGGTAAGCGTCAGATCATCGACCAGCCCGGCATTTAAAAATTGCGAGATGGTTTTACCGCCGTCGACGTAAATATGTTTAATGCCATCGGCATGCAACTTCGCTACCACCGTGTGAATGTCGCCACTAGCTAATTGCGCATGCTCGCAGACCGAGGTCAGTGTATTGCTAAGCACCACAACGCGTTTGCCCGGGTACGGCCAGGTCTCAACACTAGCTGCCACTTCATACGTGCCACGCCCCATCACCAGACTGTCGATAGAAGCCATGAATGCATGAAATCCATAGTCTTCATTCGGCACCTGCTCAATACCAATTAGCCAGTCGAGGCCGCCATCGCTTCTGGCGATGCAGCCATCCATACTGGTAGCGATATAAACTGATATTTTGGGTCGATGCAGATGCGTCATGCTTTTCCTGTACTACTGAAGCGATTTATTGAAACGAGACTGATCTATCACGCTTTTTAGCTTGATCGCTGATAAAAGTTCATCCCTGATTATGGTGAGACAAGAATGATAGGTCGATTGTTTATTTTTTTGCATTTCATATTCAGTAGAAAACAAAGAGCGGAAGGGATGCTTTTTCTTATCCGCCTTATGCACAGCCTTCATTTCCGCAAATTTCATTTTCGATGTGTCTAGACGCGCATCAATTAACTCGATTGCTGCCTCTATCGTGACGTGACCACCATCGCTCGCAAGTAATTTATTAATATCTGCCATGCGCTCTTGATGACCGAAATTGAAATTATCGTAAGCGTTATTATAATAATTATCAACCAGGAATTTGACCAATACTTGTTCAGGGCCCGGCACATCTATTCTATTTTCTCTGGAATTTGCCATCGTCATGCTCCTTGTTTGGTTTTTTTAATACACAAAATACCGTTTTTTTATTTGGGGAGATGGTATATGCACCAAAAATAGATCGCAATCGTTTTATAAATAGCTCAAAAAACCTTAATTGACTCAGCCCCACCCCTATCTTACTATCGCCACATTACAAAAAAGAGCCGACCGCCATGCACCCTAGATACGCAGAAGATGATGCCCACTGGAGACGATTTTTATTTTACGGCTATCCCGGTGTACAAGAATGGAGAGGCCATGTTGCCAGGCTGCCAACTTCGCGTGATCGAATCTTAACAATAAAAAATATTAGTATTGATATTATCAACGCAGCTTGCGCGGCGATTATTGAGGAATTAAAAAACGACCGTTCAGTAATCGCAAATCTCGAGATACATTGTTCCCTTAATGACCTCATTGCCGACTTGAATGCTGAATTTGTGATACGCATGCTAGCATGCCGCGGCTGGGTGAACATGATCGGTCTAAACTATTCACTTAAAATTTCTGTGGAATCGCTAGAGCAGCAAACACTGACACTGGCAGGTATAGTAATCACAGATAACACGCAGCATCTATGGCAAGAACTAGCCGATTGGTTCGCTGCGAAATATCTCGCATTCACAATGAAAGACAATAGGCAACAAGCCTACAAAAAAAACAGACTCGGTTATTATCCTTTCCTCGATTTCAACGACAGACTTTTTTGGTTATACACCGATGTTAGGCAACTGGATGTATTGATGCCTTATCGTCAGATGTCACGCATTATCAATCAACGCATTAAAATGCATGAGCGCCGCGAAGACAACGCTGTGTTTGTGTTGGAGCCAGATGCAGATGATGATCTGCTGCTGCAGCCGCCCGCTCCGTTGAGAGCCAAGAAAATATCTACCATGGGTAGCAGCGTATCGCTGTTCCCGCAACCATCTGCTCCGCCGCTTAATGTCAAACCTAGCGCACCGCCTGAAGAAAAACCAATTGAGCCATCTGCACCACCGCTAACAGATGATGAGCTAAGTGAAACCAGCGAAGAAAGCGAGCGCTCTGAATTTCAGTGCCCGCTGACCTTCTCAAAGATGAAAACACCAGTCATCTGCACACTGGACGGCATCTCGTACGAGGCCTCAGTATTACAAGCAGCGATGCTAAAATACGGCAGAACGCCTACCAATATCCCCGTCGCTGAGCACGACATCCCGAAGGTCATCATTCTCAACACGAATTTACAGAATGCGATAAAGCGTTATCGAGCAAATGAATCCGAACGAATTTGCTATCAATGTCCGATCACCGGGCAAATCATGCAAGAAGCTGTGTTTTGCACGCTGGACAAGCTTTCCTATGAACAAGCTGCGATAGAAGATTACTTAAGCAAGCATGGTGAAACTCCTGGCGGAATCAAACTACCGGATGGCATAACATTAGACGCCGTGCTAATTCCGAATAGAACGCTGCGCAAAGCAATCGACAGCTATCAAAAACCACATTTGGATAACATGCAGAAGAGTACGATGCGGCCGTAACAGACAGCTATTTCAGTGACAGCAAAGATGAATTAACTTCACATCACATTGCAACCACCCGGTTTATTTCCAGGGTCTTTATCTTGATTTTGTGCGGCAATAATTGGCGCAAGCTCCGGCACCTCTAATACCTCTTTGCCGGTTATCGGATCCACTTCAAACTCCATCGTAAAACCGTTACCAATATGTAAACCTTGAACAACCATACCAGTTGTGTTTGTTTCATGAAAAATTGTTCGGTTATCGATGGTAGCGGCAGATAAATTTGCGCCCTCTAGCGAAGCACTTGTTACGCAACAATAAAATCCCGTCTCACGAAAATCAGCATAGGAAAGATCTATTCCCACCAGATTTGCAATCAGATTTGCACCCCTGAGATTGATATACGCACCATTGGCATCTGCTAAAAGTTGCTTTAAACCCGCATCATAATCTTCACGATGGGTGAGATAATGATGAATGATATTCAAGCTTACCAGGATTCGAGCTGGGCACTGCTGCACTTCCAAGGCAGAGATGACAGCATCAAGCTTGGTCGCATCAAGTGTCGAGACATCGGCAATGAGCGCATATAATGCATACGACTCATGACTTGCATCGTCCCTCAATGCTTCGCGCTGTAATCTTGCAAAATATTCTGACTTTGGGTCGCAGATATTCTGCAGCAAAATAGCCGCTTCGCTGCGAGGTAGTTGCGCGATAACATTAATGTGCAAGACTTTTAACAAGTAATTATCAATAGCTGCCGTGCCAGCTCGATGTGTGCCGCGCAACCTTACCAAATCACGAAATGATAACCGTTGCATAAGCAATTCATTCACATCTGTAGGCAATTGATCGAATAATCGTGGCTTAGTCATTTCTTAAACTCTCTTATTGTATCTCTTAATTATAGACTCCCGTGGCAGAAATATTTAATCATCTGAATCATACACATAGCTGTTAATGACGGCGTTGTTGCGGAAATCGTTATCGCGAGGGCCTTTTAGCAGAAGCAATACCATTGAGGGGTATGCCGATATCATCAGGGGTTGGCAATTCCAAACAAATGCCCCGCCTCTACCAACACACATTGATCGCCGCTTGAAAGCCATAGTTGTGAATCTTGTATCGTGGCTTGTAGTTGCATCGTACGCTGATGGAGTTTGGCCAACTCCACGACGGTCGTGGGATCTATGCGACAGACTCGTAAATTTTTCAGTCGAGCAATCTGCTTTTGCATACCCTGCCACCAGACATCAGAGCCACGACCGTATGAATACACCCAAACTTCTCTGGCAAGACCGCAAGCCTGACGCAGTCGTCGCTCATCGGGCTCGCCGAGCTCAATCCATAACTCAATGTCACCAGTATCGCTTTTCGCCCAAAGATCAGGCTCATCAACAGCAGAAAGCCCGCGCGTAAACGCCAGCCGCTCATTGGCGTGCAAAGCAAACACCACCAGTCGCAGCATTAAGCGCTCTATCGTCTCAGATGGATGCTGGGCTAATGTTAATGCATGCGTGTGATAATAACCGGCATCCATGTTACTGATGATGATTTCAGCTTTGTGAATAGTCGCTTTTAGGGCCATGGTTTTTTTCCAGGTGAAACGGAATGAGAATATACTATCTGAACAAACTAAGAACTGCCCCGGATACTTCTGAATACCCCAGGGCAGCATGCAGTATTTTACGACTTGGAAGTATCTGCGTACTTTTCGGCGAACTTACTTTCACTCTTCTGCATCAATTCGGAACCGCTTGCGACTTGGGCTTCACCTTCACGTAACATCGAGTTGCCTTGAGCAATCATTTTGTTACCTTTAGCAACCATGCTCTCACCATCGCTCACCATTGAGCGACCCTTCTTCTGCATGGCTACGCCATTGGTCTTGAGAGAGTTACCCTCATCCCACTGACCACTCAATGCTTTTGCATGATCGGAAACAGCTAACATTTTTTCGCCAGCAGTCGGGGTGTGCGCACATGACACGAGTAATACGGAGAAACTTAATACGAGTAAATTTTTAATTTTCATGAAAATGCCTTCTGATGATGAGTAGATTTATTTCTTGGTAATAATTGTAACGCCACCGCTATTGTCCGCTGTCATCTGGCAAACCAGCCACATTCTGTCTTTTAACTTATAGGTGACGGGGTCAATAGTATCATCGACTACTTCTACTGTATTGTCTTCAAGAAAGCGGTATAAGCTGCGATAAATTAAAAAATCATTTCTACCTACGTAGCCATGATCTTCAACCGCTATGGTTTTCATCGGCTTACCGGCATAATTTTTTGTATCATTTATGGTCAAATCCACCATGTTGACACCACGTGGATTCACACTGGCATCCAAGGTGCTACCCGGTGTTTTTTGACATTTTGTGAAGTCGAATAATGCATAAGCATTATTGCCTTGCTTCAACGTGCTCACCAAATCAGTATAGCTGGTGATATTCTTTGCAAAACTTGTTTGACTAGCGAGCAAGATTAGACCTGCAAACGCTACGCTTAAGGTATTCTTCCGATTCATCCTGATCTCCATTACAAATATGGCCATCTGCTGGCGCACAGAGAGCTAATTTAAGGCAAATACTCGCATCGAATCCTACCAGCATGATAAGTCATGTCAAGGTGCACCAATCCTGCGCTTTTTCGTATCGTATCGCGCCTCCAGATCATCCAGCTCGTCGTGATGACGCGCCGCCCTAACTTCACCACCTCTCACCCCGTAACGCTTAGCAAACAAGGTATTTTCACTTAGAAGTAAATGACGCGCACCTTGGTAGGTATTGCGGCAAACTGCCAGATAAATTTTTTCAGTTGTCTCATAGGATAAATGCGTCAGTGTCATTGCTGTTTTGATCAGCATATCGTGTGGTAACACCGCCGTATGCGAGCCGCGTTGATGCGCGTTCAGCATCCATTCTCGCAGACCGGGAATGCGTAACACCTGCGCCTCAGTGTAGTTTAATTGATATTCACGCATAATGTGATTAATGCTTTTAGCTTGTCGCAGCAAATCCCGCTTATTTAATTGCGAATTATAATTTTTAGCCTGATCGGCAATGAATACCCTGCTGCCATTATCATCGATGTGAGCAAGCAATTTCAAAACGAGCGACTCTTCCTCAAACCCTTCTTCAAAATCAAATTCCCGACACACAGCCAGCCGATAATCAGAGCGCTGCTTTCTATCGATCGCACTCTCCAGCCATAAATTCACTTTGTAATAGTTACCACCTGCGATGTAGCCGGCAATCAATGCCACAACCGTACCGCCTTGCTGCAGCATCGCTTCGGCAAGCTGGCAATGCCCGAAACAGGCATAAATAGACTGAACTTCTTGCGCCCACTCAGGATACTGCAGCAACGCAGGCGAAACCTTTTCTTCCATTCCCAGTCGCGCATAATAAAGCACGGCCGTGAGCAGCGCATCTTTAGTGCCGTATCTTGCCAGTAACTCCTCAACCTTATTGATGCGATTTACAGAAAAATATGAGTCGATGGCACGCTCAAGTATAAAACGCTTGATTTGAAACTCTTGCAACAACATGTCAACCGCGGCGTCATTGCCTTCTTTAATCATTTGCTCAACTAGCGGTTCCTGGTAAATTGGACTGATGCCATCAGGCGACCGTACCATCTGGCCTTGATCATTCTCCAAAAACAAATTATCTTCACGATTGTTTAATTCGCGCAGGGCATCGAGATTGAGTTGCCGGGTAATTTGGCAGAGAGAGAGAAATTCGGGCGATTTTTCCAGATAAATTGCATCACTCGAGTCATCATCAGCATCTTCGTCTGACGGAACATCTACAACCAATGCCTCATCTTCGCTATCTTCCATCCTCAACATGCCTGCCCTCTCCTGTTTTTTTGAGTTTGCCAAAATATGGCCGGATAATATCACAAGCAACAATCATCGCAACTCGCTCAAAAATCGAACCAACCTCGAGTCATCATGAAGCATTGATTTCGCCGAGGTCGAAAATATGTATATAATTTTCACATCAACAACGCGCTCAACACATTTGCGTAGATTTACCATGAACTAAACGGAGCTAAACATGCCGACCATCATGCAAAATAATTTTCACATCATTACCGGTGGCCCAGGTTCCGGGAAATCCACATTAATTGCCGCACTTAGAAGCCATGGGTATTTATGCGTTGATGAAGTTGCGCGCGACATCATTCAAGAGCAAACCCGCATTGGCGGCGATGCCTTGCACACCGGCAACCGGATTAAATTTCGTGAATTAATGTTGGCAAGATCCATCGAAACATATGAAGAAACACGCGATGCAACCGAGCCGGTATTCTTTGATCGCGGCATTCCCGATTTAATCGGCTATAGTCATCTCATCAACGAAATCATCACTGAAGATATACTCACCGCAGTGCGACGCTATCGTTACCATTCAAAAATATTTCTGGCGCCGCCGTGGTTAGAGATCTACGAGCACGATGCAGAGCGCAAGCAAAGCTGGGATGAAGCCATTGCGACATATCAATACATTGCTGCCGGCTACACCGAAGCGGGATACGAGCTCATAGAATTACCGAAATGCGCCGTGGACGAGAGGGTGGAATTTGTGTTGCGCAATATTGGTAGCCCGGATCGATAAAGCTGATCCGAGCTTCATTTATTTAACCAATGATTGGGACCAGGCTGCATTCGCGGCACCCCACTTCGTATCTTGATCGAACTTCAACTCATGATACTGTTTCATGGTGCTGGCATCGTATTTCTCGTCCGCTAGCCAGATAGTCAGCCCACCGGCGTGTTGATAGCGAAGCTTTCTATTCTCATCATCATACGCATAAACATTTATTTTTTGATTCAGCACGACGTGTGCTAACGCGGTTTCAACTTCGGTCAAAATATTTTTGTCTAGTGACGGAATATTTGCTGCCTGCAATTCACGGATAAAATCCATTAAATCGAAATGAATGCGGTTATAACTTAATACCTTCTTGCGCGCGCTGAGAATTTTCTGCAAATCTTCCGGCTGCTTGATTGAGCGAATATTTTTTGCCAATTTCGCCATCGCCGTATTCAGTGCCGGCAATTTCTCCGCATCGAGTACAGACATCGTCAAGACTTCATCGCTGCGTGGTGGCTTTTGAAAAGAAGCGGCCACATCATCCAAGACTGCATTAGACAATTGGACCGCACTCATATCAGGATGCAACGCGAGCTGCGCCAGTGTCTGGCCCAGCACACCGAGACCTTCATCAGAATGAACCTCATCTTCTGAGCCGATGATCATGTGAACAGAGTCAGCAATCTCAGTCGCAGTTTCAATGTCTTGCATATAACAAGAGTCAAAATATGCGATATCAACTTTGTGACCGGTAATTTCTGCCGCATGGCGCATGATGAGACCCAACTGGGGCGAAGTTATTTCGCTATTGAAATAGCTATCAGGACCAATCGATCGTTTTGCTCGACCCTTAGGCTGGGAGTACCAACCAAGTCCGTGCGCAGTAATGATAATCATGTAGTGCTGGGCTGGAAAATTTTGCACGCCCCAGTCAATAAAATTTTGCAGGGTTTGATAGTTGCCCACATCGACAAAACCCAGGTTTTGCAACACGGGAGAAATCACAACATCAGGATTGTTAGACTTTTGAATTTGCATGCGCACCGAATATTTTTCATGTATAAAAGCGCGCTGCACCAAAACGTTAACCTGATCGGTACTGCCGGTTTTTTCCAAGCCTTTGATGATGCCTTCTATATCATAATAAACGCCGCCGAAGTCATCGGGATCTTCCTCGCTGGCATAGCCGTCATCACCATTGTGATAAATCAGCAACGTCCAGCTCTTGGGCAGAGCGGCTGCTTCGGCATGAGAAAGTGCTGGAATAAAAAACAATGAGAATATCAACAACTTAGCGATAGCCTGGCGCATGAGTGTGCTCTTTTTGTGTGGTTTGCGCAATATTAGCGCATCGCGAGGTTGCCGGCAATACGCACAACACCGATTATCGCTCGCGGAACTCATCAACTCCGCTTATCATGACGATCAATTCTATTTATTGTCCATGCAGCCATGCCCATCGTATGGTGAGCTAACTCACACTGGAAGCCACACCATGAACAAGACAATGATCAGCACGCTCATTTACCTAACACTACTCACAGGCTCATTACTCATGTCTAACCCTACATTGGCCACCACGCTGAAGCTTGCAGATAATAAATTTATTGATTACACCGATGTTGGCAGCGGCACACCGCTGGTGTTAATCCACGCGTTTCCGACCGATCAACGCCTTTGGGATTTGCAACGAGAAAAGTTGAAACAATATTTCAGAGTCATCACCTTAGATTTACCAGGATTTGGAAAATCATCAGCGGTGAATGGTCAGGCGATTCAAATGACTGAATATGCCCACGAAGTAAAAACATTACTCGATCACTTGCATGTAGAAAAAGCTATTATCGGCGGGGAATCCATGGGCGGCTATATTGCTCTGGCGTTTCTGCAACAATATCCTGACAGTGTCGATGGATTAATTCTTTCTGACACACAGGCAATCGCAGATAATGAAGAGACCAAGCTAAAGCGCGAAGCGACCGCCGTTGATGTGCTCGCTCATGGCACCACCACATTGATCGCCGGATTTATACCAAAAGCATTAACCGCACTCGCGCCGCAACAAACGCGTGAACAATTACAAATAATCTTGAACGAGCAAAAGCCCACAGCCGTGGCCTCAGCCTTGCGCGGTATGGCACTGAGAAGCGACACTTCAATACTGCTTGCTGAAACACACTTACCTATATTGATTATCACCGGTGATCAAGACGCATTAATTCCGCCGCAACAAAGTCAACACATGCAGGAATTGGCAAAAAACAGTAAGTTGATCACAATCACTGATGCGGCGCATTTATCTAATCTGGAGCAGCCGCAACAATGGAATCAAGCTGTCGTTGATATGTTTTATAAGTGAGAGATGTTTGCTGACATGCAAGCGCCGCATCACTAATCGGCGCTGACAATAATCAACTTTAAAGCTTTAAACATCGTAGGTAAGACCCAATACCATTCCCTGCAGGATTAAATCATTATTGTGTGTACCAGTGTCATTATCAAAAATCTGCGTTTGATTAAACCAGTCGCTCAACTCATACGCGAGTTTGACCTTGAATTTTTTATAATCCAAAGACAAGCCAATAGAACCTTGCATAGCCAGCGCGCCCATGCTTTGGCTGGGGCCTGTCACCGCAATGCGTCTCGCTGGAACAACGTCGGTGATATCTCTGACCACCCAATTGCCCACCAAATATGAGGCAGCAAATGCAGCAATCAATTTCGGTTGATAGTCGTGGTAATTGCATAAAGTGATACTGGTATCCACCCCTGCTTTCGGGCCAATACCAAAGAAATTATTCGTGATCGCCTCATTCGTCGATCGCGTCGGTTGTTGGTAGGCAGCATGAATGGATTGATTAATCCAGCCGCCCATCAGGCCAGCAATAGGATGCAACATCCAGGCTTCTGCTGGATGAAATTGTTGCCCAATATCCAAATCAAAAATATTGTAGTTGATCGTCTGAGATACCTGCCCTGAATGGTACAAATCAGCAGCACTTGGCTGCGCAGTTACACTACCGACAAAAGATGGTCGAATCAGACCGGTGGCCGAATCAGTTGTTTTACTATAAAAACGGGTATAGGAAAACAAGGCATCCCATGTACCGATATAACTAACACCGACTCTAAAACCGGGTGAGTAATTAAAATCTATCGTTTTATAATTAATTGTTTGCCGCGGCAATGTTTCGCTATTGATATATGCCCAATTATTAGTTTCCGTGGCGCGCCAGGCCAGACCATCGATGAAATATTCGAGCGCAAAGGCACTATTAGAAATGAATAATGTAGATAATATTATAAATCGATTGTAATGCCGCATGTTGCACCTTGTAATGTTAAATCACCGAGCGGAGGAAACTGCTGCACTGCGAGCCATCGCAATTGACCAGCCCAATACTGCATCTCATAACCGAGGTTTAAACTAACGCGAGATTGCCCTTCATGCACCCACTGCAGACCCACATAATAATCCATCATCAGACTACCCAACTTGGATTTATTCATCGTGGTATAGATCGTAGCTGCAGGTACCGTTCCGAGCAATGCTGCAGGTCTATCGTAGATGTCGCTTTCATTCCACCTGCCGTACATTAATGCAGTGGAAACATCGCCAACCACATTAAAGTTTTTCCAGAGATTTAAGTTGGCGTTTATTCCAAAACTTGGGCCAATACCGGTGAAATTGTTGGTGACTTTTTCAGTGGCAGTATAGACCTCGTCATACCAATCAACATTCATGCTTTGATTGATCGTCCCGCCTTTCAGCCCGAGCTTAGGCGTAAGTGTTAGCGCCGGCGTTGGATTGAAATGATGACTAACTTCAAGATCAAGGATATTCATGGCAAGCTGCCAGTTTCCATATGCACCAAATGACACGCTATCACTTAGAAAAGCTGAACCGCTGAAAAATAGCGATGCAATAATTTGATTACCTATAGGAATGTTTCGAGATGAATTCGTGGAAAAATGTGTCCAGTAAAATGTGGTATCAAGATAATTGCCATCAGGGACGTAAGTCAAACCCGCCTTAAATCCAGGCGAAGTATGGAAATCAAGATAAGCATGATCAACGCTATTAGAAACAGCCGGCGTTAAATCTGGATTAAACGCCGGAGAAATGATCTCAGCCCAGGCTGAGCTCGTCTCGGACGCCCGCCATGCTAGCACATCAAGAAAAGGATGGACCGTGCTGGCATTCACTACTAACGGCTGTACGCTGCCCAACAACAATAACATGTGATAAATGTGTTTTTTCATCATTAATCTTATTTAAAAGTTAAATCGAAATTCAACGTTGCCGCCCTGAAGTGATACCGGCCTGATTATTTTTCCCAAATTAAGGGAATAAAACTGCACTTGGTTGAACCAGACTTGCGCTTCATATCCCAGGCGTATACTGCAATCCGACTTGGCAAACTGTGTATTCCATTGCAAGCCTAATAAACCACCGACCATTGGTGATACACCATTCACACTGTCATTGTGAACAACAATAGTGATAGGTTGATTATTAGAATAAATATCGCTAAACGTGGTGTGACCGTACAGAAGTCCGCCGACAAGATTTCCGACCAAGTCAAATGATTGGTTTGTACCGGTATAAATCGCCCAATTTGAATCAACGCCAAGCGCAGGACCCACACCACTAAAATCATTTTTAAGATCTTCAGTGCCAGCAGTGAAATTCGTTGCCGGAATAGGGTTATACCAATTCGAATATATATTTTGATTAATGGATGCGGCTTTCAGTCCAACATATGGATGAAACTGCAAGAATGAATTAATTTGATAATTGCGTCCAAGATTGAGATCGAGCGTATTGTAGAACAGTTGATAGCGAATATTAGCGCTTTGATACGGCTTATCGAGCCCAGCTCCATTGAGATTATTAACGAAATAATTACCGTCAAATGATGAGATAACCGTACCTGATGCCTGACTAGTAGCTGTTCCCTGGTAATGCGTATAAGCGAGAATGACGTCGAAGGCGCCTTGATTGAATTCATGCCCAACACCTAGCCTGACGCCCGTATTCCAGTCAAACGGAGCATCCAACACATTGTACAAGGTATGCGACGATGTTCCTGTGGCCAATTGGCCCCAATTGTCAGCTCCACTTTCACGGACCTGCCAAATGAGTACATCAACGAATCCAAACGTAGGTTGTTTGTGAGAAGTCACTGCATGCGCGTCTGCAGCGAATGCGGTTAATAACATCCATATCAGCTTTTTCAAGCATACACTCCATTGTAAACCTGATCATCTGTTTATCTGATGATCGACAGTCAGAAAACATATAAGTTTTTTCTCGCAGCGTCAACAAGAAAAATAAACATCTAAATTAAACCGTCACCACGGTGCGTAACATCAACAAATGGTTGGGATTGACTGAGGAAATTAATTTTTTAAAACCATTTCTCTCGAAAAATTCAATGGCGCGTTTATTGATAATGGCGGGATCGACAATTACCGCACGATATTTTTTATCGACGCGCGCAGTTAAAAATGCCTGTAATATTTTGCTGCTAACACCTTTTCCCAATAAGTCCGCATCGGCAAGAAACAAATCCAGACCAACCATCTCACTGGACTGATAAACATTAAATATTGGATGCGAGTAGTTATCCACGCCCTCGGGGAGATGATCTGTTAGTTTGTACATCTGGATGTAACCAACTGCCTTACCTTGATAAGCAACGATATAACTTGGTATGGTGGCATCATTAATTCGTGGCAAATATTTCGCGCCTATCATTTCCAGCGTATAGCTCTCACCTCTGGCATAGCCTTCCTTCACGTGTGGAACCTGAAACCACTTGTACAACAGCGGCATATCATCTTCAGCTAGTGGTTTAAAAGTAATTTCATCCTGCATGATTCATTCCTTGAATGATTTAAGACGGTTGAGATACAACATAGATTTATTTACGCAAAAACTCCAGTCTGCTTTCGTAGTTCTCTACCGCCTCAGCATGCTTCACATTATATTTATTCGCGCTAAAGAAACCTGACGTGTATTTTCGAGTGTTCTCGGCCTGAACGGTTTCAATAAGATTAGCATACATGCCCCGCATCACGCTCTTGGTTTCATCACGCGGCAAATCAAGCAAGAAACTTGTAATATGGAAATATATATCTTTCGGTATGACGGAAAAAGCAACCGTATCATCTTCACTGACTTCATCTTCGTCGTTATCATCGGAGCCTGGCGCTTTACGTTTATTAGACTCTCTTTCGATTGTCACCTGCGGACCCTGCAGGAGCCAGGTGTGGGCACTGACTAATTCGCCCTTTTCTCGTAACTCCAACAGCTTTAATGCCGTGTCAAAGCTTATATGATAAGCATTGATTAGATGATTCAGTAAGGCGGCTTTCTTTGCCATTGCATGATATTTCTCATTTCTCTGTTTTTTGGCTTCGCCGTTCTTATCATGAGATTCGTGCTTGGTGACATGAGCCAATATCTCGTCGCGCAAGACAACATCGTTAACGCAAGAGACCAAACGTACAAACAACTCATTTTTATAAAATTCAGCGGGGATTTTCTTTTTTTGAATTTTACCGCCGCGCGCTGTCATCTCCATGACTTTTTCCCAACGCTGGCAATGCAAATAGGCATTGGTCGCGACGTGGATGCATTCGGGATGTTTGCCTAACACCTTTTCAAGTTCAGCGTCATGCCCACCAGTCGCGTAAGCTTTGGCAGCTGCTGCCCAGGATTTCGAAATATATTTTTTACCCGGATGCTTTTGTTGATGCTTTTGTTGATGCTTTTGTTGATGCTTTTGTTGATGCCTTTGTAAATCGTATTCCTCATGCCACGCCCACTCAGCAATCACCTCAGCGACTTTTTTAGTGAGACCTGCTTCGGCGTAGCCGGCAATAATATCTTCGTGGTCGTACTCGTATTTAAAATTCTCAGTTAGAAACTGAATGACCTCTGAATTACCCTCAAACGCCAGCTGCTGCATAACCGTGCGCTTACCATTGGTTTCGCGCAAGAATTTCCAGTTTCCCTTCTTCGCATGTTCTAACCCATGTAAATCCTGATTGCGGGCAAGGCGGCAAATAATCTCAAATTGTGCCTCTTCCTGACGCTGTTTCTTGCTCGGCCGTGAACTCAACATCATTACTCCTTGTATGGGATCGAACCCTGACCCCATGGCTATTTTTTAAATCGTTTTGTTATCTGCTTATACTCATCAATTGATTCTGTCTGCTTACCCATATATTGAGCTGACGAGAACAATCCAAATGCAAATTTGTCCGCATTCGCTTTTGCAAGACCGACGAAATGCTGTGCCTGTACACCGATCAATACTTGTCGCGCATCAGCTTCTGTTAAACCTAACAGGTGGCTGGTGATTTTGATGATCACATCTTTCGGCAAGAGCGGCAGAACCCTCTCTTTTACACCTTCCTTCCATAAGTCATTAGCATCCCTATCATTAACAAGCTTGAGACATTCTAACAGCCAGGTACGAACGCCCTGTAACTGCCCCTCTTCCTGAAATTGATGCAAGGATAAAGCCTGCTGATAACTGAGATGGTATTCGTGCATGACACGATTGATGCGTGCAGCTTTTTTTAGCGGCTGGAAATACTCAAACTCGTCATCAGCCTTCCAGGGATCCCATTTGTTTAACAACTGTCGACGCGCATCTTCACCATTCAGCAGCGAGAGCAAACGCAGACGCAGCGCGAGATCGGCAAGAACTGCGACATCAATATGCTCGGTATTGATCACCCCTCCACGTTGCACAAGTGACTCGACCCTGTCCCAATTTTTGATATGAGCATATTCTTCAATCGCATCATTGATGGCAGCTGGATGCTTTTGCAAGACATCCTCAACCAGATCATGCAAGCCTGCACACGCATAACCACGCACAGCATAATTCCAACCTGAATAAATAAACCATGATGTCCGCGCATATGCTAAATATTCCTGATCACTCGTGAATTCACGAGGGTCGCGCCGATGCAATATATTATTCACTTGCTGTATCAACCCCGCCTCAGCAAATCCGCGCACTGCCTCACTACCGTAAGCACCTAATTGCTGAATTAACATCTGCACCGCAACAAAATTACCCTCCTGAGCGAGCAGCCTAAGTGGGGTATACCCGTCTTGTGTCGTATAAAGAAAAAACTCATTCTGTGCGGCAAGCTCTTTCAACCCCTCAAGATCCAATTCCCGCGCCAGACGGCAAATGGTTTCAAAATACGTCTCTTCTTCTCTTGGTTTGGGTGGGGGCGGCATGCGCAGCATCTTTATTCCTGTTTATTCTTATGATGATTGGAGAGACATTAGCATGAAGCCCAACACAGCTTCAAATGGCGTGATGATCAAACAAATATTGAATGATGACGCCACCCTTCCAAGTGGTAAAAACAGCTAAAATCATGTACATTAAGCCCATGCAAAAAAGAAAACCAACCCTACAGCAAGTTTCGATTGATTTACTGGTACGCGGCAAATATCAGCCGCGGCAGCATTTTGATCAGGAAAAACTCCAGGAATTGGCAGATTCTATCGTCAGCACTGGCGGGTTATTGCAGCCTATTGTGGTGCGGCCGCTGGCCAACCACCAGTATGAAATCGTCGCCGGGGAACGCCGCTGGCGTGCCGCTCAGCTAGCCGGCATGGGCGATGTCAGCTGTCTGGTTTACAACTACACCGACGAACAGGCCCTCCAAGCCGCTATCATTGAAAACATCAGCCGTGCGGACTTAAACCCCATTGAAGAGGCGCAGGCCTATCAACGTCTGATCGATGAATTTCACTATTTACACGAAGAAGTCGCCGCCTCGGTAGGTAAATCGCGCACCGCCATTACCAATGCCTTACGCCTATTGAAGCTCGAGCCCAAAGTCAGGCAATATCTGGCTAGCGGTCAAATCAGCGAAGGCCACGGCAAGATTCTCGCCGGACTCCAGCCCATGCATCAGCTAGAACTCGCCAATCGCTGCATTGAAAAAGGCTGGAATGTACGCAAAATGGAATTGGAAGCGAAAAAGATCCAGCAGCCAGATCTTGGCAACGGACCATTCAGCGACGCCAATACCAAACATCTGGAAATCGCACTCTCAGAACACATTGGCAATAAAGTCCAAATCGACTACGAAGATCGCGGTGGCGGTTACGTGCGCATTCGCTTCAATAACGTCGATGAACTCGAAGGACATTTCGACAAGATTGGGTTTAAGTACGAGAGTTAAACATCCAGCTCCGCCTCACCGTACATCACCTCAGCCTGCAAGCGTTTCAAACTATTTTGAATGCGGCGCACACCTTTAATAGCGCTTTTTTCACGACCGCTTAACTGTGGATTTAAAATAGTTGTGGCGTGATTAATGTGCTCAAGATAATTGACTAGAATATCCGACGGCAAAAACACCATTTCATAACCCGCTTCAATAATCTGGTTATGCATATGTTTGCCGGCAACCATATCGCCGTCGCTGAAATGCAAATTCAGGTGGCGCAAGACATCCATGCGATACAAGGCACAATGACTACGTAAATAATAATAATTTTTGCCGACACCTTCCAATCCGTGTTGAGTATTGCCGGTTAGCGCATAAAACCCGCGCTGAATTTGGCGCTCAGCAGCTTTCAACACGCGCCGCCAAACTGGTTTAGATTCCAGTTTCCACGAACCAACACCCGCAATTGTTGGACGCTTAGCCATTTCTGCCAATAAGAATTCCAACCATTTTTTATGCTTAACCAAGGTGTCGGTGTGAATGGATAACACATACGGCGTGGTTACACATTCCAAGCCCAAATCTAATGCGCGCGAATGCGACATGACCGGACTCTCGCCGGAAACAGATTTGCGCTCAATGAGACTAATCCAGGAAAGACTGCGAAGATACTCAACCGACTCATCGCGTGAGTCATTGTCAATTACCAATACCTTGGCAAGGCCAGATTGGGTATATTTACGCAGCAAGCGCAAACAAAGCTTGGTAAGCTCGCAAGTCTTATAATTTGGTACTAATATCGTCACCAGCGCCTGGGTCATGATATGATTCTCACCGATAAAAATGGCGATTATAATATGCCCCTCTGCGAGGTGCATTGTTTTTATGAGAGGTCACGACATGAAGGGCATTATACTGGCAGGCGGACTTGGCACACGTCTTTACCCCGCCACACTCACGATCAGCAAGCAATTGCTGCCGGTTTACGATAAACCTATGATTTACTACCCCTTATCCACCCTCATCCACGCTGGCATCCGGGAAATCCTCATCATCACCACCCCGCATGAATCCGCCCTGTTTCGCGCCCTACTTGGAGATGGCTCACAATGGGGCATTGAGCTCTCGTACGCGACTCAAGCGCAGCCGAAGGGCATTGCTGAAGCCTTTATTATCGCTGAAACATTCATTGGTGATGGGCCGGTGTGCCTGATTCTCGGAGACAATATTCTCTACGGTGACGGTCTCCTGCAAAAGCTGCGCGATGCCGCCGCACTTGAAGAAGGTGCCTTAATTTTCGGTTATTACGTTTCTGATCCGGAACGTTACGGCGTCATCACGCTGAATGAAAAGCAAGAACCTTTAGATATTATTGAAAAACCGGCCAAACCAAGCTCGCATTATGCCGTCATCGGTTTGTATTTTTATGACAACACCGTCGTTGAAATTGCCAAGCACTTAAAGCCATCCGCTCGCGGTGAACTGGAAATTACCGATATCAACCTTGCTTATCTCGCACGCAAATCATTACGCGTAGAATTATTAGGAAGAGGCACTGCGTGGCTGGATACCGGTACGCACGAATCCCTACTCGATGCAGCTAATTTTATTTCCGTACTCGAACAACGTCAGGGTTTGAAAATCGGCAGCCCGGAAGAAGCTGCATGGCGCATGGGTTACATTCAAACACCAACACTGAAAGCACTGGCAGCAACGCAATTGAAAAGCGGCTATGGTCAATACTTGCTGGAATTAACCAATTAGGTGAGACATGAAGATTACTGAAGGGCCTCTATCTGGCTTATTAATTATTGAACCACGTTTATTTAGTGATAACCGCGGCTATTTTTACGAATCATTTCAGCAGTCGCGCTACCTCGAAGCCGGCATACCGCCGTTTGTACAAGATAATATTTCAAACTCGCGTCAACATTCACTGCGCGGCATGCATTTTCAAAATCCAACGCCGCAAGGAAAATTAGTCTGGGTCGCGCGCGGCACCGTCTGGGACGTCATGCTTGATATCAGACGTTCATCACCAACCTTTAAGCAGTGGCACGCGATCACGCTGACCGCTGAACAACCCACTCAAATTTACATTCCACCGGGTTTTGCGCACGGCTTTGTGACGTTATCTGACGACGCCGTGTTTTGCTACAAATGCACAGACTATTACAACCCGCAAGACGAACGCGGCATTATCTGGAATGATCCTGAAATCAATATTAACTGGCCGATAAAAAATCCTATTTTATCGCCCAAAGACACAACCTACTCAACATTAAGCGAGATGACGCATGACAATCTATTTGCCTAAAGTTTTGATTACCGGTGGACGTGGACAGCTGGCGAGCGCATTAACCAAGCACCCACTGGCTGAAAAATTTTCGATTACCTCGTGCACGCATAGCGAGCTAGACATCAGCCAGCCAGCATCGATTGAATTTGCAATAGGCAAGCATCTACCAGATTTAATTATCAACACCGCCGCTTACACTGCTGTAGATAGCGCCGAAGAAAACGCCAGCGCCGCAGACAAAGCCAATCATATTGGCGCCGGCCAACTCGCCCTGCTTTGCAATAAAAATCAAATCAAGTTACTCCATATTTCAACTGACTATATTTTCGATGGCAGCAAACAAGTTGCCTACGATGAAGATGATCCGGCTGCACCAATTAATTTTTACGGCAAAAGTAAATGGGAAGGAGAAGAAGCTATTCGTAATAGCTGCCCCAATCATCTCATTTTACGTGTCAGCGGCGTATTTAGTGAGTACGGTAATAACTTCCTTAAAACCATTCACAAATTGGCGCGCGAACGCAGCACGCTGCGCGTAGTGGCAGATCAAGTAACCTGCCCAACTTACGCCGGTGACATCGCTGGCGCAATCTGGAAGATGTGCCTCGCACCCTCTCACAAAGGTACGTATCATTACTGCAGCGCAGAAGCTGTCTCATGGTTTGATTTTGCGAAAGAGATTGTTAATGAATCACGTCTGCATGAGAAGCTGGTCGCTGATGAAGTGCTCGCGATTATCTCCTCAGAATTTCCAACTGCTGCCAAACGTCCACAGCACTCTGTGTTGAATTGCGATAAGATTAAAACCACGTTTGACATCGATCAACCTTCGTGGCGCGATGCGATCAAGCTGATCATCCCCAAACTCATTCAGGAAAAAGCATAATCATGTATCAGCCCACATCCATGTTAGTGACGGGCGGCGCAGGCTTCATCGGCAGCAACTTCATTCGCCATGTGCTGGCCAGCGATCCAGCAATCAACATCACCAATCTGGATAAATTAACTTACGCCGGATCACTCGATAACCTGCGTGAGCTACCGAACGCAGATCGTCATCATTTCATTCAAGGTGATATCTGTGATGCTAATTTGGTGCGGCATATTCTTCACCATCATCACATTGATACTATCGTGCATTTTGCTGCTGAGAGTCATGTTGACCGCTCAATCAGCGCGCCGCAATCGTTTATAGAAACCAATGTGCTCGGTACATTTACCTTGTTAGAAGCCGCACGCCATCACTGGTTTGAGCTTGGCAATAAGGACAAGCAACATTGTCGCTTTCATCATATCTCTACAGATGAAGTCTACGGCTCGCTCGCGATTGACGACCTTGCATTCACCGAATCTACACCGTATCAACCGCGTTCGCCTTATTCAGCATCGAAAGCTGGCTCGGATCATCTCGTGCATGCATATCATCACACTTACGGCCTGCCAGTCACTATTTCAAATTGCTCGAATAATTACGGGCCGTACCAACATGCCGAAAAATTCATCCCAACCATCATTCGTTCTTGTCTCAACTCACAACCGATTCCGGTTTACGGTCAAGGCAATAATATTCGTGACTGGTTGTACGTTGATGATCATTGCAGCGCGATTCTCGCCATCTTGAAAAATGGCAGCGTTGGCGAAACCTACAATATCGGCGGCAATAATGAGTGGGAAAACATGGCGCTGGTAAATTATATTTGCGAACTCATTGATAACATTGCCCCGCAAAAACAAGCGTGCTCTTCGCTGATTACCTTGGTCACTGATCGCGCCGGACACGACTTTCGATACGCCATTAATGACAGCAAGCTACGCAAGGAATTGAATTGGCAGCCAAAAGAAAACCTGAAAACCGGCATTTTGAAAACCATTAATTTTTATCTCAATGCATAATCACAATCAGCCCATCCCGCGAGCACCTCGCGGGATGAGTTCATGACTTCTTAGTAAATTCAGCGATTTAGACATCTTCGACCCTTAAGCCTTTCTTCAAGTTCTCCGACTATACTTCAGATATAACAATTAATCTGATGCATAGGAGTGTTAACCGTATGCGTAGGAAAGATGATAAGGGTAAAGAAGAAATCACCAGAGCAGTGAAATCGGGCTCGGCGCCGGGAGCACTGCAAGGTGATAATAATAACAATGAAATCCGCAGACCGCCCGCACCTGGTAGCGCGCCAGTTATGCCAGCTAAAAATGAAAAGCCGAAACCAAAAAGAGACCCGGTAAATCCATTTGACGTGGTGATGATGAAAGCTGATGCCATCATCGATCAATATGAGTCAAATATCGTAAATGAGAACAGCAGCGAAGCAGTCAAACATGCTGAGTTTATTAATTCGATGAAACGAGTCGTTGAATACATTGATGATAACAAACCGAAAAAGTCCTTATTCGATCGTTTTAAAAAAGCGGATCCGCTTTCAGAAGATGCGATTATGCTGGAAAAGAGCAAAGATATATTAATTGAATTCGTCAAAACTCATGATGAAATCGCGAGAAATACAATAACATTATCTTGGCAAGATGCTCATATTCAAATGGCCAGAACCATAAAGCGCATACAAGCAGAATCACCCGCGCAAACTCAGGCAAGAAGAGATAGCGTAAAAGAATCAGAAGCCGCAAAAATTGAAGCCGCAAAAAATACAGCTGTTCTCGGTCAACTCAACAATGTGCTGGGAAATCTTGAATCAAACATGACTCACATCGCCAACAACAAACGCAATCATCGCAGCCCGAATGCCAAATCGATGCTAAAAGTGATTACTGAATGGCATGTTGCTGTCGACAGGATTGTCATGGGCATGCCTGGACAAAATAAAAGTGCAGAATTGGCCAGCATCACGAATTTGCCGCAGCTTCTCGATTACATGGAAAACAGGCTAAAAGAAATTGAGGCCAACCCTACCAAATCAACACACCCAAATAATTTATTTCGCGAGCAATATATACAATCAGGCGAACGCGACAAAAATGCAGCCGAGTATAAAGCATTACTGCGAGAAGCGAGTGCCGAAATAGCAGCTGTCAGGGTCGAGCTTACAGGTCCGGCAATACGGAGAAATTTAAAATAATAATTCAGATCAAGCCTGAAACCATTAAAGGAAAGTAGCAATGATCAATCGACGCAAAGAAAAAAAACAATTAAGGCTGATTGAAGAAACCGTTAAAGCTGACATTGTAAAATGCGAGACAGCGCTCACCGCCAGCAGTGATAGCAACCAGAATGAAATTCAATTACGAAATATTGACGAAAAACTTGATTGCCTCAATATCATCGATGAATTAATCAAATTAAGCCATGGCTTCAAGAAAGCCAATTTATATGAAATGTTAATCCAGGATTGTTTCGGGATCTTGAATGGTTTCGGTAATTACAATGAAAAATTATCTAACATGATGATTGCAATTGAAGACACCATCAAGCAAATCCATAAAAGCAAGGATAAAAAGATAGACCGCAATATCAAAAGTCAGATGACACTACCATTAATGGGAATTCTTGCCAGTTTTATTCAGCGCCGTGACAGTATTCATGAAGCATTAAAAATGCCACTGAAGTACGCGCAAAACCGCTCAAGTCGCATGTTTTCGCTTAAGCTGCCTAACAGTGAAGATGATAGCAGTCCGCGCAGCTCGGTCTCGCCTCATGGATTAGTATCATCCCGCGAGGAAAGCCGTGAGGACACTGGTGAGGAGATAAATAAAACACCGAAAGGCGCAACTCCTAAATAATGCTTCACGCCGGAACAGTCTTAACCCTTTCTTCACAATCTAAACCTATACTTAACTCATAGAATACAAAACTTGTTGATTTCAATGCAAATATGTAGAAATCGAACAAGATGCGTTAAAGGGTTAGTATAATCATGGGGTTGAGTGACAGATTGCCTCATCTTTCTCTCTAGCAAATGGACTATACTAACAATATAAGAATAACAATGATGTCATATGCAACGAGGAGTAAGAACATCATGCAGCGTAACAAAATAAAACCATTCAAAGATAAAGAAAAAAAAGCCGCATTTGATAAAGTACAGCCTCTATTATTGGCCGCGTTGCAAAATCTGCAGTCACATGTTTTGCAATATCACTCATCAACTATCGCAAAAAATATTGGCGGCAAATGGCCAGGCTTGTCTATACAAGAACTGGAAGTGAATCTCGGGCAAGCTGATCTCGAGACTCTAAACGCGGGATATGAACAACTCTTGCGATCGGCAAATCAAGGTGACTCATCCTCGCAATTTAATGCGACATTGTCTAATGGCGATAATATCAGAATCTCATCGCGAGTCGCAGCGGCAAACATGATTAATCAGTTTGGTTTAGATCCCGAAATCATCAACGCCTTAAACTACCGACAAAGATTAATGCTAAATGACTTAATCTTTGATTTGGTGCAACCGCTTGTATCAGGTGCGCAAGATCCAACATACAGAGACAAAATATGTCTGTATATCGGCGAAGTGATGAATCGATGCATCGCAGGTACTGATTTAACTAAACTAGGCATGGATAAGGCTGGAGACTTTAAAATTAACCCCGCCGTCATCAACAACCTCGAACATCTGCAACCCACAGCTGCTGCATCAGTAGCCCCTAGCTCGCCATCGTTAGGTGGATTGTTCAGCAAGATTACAACTCGAATGAGATCGCATTCTCAAGTTCAGAGCCCAGCTGCGAGCCCTGCCGTGGCCAGAATCAATGATGACTCGACCATACAGCCGGTAAAACCATCTTCGAGTTCAGCTCCAGCAGCCATGTCGGGAAGAACCCCGTCTCTGCATGCGGCCGTATCGCTAGCACATCTAGACAAAAGAGGCCCAGAGCAAGTTGCAGATGCTATTTTCGCTCTGACAACATCGCTTACCAATCATCATATCACTGGCGAACAAAGACAATGCATAGTCATGCTAGAAAGACTACAGCTAGCATATGAAACAACAACCACCCCACGCTCGAATAATTCTGCGCAACTGGATTTAATCAAACAGTGCCTGGTGGCCTATGAAACGCGAGAGAGAGATCCCTACCAAGAGAAATTGGCAACAATGGTTACTTTGATCGAGCAAGCAAAATTAACCAATTCCCAGTTTAAAGGCAAATGCGATGAAATTCTGCGTGAACATCAACATTCACAACAAGCACAGTATTCGCCAGGCGTGAGGGGAAAGTAAAATCATTCTTACCGAATTTACTTACAGCGATCAATGTTGAGGAATACGTAATTATGGAAACACGCGGAAGCACGCAAAAAGAAGCAGCCATCAACAACGCTGTCATGGCGATACTGAGCGCACCCTCAACTAGTGATGCAAACAAATCAATCGCAGAAGTTCTACTTGATGGCAGCTATAAGGAAGAAGATCTCAGAAGATTTACCAGCGATACCATTTTCCCGAGTAACGCTGATCGTCAAAACCGCGAAAACACATACTTAGGCATGGAAGTAGCACTTGCCATGATTCGGAAGATTGCACCGTATATGAGTCAATATGAGCTTTACATTCTCACGGAACGTGCACTGGATGTTGAAATTAGATTCGCAGCCGGCCCACTACGCACATCAACCCTGGCAAAAGCGCTATTAAATGAATTACTCATCAGCCAACAACCTCACAACACTGATGTGGGTGCATTACCTGAATTATTCCTGCAATTAGTCAATAATGAAAAGGCCATGTCAAAGCTGTTTCCAGGAATGGTGAAATATAAAAATCAACTGGAACAGGCAGCACCCTCAGCTAGCGATCTGCGCACTGCTAATCTGACTATCCATGACCTATTCATTAACATGCTTGTTGAAGCGAATCTACTTCCGCATGATGCAGGCGCACAATACGGACGCATGGAATATTCTTTCGCAGATCAAATGGCTAGAAAACCAGACACCAGACAATTTGTAAATTATTACGCACAAATTGCGGATTCCAGGTTGCGGGCTTTCGACAAAGAGAATTTATCTAAAGTCGCCCCGGAAGATGAAGCGAGCAAAGCAGCATTTTTAAAGGAACACGCCATCAAAGTCACCGTAAAGCCCAAACTCAGCCTTAAAGAACTCGGAAGAACCATTAGCGAACGCTTCAAGCCAACCTCTCCACGAAATAGTGAGGTGATTAAGCCACCCGCCGCTGCCAAAGCGGGTTCTGCACCGGTCATAAGCGGATCTGCTGCAATCGGAGCAAATAATAATGACGCCAAGACGACAGCCAGATCCAATATCAAAGTGAAACTTAGTCGTTTTTCGAGTCGCTTATTTAGTAAATCTGGCGTCGATGAACACGCAATATCTGCACCAGTTCAAGCTAGACGGGATAGTACTGCGAGCGCAGAGGAACAGTCATCAGAGAGTGTGGCAAGCCCTGCATCACCTGCAGCAGAAAGCATAAACTCGCGTGTGAGCCGAAATGACATTGAAACATCTTCACCCGATACGGCCAGAGACGAGAATGTCACGATTAAAAATGCGCCAACGCCACCAGACGCGGCAAGCAAGGATTCATCTGAAGACAAAATCAGAATAAAACGGGACGTAGAATTTAAAAATGCATCGGCTAACCCAGCCGTCAGCAAACACGTCTCTGAAGATGATTTTTACATGCGTCCTGAGCAGGCTGCGTATGTGTTATCCATGCGACCACAGCAACAACTGATCATTCATTTATCTGATAATAATAAATATCAAATCACCTACCGAGAGGGCGGTGAAATAAAACAGAGTAGAGAATTATGGGGGGTTCCAGCGCTAGAAAGCTATCTCACCACCAAGGTCTTACCTGCTCTTGCTACAGTTGAGCAGTTTAAACCGGGTCCGGGTAATAAATAAGTTTAAGCAAATAATGATTTAATCTGGCTCAAAATTGCAAGGTTACCTTCCAGCAATGGAAGATGCAGAATTTCTTCGAACGTGACCCAGCGCAATACCTGATTTTCACGCCCTTCCGGCTCACCGCTGAACTCGGTTACACGCCACAACTCCAGCAACACAGTTTTATCGGGATAAGCGTGCAAGTGCTCAAACCAGCGGTCGGCTTGAATAACATCTATGCCTAATTCTTCTTGCAGTTCGCGACGAATCGCTGCATCACCACTCTCGTCTGCTTCGATTTTTCCGCCGGGAAACTCCCAGAAGCCGCTATAAGGTTTACCTTCTGGACGTTCAGCAACAAGCAGCTTACCGTCGCGCATGACTAAGCCGGCGACGGCGTGTACGCTGATTCTGTCTTTACGTATCTGATCCTGGCTCAAGCCAATCTTCCATGACATTGCTTGTATTTTTTGCCGGAACCGCAAGCACAAGGATCGTTACGGCCAATCTTCGCACCATCGCGTGTAATTGGCACCACGACACCTAACTGCTCTTCTTCGCGTTCAGCCGCTTCTTCATCGGCTAGCACACTCACTTCAGCGTGTTTATACTGAACGTGCTGCTGATCAATGGTGTGGCGTTGCTGATTCTGCATGGCAGCCAGATCTTCTTCCATCCTGACTTCAAACTTGCTCAATGCGGAAATCACTTCGTAATTCACTTTATCCAACAGCTGTGAAAACATTTCAAATGATTCACGCTTGTATTCCTGCTTCGGGTTCTTTTGTGCGTAACCGCGCAAATGAATACCTTGACGCAGATAATCCATCGCCGCCAAATGCTCGCGCCAGCAAGTGTCGAGAGTTTGCAGCATCACCGCTTTTTCAAACTGGCGCATGATGTCAGCACCCATCTCGGCTTCTTTCGCGGCATACATTTCATTAAACGCAGCCTTGATGCGTTGACGCAGATGATCTTCATCCAGCGTTTCATCTTCTTCCAGCCATTTTTGTAATGGCAGTTTCAATTTGAAATCGCCATCAAGGCGCGCTTCGAGACCAGCTACATCCCATTCCTCTGACATGCTATGTGGAGGAATGAAGATATCAATGGTTTGATCCATGACGCGCAGGCCAATATCTGCAATAGTTTCAGCAATGCTGTCGGCAGTCAGCAGCTCATCGCGCTGGCTGTAAATGACTTTACGCTGTTCGTTGGCAACATCATCGTATTCGAGCAATTGTTTACGCACATCGAAGTTATAAGCTTCAACATTACGTTGCGCTTTTTCAATGCTGCGCGACAACATGGAATGCTCGAGGGCCACGCCCTTTTCGATGCCAATACGCTGGATAAATGCATTGAAGCGATCGCCGCCGAAAATACGCCAGAGGTTATCTTGCAACGACAAATAAAAACGTGAACGGCCAGGATCGCCTTGACGACCTGAACGACCGCGCAGCTGATTATCGATACGACGTGATTCATGACGTTCAGTACCAAGCACGTATAAACCGCCGGCGGCAACAACCTGATCATGACGCTTCTGCCAAGCTTCCGTGCGCGCCGCTATATCTTCTTCACTAGGATTTTCCAGTGCTTTTAATTCCGCACCAAGATTACCGCCGAGAACGATGTCTGTACCACGACCAGCCATATTGGTTGCGATGGTGACCGCGCCAGGACGACCGGCTTCTGCAACAATTTGCGCTTCTTTTTCATGGAATTTCGCATTCAAGACTTGATGCGGTATTTTTTCGCGATTCAATAAATTGGAAAGAAATTCTGAAGTTTCGATCGAAGCAGTACCAACCAGAATTGGCTGCCCGGAAGCATTCGCCGTTCTAATGTCACCGACAATTGCATCGAATTTTTCTTCGGTAGACATGTAAATACTGTCTTGCTTGTCATCACGCACCATTGGTTTGTGCGTTGGGATCACAATGACTTCGAGACCGTAAATTTGCTGGAATTCATAGGCTTCAGTATCTGCCGTGCCGGTCATGCCAGATAATTTGTGATAGAGACGGAAGAAGTTTTGGAAAGTGATAGACGCAAGCGTCTGGTTTTCCTGATTGATTTGCACCTTCTCTTTCGCTTCGATTGCCTGATGCAAGCCGTCGGACCAGCGTCTGCCCGGCATGGTACGGCCGGTGTGTTCGTCGACAATCACGACTTCGCCGCGCTGCACAATATAATCGACATCGCGATTAAAGAGTGTGTGTGCACGCAAAGCTGCGTGGACGTGATGCATCAATACAATGTTTTGTGCTTCATAAAGGCTCTCACCTTCGCGTAACAAGCCGTGCTGTGCCAGCAATTGCTCGACATGCTGATGGCCTTCTTCGGTCAGATGGGCTTGCTTGGATTTTTCATCCAGCGAGTAGTCACCAGGACCTTCTTTATCCATTTGCCTAACCAGCTGGGGAATGACTTCATTCACAGCGAGATAGAGATCGGTGCTTTCGTCTGCCGCGCCAGAAATGATCAGCGGTGTACGTGCTTCATCAATTAAAATTGAATCGACTTCATCGACGATTGCGTAGCTGGTGCCGCGCTGCACTTTATCTTGACGATTGAAAACCATGTTATCGCGCAGATAATCAAAACCAAATTCATTATTGGTTCCGTAAGTAATATCAGCTGCGTAAGCTGCTTGCTTTTCCGGACCGGTTAAGCCGTGCAAATTAATGCCGAGCGTGAGACCAAGGAATTCATATAACGGGCGCATCCACTCCGCGTCACGTTTCGCGAGATAATCATTCACGGTGACAATATGCACGCCTTTTCCTGGCAAAGCATTCAGGTAAGCGGCGAGTGTCGCCATCAGCGTTTTACCTTCACCAGTGCGCATTTCAGCGATATTGCCGCCGTGCAACACCATACCGCCAATCAGCTGCACATCGAAGTGTCGCATGTTCATCGTGCGGCGTGACGCTTCACGCACAACTGCAAATGCTTCTGGCAACAAGTCATCCAGCGAGACACCATCTTTCAAGCGCTGACGAAATTCGTCGGTTTTTGCACGCAGCGCTGCGTCGGACAGTGATTCCAATTCAGGCTCGAGCCTGTTTATTTTTTCAACCGATTTCCAGTGTTTATTTAACACACGTTGATTGCGGCTGCCTAAGAGATTAGTAAATATGCGATTTAGCATGGATGCGTTGTCTTTACCTAGAAAAAATCAAATGAAAACTTTACCTTGTCTTGTGAAAAAGTCAATTTTTAGTATAGTTAACTAACTGCTTTCTCAGATGGACAGCGCATGAAAGATACACTGACCAAATCTATTGCTTCCTTACTACAGCCCAATCAGCGTGACCTGCAAACGGTTTTGTCGAAAGTCAAAGCGATTGAAACGCTTAATCATACCCTAATTCCGCTGTTAGACCCAGCCATTCAGAAATATTGTCAGGTTGCGAATTTAGCCAACGGTGTACTGGTAGTTTTAACAGCAAATGGCTCAGTTGCCTCCCAATTGCGCTACGAAACACCGGATTTAATCAAAAAGCTGCATAAAAACCCCGCCCTGAAGCATATACGCGAGATTCAGTCCAAGGTGAGGCCACCCCAGCCAGTTGGCGTGCAACGCGGCACGGTGCCAAAAAAGCCGAAAAAAACTGCCTTATTATCACAAGAGACTGCCGAGACATTGCTAGCCATGGCAGAGACGATTGAGGATGATGACTTGCGCGAGGTGATGCAGAGGATTGCGAGGAATACGAAGTAAACACCGCATCGTCATTGCGAGGAGTGCTTTTCACGACGAAGCAATCCAGACAAGATGGTCGCAGCAGAGTTAGGTTTTATGAGAATTTTTGAAAATTATTGCAAGGTTAGCATCTGGATTGCCACGCCCTGCACAAAGCGCAGGGCTCGCAATGACACCGCATCGTCATTGCGAGGAGAGCTTTTCACGACGAAGCAATCCAGACAGGATGGTCGCAGCAGAGTTAGGTTTTATTGAGAATTTTTGAAAATTATTGCAAGGTTAGCATCTGGATTGCCACGCCCTGCACAAAGCGCAGGGCTCGCAATGACGTGAAATTACGCTTCGACGAGAATCGTCTTCACATAAGAAATTGGTGCGGTTTTGGTATCTTCAAACGTTACAAATTCCCAGGCATCTGTCTGCACTAATAATTCACGCAGCAACTTATTGTTGAGCGCATGACCGGATTTATAACCGCTAAATGCACCAACCAAACTGGAGCCAAGCAGGTAAAGATCACCGACAGCATCAAGGATTTTGTGTTTTACAAATTCATTTTCATAACGCAAGCCATCTTCATTGAGAACGCGGAAATCATCAATGGCGATTGCATTATCGAGGCTCGCACCGCGGGCCAGGTTAAGAGTCTGCAATTTTTCAAACTCAGCCATAAAACCAAAGGTACGTGCACGGCTTACTTCTTTCACGTATGACAAGCTGGAGAAATCCAGCGTTGCGGTTTTATGCTTGGTTTTAAATAAGGGATGATCGAAATCGATGGTGAAGGTGACTTTGAAACCATTAAATGGTTCGAAGCGCGCCCATTTATCGCCATCTTTAATTTCAAGCTTACGCTTGATGCGGATAAACCGCTTTGGCGCATACTGCTCTTCAATGCCAGCAGACTGGATGAGGAAAACAAATGGACCTGCGCTGCCATCCATAATTGGAATTTCGGAAGCAGTCACATCAACGAAAGCATTATCAATTCCCAAGCCGGCAAAAGCGGACAATAAATGCTCAACTGTCGCGACGCGAACATTGTCTTTTACCAGAGTGGTGGAAAGTGTGGTGTCGCCGACGTGCTCAGCCAATGCTGGAATTTCCACGATTGGATCGAGGTCAATGCGACGAAACAGGATACCCGTATTAACAGGAGCTGGGCGCAGAATAATTTCAGCGCGCTCACCGCCGTGCAGGGTGATGCCGGTTGCTTTAATGACGTTTTTAAGAGTTCTTTGTTTGATCATCATAACTTCTGATTTGCCATAAATTGTACACAGTATACCATAATGTGATGTTTTTTTGGAACAAAAACAATAGCGAGGCATGGCTATTCCCTGTTGCCAACCCCGAATTCAGAATCTTTTTATCATGTTTATTCATAGAGATCCAGAGTTTTTTACCTGGGGCCAGCTGAATGACTGGGCCGAGGCTCAGGGACTACCGCCTTGACCGGGGGAGCAAACAACCCATATAGACTTGCGGGTAAGACCCGGCCAGGTAATGGGCGCGGGACGTTAGTACAGGATATGGCCTGAACCCCCAACTGCTCGATGCGGTCGAGCTCAATGCGAATTCTGGTAATATCGCGTGAAAATTTCTGCGCGAGGATCACAACATCATCAGCTAATTCTGGTAACAGGGATGCATGACGAACAGCACTCGTCAATATCATGTTTAAATACTGCTGATATAGTGGATCAGCCAGATAGAACTCGCTGCCATTCACAATCCGCGACAAAGCCTCAATCGAACAATACAAATCCTCGCGCTTGAAAATATATTCAGACGTCATCGCCTTCAATTTTTCTCGCACACCCTCACGAGTCGCCGTGCCATGCAAAGCTCGAATTCCGAGCGTAGTAACAAATTCACGCACTAACAATGGCTGATCGGAAAACTGCAATAGTAAGCGCTCCACCGCAAGACGCACATGGTCAATTTCACAGTGAGCACCATTCACCAGGCAATAATCCTGTAGCTCTCGACGTAAATTCAAGGCAAGAGCATGAACCGCTTGCATGGCTTGACGATTTTTAGCATTCAATTTATTCGCACGACGCTCAAACGCAATCTTCTCAAACACGGCTTCCGCATCTCGCAAGGAGCCGCGCTCGAACGGATGAACGGAGCACATAGTATGAATAGTCTCGGCAATCAAACTTCTTTCGGCACTCGATAAGCCGCGCAAACCACCTGCCAGCGTATTTGCTAAGACCTTACCAAGCGCGGTGGTTGCGAGTGCCTTCGGATGAAGATTGACCTTCCAAAGCTCGCTCAAAACAACACCGAGAGAGTAAATATCTGATGCAGCAGACGTACCAGAACGACCCAATACCTCAGGAGCAACAAATTTTGGCGTCCCACATACCTCACCACGATCCGAAACATTGGTAAATTTACTGAGCCCCATATCTATATACGCAGCTGCTGGATACTCCCTTACAGCAAAATTGGCGATGATATTAGCGAGACTGACATCACGATGAATAATGCCCTGCTTGTGCACCTGATCACCGAGCGCTCTAATCATGGCGAGACTCAAATGTAATCGATCTTCAATTGTGAAAATCTGCTTCTTAGCATCGCTTGCGAGGTAACGTTCCAATGTATAACCATCAATAAACTTTGAAACCAAAAAACTATATTTTTGCTTTAATCTGGTAGTAAAAACTGGACGCTTCGCATGTAAGTGCGGCGTCAGTGCCGCCTTTTGATATTCTGGCTCAACATATTCGTGCTCATGTGTCTGCATTTTTAACATGCGATGACTATCTTTTGCCTGCAAGCTGCCGTCTGTATGTGGCACCAGTGTTGCGATCACCTTGAATGCCTCAGCAAAATAACCGCTGCCAAGATTCTTGCCCATCACTTCAAAACGCAGCTGATCAGGGTAATTCTCGCGTGTACGAGCTACTATCGGATACTTTAAATTGAAATGTACGAGCAACTTAATATTGTGCTCAATCTCCAATTCGAGAGAATTAAGACCCGCAGAAAAATATTTTTCATCAAGCTCATTGTATGCGCGCATCAATATCACGCCTAACAACTGGCTTTGTGCTGACGTCAAATTAGTGGGATCGAGTTCTTCTTTAAAAGCAACGCAAAAATATTCAGGGAATGGCATGAATTGGCAAGCAAGACCATTAACCAAAATCACGCCATCTAACTCATAGCAATCAAGGGTAGCGGAACCATTGTATTCATTACCAACCACTTCATACTCACAGCAATCTCCGTCACTTGCGGCGCGCTTGATCAGCGTATTGGTTAGCGTGAATTCATAAAACGGCGGCACCAAATATGGCGTATCTTTCCTGAAAACAGTTTCGGCAGGGAATTCGGATAAGAGCTGGGATAAATATTGAGAATCGTGACTGGTAATCTTAGCCGGGTTAATGACGATCTTTCTGCGCGGTACGGGGAGAGGTTCGGGATGTTTGTTAACGTTTGGTTTACGAAACATCCCCGACCCTCAATCGATAAAAGTAGTGCTTAAGCCTCTTCTTCTCTGCGGCGCAAAAATGCCGGGATATCTAAATAATCGATATCGTGAATGTTTTCAGCTGGCGGCATGCTACGCGGCGTAGTTTGCGTCTGCGTGAAAGCTGTTTGAGTCTGCGTCTGCACGGTCTGAGCGTAAGTTGTTTGTGTTTGAGCAGCAGCCTGAGGATGAGACTGCAATTGCGGCTGCACAGGAGCTTGTGGCTGCACAGGTTGATAATTCATCACCGGCGCGGCGATTGGATCTAGCCCTTTTGGCTCGTGACGACGATCAATTGCGGGTTTATCCAACTGGCCGTAATCGATATGACTATCTGGCACTTTGGTATTTTCCAGTGCCGGCATTTTCAACGGCGCCCTCATTTCCTTTCTACCAAGACCTGTCACAATAACTGTAACGCGCACTTCGTCACGCAGCTCAGGATCAATTACAGTACCCACAACTACCGTGGCGCTATCAGACGTAATTTCACGAATGACTTCACCGACTTCTTCAAATTCACCAATCGAAAGATCGAGACCGGAAGTAATATTAACCAACACGCCTTTGGCGCCGGTTAAATCTACGTCCTCGAGCAGCGGGCTAGCAATCGCAGCTTCAGCGGCAAGACGTGCACGATGTTCACCAGAACTCACACCGGTACCCATCATGGCCATACCCATTTCTGACATGACTGTGCGTACGTCCGCAAAATCGACATTGATTAAGCCTGGACGGGTAATTAATTCTGCAATACCTTGCACGGCACCACGCAAGACATCATTAGCTGCCTTGAAAGCATTGATCAAGGTGACATTCTTGCCAAGTACACTTAATAATTTGTTATTAGGGATAGTGATTAATGAGTCAACATATTGCGAGAGGTTTGCTATCCCCTGCTCTGCTGTCGCCAAACGCATCTTGCCTTCAAAGGAAAACGGCTTGGTGGTTACCGCAACCGTCAACACCCCCAACTCTTTCGCAATCTGGGCGAACACTGGTGCAGCACCAGTACCCGTGCCACCACCCATACCAGCAGCGATGAACACCATGTCTGCTCCGCCTAATACGGCACGAATTTTTTCTCTGTCTTCTTCTGCTGAACGTCTACCAACTTCCGGGTTAGCACCAGCACCCAAGCCGCGAGTAATGTTTTCGCCGAGCTGGATAATTGTGTTGGCAGATGAATTTTTCAATGCTTGCGCATCGGTATTAGCGCAAATAAACTCGACGCCCTCAATGTGTCCGGCCATCATGTGCTCAACCGCGTTACCGCCGCCACCGCCAATTCCAACAACCTTGATCACTGCATTTTGTTGGCACGTATCCAATAGTTCAAACATAAATTACCTCGAGCTTAAAAATTCCCTTGAAACCAGCTTCTCATCCGCGACCATAAACCCTTCATGCTCGGCTGATTCATGACGACTTCGCGCTGAGACAAGCGTTGTTTATGACCATACACTAACAAACCCACGCCAGTGGCGTAAATAGGGTTATCAATGATGTCTGACAAGCCAGAAATATTATGCGGACGGCCGATACGCACTGGCACACGAAATACGCGCTCCGCAAGCGCTTGCGCGCCTTCAACTTTTGATGCACCCCCGGTCAAAACAATACCGGCGGCAATGCGACTTTCAAGACCACTGCGGCGCAACTCATTCAACGCCAGCATGAATAACTCTTCATAACGCGCCTCCACGACTTCAGCCAGCATGCGGCGTGGAATTTTACGCGCGGCACGATCGCCTATCATGGGGATCTCTATCAATTCATTACTATCAACCAGATCTTGCAGCGCACAGCCCGCATTGATTTTAATTTCTTCAGCATTGCGTGTTGGCGTGCGCAATGCGATGGCAATATCATTTGTGACCTGATCACCGGCAATTGGAATAACAGCCGTGTGGCGTATCGCGCCTTCGGTGAACACAGCAATATCGCTTGTGCCGCCGCCGATATCAATCATGCAAACACCCAGTTCTTTTTCATCTTCTGACAAAATTGACTGGCTGGAGGCAAACTGCTCAAGAACGATATCGCTTGTGGTAAGACCACAACGCTTCATGCATTTCACTATATTCTGCGCTGCGCTGACGGCACCGGTCACGATATGAACTTTTGCTTCTAGTCGAACGCCTGACATACCTATCGGTTCGCGAATGGAGTCTTGGCTGTCGATGATAAATTCCTGGGGTAATACATGCAGAATGCGTTGGTCTGCGGGAATAGCTATTGCCTTGGCGGCATCAATGACACGCTCAACATCGCTATGGGAAACTTCATGATCACGAATGGCAACAATGCCATGAGAATTAATGCTGCGAATATGACTGCCGGCAATACCGGTATAAGCAGAATAGATTTCACACCCAGCCATCAACTCAGCATCTTCAACAGAGCGCTGTATAGACTGCACAGTGGATTCTATATTGACGACCACACCTCGTTTCAATCCCTGTGAACGATGCGATCCAAAACCAATGACTGTCATCTGACCGTCGGCATTCACTTCGCCAACAAGCGTGACGACTTTAGAAGTCCCTATGTCTATCCCTACTATTAAGTCTTTATTCGGCTTCTTTGCCATATTCACTCTTCCGCCCAATCGGGCTCTATATCAGCCTGTATTTTTCCATCTTACTGCCATGCCATTAGGATAGCGCAAATCAATATATTCTACATCTGCTGCGCGGTCCCCGATGATTTTCGAGTACACTTTCACAAAATGGGTTAAACGAGTCAAGATATCGTTGTGGCCTATTTTAAGTGTCATCCCATTATCCAGTTTCAACTTCCACGTGAGATACGGCGTCAATTCCAGATAAGAAATCTTAGCATGTAACGGACCCAATATGCGATTGATGTTAACAAAATACTTTAACATGGTTATCTGCTGTCCATCAGGCCCAACAAAATCGGCAAGGTTAGCTGGATAGCTCGATTCGTTAGGGATAAATAAATTACCATCAGAACTCAGCAAGCTGTCATGATTCCAGCGGCCAACAACCGTCTTTTCGGCGATGATAATTTCCACCCGATCTGGCCAGGTTCTCCTGACAGTAATATCCGACACCCACGGCATTTGCTCCAAGCGATCACGGATATTTTCGATGTTTAAAGCAAAGAAGCCGCGCGTCACCAAAGGCTCCAGGATTTGCTTAACCTCGGCTTTATCGAGATGATTCACGCCGATAACCCGCACGGTTTTGATGGGAAAGTAATTCGATGATTTAATTTTACTGATCGAGTATGCGGCGAACACCACAACCACGCCGGCGATGAATAGCGAACCGTACCGAAAGATGGACCGAATGAAACGAAAGAATAAATTCCCTTTTAGTGTCTTCTCCACACTACACTCCCGTTTATTCTCGCCCAATAATACAAACTTCTGGAATCAACTGAATCCCTGTTTTTTCGGCTACGATTTTTCTTACCTCAGCAATCAGATATTCAATATCTGCAGAGGTGGCACCATTCTCATTGATAATAAAATTGGCATGCTTGGTTGAAATCAACGCCCCGCCGCGATTCTTGCCTTTCAATCCGCAAGATTCAATAAGACGACCAGCGAAATCGCCCGGAGGGTTACGGAAGACCGAACCACAGTTAGCGGTTCCTGTTGGCTGAGAGTTATTACGACGCTCTAATAAATCACGGATCTGATTCAGCGAAGTTTCTTTATCACCTGCTTGCAACTTAAAGTGACCGGCCACAAACCATTCATCTTCCGGCTTGATAACATGACGGTAACCAACCTCAAAATCGGTTGCTGGACGAATCTTGATCTCGCCTGAGCGGTTGATGGTTTCAACAGCTTTTACATATTTCCAAGTTTCGCCGCCAAAACAACCAGCATTCATCGTCAGCGCACCCCCAACTGTCCCAGGGATACCGGCCATGAATTCGAGACCAGCGACCCCAAGTCGCGCACTATACCGAGCGAGCTGCGCAGCCGACACGCCGGCTTCAGCACGAATTTCATCTGGAGTGGTTTGCGCCATATTTGCCAACCCGCCCTGCGTCACAATCACTACACCAGCCAAGCCACCATCGCGTATCAGTGTATTGCTACCGAGACCCAGCCAAGTGACCGGCATGGCTTTAGGTAATTGCTGCAGAAATTGCGCCAGATCATCAAGGTCAGCGGGAATATACAGGTAGTCAGCCGGACCGCCAATGCGCCAATAGGTATAACGTGACAGCGGCTCATCGTGCAGCAACTGACCACGTACCGCTGTCACTTTATCTGGAGCAATTGTGTCGGCCATATCCAACCCTTATCCTTTAACGTTAGCTGCAGCACCCTGCAAACCGTGTTCAGCAAGACGTGCCGCAATCCCGCCGATATTACCCGCACCCTGCATCAGCAACACATCGCCGTCCTGCAGCTCATGACCAAGTAAGTCAAATAATGCCTCATGACGCTCAACAAAAATTGGATGGATCTTGCCCTGACGTGTAATCGCATCACCAAGCGACACACCATCGGCACCCAGAATCGGCTTTTCGCCGGCGGAGTACACATCCAGCAAAAACAATTTATCGACGGTTGATAACACCTGACAGAAATCGGCAAAGAGATCACGGGTACGTGTGTAACGATGCGGCTGATAAACCATCACCAGTCTTCGGTCTGGCCAGCTTTCGCGAGCAGCCTGAACGGTTGCCGCTATTTCACGCGGATGATGGCCGTAGTCATCAACCAGTGTCATTTGACCACCTTGCGGTAATGGGAAGTCACCGTAAACCTGAAAACGCCGTCCGATACCGGCAAAATGCAGCAAGGCTTCAGTGATCGCGCTATCTTGCACTTTCAATTCTGAAGCAACTGCAATTGCAGCCAGAGCGTTTAACACATTATGACGACCTGGGCAATTCAAGGTGACGGGCAATGGCAGCATACCCTTCGGACGCTTCACCACAAACTTGGTTTGCATACCGGATTGCGAATAATGCTCCGTGTAAAAATCTGCGTCTGGTGCCAAACCATAAGTCAGCACTGGACGAGAAATCTTGGGCAAAATTTCACGGACAATAGGATCATCAATACATAGAACTGCCAAGCCGTAGAATGGCAGGTGATGCAAGAAATCGATGAAGGTTGTTTTCAATTTTTCGAAATCATTGTCATAGGTTGACATATGATCTTGATCGATATTTGTTACGATTGAAATCATAGGCTTAAGATGGAGAAATGAAGCGTCACTTTCATCTGCTTCAGCGATCAGATAATGACCGCGACCTAATCTGGCATTACTGCCAACGCTATTTAACCGCCCGCCAATCACAAACGTTGGATCAAGTCCGGCTTCAGCCAAAATGCTGGTAACAAGACTCGTGGTAGTGGTTTTGCCATGTGTACCGGCAATCGCCACACCGTAACGAAAACGCATTAGCTCGCCTAACATTTCAGCGCGCTGCACAATCGGAATCCGCGCCATACGTGCCGCTTCGAATTCTGGATTAGTCCAGTCAACAGCGGAAGATCGTACAATGACGTCTGCATTTTCAATATTCTTGGCATCGTGACCGTGATAAATCACCGCGCCCATTACCTTCAACCATTGCGTCAATGAATTCTCGGAAAGATCCGATCCAGACACAGTATAACCCTGGCGCAGTAATACTTCGGCAATGCCAGCCATCCCCACGCCGCCAATACCAACGAAGTGAACGTGCTTTATATGACCCATCTCAAACATCCAGCTCAACGGGATATCTCCTCACAAATTTCAAAAATCTTTTTAGTCACATGAATATGACGCAAGCGATAAGCTGCCTGAGCCATCTCCAACCGCTTCACCGGTGCCTCAGCAAACTGTTCTACTATATCGGCAAGCCGGTCTTGTGTTAAATCTTTTTGCTGCACGCACAAGGCCGCATCGTGCCTCACCATAAAATCAGCATTCGCCGTCTGGTGGTCATCAACTGCATGCGGGAATGGCACGAAAATAGCGCCGAGACCTGCTGCGCATAATTCAGCAACTGTTAGCGCACCTGCGCGGCATAATACCATATCTGCCCAAGAATAAACCTGCGCCATATCTTTAACAAAAGGTACAAGATTTACCTTTATCCCCATGGTTTCATAGAGATTTTTTGTATCGTCGTAATGCTTGTCGCCGGTTTGATGAAACACCTCAGGACGCACATTAGCATCCAGCGTCGCTAACGTCCGCGGCAGCATGTCGTTTAATGCTTTTGCCCCCAAGCTGCCGCCCAGCACCAATAAGCGAAATGGTTTACGGTCAACTGGAATGCGTAACTCTGGAGCAGGAATATTTTCGATCTCGGTTCGCACCGGATTACCGATGGTAATAACCTTTTTACTCTCGGCAAACGCACCTGGAAATCCTTGCAGCACACGCTTGGCGAAACGAGCTAGTAACTTGTTTGTGAGCCCAGCTCTGGCGTTTTGCTCGTGAATCACCAACGGACGCCTCGAAAGCCAGCTGGCTAAACCGCCTGGGCCACTAACAAAACCACCCATACCGATCACAACATCAGGCTGCACCTCTTTCATCACACGCAATGCTTGCCGCACCGCTTTGATAATATGGAAAGGCGCTGTCAACATAGGCTTCACACCTTTGCCGCGCAAACCGCTAATATTGATGATATGGAGTGGTATACCTTCCTCAGGTATGACCCGTGCCTCCAAACCCTGACTTGTACCTAACCAATGCACGTCCACACCATGCTGCTGGAAATAGCGCGCAGCAGCAATCCCGGGGAAGACATGCCCACCGGTACCACCAGCCATAATCAATACACGTTTTAGTTCTTTCACTGTATGCCCAATGCTATTAAACGATTTTCATGATCAATACGCAGCAAAACCGCGATCATGATGCAATTCACCAATACGCTGCTGCCACCGTAACTCATCAGCGGTAATGTTAACCCTTTTGTGGGCAATAGCCCAGAATTCACGCCAATACTGACCACAAATTGAATGGCCACCCAAACACCAAAACCATAGGCAATATAACCGGAAAAATGCCTATCTAGTTTTTGCGCTTCTCGACCCATTATGAAAATGCGAATCACCAGCAGCGTAAATAAGCCAATTACGCATAACATGCCAATCAAACCCAATTCCTCCGCAATCACTGCGAACAGAAAATCTGTATGTGCTTCAGGGAGATAGAACATTTTCTGAATGCTCTTTCCCAAGCCGGCACCCGTCCAGCCACCACGTCCAAAAGCAATCAATGATTGTGTTAATTGATAACCGGTGTCGAACGGCCTCTTCCACGGATCCATAAAACTGGTCAGACGAGCCAAACGATACGGCGCTGAAATAGCAATAACCGCGAGCAAACCGATAGCCCCGAGTAGCAGCGCAGCGAAGTGGCGCACGCGCATACCACCCATAAACATCATCCCAAGAGCCGTTGTAGTCACGACCACGGTGGCACCGAAATCAGGCTCGCGCAATAACAGCACCGCCATTGCTCCCAATATCAGCATGGGCTTAACAAAGCCGCTCAACTCGATCTGAATCTCGACATGGCGACGCACCAGATAGCCGGCCATATAAATGACCATGGAAAATTTTGCCAACTCCGAAACCTGAAACCCAAGAGGCCCTATTCCTAACCAGCGATAACTACCATTCACACTATGGCCAATCCCTGGAATAATCACGAGTGAGAGCATTAACATCACGGACACTAATAAGTAACCGCCGTATTTTTCCCAATAGTCCATACTGATTTGGACAATGACACTACCAATAGCAATACCGAGGGCCAGATAGACCAATTGTTTGAACAAAAAATAGAATGGCTGCTGCAATGATTTATCAGAAAGAACAATCGATGCGGATGTCATCATCAACAAACCCAGCATCAAAATTGATAATACAGCCGTAACAAACCACCGGTCGTAAGGAGCGGGCGCCTGCACATCTCCCTGTGATGCCGAGTATGAACGCATAAAATTCCTTCTTTATAACCTAAACCAGCTTTTCAACGTATTCTGAAAATACCTGTCCGCGATGCTCGAAGTTTTTAAACATATCAAAACTCGCGCACGCCGGTGAAAGCAAAACGCTATCACCCGATTGTGCAACAGCATCACAACGATGTACCGCCTCATCCATAGACGAAGCAAATGAAATAGGAATGCGGCCATTAATCATATCCGCCAGCTCGCGAGCTGACTCGCCAATTAACACCACATGACGTGCATACTTTTCCATGGCTGGGAGCAACGGACTAAAATCAGCGCTTTTACCAATCCCACCGGCAATTAAAATTAATTTACCAGTAATATGTTCGCCGAGCCCTTCTATTGCCGCCTGTGTCGCGCCGACGTTAGTGCCTTTGGAATCGTTATACCATTTAACGCCGCGTCGATTGCGGACCAGCTGGCAACGGTGAGGCAATCCGGGAAAAGTTCGTAAAACCTCTATCATTGGCTCAAACGGCAAGCCGAAACCGTGACCCAGGGCTAAAGCAGCCAATGCATTTGCTTGATAATGACGACCAGCTACCGGCAATTCGCGTACCGCCAACAATAATTCATCGCCGAACGCGAGGTAAACTTCATTATCAGCCCGACGCAGACCAAACTCTTCTGCACGCGGCTCATCAAGTGTGAAATAAAACTTTGGCTCGTGGTTTACATCCGTCAAGACATCATCACGATTACATACTGCAATGTCGCAATCATGGTAAACACGCTGCTTTGCTGCCTTATAATCATCGAGAGTATCATATCTATCCATGTGGTCTGGCGTGATATTCAACACTGTTGCAACCGTTGAATGCAAAGAATGCGTAGTTTCCAGCTGAAAACTGGAAAGCTCCAGCACGTATAAATCCGCTTCGTCTGCGTGCTGCAATAAATCTAAAGCCGGCACACCTAAATTGCCGCCAACCTGGGTATGATAACCAGCAGCTTTCGCCATTTCGCCAACCAGCGTTGTGACAGTGCTTTTAGCATTCGTACCGGTAATTGAAATGACTGGTTTATTCGCCGCACGAGCAAATAATTCAATATCACCAATCACCGGAATGCCTCGCTTTACCTGTTTATCTATCGCTGGCTCACGTAACGCAATTCCAGGACTCAAAATAATCTGTGATGCACGATTGAAAATGTCCGCATCAAGCTTGCCCAACTCCACTTCCACATCTGGATATAACTGGCGAAACGCTTCGAGCTGCGGTGGCGCGGGGCGAGTATCAACAACAGCAAATGGCATACCGGCAGCATGCAAATAGCGTGCACACGAGAGACCCGTCGCACCCAAGCCGACAATCACTGATAATCCGGTTGCAGAGGATGGCATTTTTGACATAAGCGTACTCTTAACGTAATTTCAAAGTAGCAAGCCCGAATAACACCAGGACAAATGTGATAATCCAGAAACGAACGATTACACGCGGCTCCGGCCAGCCCTTTAATTCAAAATGATGATGAATTGGGGCCATTCTAAAAATGCGCTTGCCAGTTAATTTATACGAACCAACCTGCAAAATAACCGATACCGTTTCTAAAACGAAAATACCACTCATCACAAAAAACACGATTTCCTGCCGCACCAATACTGCAATAATTCCGAGCGCAGCACCTAAAGCAAGCGCGCCGACATCGCCCATGAAAATCTGAGCAGGATAAGTATTGAACCAGAGAAAACCAAGCCCTGAACCAACCAGTGCACCGCAAAACACGACTATTTCGCCGACACCTGGAACGTATGGAATCGAGAGATAATTAGCATATTGGACATTCCCGGTTGCATAAGCAAATACGCCGAGTGCACCTGCGATCATCACTGACGGCATAATCGCAAGACCATCCAGCCCATCAGTTAGATTCACGGCATTACTGGAGCCAACGATCACAAAATAGGCCAACAGGATGAAGCAAGGACCAAGGGCGATATAAATATTTTTGAAGAATGGAATAACCAACTGTGTTTCAGACGGCAGTATGGCAGTGTAATAAAGATAGGCCGCAGCCCCCAAGCCCAATAAAGACTGGCAGAGATATTTCTGACGCGCCGGCATACCGCGACTATGTTTCAACACCAGCTTGCGATAGTCATCCCAATAACCAATCGCACCAAATCCAAGGGTTACGATCAATACCAGCCAAACATAGCGGCTGGATAAATCACTCCAGAGCAAAGTGCTAATCACGACGGAGATAATAACAAGCGTACCACCCATGGTTGGCGTTCCAGCTTTGCTTAAATGACTTTGCGGACCATCATCGCGCACCACTTGACCAACCCGGCGCAGGCTAAGTCGGCGGATGATTCCCGGGCCGAGCATCAGCGCCATCACCAGCGCAGTTAATGTACCCAAAATTGCGCGCAATGTAAGATATTGAAAAACATGAAAGAAATGAAAATATTGCGCCAGCCACTCGCTTACCCACAACAGCATTAAATGTCTCCGTTATTTTCTTTTACTACCTGATTTAATGAGCGACCGACTTGCAAGACATCATCAAAAGGATGCTTCACATCCCTAATTTGCTGATACGTCTCTGCCCCTTTGCCCGCGACTAAAATACAATCATTTACTGCTGCACATTGTATACTTTTCTCGATCGCTTTAGAACGATCCAATATTACATGAACCCGCTCTGGATGCGTAAATCCGCTCATGATTTGCCTGGCGATATCCTCTGGCAGCTCGTGCCGCGGATTATCATTCGTAACGATCACTTCGTCTGCTAACTTTTCGGCTATTTTTGCCATCAACGGTCGTTTGGCTGCGTCACGATTACCGCCGCAGCCAAACACACAAATTAACCGGCCCTTGGTATGCAGCCTAAGCGCCTGCAAGGCTTTTTCCAGAGAATCCGGCGTATGTGAATAATCAACAACCACCAGCGGCTTGTCATTTCCGCCCAATAATTGCATGCGACCCGGCACCGCCTTCAATTGCGAGAGTACACGCAAGACCTGGTCAAAAGGAATTTCTTGCAAACAAAGCACGGTCAGCACCGCAAGAACATTGCTCAAATTAAATTGGCCAATTAAAGGCAGCGTTAGCTCGCCCTGCCCCCACGGCGTCGTCACCGTTGTATGAATACCTGACAATGACAGCCGCGTATTGTCGGCAAATATCTGTGGAATTGACTCAGGTAATGAGGCGCGTTTTAACCCATATGCAAATACTGAGGGATGCGCACGCAGATCATCTAGCCATTTCCGACCATACGCATCATCTGAATTAATAATCAAATGACGAATAGAAAACTCTTCCAGATAACGCTTTTTGACCGCCGCATAGACATCCATCGTGCCATGATAATCAAGGTGATCCTGGGTGAGATTGGTAAAAATAGCCGCAGCAAATGCAATGCCATTGACGCGGCCCTGATCAATACTGTGCGACGATACTTCCATCGCGGTTGCCTTGGCACCATGATCCAAAAAGTCTTTGAGAGTCGCATGCAGCGTGACAGGGTCTGGCGTCGTCAAGCCAGGCTCACCTAATTTACCGAATAATCCGCTGCCAAGTGTGCCAATTACTCCGCAGGGCACATGAAAATACTGCAAAGCCTCTGCAAGGAAATGCGTACAAGAAGTTTTGCCATTGGTACCGGTAACGCCAAACATTTTCATATGTGCCGCAGGATTACCGTAAAAAACAGCGGCTATTTCACCTATTAGCGCACGCAGCCCGGGCATCGGGATAATCGGTATCTGCTGTTGATAAGTAATGACATCACCACTGTCTTCGCTTTCCACGAGAATCGCCGCTACTTGGCGCGCAACCACATCAGCAATGAATTGACGACCATCAACTTTGGCGCCTTTCAGAGCAAAAAACAAATCGCCGCGTCGAGCCTGACGACTATCAAGAGTTAAACGCATGATTTCAGCATCAGCGCCGACAGGGATAGAAACAATGTGTTGTAATATGGATGATAGGCGCATGGCATCAACGAAAATAATCTATATAATGCGCAATATAACGTGTATCAGGCAGGATTTGAAGCTGGTTTTGCTGTCTCCATGCTTTTTATATCATCAGGCGGTACATCAAGGATACGCAGCGCTCCTTCCATGATCTGGCTGAAAACCGGACCAGAAACATAGCCGCCGTAATATTGCTTACCTTGCGGATCATTTATTACTACGACAATAACCAGTTTAGGGTTGGAAATCGGCGCAATTCCCACAAAAGACGAAGTATAGTGATGCCCCTTATAACCACCATCACCAGCCATTTTTGAGGTACCCGTCTTACCGGCGATCCGATAACCCGGAACATTTACCACTTGCGCGGTACCACCCTTGCTAACTACCGTTTCCATCATGGCCATGATTTGTTTGACGATAGCAGGATCCATCACTTGTTTAGCTGCGGGCGGTTGATCGACACGCAATAAGGTAACAGGGAGCTTTTGACCTTGATGCGCTAAAATACTGTAGGCTCTCGCTAACTGTAGAGTATTTACTGACAAGCCATAACCAAATGTCATGGTGGCGTAAACAAACTGCCCCCAGGGATTATGGTGCACAAGTGAGCCGCTCTGCTCGCCAGGAAAAGCAACCTCCGTCATCTCACCGAAACCAATTTTATTAAATAAGGCCCAAAATTCATTCGGAGACTGCGTCAACATGACTTTGGCAACACCTACGTTACTCGATTTTTTAATTACTTCAGTTAGCGTTACCACCCCGACATTTTCGTGGTCACGCACGATGTTTTTACCTACGCGCATCCAGCCAGGCGTAGTATCAATGATGGAATTCGGGGTGAATTTTTTACTGCCAAGCGCGAGTGCAATACTAAACGGCTTGACTGTTGAACCAGGCTCGAACGTATCTGTTACAGCACGATTGCGCATGGTATCTCTATTTTTTGAAGCGCGATTATTTGGATTATAGGAAGGTGCATTCACCATCGCGAGTATTTCACCGGTTGTGGCATCAAGCACTACCGCTGAGCCAGAACGCGCCTGATTTTCGGTAACCCCCTTCAATAACTCCCGATATGCAAGATATTGAATGCGACGATCAATACTTAATACCAGATCATGGCCCGGCCGCTGATTTTTGACGACTTGCACATCGGAAATGATGCGCCCCAAGCGATCCTTGATTACCCATTTCTTTCCTGGTTCACCACCGAGCCAGTCGTTATATGCAAGCTCGAGACCTTCCTGGCCGTTATCATCAATATTTGTAAATCCAACTACGTGAGCAACAACTTCACCCTCAGGATAATAGCGTCTGTATTCTTCTTGAGTGTAGAGACCACGTACATGCATATTTTTTATTTGCGACGCAATAGCCGGAGCCTGGCCGCGTTTGAGATAAATAAATTCGCGTTTCGATTTTTTACTTTTCTCGACAACCGCAAAAATCTTTTTGGAAGTGACACCCATCAGCTTGGCGATAGCTTGCGCTTCCTTTACCGATGGCGAGAATTCCTGCGGGTTAATCCACACCGAATATACACGGGTACTAACAGCAAGGGGGGAACCATTTCTATCAACTATCACGCCGCGAAACGCAGGCGTACTTACCATGCGCAAGACACGATCGTCGCCTTGCTGCTTTAAAAACCGCTGATCGAGAATGGAAAGATCGAAGACACGCCAAATCAAGCCCACGACAGCAAGCAAGATAACAGACAACAGCAGGTAGAAACGCCATGCTATAAAAGTTGGACGGGATTTATAATTCACTCTCGCACGATCACCACTGAATTATGATCCGGCATAACCATGCCTAGTTTTGATTCCGCAATTTTTTGGATACGGGCCTGCATCATCCATGTGCCGCGCTCCAGAAGTAACTGTCCGCGCTCTACATATAAATGATTTTTTTCTGACAAGCTGTGTTGATAAGCAGCATACAGAACACGCGTATTGTGTGTGACATAAATTACCGCGAGCGCTGAAAAAACAACTGCCGCAGCCAACATCACCACCGCCATCTGCCTGCGCGTTAATAAATGCACCAGAACCAAGTGTCTGGCTATTGCGTTTTGATGAACTAAGCGAGCTGCCGCGTTCATGTCTGCTTCTCCGCTATTCTCATTATGGCACTACGTGCCCGAGGGTTAAGATTCAATTCTTGCAACCCAGCTTTCACCGGCTTGCTAACAGATTTCAGTTTTGCTTCAAAATGACTACCTCTGACAGGCAAGCCATGAGGAAGTTCAGCACCTTTTTCATGCTGACGAATAAATTGTTTGACGATGCGATCTTCCAGAGAATGAAAACTAATAACCGCCATTCGCCCACCAACACTCAAAGCATCGAGAGCCTGAGGCAATACCAACTCAAGGTCTGATAACTCTTCATTCACGGCAATGCGAATTGCCTGAAAACTACGAGTTGCCGCATGTTTGTCTTGTGGCTTTTTAAATGGAACAGCGCGCGTGATAATTTCAGATAACTGCGCTGTCGTCGTAATTGGCTGCTCTGCTCTTGCATTGATGATGGCACGGGCAATACGGCGAGAAAATTTTTCTTCGCCGTAAAGCCAGAGCACATTCGCAAGCTCGGTTTCATCTATGTCTGCGATCCATTCAGCAGCACTGCTACCCTGGGTCGTATCCATACGCATATCAAGCTTGCCTTCCCGGACGAAACTAAAACCACGCTCTGGGTTGTCTAACTGCGGAGACGACACCCCAAGATCAAATAAGATACCAGTGACTTTTTCCCACACATTGAGATCTTGCAATACATTCTTTAGCGAGGAAAATGAGGCATGAACAATAGTAAAACGTTCATCCTTTATATTCTGTCTGGCGTAAGCAATCGCTTCGGGGTCTTTATCAAATGCAATTAATCGACCTGAAGCGTCAAGATTTTTGAGGATTTCACGAGAATGGCTGCCGCGGCCAAAAGTTGCGTCGACATAGATTCCGCCCGTGGAGGTGATAAGGTTTTCTACCGCTTCCCTTAACAGGACCGGAATATGTTGGTCAAAAATGTCACTCATGCGGCACGCTGCCATAATTAAAATGTAAACTCCATTTACATTACAATGAAATAGATTTCAACTCGTCAGGCAAATCGGATTCGCCAGATTTGGATTCTTCCTGCAGCCATAGGCCGCGGCGTGACTCCCAATGTGCCTCATCCCAGATCTCAAACTTCTTACCCTGCCCGACTAACACTATCCGTTTATCCAGCCCCGCATACTCCCTTAACAGCGGCGGCAACAGCAATCTTCCTTGACTGTCTATCTCAATATCAGTCGCATGACCAATCAATAATCGTTGAATGCGGCGGGCGGCAGGCTGAAAAGTGGGGAGACTGACGATCTTCTTCTCAATCTCTTCCCATTCCGGCTTGGGATACATCAATAAACACCGCTCTTCCGTATCAATCGTGACAATAACTGTATTCTGGCTATCCAACTGCAAACGTTCACGGTACCGGGTCGGCATCGCAATTCTGCCTTTCACATCTATGTTGACCCCATTAATACCGCGAAACACTGTATAATCCTCCTAGAGAGATACCCATCAAGGCCCAACTTCTCCCTCAGCGACCAAAACAGCAAAAAATCTTCTTGTGGGTAACTATAAATATACCACAAATCTCCACAATTCTACACTTTCCGCCACCTTTCTCCACTATTATGTGATTTTTTTGCAAATTAAAGATCAAGTTAGGCCAGGAATATAAATTACATCATCAGTTGAATAAAAAACGCCCAGACCTGATCTGGGCGTTAATTTGAAGAAATGAGTCAGTCGATAAGCCGGGTTCTGTCGTTGAACAGTCATTTATCTGGGATGTCTGTCGCCAGACACCTCAAGCAGCCTACCCAAACCCAGCGCGGGTCGCGCTATTGAGTTCCTATTTGGCCTTACTCCAGGCGGGGTTTACCGTGCCGTCACTGTTACCAGTACCGCGGTGCGCTCTTACCGCACCTTTTCACCCTTACCCCACGTATACGTGCGGCGGTCTATTTTCTGTGGCACTTTCCGTAGGCTTACACCTCCCAGGCGTTACCTGGCGCCTTACCCTGTGGAGCCCGGACTTTCCTCCCTATCCAAAAGGATAGAGCGACTGTCTGACTGACTCGGGGTGGAGGATAGCATATTTTGGCGAGGTGTGGGGTGCCGTGAACGTGCTCGTCATTGCGAGCCCCGC
>CAZWPD010000006.1:0-7825 GCA_964636145.1 uncultured Coxiellaceae bacterium
AATTTCGACAAAATAATGCACGTATGCCAAAGAGTATTAGCCCCAACATCTTGGTCCATCGTGCAATAAGTGACAGTATAAAGTGCCATCGAAATAAACCTCCGTGTTTGCTCAGATAATTGGGTTGCTCTGCGAATTATTTCGTCAGCGCAAATTCATGCTCTAGTGCATCCTGCAAGCTCGAGTATTTGAAGTTAAATTTCTGCTCGGCGAGTCGCTGACCTGAAACCATTTGTCCTGCCAGCAGCAACTCTTCGCCCATTTGGCCGAAGATGATTTTGACAGCCCACGCCGGCATGGTTAAGAAGGCAGGACGGCGCAGCACTTTTGCCATCACCTGAGTGAATTCTTTTTGCGTGACAACTTGCGGCGCAACAACATTCACCACACCGGTCATTTCAGGATGAGCCAGCAAAAACACAATGACACTCACCAAATCATCAGCATCTATCCAGGAAAGCGGCTGCAGTCCAGAGCCAATCACCATACTCAATCCACACTTGGCTGGCAACTCCAGCTGCTTCAACATTCCCTCGCCGCGACGCAACACAACCCCAAAACGCATGATCGTGAGCGGCATATTAATTTGTAAAGCTTCGTTTGCCGCTGCCTCCCACTGCTGAACCAGTTGACGGCTAAAACTATTATCGGTGGTATGACCATTATCCTCGGCATCCCCCAAGCCATACGCCGGCATTTCATACTGCAAGCCGTAATAGCCGATGGCACTAGCATTATATAAGTGCGGCTTGCTGCCACTCGAAGATTTACACCAATTTATCAAGGCAGACGTTGACTTGAGACGACTGGATAACAACTCCGCCTTCACCGCATTACTCCAGCGCTTCGCTGCGATATTAGAGCCTGCCAGATTAATAATCGCATCGAAGCTTGAAGACTCGAGCGTCGATAACTCACTCCACGCTGCAGCTTTGACCTTTTCTGGAAATACCTGTTGAATTTTATTCTTGTCGCGACCAATAACCGTGATGTCATGACCCGCTGCGAGCAAGACTGGAACCAGCGCGCGACCGATGAACCCCGAACCGCCACTTATGATGATATTCATGATTGCTATTCCTTTAGCATTGATTAACTATATATAGACTCAATTTTATTATCGATCAAGAAGGGATTCACATATGGAGTTCATCAAAACATTTGCCACCGCCCTGGTTTGCAGCTTCGTACTTGATATGATTTGGTTAGGCGCCATTGCCAAGAATTTATATGACGAGAATATCGGATTTTTACTGAGAAAAACGAATGGCAATCTTGCGCCATTCTGGCCAAGTGCAGTAGTCGTGTACCTTGCCATTGTTCTCGGCATTATTGCCTTCGTTATCCCCAAAGCGAATGGCAGTATCCTTGCCGCTTTCTGCTGGGGCGCAGCATTTGGCGCCGTCACTTACGGCATTTATGATTTCACCAATCACGCTATCATTGCTAACTGGCCGATGAAAATAACCATCATTGATGTGATCTGGGGAATGGTTCTATGCGGCACCACCAGCATGGTCACCGTCTATGTAACCAGATAATCACACACCATGCTTGGCAGGGACAGCTAGCAGTGCTGTCTCTGCTGGCATTGGTAAGTGACCAACATCACTACAGAATTTTAATACCTTATTTTTAATACCGCGCAACTCGCCATTATTTAACGCTGCGTAATGCTGAGGGTTGAGATTTTGCAGTGCAGCCCTGCCCTCAAGGACATCGACTAATGCCTGTGCCGCAGCAATCTTTTGTGTTCTACTAAATCCTTGGCCCTTTTTTACAAAAAAATAAGTGTATTTTTTATATTCCTGACCAGCATCCCGCTCGGCCATATAATTAACTAGCAGGTGATTGCAAAGCATCTTGATGATGTCGACGTATTTTTTCTGCGCGGCGATCATCAGAGCTGAATTGGATTTTTCAGCACATTCATCTTTGAAATTATCAATGTGCGGCAACAGCGCATAAACAATATCAGCATGACCATTGCGAACAGCCGCTTTAAAAGCTTTGTTAATATTGACTTGATCTAGCTTGACGGAATTCTCATTACTACCGAGATGAAAATCCAGCCAGCGATTGACTAAATTAAGATGGCCATTGGCAGCCGCGAGAGTAAAGATTGTTTCGCCATTGTTATTTGTGGTGTTAACACCGAGATCACATTGCCAGCCAAGCAATGGGAAAAGTTTTTCTGCCTCAAGCTTGCTTTTCTGCAAAACCAAATGCGCTGCCGTATCACCACTTGAGTTTTGAAAAAGAGTGCCGGCACCCGCAGCAACTAAATCCTTAATGAGCTGAGTCGAGTTATTGCGGATAGCGATATGCAAAGGCGTGCAGCCTCTTCCATCCTTCAGATCAAGCTGGGCTTGCTTTACGATGAACAACCGCGTCATCTCTAAATCGTTCTTTGCAACTGCAAGATGGAGAGGTGAACAATCAGTCACATGAGCAAGATCAGGATTTTTAGTAATATCAATTAAGTCTGCTGCCATTTCGAGATTGCCTTCACGCACCGCCAAGTGCAATGGCGTGTCATGTACTTGATCTGTTGCATAGACAATCTTATATAATTTTGGATTAAGTTCGATAAATATTTTGATGATGTTACGCGGCTGTCGACACATCACCGCCCAATGTAAAACAAAGAAATTATCGAATGGATCGTGTTTAATTTGTAAATAGATGTAGTTGAGCACGTCCTCACGCTCAGCCAGTGACAACCACGTTGCAAATGAATGCGTCTCACCATTCACACTATGTTGTTCCAATAAATGCTTAAAGCGAAAATTATCGACATCAGTGATATATCTACTGTTCAAATCGGGGTGATTCATCAGCACTTCATATTGCAACATCTTCGACTGAACTGCAGGCGGCAGGGTAATGGCTGGCCTATTATTCATCTCACATCCTTATTGTCATTATTGCTGCATCATTGGCACGACACAGAGTGTTCTTTTGATTCTAAATGAAAAAGTAGTTTTGTGAAGCTGGCAAATTTCAGCTAGTAACAATCGAGCCACTATTACCCGCAAATCAGGTAATGACTTGAAAATCACAATAAAAGGTGGAATAATGCGCAAATAATAGCCACTCTGGCAATAATAAACCCTATTATAATCAATAGAGATGCGCATGCGTAGCCGAATAAGCAGACCACTGCAGTGGAAGAATCTTGTCATGAATCAAACGTCATGGGGGCAAACTCATGCCGGACTTTTCAACCAGATGTTTGCCCGAGCAAGCCACATTCGCGCCGTGCCGCCAACATCGTACGAGCATTACGCTGCAGTCTACATTCGCGAATTCATCAAACACAATCACACCATACCCAATCTCTATCGTAAGATCGAAACTCATCCTGAAGTTTATGATCAGCCCATAAAAGCGATCATGGCATCGATTAATGAAAACACATTTACTGCTAAGCAGTTTCGCGAGATCACGCAACACCCTGACTGCCTGCAATTAATATTATATTTGATCGAGAATGAGAAAATTCCCTATTGGCCTGGCATCACACTTTATCAATACATGATAGCAGCCGCTCAATTTACCAATGCACTTGAATTGAATCCGCGCGACAATGATGTCAAATCAATCCGTAAAATCAAGATACTGCCCATGGTCGAAAATGGGCAGTTAAATAAAATCGGCAACGAATACCTGAAGCAAGTCGCGCATGAATTAAAAAATAAAATGAATTTCGAGTTAGACATTGAAGATGCTACAAAATTTATTTTGAGCTCGGCGAAAATTGAACAACATTTACTGAAAATCTCATTCAGCCTCGCAGACCGATTTGAAGATCCAGTTGAAGATATGCTAGCCGTCCTCAAGATGAATGTTCCGTTGTTTCAAGATGAATCGGTTGGTTATTGCAGCTTCCCGCCAACAACTTTCATGAATTATATTTTCGCAAAAATGTCGCCTGAACCGATACAAGCAAGACCAATTCTTGGCAATATCAGCGAAGCGACCAGAGATGCCATGCGTCACGCTCACCAGCATCCCATTGCACTCTACTCAGATGCGATCAAGAGCAATATATTTTTAGTCCATCGCCGTCGTTGCGGCGGATTTCCAGCCCTGATGCACGACTGGGCCCACACTTATTGGGCGAACGCCATCTCTTGTGAAGATCGTGACATGCTCTTGCACAGAATGATTCCCGCGTTAAAATCGACGCAAGCTAAATATGCCGGCACAAATATCGCAGTCGCAATAGAAGCTATCTGTCATGGTTTACTAGATTTCGATTTATCCGGATCATTCAACTACGAGAACGAGAGCGTCAGATTTCACAACTACGTCATGCGCGTCATTGGCGATCAGTTAGGAAAAAACATACCCGGCACATTGCCCGAGGAAGATAGCATCATTATCTTTTCTCTGCGAAAATTTATCGCCGAAGAAATCGCTGCCAACAGAACATCTAATTTTTTAAAATTATTCTGTCACAGCATGGATAAACAAGCGAAAATGGCTGCCAGATTCCCTACACACAAAATTTATTTGCGAATGTCACGTGCCTACACTCCCGACCAGGAAGATAGCACCTGTCATTTCAGTATTGACCAACAAACTACTGCGCAAAGTGTTCGTAGCAGGCAATAGTTACCATGCAAAACCAGAATCAGCACTGGCGTTGCCTAGAGGGCTGATTATCTCTACTTGGTAAACAGTGTTGCCATAAATTGTCTATTGTTAATCCATACTCGATAGTTGATAATTCTGCATTCTTACTAAAGAGAATAGCCCGATGAAATTCAACCATTACGTTTACCTCTTTCTTGGCCCGGAACTAGATCCAACCGAGGCGCGATCAACCATTAAAACCGACAAGCTTACCTTCACGGCGATCGGTATTGATTTCAAGCATAAAGATCAGGTACTGAATATTGCCAAACAGGCAGTCGCTGACGGCGCGCAAATGATCGAGTTATGCGGAGGATTTGGGCCACTCTGGATTGCCAAAGTATCTGAAGCTATTGACGGCAAAGTACCAGTTGGTAGTGTTGCCTACGGCCCTGAAGCGCGCAAACCACTATTAGATTTACTGAGCTAATCGCATGAAAATCCTTTATGTGTATGCGCATCCAAATCCTGATTCGTTTAATGGCATGCTAAAAATCGAAGCCGAGAAGATATTACAAACAAATCACACGGAGCTCATCACCTCAGACTTGTATGCAAATCATTTCAAAGCGGTTGCCGACTGGAACGATTTCGTGGGTGACAGGACGACGCAAGCTCAGTATTTTCTCGCCCAACAAAGCGCGTTACAACAAGGCATACTAGCTCCTGATATTACCGCTGAAATTGAAAAAATCCACTGGGCAGATCACATCATTCTACAATTTCCGTTGTGGTGGTTTTCGACACCCGCGATGTTGAAAGGCTGGCTGGATCGCGTGTTAGTAAAAGGGTTTGCTTACGACACTGGCAAAGTGTTTGATAGCGGTTTGCTAACAGGCAAGTCGGCTTCACTTGTCGTCTCAACACAATCGCCAGAATCAGCCTACCAAGTTGATGGCGCACATCGCGCAAATATTGACGCCTTCCTGCATCACATTCATCACACTTTACGCTTCACCGGCATAGAAACACATCCACCGTTTATCACCTACTCCGCTTACAATATCGACAATCATCGCAATCAAGAGATCATCACGAACTTTCATACCTATCTTGGCAAGCTAATCTCGGCAAATTGAGATTGCCATTCTCAAATCCGAGTGATATGTTTTGAGCCGCATAATCATATAAGACTCACAAACAAGGAGCGCACATGCGAGCACGGATTTCACCAATCTCATATTTTGGTCAACGTGAAGCCATCATTACGGATTTATGGCTTTTGCTTGGTGATCGAAAATTCAAACAACTCCATGATTTATGCGGCGGCTGCGGCTCTATCAGTTTCGCTGCAATGCGTGATGACAAAGCTCAAACTTACGTCTACAACGATACGTTTTCCATCTTCCAGCAACTCTGGAACGAAATCAAAGAACATCCAGAAGTAATTATTAGCGAATACACCGCATTGCTGAACGCATTCCGAGACGAGAAGCAACATCGTGAAAGCTTTTATCTTGATCTACTTGCCAGCTTCAATACGCCGAAACCTGAAAATACACACACCCAACGTGAAAGAGCACTGCAGTTCGCATTTTTAATCAATTTCTCGAAAGATAATTTGCCTCTTTTCAATAATGAAAAAATGCTCGTTGTCACCCCGCGTACAGATGTTACTGATGTTGAGATTGATGAACACTGTCAGGACTTCACAAAACGCAGCAAGGGACTCGCCACCCTGTTAGATACGCATAACTTTATCGCTAAATCTGGTGACTTCCAGTCGCATCTCATTCAGGCCACAGCCGAAGATATTGTCATTCTCGACCCTCCGTATCCACAGCAAACCAGAGAGATCTATTTCAACATAAATACTGAAGATGAATTATTTGCCAATCTGCTAGCCAGTCTAAAACAACTCGCTGAACGTCAAGTTGCTGTCATTATTCTCTATGGAGCTAATGCCGTATTACTCAAGAATCAATTTCCAGAAGCTGATCTGGATTTGAAGCATTTAATTCGATTGGCTCATCACCCTCTATTCGGTGATTACCTCGAGCATGTTTATATTTCACAGAGTCTCTTTCAAGCACTGAAAACACTTCCTCCGCATATCATGCCTTATGAAAAATTATTTAATCCGGCAAAGGAAATGACGACGGAAGCTTGTGACCTAGCCATGCAAGATTTAAAAACTGCCGTTGCAACCACGGAAGCTTCTCGCGCCCAAGCCAGGATTAAGCTGTTTCAGACACCACAGCCTGCCACTAACGACGAACACGATTTAGGACTAGCCCCGGACCACAATTCAACTAACATCAGCATTACCACTCTCAATTGCCGACACTAACATCGTTGGTGGGACTGATCTATTCGGAATATTGTCGCCACTGTCACGACATTAGGGTTCAGTTTCATTGAATTTACAAAAGTTTTCGCTCATAATTGATGCCAGATATAACTTTTCAATTCACAAGGACGTACACATGAAATCAAGACCAAAGTCGCTCATTAAAAAGCTACTCACACAAGGCCTTATCTCCATATGCGCCATCGGCGGCTTATCAACCGCCTACGCCCAGTCATACCAGAGATTTACCAATATCACTTACAGCAATCCGGCAGCATTGAATATCGTCAAACAATACCAAATGATCATTGGCGGCGCGGAAATATTCTTGAATAGCCAGTTCACTGGTAGTTATGGCAGCACCCCAGGATCCATCACCAGCAGAACAGCTAACTTTTTACCGTATGGTCGACTCGCAATGCGTCTTAGCCCTGATGTCGTCATTGCTCTCGATATCACGCAGCCGTTATTCCTTGATTTCGACTACCCAAGACCGTCATTCATTGATCGCGCCACCATCGACACCAGATTGCGCGACGTCGATTACAGCCCGCGTATCAGCTGGCAAGCAACCAAGAAATTAGCTCTTGGTATCGGTCTTAACTTTAACAACATCTATGAAGCATTATTCTCCTTCCGTGTTGCGCCATTAGGTACACTGACGAATCGTGGCTCTGCGTGGGGTACGGGCTGGAACGCTGGCTTATTGTATAACCCAATGCTGGGAACATATGCTGGGCTGTCTTACTACTCACAGATCATTCAGCATGTTAACGGTAAGAGCACCTGGGGCGCATTAACCAACAACTACAACACAGCAACAATCCTGGTACCAGCGACCATTAATGCCAACTTAACCCAATTTGTGAAACGTAACTGGCTCTTCAACGCCAA
>CAZWPD010000006.1:7925-47809 GCA_964636145.1 uncultured Coxiellaceae bacterium
ATTTTCGGTGTTGGCGGTGAATACGCTATTCAGCAGGGGTTAAAAGCCAGATTTGTGTATGGTCACTCATTTGCCCACCCACAAATTAACAGACAATACTCCACAGGTTTAGCTCTGGGACGCGTCAATCTCGTTGGCAACTCCTTCGATTTGAGCATCACCTACGACATCTAATCAGCTACTCAGCAATAAAAACCCCCGTGTTAAGCGACGCTAACACGGGGGTTTGTTTTTATGGGAACTAAAGAGTTAAACCAATTTCAATGCCGACATCTTATTACCATCTTGGGCCGGTGCGTTTTCAGCCAGATATTTTGATAAATTGACATTGGTCTTATTAACCGTATCAATGAAAGACAACACCAGCTCTTTTGATTCCGTATCCCAGGTAATCACTTTTGCCTGTGTCAAATAATCATTTGCCGGCTTCATTAAAGCCAGAGCACCAACACCAGCCAACAGCGCAAGCCCGCCTGAACCAATCACGGCCAAGGCAACAACCGGTGTCGCAACCAAAGCTGCGCCCAAGGTCGCATTTTTCGCAATAGGCTTATCAATAGTAACGCTGTTCAATGCTTCCTTGTCTTTTTCGGTTACGGTGATAATAGCTTTGAGTTGCGCAGTTAAATCACACATATCTTTAATATTTGAATAAATATCACGCTTGATATCCAAGCCGTTAAACTCGGAAATCTTATCTCTGGTAACATTGAGCAGATGATCGAGAATCTCGTAGGTAGCGAATTCGTCTGACCCTGCACCTTTCTCATCAGCAATTTTTTTCAAGCCTTCTTTCTTGGTGTGGATTTTTTCGAGAATCTCCGCAATGCCCTTTAATTCAACTGCAGAACTAAAGCGCGTAAAAGGTTGAATAAAGCGCTGCTGTGGTTGCTCTTTTTTGAAAAAACTAGTGACTTGATTGGTGACGCGACTAAGCATTTTAAGATCCTCCTGATCAGAACGTTGGCGGGCATGGCCCATGTGAATGCTTGGATTACAGCTTGCAGTTGCCAGAAAGGTAGCACGATCATTTCCAGGCAGTCAATGTTTGATGGTAGCGCCTCATCAGAAGGAAAATCAGGGCTTGAGAACAAACGGATGATCTTCAACATACCCTGCATCTTCTGCTGGTAATAATACCTGACGCTCTTCAGCACGTTGCTGTTCTGCTGTTTGTAAGCTAATTGGATTGTCAGCTGGTTCGGCTGTGTAAGCTTGCTGCTGATTCCTTGATAATTGCTGGTTGATATCACCGCTATCAAGGCCTGCAACTGGCGGCTCCGCCATAATGTTATTAGCGGCATTCTTTTCTCTGGTTTCTTTGACCTTGCGATACAACGCATAAGCACAGAACAGCGCACCAATCACGCCGGCGGCAATACCAATACCTGCAAGCGGCAAAAAGCCGCCAAGGACTGCTAATGCGCCAGCAAGCGCCACCATGGCAATCGTTGCGCCAACGACAAAATAACCCGCCATCGAGCCAAAATGGGCTTTACGCTCATCTGTTATACGCTCACGATCTTCTGCAGATAGTAAGGGATCCTTGAGCTGCCTACCTTTTACGACGAAATGATAAAGATGATAGAACCCCGCACTAAAATTATAGACACCGGTAATCGCGAGATTCGCGGCAAAAAGAAAAGTTGATGCAACCCCCATCACCGCAGAAAACGCCAATGCACCGACCACCGCCGTGGTGACAATGGCCACAGACAGCATGCTAATAATCAGCCGGACGATATTTTCCTTTTTGAGCTTGTTAGTCTCCTGTTCACGGTCAAACAGAAGATTGGTCACTGACAAGATGGCATAAATGGCAGTATTGATTGCGTAAATAGGAAAGAAAATGAATTGTAATGATTGAGCAAACGCCTGCGCCATTGCTGGGGCGACATACCCGGTATAGATAGCGCTAGTGTTCAGGTAATCAAGAATGCCAACCACGTACCAAATGACATTATTGATAAATGAATTTCTAGAGTTCCTCGCTCCCTCTGACATGCGACAACTGTTCCTGTGGATATTTGATTGTTTTAGGCTGAGAACCCATTCGTTTAGCCAGTAAAACAAATGTGGCGCTTATAATCAACATGCGAATTTACTTCGCGCGCAGTAATATGATAACTTAAACTTATTCAACAACATAAAGCTCACTCTTCATGGCTCACTTAATGCGCATACCCCTACCAAAAACCATTTATTCCCTTATTCTGTTGTCTGGATTTGCCGCGCTGTCATGGGAAGTCATCTGGCAATTCAAGGCAACGCAGGCACTTGGTATATCCGCCTGGGGCACCGCTCTTACCTTAACGGTGATGATGGGCGGCATGAGTATAGGCGGCCTATTGATGGGTAACGCTTTGCGTGCAACGCCGCCAATTCCAGCCCTGCGCCTCTATGGGATACTGGAAATAATCATTGGCATTTGTGGATTGCTGCTCAATTCAGCTTTTCATTCGCTTGAACAACTGGACACACTTATCTATCACAACATTCCCGACCTGATTTCGGTCGTTTACTTACTGGGGATTATTACCATCTTTGGATTGCCAGCCTTATGCATGGGCGCAACCTTACCGGTTTTCGGGCTCATCTCGAAAAATCTTGGCGTCTCCATCTCCCGCTTATATAGCCTGAACACCCTTGGCGCGGCAGCCAGTGTCTTAATGGTCGCTCTGCTATTGATCCCGATATTTGGCATCACCCATACCATCTGGGTCATCGCTGCCATCAATCTGGCAGTTGGCATATTCGCACTGACCCTCACCCCTGACCTTGCCACACCCCAAACCGCAGAGCCTGAAAGCGATCTAACCCAACACAACATACCGGTAAAATTATTACTGATTGTTTTCATCACTGGATTCGCGACATTCACTCTGGAAATTGCCTGGTTTCGTTCTTTATTGACGCTGAGTAATAGCACCACCGATGCATTCGTCACCCTGCTTGCCGCGATGCTAGCAGCACTTGGGCTCGCAGCAAAAAATGTTGAGCGCATGAAACGCGAAAACAAAGCATTAGGCTCGCAATTATTTTTTGCCGGTGTGTTGATATTATTAGTGACACCACTCATCGAGCACATAGATTTTCTCTACGCCTACAACAAACATCTCCAGATGAGCATGGATGTCAACAACACAGAAAGCCTGAATTGGATGCTAGACCCCGAAACCTTTGCCGCTAACAGTCTCGCCGCCTTCATGTATGCCTTTAAATTTCTACTTCGTTTTTTTCTCTTCCTGACTCTCATTATGTTGCCGATTCGCATGATGGGATCAGCATTCCCATGGATACTCGACACAGTCCGCAACTCGCACAAACTGGGTAAGTTATATGCCGTGAACACAGCGGCCGGGATCATAGGCTCTCTCGCCGCAGCATGGGTACTCTTGCCAACAATCGGTTTTGCTAAAACCGCATGGCTTGCCGGGGCGTTGGTGCTAGTAACAGGGATAGTCATGGTATCTGGCATAAAACGATTACTCTATGCCGCCCTCGGGGTTGTTGCACTCTTAATCGCGGCGCACTACGAAACCGGTATTGGCAAATCACGTGTACAAGGGTATTTCGGAACTGATGAAGAAGGTAGAACAGCCAAGGTGCTTGGTTATTTTGAAGGACCAGATGTAACCACCTCCACCATTGAATATAACGATGGCGCACGTGCATTACTCATCAACAGCACTGCGGCAAGTTGGGAATCTGGCGATACCATTCGACCCAGCATTCACTACATGGCCTGGATGGGCCACTTACCCATGCTGCTACACCCCAATCCAATTAATGCTCTGGTCATCTGCTTTGGCACAGGACAAACCGCTAACGCCGTCAGAAATGAAAATCCGCAGCAACTTGATATCGTCGATGTCGATCCAAATGTCTTCAAGCTCGCTCATCACTTTCGATCTAACCATGGCGTGCTGAATGATCCGCGCGTGAAGACGATCACCATGGATGGACGCGTGTATATGCGCCGTAGCAAAAAAACTTATGATGTCATCACACTCGAACCCATGCCGCCTAATGCTGCCGGCGTTAACGCCCTTTATTCACGCGAATTTTATCGATTGGCACGGAACCGGCTCTCTGAGAAAGGTGTCATCGCACAATGGCTGCCTTTCCATGTTCTTGCGCCACATTATTCTGCCTCTATCACAAAAACTTTTATGGATGTATTCCCAAATGCCGTGTTATGGATAGACCCAGACTCACACACTGGTATCATCCTCGGCAGCAAAGATGACAGTAAGCCGCTGACTTCAGAATGGCCCGGACTCACCCGCACCATCATAAAGCGCAATATGACTTTAGAACAAATCAAGCGGCATGTTGCGCTGAATCATCAGCAACTACAGGAATACAGCAAGATCGGCAAGGTCATTACTGATGATAACCAATTACTAGCTTATGGCAGAGCGCTGTATACAACAGGGATGGTGAGAGAAAATTTTGAATTACTACATCAAATCAATCGCCGAATCTCGGTACCATTTATTAGCAATGCTTATCGATAACCCTTGAGATAGCGACCGCACTCAAACAGCATTAGATCTAAGGGGGCTATTAACTGAAAAGCAATCAATTCAACCTAAAGAATCCAAAGGCTTATTTAGCTAAAGACTAACAAAGTATACAATATGCTGATCAACACAAACTCTTAATGAAAGCGAGCAAAGGATGATGCTGAATACTCAAGACAGATTTTTTCTACTGATTATTTTTCTTCTTGGTTTATCAATGGTTCACTTTCTGGGACCGATTTTAAATCCATTTCTAATGGCAGCCTTACTCGCGTACCTCACCAATCCGCTCATCAATAAACTCATGCGCCACAAATTATCGCGCTTATTTAGCGTCATCATCGTATTTTTATCGCTGTTTTCACTCATTATCTTCGCTTGCCTCGCCCTGGTGCCGTTTCTGGAAAGCCAATTGAGCACGCTACTGGCAAAAATTCCAGACATGATCGCCTGGACACAAACCATCATGCTACCTTGGCTATCTGACAACATGGGAATTAGCACAGCATCAATCGACATGGACTCATTAAAATCACTGATCGGCGAAAACCTGACTAAAGCTGGCGGAGTCACCGCTTACATCCTGAAGTCGATTTTTCATTCCGGACATCTTGTTCTCGAATGGCTAATGAATATTCTCCTCATACCTGTCGTTACATTTTACCTGATGTGTGACTGGTCGATGATACTGACCAACCTGCAGCAGTTATTGCCTCGCCGCGTCGAACCGACCATCGTGATGCTCGTCAAAGAATGCGATGAAGTACTCAGTGCATTCATCCGCGGGCAATTGCTGGTCATGCTCTCACTTGCCGCAATATACGCAACCGGACTCAGCTTGATTGGCTTACAGATGGGTCTGTTAATAGGTGTAATCGCCGGTCTTTTATGCATCGTGCCCTATCTCGGCTTCATCACCGGCATCATCACCGCGAGCATTGCCGCCTATGTGCAATTTGGCAGTTTTTCGTATGTCGGCATGGTGATCGTCGTTTTTCTCATCGGCCAATCAATAGAAGGCATGTTTTTAACACCGCGCCTGGTAGGGCACCGCATCGGCTTGCACCCGGTCGCGGTCATCTTCGCCATTCTGGCTGGCGGCAGTTTATTTGGATTTGTTGGTGTCTTACTGGCGTTACCAACCGCCGCCATGCTGATGGTATGGCTGCGCTATATTGGCAAGCGATATCATGACAGTGAACTTTATAAAGCGTAAGTAACTGTTACGCGGAAGTGAGGATAACATCCATTTGTCATTGCGAGCCATGCTAGGAAAACAGGCTCGCAATGACTAGAGAATCAACAAGTTACAGCGCACTCTTAATTCATCATATAATAATTCAAATTCGCCATAATCCACAACGAACCGACAATAATCGACACCAAAATCACACCGGTAAAGACCAGCGACATCACATTGGTACGCGACTGTTCTGTTTGAGTGTTAAGACGCAGGAAGCAAACCAATTGCACCACAAACTGGATACAGGCTGAGGCATAGATAATGACAAACGTTGCCGTTCTATCAAAGCGGCCAGACATAACCGCCCAGAACGACAACAGCGTGAGGATGGCGCAACCAATCACACCCAGCACGTAAATACCTAGTTTCTTTTGCCCGGTGCCATAATCTGGCTGGTCAAGTTCATGATGTCCCATACTAAATTGCCCCCATCAGGTAAACAATGGTGAATACGAAGATCCAGACGATATCTAAAAAATTCCAGAATAAGCCCAGGTAAGTCATACGGCGCTTGGTGATATGAGTGATTTTCAAGATTGGCAGCTGCACAATCATCAGCAAAATCCACAAGAGACCAATGGTAACGTGCAAACCGTGGGTACCAACCAGGGTGAAAAACGCTGATGCCTGGCCACTAACATCCCAGCGAAAACCCTCTCCAGCCAGATGAATAAACTCTTTCACCTCCATGACGACAAATGCCCCGCCGAGCAAGAAGGTCAGTGCCAACCATGCCTGCACTCGTGTAATCTTATCCTGATACAAGCTGAGTGTTGCCAGGCAAAAGGTAAAGTTGGAGGCTAGCAACAAAAACGTCTCGATTAAAATATCATATAAATCCGCATACTCTCTTAGCGCACTACCAGCAGATCCGGGAGCACTCAATACCAGAAAAGTTGCAAACAGACAGCCAAACAAAATGCAGTCTGTCATGATATACAACCAAAATCCAAACACATCCGTTTCATCAGCATTATGATGATGTTCGTGCGCGTGTACGGCTTCGACCTGCATTAGACAGCCCCCTTCATATGTGCAATTTCAGTTTGTTTAACAGTCTCTGCATCAACGTAGTAGTCAGTATCCGTATCAAACGACTTGGCAATTAACGTGCCAACTATCCCAACAAAACCCAGCACACCAGGAATCCACATTTGCCAAATGAGCGCGAATCCCAGCACACCCGCGCTGATTGCAATAATGAAACCAGCTGGAGTATTTCTTGGCATATGGATGGGTTGATAAGTCGTTGTGGTCGGGTCAAGACGAGGAACGCCATTCTCCTTGTCATACCAGAACTGATCCAACTCATTAACATGTGGCAACACAGCGAAATTATATAATGGTGCTGGTGATGAGATGGTCCACTCAAGCGTACGGCCATTCCAAGCATCGCCAGTAACATCACGCGCAGAGTCTCGATCTCTTACGCTAACATATACCTGAACCAACATCGCGACGACACCAATTAAAATCAAGGCCGCACCTAACGCAGCAACTTGAAAGTATGGCTGCATCATCACATCTTGATAATGATTCATGCGACGCATCACACCATTCAAACCGAGTACATATAATGGCATGAAGGCGATGTAGAAGCCTGCCACCCAAAAATAAAATGAGATCTTGCCCCATTTCTCATTAAGGCGGAAACCAAACGCCTTTGGAAACCAGTAAATCGCACCGGCAAAATATCCAAACAAGACACCGCCGATGATGACATTATGAAAATGCGCAATCAGGAACAAACTATTGTGAACCTGGAAATCAACAGGTGGAATAGCCATCATGACACCGGTCATGCCACCGATTGCAAACGTGGTGAAAAATGCTGTTACCCAGAGCATTGGGGTTGCCAGAATGATGCGGCCTTTGTACATGGTAAATAGCCAGTTAAAGACTTTTACACCAGTTGGGATAGCAATAATCATGGTGGCAATACCAAAGAATGCATTCACATCTGCGCCTGCGCCCATAGTGAAGAAGTGATGCAACCAGACAATGAACGACAAGAAGGTAATAATCGCCATTGCATAAACCATGGTGGTATAGCCGAATAATTTCTTTTGACTGAATGTAGCAACTACCTCAGAAAAAACACCGAAAGCAGGCAAAATCAAAATATAAACTTCCGGATGCCCCCAAACCCAAATCAGGTTGATGTACATCATCGGGTTGCCGCCGGAAAAGTCGGTGAAGAAATGCATGCCAAACATACGATCTAATGCTAGTAATGCCAGAGACACCGTCAACACCGGGAATGCGAGTGCCACTAAAATCATGGAACACAAACCCGACCACACAAACACTGGCATTTTCATTAACGTCATGCCGCTGCAACGCATTTTCAGAATGGTGGCGATGAAATTAATTCCACCTAATAATGTTCCAACACCAGAAATCTGCAGTGCCCATATATAGTAATCAACACCAACACCCGGGCTATAGTAAAGCTCGGATAATGGTGGGTATGCAAGCCAGCCAGTTCCTGCAAAATCGCCAATGACCAAGGACGCATTACACAGCATCGCACCGACAAAGGTCAGCCAGAAACTGAGGGAATTCAGATAAGGGTAGGCTACATCACGCGCACCTATTTGTAATGGCACAACCATATTCAACAAGCCAAACATAAATGGCATCGCGACAAAGAAAATCATTATGACGCCGTGCGCAGTAAAAATCTGATCGTAATGCTCCGGCGGTAAAAATCCGGGGTTGCCGCCAGCAGCAATTGCTTGCTGGGATCGCATCAAGACTGCATCCGAGAAACCACGCAACAGCATCACCGTCGCCAGCATAATATACATGATACCAATTTTTTTATGATCGACGGTTGTCACCCAATCGTTCCAGACATACGACCATTTGCGAAAATAGGTAATGAGACCAATAACACCGAAAAACACTAATATCATGAAAACACCAGCCGTCATGATAATGGCGCTGTGAAATGGTATGGCATTTAGTGTCAGGTTACCGAAGAATAATTTTTCTAGCATGGCTCTTCCTCAGGTTAATAAACTTGATATTGAATTTTGAGTTGATTAGCACGCGGGTGAACAGTGCCGACACTGTTCATATATAAATTCAACACATTTTCGAATAATCCGTCCTCAACCCCGGCGTAGAAAGCAGGCTTGTCGCCTACCGATTGATTCAGTAACTGCCCGTAAGCCTCAGCAGATAATTTATTTGGTGATTTCTGCATTTCAGCTACCCATTCATCCATCTGTTCAGGCATCACCGCGTGAACAGTAAAGCGCATGTCAGAAAATCCATCGCCATTATATTGAGTATTTAATCCATCGAAGATACCAGCTTCATTCGCGAGCAAATGCAAGCGTGTACGCATGCCGGCCATGGCATAAATCTGGCTGCCTAATTGCGGAATGAAGAAAGCACTCATTGGCACATTATCTGTGGTAATCCAGAATTCCACCTGTTTGCCAACCGGAAGTTCTAAGTAGTTAACCGTCGCGATATTCTGCTCTGGATAGATGAATAGCCACTTCCATGGCAAGGCGATAGCTTGAATCACCAGCGGTTGCTCATCGTGCCCGGTAATCCTTCTATATGGATCGAGTTCATGCGTCGATTTCCACGTCATCACTGCAAGAATGAAAATGATGACACACGGAATCCCCCACCACAGCGATTCGAGAAAATAACTGTGCCCCCAATTGGGTTTGTAGTCAGTAGTGCGATGTGAAATTTGATAATGATAGATGAACGTCAAGCTCATGACGATCACTGGCAACACAACAATTAACATCAATGCCAGCGTATCAAAGAATAACTTACGCTCTTGATAGGCAATCAACCCTTTGGGAGAGAGCATCCCAACCATGTGCCCACTGCAACCGGTGAGTGTAAACACCGCCAGAAAACTAGCGATAACAATAAAAGCCTTTCGCATCCTTGCGACCATATTAGCTCCTGAAGATTTTTCCTTTTCATCATTCTAATATAATGCTAGGATTTTAAGTAGCTCGAAATCACTTAAATGGATAAAATATTTAACAAATATGGATTAGCCCTATGACTTGCGTCATGTTTGCTCGTTGGTTCGGAGTTGTTTCTGTTCTTCTCTCACTTGGTATCTTATTTAATCTCGAAGATGCGCTCGATATGGCAAAAGGCATGGTGAAAACCGAAACCGGATATATCATGGGCGGCGTTCTCCCCATCATCTTCGGCAGCCTGTCTTTATTGTTCATCGATTGCTTCGACTTCTGCTGGAATATTGTTGTTACGATTGTTGGCGCAAGCATGTTGCTAGCGGGCATCTATCGCGTGATGTTTGCTAAACAATGGAAAGCGCTTATGGAAAGACATCTTGAGCAAATCCCTTTCTTGTTCAGCCTATTTGGTCTCATGCTAGGCGTAATCCTGCTTTATGTTGGATTTATCGCCGATGCATTCCGTTACACCGTATCCTAACTTTTTAAAATAAAACCGAGCGCACTACACGCTCGGTTTTTTCTTTTCTGACTTTACACTCGCAGGCTCAGTTACCGACTTAGTCTGAGATTGCGGTTGCTTTACCGTAACAGGCACCAACACAACTGGCATAGCCATGGGGAAAATATCCTCATTGAATAGATGCCATTGTTGCTTCATCAGCTGATCCATCTCCAGCATCATGTGCTGCATCGACTGCCTAACCCGCAGCTGCTGGCTTTCAACTCTTTTTAACATGGCATCGGTGGCTGCTTTGTCAGGCGCGCCCTCACCGCCAAACCGAAAAACCTGATAAGTGCCAGCGGTCTTTCCACCCTCCAACGGCCCAGCAGAATAAGCGAAGGTGGACTGTATCACGCCTGACTGATTCAAGCTTTTTGCCGGCACCCATCCAACATTGCCATTTTTAGGATTTGCCACCTTGACCCAGTTTCCATCCTTGGTGGTATAGATCAGAATCATGCCGGAAGCGGTGTCAACCGTATCCGCGACCTTCGCCCCTAACACCGGCTGAGCATAAAGACTTAATGGCTTGGCATGCGCTATAGACAGAGCGCCTGCTAATACCAGTGCTACTCCGGCAAACATTTGGTTGGCAAATGTGTAAGATTTACTCATTGGATTCCTCCATTATGTTTATCAATCCCGGACTAACCGAGTTCAGCAAATAATTAGATTATGGACGCTGTGATAAATTTCAAGAGGCGCAGTGCGACGAAAATTCCTGTTGATGTATTCGGGTAAATTATCTACATCAATTTTTCGCCCCACTCACGTAAATCATGCAAAATCACCCGCAAACTTTTACCGTGCTCAGTCAGCGAATACTCAACCTTGGGCGGCACTTCAGCGTAGACCTTACGATGAATCACGCCATCTTTTTCAAGCTCGCGTAATTGCAAGGTCAACATCCTTTGTGTCACACCAGGAATCAGGCGCCGCAATTCATTGAAGCGCTTCGTCCCTTCCAGCAAATGATACAAAATCACACCCTTCCATTTACTGCCAATCACAGCCAGCGCCGCTTCCACGGGACAGCCGTAAGCACAATCTTGTTTGCGTCGGTTTGAACGTACTTTCATGAGGCACCACTCTTATAGGTATATTTTTTGTGACTATATACCAAAATAGTGCGTACTTACAATCCAAGCCAGCACTACCTATAATCGCCGCAACATTCACTCATTAAGGATTCAAGCCATGCAAGCCTATGTTATCAACCAGTTCGGCGGCCCAGAAAACTTCGTTAGCCGCGAATTACCCATGCCGACCATCAAACCTGGCCACGTCATTATTCACGTCATGGCCACCAGTGTTAATCCCGTCGACTATAAACTGCGTAACGGCAATATGCCGGCGATGACTGCGCCCTTCCCGGCCGTTTTACACAGCGACGTGGCTGGCGTTATTACTGAAGTTGGCCCAGGTGTTAGCGACTTTCAAGTCGGAGACGAAATCTTTGGTTGTGCCGGCGGACTGATCGGCAGCGACGGCGCGCTTGCCGAATACATGCTGGCTGATGCACGCTTACTGGCAAAGAAGCCCGCCGCGCTCACCATGGCCGAAACTGCCGCGCTACCATTAGTTGCCATCACCGCCTGGGAAGCACTCTTTGAGAAGGGCAATCTCCAGCCTGGCCAAACAGTACTGGTACATGCTGGCACCGGCGGTGTCGGGCACATTGGTATTCAATTGGCTAAATGGGCAGGTGCCACGGTTTACGCTACCGTTTCTTCGCCAGAAAAAGCCGCCATTGTGAAATCATTAGGCGCAACCGACGCCATCAACTATCGTGAAGAATCCGTCGATGCATACGTGCAACGCCTCACCAACGGCTCCGGCTTCGATCTGGTATTTGACACTGTCGGCGGAGAAAATATCAACGAGTCTATCAATGCTGCCAAACTTTACGGCAATATTGTAACCATACAATCACGCTCAACCAATGACCTCAGTAATCTGCAAGGCAAGTCCGCCAGTTTGCATGTTGTCTTTATGCTCTTGCCACTGCTGCACAATATTCAGCGCGAACGTCACGGGCAAATTCTGGCACAAGTTGCAAAGCTCGCCGATCAAGGTAAACTCAGGCCGCTCCTGGATGCGCAAGTTTTTACATTTAATGAAGTCGGCAAGGCACACGCACGACTAGAGTCAGGCAAGGCGATTGGAAAAGTCGTCATCACAAGAAGTTAACCCACATAAAGCGAGAAACAATATGAAATTACGTGCCAATTTTGCAAAAATCTTACTGCTATCCTGTGTGAGCTTATCGGTCTATGCGCAGCCACCGCTCAATATTGTCTGCGCCAAGAATATGGTCATCAACTATTACACCTCGGGTGAATACGAGCAAGACGTCCAGCAAGTTGTCGAAAAGGCGGAAAAGTTTTTATATAAACGCATCAATGATAATAATCTGGCTGGCCATCCACAAAAACTGGCGATGGTACTTGATATAGATGACACCAGCTTAAGCAATTTCGCCGTCAACCAAGATGATGACTTTAGCAATATCAATGCATTAATTGAAAAGCGTTACGCCAAGGCTAATTCACCGGCAGTCAAACCGGTATTGCGACTTTATAATGAAGCTCTGGCAAACCGCGTCAGTATATTCTTCATCACCATGCGACCTAAAGCGGTTGAATCGTACACCGTTACCAACTTGCAAAACGAAGGTTACACCAAGTGGTCGGCCCTCTACCTGCCATCGCCTGAAGAAGCCAAACAAGGTTCACGCGCGTACAAATCCGGCATCAGAAAAATGCTCACCGAACAAGGCTACACCATCATTTTAAACCTGGGAGATCAGGATAGTGATCTAGATGGCGGTTATGCAGAATACATAGCAAAAATCCCTAACCCGATGTATACGTCTGCTGCGACTTGCGAGAAGAACGGAGTCAAGTGTGCTTAAGGTATAGAAAACAAGTAACCCGGGCGTAAAACACGTCCGGGCTACTTACCCGCGGAATAACGCGCACCCGCCTGCAACACACACGCCAGCACCACACCAACTGCAATAATTTCCGCTAATGAGGCACTGCTGCCATCGTATAGCAAACTGGCAAATGCACTGCCAAGCGTGCCGGCAATCATCAACCCAGTCGTAAACATCGCCACTCTAATCCCCATTGGCTGCTCACTCGTTTCAATAATTAATCGATTAAGCGGTGAAAAACATAATGCCGCCCCAAACGAAAAAACCACAACGGCAAGCAAAAACAAATAAAACTGCGCTGGCATCATCACCGCAGCCAGCCACGCGCAAACCCCGGCAATCACACAAATCAACTCGCCAACATAGATGAGTCGGTTTGCATCGTATTTTTCCATCAAGACATTCACCACATGTGATCCCAATATATAGGCAAGAAACACCGCTGCCTGCATCCAGCCAAACGCAATTGCGCTGAATTGCAGGCTATCTATCACCAACAATGGCCCGGTCGAAACCCAGGCAATAAATCCAGCGAAAATGCAGCCCAACACAGACATCAGTAGTAAAAAATTTAAATTGGTTAACACCTGCCAATACTGAAACAGGATTTTTTTCAGATGCAGAGGATGGCGCTTTTCAATCGCCAGTGTTTCCGGCATGTAATAATACAAACTAAGCAGCATCAGGGATGAAAAGATCACAATCAGCCAAAATATCCAGCGCCAACTTACAAATAATAATATCACCGCCCCGACTAACGGTCCCAAAGCAGGTGCAAGCACCGACACCCCACCCATCACCGCCAATACACGAATCGCTTCTTTATGATCATATAACTCATGAATACAGGCATAACCGGCAACCATCATCGAAGCGACCATTGCACCTTCAATGACTCGCGCGGCTAATAATGAGTATTCGTTAATTGCCATGGCACACATCGCAGTACTAACCACGTAAATGACACCGCCAACGAGCAAGGAATTCCGCCGACCAAAACGATCTGCTAGCGCACCCATGATTAATGGCAACATGGCTGAACCCAAGAACCACATAGTTACCGTTAATTGCGCCTGAGTGGATGTAAGGTCGAGGTCACGCATCATATTCGGCAAAGCCGGCAGATACATATCATTGGAGAGATAAATGGAAATCTCATACATCACCAATAATAAAGGGAACAGGTAAGGCCTATGCTGCTGATATTTCATAATAGCCGTCCACGAAGGTTAGGAAGCGCAACCTGAATAGCCGGCTACCGCGCCCCCAAAAGTTAGGATTGTAGCGATTTTTGTATATATTCCTGATTCTGCTCTTGCGGCGTTGGCTGCAAACTCGAGATATCCGGCGGCGTTGTGGTCGTATCACAACCAGACAAAAAACCTCCCAAACTAATGATCAGTGCCGCTGCAGCCAAAACTCTCATAACTATCTCCCTGATTAAATATGAAAAGATGATAAAAAATCATTACGAATCATGATCTCAGAAGGATACAACAGTAAAAGCTAACCAGCCAAGATTAACTCTTGGTGTTGAATTATGACTAAAATGATGATAATTTGTGCAGCAATAATAAAAATAACACATCACAGGCCATCCTCAATGTATACGAGATCAATCGAGAGCATTCTGACGCTGAGAGCACGAGCTGAAGCGGAAGATCGAGAAGAAAGCCTCAGAGACGATGCGAAAAAAACATTCGAACGTGGCATCTATCTCGCTCAATATCCTCATCGTGATTATGCGCAAAGCGTTGTGGTATTTGAATCCATTATCAAAACCATCACTACTCGAATTCCCAAAGACAAATGGCGCAACAGCGACTACCTGTTAGTGATGCAATGCTACGAACGATTAGTTACCTACGCGGTTTGCAACCGAACACCGCTAGCCGCAGAAAAGATGCAATCCTGCAAAGATGCGGGAGAAAAAGAGAAAGCAAAAATTGCTGCGCACGTCCAAACACAAGCCGAAAGCTCAGCCTGGCTACAGAAAGCCTTTATCTTCCATCGCGACATCAATCAGTTCACCTATCCAGGCATGGCCTACTATCAAACCCTGCTCTCAGCTTGCTTTACTTGCGCATATGGAAAATACGAAAGCGCAATTTTACTAGGCACCACCATCTCAAAAAAAGACAGCCGTGAAATTTCCAGTATCGCTGCCAGCATGAAAAAAATCATTGATGAAATTATTAACCAACCATATCGCGGTGAATTTTCCACAAAACAACTGCGTGAAATCTCATTCGTACACAACCGCCTCAGTATGATATTTCGCCTCATTAATGACAACACTGGCACATTAAAAGAAGCATCACTTGCACTGCAATCGCTCAGCCAAATCGCAGATGATCAACTCTGCGCAGATGATTTTTCCGGCATCGCCGGCATCTACACAAGACTTGCTTCTCAATTTCAGGACGATCAAGCTTACGCAAACTTACTGACTCTATGCTCAAATTACTTCAATGGTGGCTCAGTCAATTTCAACGATTTCCGCAGATCAGTTCTACGCAACAGCCTGATGAGTGACGCCTTCTCGGCAAGAAAAGACATAATCATTCAACTGATGACACTTGTCGGTCGCTATTCAACCCACCCAGATCTACCAATATCTGATTTAAAAACTCAATTACAAAATGATGTCATCCATCGCTTCTTCAAGGAAGATTTGCAAGAATTAACTCAAGATAAAACCAATGCAGACAGCGAACTGGCTAACCATGGTATTTTTCAACAACGCCCGCAAACTGCACGCACCCACACGCAAACTGAATACGTACGCGAGCATATCTATCTGCCACGAACCCCTCCCATGCTGCGTAAAAAAACGGTATAGCAGTTTCTAACAAAGTCGCTATAATTCCTCGATAAATTCACCTCAATCGAGCAATCAATGATCACTCGCCCAGATAAAATCAAAGATCTATTATTTGCATGGCTGCCAAAGGACATGCTGAACCTGCTTTTTCAAATGTTAAAACTGGAAGACGCGCTCAGCCTACAAAAACTTGGCAGTGACCGATTAAATTCTGTTCTACAAGAAATCTGGAAGGTACGCGCACAACGCCACTTTCCTCATGACACCACAAACCCGGCGCCACATGACATCAACTGGCTGGATTTTTTTAAAAGCAAAACTGAAACCAATTACTCGCAAATGCATCAAGAAAGCCGGCAATTTTTTTACGACGCCAAAGAAGATCTGGATGATAATCTGCTACGCAACATCACTTCTTACCAGCAGTTACAAAGCGCCGACATCCATCACGACACACTCATCAAAATTGCGAGAAGAAGCAACAAGCAAATTCTGCTTGATTATTATTATCAAATTATCGCAGCGCACTACCTGGACAAGCACGGCGATGAGTTCGCGAGCAAGTACATCAACGCATTTACATTACTACACTGGGCTATATTCTGCCGCCAGGATCAACAAACACTGGCAACACTATTAGCCGCGGGTGCAAACATATCCGGGAGCACCATCGGACACGAATCCACACTAAAATTAGCCGCGCAAATCGGCAATGTTGTTGCACTACAATTGCTGCTTGAGAATGGCGCCTATCGTTACAGTGAAGATACCGCTACCGTCATCACGAAAGCAATTGCTGCAGCAATTGAATCGTACCATCCAGAGTGTATACCAGCACTCATACAATATGCCGCCGCTCATCACATACGTTGGGATCAAGGCGCGTGTCTCAATAAAACAGCCGAAATGGGATTTATCGATATATTCGAATTACTCCTGGAAAATGGTGTCAACATCAACGCCAGAGAACGCCGCGGCGCAGCAGCCATCCACACTGCAATTTACTTTCACCAATACGATGTCATAGCCTGGTTAATCGAACATCAAGCCGACATGCATTTACCAAGCAATGCCCCGCGTCACAAAGGCATGACGCCGATTTTTTATGCGGTGTGTGCCGGCGACGTTGCTCTGACAAATATATTTCTCGATATGGGCATCAGTGTTAATGCCTGTGATCGTGAAGGCTACTCGCTCTTGCATCACGCGGTGAAGTGCGGCCATCTGGAAATGGTCACATTATTAATTAGTCGCGGCGCCGCCATTGATCGCAATATTGGCGGCAAAACCACCCCTCTGCATTTAGCTGCAACGATGACAAATTACAACATATGTCAGGAGCTAATTAAAAATGGTGCGGATGTAACAGCACAAGACACAAATGGTAAAACCCCATTGATGATAGCCAGGGAGAAAAACGACGCTCGCTTAAGAGATTTAATATTGCGCCAGTATCCTGCTCTCGATACGAATATCAGATCTCAACAAGCATCGCCCAACGACGAACTACAACATATGTTTGAAAACTCGAGTGCCGCCGTGGCGCCATCACAAGCTCGCCCAACTACTAGACTTCGATTTTTCCGTCGCGCCAGCAATAAAGTTGATAGCAATTCGCAATTCGAAGCCAATCCAACAACAAGATCTCACTTACGCTGATGACTAAGCACAACTGCCATGATTTAATTTTATTGTTTAATGACTTGTTTGCGGCAAGTGAAAAAACCATACTAATTGGCAATGCTGAAGAACCGATTTACCTGCCAGCAGATGACACAAACAACTTTCATCGTGTCATTTTCACGCGCGATTATTTTGCGAGTGCCCTGCATGAAATTGCACATTGGTGCCTCGCTGGTGAAGCACGTCGCCAGCAAATTGACTATGGATATTGGTATTTTCCAGAAGGCCGCAGCGCTGAACAACAAAAATTATTTGAAGATGCCGAGGTCAAACCACAAGCCATCGAATATCTCTTCGCCGTGGCAGCTGGATCACGTTTTCTCGTCAGTCAAGACAACTTCACACCCGGGCATGGTAGCAGCCCCGAAGAATTCACCCGTCGCGTCACCGAACAAGCACAGATATTTTTAGCTCATGGCTTACCAGAGCGGGCACGCTTGTTTCGAGAGTGTTTAGCCGGGTTTTATCAAACATCGTAAGAGGCAACACACGCCATCGCGTCATTACAATGACGAAACCGATGCACCGTCATTGCGAGGAGCGCTTTATGCGACGAAGCAATCCAGCCCACAGCTTAGCGCCACAACCACAGCAAGACTGGATTGCCACGCCCTGCAAAAAACGCAGGGCTCGCAATGACGATTCACGCAACAACACCATCACTCCAGCATCATAACCACATGATTTAATATAAGAAACACCTCTTAATCTTCCCTTAATCCTTCTATGTCTAATTAATGTACAATACCGGCCAGAAGAACAACGAAGATAATGAGGTATGGCGATGCGCAGCTCCAAAGATATGATGTCAGGCTTGAATACACATATGGTGAAAGCACTCAATGACGAATACGACCGTCAATGCGATGCAGCGCGCATCGTTTTGAATAAATTTGTGACCGACAAAGCCGAAATTGAGGTAGAAGCCTTATTCATGATTCAAACGTATGCGAACATCATGTTCAGATTCATCTGGACGGATGCTAGTGTCTTCGGACAACGCACGTTTACCAGTCCGTTAAAATTCGCAGTTGATGGACGTGATCTGGATCTAGTCTTGCGCTTACGCCGCATTGCAGAAAGTGCTAACAAGCTCGGCACATTTGAACAACAAGTCGCTGAACACGCTCACCCAACTTTCTACAAACGCTATCGCACCGCTATCTATAGTCTAGAAGCAACAACCACGGAACAGCCAGTATTAGATACCACATTTAAACCCATCGTCGGCAGCTACCCTAGCCTCCATAAAAAAGCGACACGCAGCGTCAATTCTTCCAGTACACATCAAATTACGAAATTAGCGAAGTTGGTATACCTTCCAGAAGAAAGTCAGAAAATTAAATCTCGTCACTAGCTAATCAATTCCCGTGCCGCGAGCAGCGACACGGGAATCATCAAATCTCAATGACCATCTTGCCAAAATTACCGCCCTGCAACAGCCGAATGAAAGCAGCCGGTGCATTCTCTATGCCTTTAACAATATCTTCTTTTGCAACAATTTTTCCAGATTGCACCAAAGGCACCGCTGTTTTCAGAAACAAGCTGTAACGATCAAAATGATCGGCAATAATAAATCCCTGCATTTTTATTCTCTTACCCAAAATGGTAGAAAGGATGATAGGAGTTCTATCAAGATGCATAAACATACGAATAAACGCTCGTATCTTGGCGTACAAACGTGTCAGACCAAATCCTGGCTCTTGCAGCGTCGCACCATCGTTATAATAGGTAATCGCACCACAAACTGGAATTCTTGCGAAATTATTCAACCGCGGCAAAATTGCTTTGAATACTGGCCCACCAACGTTTTCAAAATAGACATCGACACCACTTGAACAAAATGATTTAAGATCTGCAGTAAAGTTTTTTGACTTGTAATTCACGCAGGCATCGAATCCGAGCTCACGCACGGCGTATTGGCATTTTGACTCGCCACCGGCAATACCAACAACACGACTGCCGTACATTTTGGCAAGTTGGCCAACCATCGCACCAACTGCACCAGTCGCAGCTGACACCACGACAGTCTCACCTTGTTTCGGCTGACCAATTTCGAAGAGACCGTGATATGCGGTCAAACCGGGCATACCAAGCGCACCGAGATATAAAGAAGCCTTCACATCAGCAGAAACCTTCATGACTGCATGCTGAGACATCGGCATGCCAGTAACAAGCTCTGGTTTAAATGCCGTATAAGTTTGCCAGCCGGTTGTGGTTAACACCACATCACCAATCTTTAGTTGCTCGTGTTTGGAATCTTCAACCACACACACCGCCGCACCGTCTAGAGCGACATCAAGCTGAAAACATTCCACGTAAGAACCCCTCACCTCATTCATGCGTGGCCGCATGTATGGATCAAGGCTAAAATATAATGTTTTAAATAACACCTCACCATCTTGCAAGGGCGGTAAAGCTGCCTCAACCAGCTTGAAGTTATTCAGGGTCAACTCGCCACTGGGACGCTCTATCAACACAATTTTCTTATTCATGACACTCATTTTTTCATCCTTGATAATTGCTCTATGCATGATGCCCATTAACGAACTCACTGACCAAATCAGCAAATTGCTGCGGATACTCCAGCATCGGTAAGTGGCCACAGCCTTGGAAACAATGATACCGCGCTGAAGGAATGTTTTCAGCTAATTCCCTGATAGAAGCCTCACTGAATATCAAATCCTGATCGCCAGCAATCACCAATACCGGCACATCAATCTTGTTAACCCAGTCACGCGAACTGAATTGATCAAGTGCAGCATACTGGCCTTCATATCCGGCAATCGTAAACGGATAGGGATTATTCATGCCAATTTCAATCAGCGTATCCAGCATATTCGGGAGAGAAAGAAAACGGAATGAAAACGCCCAGCAGCAAGATGCCTGAATAAGTGCACGCAACGGCGCATTCGCTTTGAGTAATTCTAATTGCGCGGCAACGTACAAGTGAAACACGCAATCAATGTTTGTCGTTGAATTACTGATGATAGCTGATTTCACTAACCCAGCGTGTTTTAGTGCCAATTCCTGCAGAATAAATCCACCCATGGAATTACCCACGAAGTGTGCTTGCTTGATACCAAGCGCTGCGCATAATCCAGCAGTGTCTGCGGCTAATTGTTGAATAGAATATTTACCAAGCGGTGCATCTGTTTGCCCGGCGCCGCGGTTATCAAACACGATGACTTGAAAGCGCTGCTTTAAAATCTCCAACGCGGGAGTCCAGGTGGTGTTGTCGGCACTAAAACCGGCAATCAACACCAGCGGCTCGCCTTGACCGTGAATCTCGTAATACATGGAAACATCATTAACTTTTATTTTTGGCATGATTATATACACCCCAGGTGATCACAAAAACAACTGCGATTATCGCATCACCACGGACACACTACCACCAAAATACATAACCCTCCTGCATATTGCCCCTCAAAATAAATTCAGATAGCATCGCGATAACTCAAATAATTAGAACAAGCGCGCGAGGAGCATCTATGACCATATTTAATCTCAGAGTTTGCCAAAATCATGGCAGCATTTACATCAAGTCAGTGCAGCTAAGCGTGAGCCATGATGACAAATGGAGAAGTGAATCGAACGCCATAAGCCTATCCCTAAAGCAGCGACCAATCTGGGATAACAGCACCGAAGATCAAGCACACACCATCATACAAGTCATGAAAGATAAATTCCGCTACGCTGATCCAGAAAAAGCACAGCGCGCAGTCGATAGAGAAGAAGAGCCAAGATATGGATATGGTGTTAAAACAGGTGATGGCATTCACTTAATGGAAGCGATCCCCACCAGCTACATGCTACCCTTCAACCCAACACTGGCACTTGATTTGCTCGCCGCCTACACGCGTTTTGCCGCGGAAAGAGAGTTTTATCATATTCAGCTAGTTAATGAAGATCTCGGAAATAAAATCAGCAATGATCAGCCCCATCCCAGACGCAAGGTAAACGCAGGGCAATTGCTTAACCTCGGCAAGGAAGCAGTGAACGTCGAAGCTATGTTGAAAATGCTGATGGAAGCAATTGTAAAGCTTGATGCGGTCGACGCCCAATATAAAGCAACGATCACTGCTATCAAGAAAATACTGCAATATTCTTCATCTCACCCCGCGACTCCACTCAGACACTGCCTTGAAGGCAAATTGCGCGCGAGCATTTTACTCGATGTACCAGTTGGGGCAGTGACCTTCACCGCGCAACCAACAGCTAGCGAAAGAATGCGTGAAATATATTCTATAGCTAGAAGACTCATTGCCGATGGACTTGGCAGCGAATTGGATAGGTTGATTGAAGTATTGAACGAAGAAGCAAAAATGAATATTTACCAGTTTTGCATAGGCCGCCGATCTTTTGACAATCTGACTACCTTCGATTGGAATGATTTATACTGGGAAATATTTAGAACCGCAGCTTTCACCGTTGGCACTGATGGCCGCATAAGCATTGATCTCACCACCAACGCTTGCTACTGCGCGATTAGCAAGCAAGCTGATTTCAATGCAGCGACCTTCACTACTGAGTTCGCCAATCTTTTTAAAATACTGCAACTATCACTTGATCAAGATAGCAATCTCAGTGGACGAGTCATTTTCAGCATAGAAACATCACAACAGTTAATGGCCGCAGGCTTGCACTACAACTCCAACTACATCGCGAAATTAATCAGAGAACGAAACACGGCTAGCCTGTTCAATCAAGCACGTAAACATTCTGCCAATAAAGAAGGTAAACCATGCCATCTACATAGTGTGCCGCGCGATGTTGTAAACATCATCCTTGGCCACGCTTACGATCAGATTCAACAAGGATTATTACCAGCTGAGAAGAACACGATGAAGGCTCTCGGTCAACAACAAGACCCCATGGCCGGTTTAAACATGTCGTTCTTCAAACCCGCGACTGTGGCAGCTGAGATCGACAAAGATGAGCATAAAAACAAATGCGTGATCTGCTAGCCTAACGCGAGCATCTCATACGCTTGGGCGAACTCAAAGCATCATCATCACTAACATCATCTAACGGAGCAGCAACCTCTACCGGTTCTGCTCCAAGTAATAAATTAACACGTTTAGCCAGATCACCTTCTGGTACAAATCCGTGTTGCATCAGAATGCGGGCAGTGTTAGCACTACCTGCATCAATAGACATCTGGTGAAAATCATTCACACAACCACTCAAGGTATTGCTGACATCAGATATTTTCCGACAGAGATAATCAACAACAACTGAGCTACCATACTTCACCGCAAGCATCAGCAAATACGATAAGTGGCGTTGTAGCGCCGACTCGTCTTGAGAAGGAAACAATGTCGCTTTATTACCAAGCAAAACATCCAGCACCGCAACATGATCGTTTGCGCTTGCCAACTCCAGTGGTGCAGCAAGACTATCCATTGGTTTACCGCATGCTGCCAATATTGCGACCAACTCGGCGTTACCAGCTGCAGATGCGATACAGATAGAGTTAGAAATCTGCTGTGGGCAGATTTGAGCTCCGAATTGTTGCAATATTAACTCAACAATTTTAACGCTATTGTTTTGCGCAGCCATAATAAGAGGATTACGACTGTCGACCATCGGATAACGATTAAACTCTGCCTGCCAATCTCCTCTTTCAGAATATTGCATATCATCATTGATCAGAAAACCCACCATATCAACATGATCAAACATGACTGCATATTTGAGCGCATATGATTCCGGGTATGTTGGAAAATAACCCTGCGGTTGATACTTTGGGGACACGCCAGTGACAACATCCAATTGATTAAGTGCAGCTGCGACTACATACATTTTGTCATTCATCGCGGGTATCACCTCACCACCCCTGAGGAAACTTGCAAAACCATTAGAGATGTAGGTGCTTAATGGCAATGATTTCTTGTAATCAGCCATTGCGATTTTAAATATCTCATCACGCAATTTTTGATTATTCTGACGATTGATGATAACCAGCATCGACTCGTCCAATAACTCCTTCGAAAATGGTAGCTTTTTCAATTCTTCAATATCATTTTCTAGCACACAGGCAGCGAATTTTCTCGCGAGCGGGTTTGTAAAAAATCTTTCCTTGTACGTGGAAGCAAACAAGTGAAACAAGTGGCGCGGATTGGGCGCCTCGCCTTCAGTACATTTAAGATCAACCATCGGAAAATATTTTTTCAACTTATGAGTGGCGTGAGTATCAGAGGTAGCGGCTCGATATAATCGCTTGGATGTAAGCAAGACACTATGCAAAAACCATGGCTCCAGATGACAACAAACCAGCGCCCAAACATCTGCGTTCAAATAATTATCTGACGCAACTGTCATCACCTCTTTACTTGAATCTACTTTCGTCACGTTTGATAAAAATTTCGGCAAATGAAATGAAAACATAGCGTCACCCTCACACACAAACTGATTACAAGAATTGTCTTATCCGCATCTGGCGCCAAACGCGGCATTGTAGTGTAAATCGTCATTGCGAGGCTGTTTTTCAGCCGAAGCAATCCTGAAAATATTCAAAGTTGTATGCTATGAATATTTTCAGGATTGCTTCGTCGCACAAAACGCTCCTCGCAATGACGAAATTGATCATTAATTGATTTACGCAACAACGCCGATAACCTACTGGATTTTCGGGAAAAATCATCGACTAATATACCCGATCCCCCGTTTGAATCTACGTTATAATAGAGAATATGGCTCATGGATGCGAGCCTGATTCCACAATACAGCAACATCACAAAAGGATCATGATTCATGCGCCGCACCACACCGCTGTCTCGCATCAAATCATCACCGGCATCTGATTGGTCACTGAATGCCAGTGAAGTTGAGACACGCCGCATTGAATACGGTGCAAATGATATCATCGAAACCCACACCAATCGCTGGCTTGAACTTGCCATCGACACTGCGAAAGATCCGATGATCTGGTTCTTGCTAATCACAAGTTTGCTGTTCGCTCTTTTGAAAAATTATAACCAGGCTATCATTCTACTGATCGCTACCATTCCATTAATCGGTATGGATGCTTTCTTGCATTGGCGCACGCAAGTGTCGACACATAGCCTGAAAAGTAGTCTCTCCGCACAAGCGACGGTGATACGCAATGGCATTGAAATGCAAGTAGCTGCGAGAGAACTGGTTCCCGGTGACCTGGTCGTCGTTGCAACCGGCATGTCGTTTCCTGCCGACGGTCTCATTGTTGCCGGCAAGAATTTACAAGTTGATGAATCCGCGTTAACCGGTGAATCGCGGCCGGTAAAAAAAGAAGTATTAACTGAATTTCAAAGAGGCAGCACACAGCCGTCAGTTGATGGCAAATACTGGGGTTTTGCTGGCACACGAATCCTGGCTGGACGCGCGTTACTCCGCGTTGTTTATACGGGCAGCGAGACCTTGTACGGCGAAATTGTTACTTCAGCTATTCATACTACACAAGAGCGCACGCCATTACAGAAAGCCATTGCCAGACTGGTGATGATACTCATTTTCACGGCAACAGCTTTATGTCTGATATTAGCTATTGTTCGCTATCTACAAGGTTTTGGTCTCATTGATGCGATATTGAGTGCAGCAACACTGGCCGTTGCTGCGCTGCCAGATGAATTCCCGGTTGTATTCACTTTCTTCCTCGGTGTCGGTGTCTACCGCCTTGCAAAAAAACATGCACTGGTGCAGCGCGCTGTTTCGGTTGAAAACATCGGTCGAATCTCATATATCTGTTCAGACAAAACCGGCACCATCACCGAAGGACGCTTTCAGTTAGTAAAACTTTTAGCAGCAGACAATCTCAACACTAATCAATTATTATTTATTGCGACAGCTGCATCACGTATTGAAAGCGGTGATCTCATTGATATCGCCATCTTCAACAAACCGGAAACAGCACTAGAGATACCGCAACCACTCAAAACCTTTCCGTTTACCGAAAATCGCAAACGCGAAACATCGATTATTGAAATTGAGTCGCAACAATACCTGGTTGCAACCAAAGGCGCACCCGAAACGATTCTGGATATTTGTTCGCTTGACGCTGCAGATAAAGAAAAATGGCTGCAAAAAATTGAAGAGTTAGCATTTGGCGGTTACAAGGTGATTGCCTGTGCGCGCCTGCTCACCCAGCAACTGCCAGACGCAGAGCCTGAGTTTAACTATGAATTCACCGGACTGCTGGCACTAACCGACCCGCCGCGCAGCGGTGTTGCCAACGCCATTAACACCTGCCGCACCAACAATATTCACGTGTTAATGATTACCGGTGATCATCCTGAAACCGCTCGTGCCATTGCGCGTGAAGTTGGACTTGGCAATGGTAATCCACACGTCGTACTCGCGGAAGATTTAGCCCAGCAGGCAATGAGTGCAGACAGTGAATATTTTCGCAAGATTGATGTTATTGCCAGAGCGATTCCCACGCAAAAACTGGAAATTGTCAATCGCTTGCAATCTTACGGAGAAATCGTTGCCGTTACTGGCGACGGCGTCAATGATGTGCCGGCTTTAAAAGCAGCTGATATTGGTATTGCCATGGGTGAACGCGGCGCACAAAGTGCACGTGAAGCAGCAGACATTATCCTGCTGGATGATAACTTCGACAGTATCGTCAATGCCATTGCAGAGGGAAAACAATTATTCAAAAACATGCAGTCGAGTTTCAAATATTTGTTACTGATTCATCTGCCGTTTGTATTATCAGCCGCAATTATTCCCTTGTTCGGCTATCCACTATTGTACTTACCCATTCACATCGTCTTCATCGAATTAATCATTCATCCTACGTCCATGCTAGTCTTTCAAGACTTGCCAGCATCTAATCAAATTGAGCCGGTCAGAAATCTCAACGATACGCGCTTTTTCTCTAATAAAGACTGGAAAATGATAACTGCTGCTGGGCTATTCACAACCGGTATCGTAATCGCCACCTTCTTCTTTGTTTATCAACATAACCATGACATGGATCATGCCAGAGCTCTGGTACTGGCTGAACTCGGCTTCATTAGCGCCGCATTAACACTGGGGCTGAGTGGTTTTAGAACCAGAGTAGCACGCATAATTATCTGCATGACACTCGCATTCACGGTATTACTGATCGAGATACCAGTGATCTCCCAGTTCTTTGCCTTCACGCCATTGGGATTATTTGAGTGGCTGACAGTTATCACTGTCAGCCTCATCACGCTAATTCTCGTTAAGAAAGTTTAGATTGGGGATGCTTGATTTGACTGATGCCTATATCCCGCAAGGAATATTCATCGCCGTCGCAACACTCAAGATATCTTTCAGACATGCCTGATATTGCGTGAAATTCTCTAATTGCGTTGCCGTCTGAAAGCCGGCCTGGCGATCAACAACCAGAGTCTTGCTGCAGATTCTGACTTTAAACTTTGGGTCAACATTATCAAGGCTGGTATAAACCATGCCCCAGCTTGTCGTTGCTGCCGCAAGCGCGTCTTTATCACTTGCAGCATTAGCTGCATCTCTTTTATCTTTATCAACAGCAGACAATTCCATGGCAATACTAAGAAATGGTTTATTGTCTTCCATGCCGACCACTCTTGTATTTTGCGCTGTGCAAATGAATCCGCCGTGTTTCATGCTATCAGCAAACTTCTTGAATTCTTCTTGATTAAAATCGCACGGACACTTCGAAGCATCTGCCGCAGGCTTGGCTGAAGTTGTGGTTGTCGTACTTGTCGTTGTTGTACTTGGTGTGACAGTGGTAGTTGTATTCTTCTCAACCGCTGCTGAGTCAGGATTAGTTGCAGCCGGTGTGACTGTGCTGGTAGTGGTCGTATTGGTCGTGGTTGCAGCAGGCGTAGTCGTGGCAGCTGGTGCTGGTGTCGTGGCAGCTGGTGCTGGTGTCGTGCTAGCTGGAGCCGCCGTACTCGGTGTCGCCGTATTTGGCGCACTGGCACTCATAGGCGCCACATTGGTGTCAGCCCCGGCAAGACCAGCAAATCCTGCAAGAATAAAAAATACTATTCCCTGACTTAATTTCTTCATCTCTAACTCCTGAGTAACTGAAAGATACAGGTGATTTTCATTGAACATATTAAAAATAATTATACCATGCAGAGCAGCAAGCCAGCATCTACGCTTATGTAAATGTAAGAATATTCAATACATTAGATCTAAATGGTGGCAGCCACAAACTGGCCAACGCGTGCGATGGCCAGCCAGCTCACTATTTTTGCAGGCTCTCTAACTGGCTGAGAGTGCAGACATTACCATTGCACCCCGGCACAGTCACCGGCACGTCATTATAGGTAATTTTAACGAAATACTGACGCGACCCTGACTCATAAAGCGAGAAATTCAAGTCAGCGGCATAGGTTGGCGCCGTGTCCAATGGAGCATGCAAAGCACTCATCACCGCAAAAGTAGTCACATCGTGCGCGGATATCAACACAAATTTTGTTTTAGATTTTTGCTCAGCGGCTTGCTGCAAGTACCAGACAATTTTCTGCAACGCCGGTTTACCGGCAACATCACCAACCTCTTTTGGCTTCAGCAAAGAAGCATAGATCCAGTCACTCTCAGCGATAATTTTCTTAGCTTCTTCATTGCTTAAGCCAGCTGGCAATGCCACATCATGATTCACGTAGGCACGAAGAGTGTCGCCCAAACCCATAACATCAAACATACTGGAAACATGCATGCCAGTTAGCTCGCTCCAGCGGCTATATTGCAACTGCAATTGCGCGGATTTCTCTTTCCAGTCCGGGCGTGAATAAACGTATTTATTGATTAAATCAGCGATTTTTCTCGAGCTTAAATCAACTAACAATGCACCATCTTGCGACGCGGCAACGGTATGAACCGGGATTGGCTGAAACCCGGCCGGCAAGGCTGGCTGGGTGGAATTAGGAGCCGCAGGACCCGTGCCTGGCGCATACAAACCCAATAATAAAGACTGGGCGCTCATGATGGTACGATCGTAATCTGTCGAACGAATATAGAGCGTATTTGGCTGATATGTCGTCGGCAACAATAGATTATCAACCATATAGCGCTGATGCAGCTTCAATCCCAGCTGATATTCCTGCTGCATCCCTAACGCCGTTAACTGCCCCTTCCCCTCAGCCCAGACATGTGGCGCTGCCGGCAGGTCATCGCTCGCCGTTCTGTCACCGTGGCGAACCAGGTCAAGCGCAAAGATTAATCTTTCATTTGCTGAAAAGGACTGGGTAGATAGTAAGCAGGCAAAAAGTGCGAAGGCACACAGTTTCAGGGTGGATTTGCTCATTTTATAAACCTAATTATTATTATGATTAAAACTTACCTGCTTACGAGCAAAGTCGTCAAGCTCTATCTAGCTAGATTAATTCGGGCGAGCTGAATGATCAGGGCTGGCTTGAAGCTCCTGTACAGGAGCCAAAAGCAAAGCTTTAGTCATTATGCTGACTGCTTGCAGATACTGCTCCTCGGTTCGAGACGATCTGGAACCAGCGGTTTGCACCTTGGTATGTGGATTAATACTATCCTGGCGAATTTTATCAGTAGCGCTATCTATGATGCGTTGAATATTCTCAACGACTTGCTTCACATCCACGTGTGATGAGGGATCAGATAGTGAGACGATATTTGCAACAAGGGTATGCTCTTTGATGGCAGTAGATGAATCGTATGAATAATTATGTATACCGCGATACGACATCATTTTCGCGAGCTGATTAAGGAAATCCGGTAATTTTGATTTACTGAGGGCATCTTCTCCACGCATGCTATGCAAATCTGCTCGCGCTTTGATGATAGCCTGAAATAATACCCTGCTCTCCACCAGGTGTAGATCATATTGAAAATCGCGCAGCAACTCTCTTGCAGGTAACAACAGTTCGACATTAGTCAAATTCTCTGCATTCAGTTGCCAATCAAAGTTGCGCCTCTCAACTTTTAACTGCTGAATAAGCTGAGTAAGGAATTTCATCCTCATCTCGGGATAGGGCATTCGCTCAAGTTTTGGAAGCAGCTCAGAGTAAATAACTTCATTAGCCTCATCAAGCTTGGCCAATCCACGCTGATAAGCTGCGTGAAAATCTCTATATTCTTTGTCATTACCGACCGCATCTTGCGCATTGGCAGCTTCACAATTAATTTCAATCTCAAGCTTTGATTTCAGCCAGTTAATTTCACAATCAAGATGATTAAATCTCGCGTCAATAACCGAAAACATTTCATTTTTCACATTATCAAGTTGCTCCTTGAATTGATTGAGCAATCTGGCGAAATCAGCAGTATAGTAATTTTGGTTGTTAGCGCCACGCTTGGATTTTGCTCCGCGCTTAACGCTGGATTCCGCAGCAACATGAGAGGTTAAATCGGTTAATACTTCAGTGAATTGATGAATCAAGAGTAGCTTATCTGTATCGCTCACTCCCGTTTCAACTTCCGCATCTATCTTAACTTTTAATAGATTGATGAGCTCGAAGAGCGACATAATTTCATGCAATTCATGTTTAGAAATCACCTGCTTGAAAAAGCCAGCTCGTTTAACTGTTAAATGATCAGACAGGCTATTGCTCAACCGGTACGCCAGATCACGGGCCGACTGAAATAGAGAACTACAGTTAGACAAATTAGTACTACCCGAATCGCTTCTCACCGTCGTTATCTCCAGATAATGCAGCGTCATAACCATCTCATCTAGAGTATAGTGCATAATCGCACGCAATGAACTGAAACGAGTGCATTTAACAGCATGATATTATTAGTCATTTATAGTCAGCTGAACATCACACCATGTAAGACTTACAATGAAGGACTTGATTGCGTAATCTCAACATCACCTTTAGAGTGATTATCAAGCATTTTCTTAGCGGTTTTGAATAATCGCCTGTGATGGTTATATAAGTTTTTAATATGATCTTCATTCTCATGACCGCTCACAACACGACTCAAAATTAAGGACTTCACATCAGTTGGTAATTGATTCGCAATTGGGTTAGCGCAGAGTGCAATCGCACCCCAGGTACGCTGCTCAACAGTTTTTCGGATTTCTTCAGGAGCTTTATTTCTGGCAATATTTTTATTTATATTCTTGATGGCTTCATTAACCTCCGCATCTAGTTCACAAATAAGCTGAAAGCTATAAGCATCAAGGCATTTTTCTTCGTAAACCTGATACAACCCCGTCGCACCAACGAGAGCAGAATATCCAGCTAAAAATACCAGGAAAGAACCCGATGAAATCGCCGTAGCAACAACGCCGAGCGTGGCGAGACCTAGTGTGGTCTTTTTTGATTTAACATCCCTACGGATGTTAAGCGTATCTTCTTCATCATCGTGAGTCTGATGAATTGACTTGCCTATTTTAATTAGCAATTCCACCACATCTTCCAGCTCAGCGATGGGGTCACTCTTAGCTGGCGAAAGATTAAATCTCGTCGTTGCGGTATTAATGTGGGTTAGTAAATCTGCCGTGACCATGTGCTTTTGGTAGGCAACTGATCCTGCGCCCTTTTCCCTGGCTTCCAGTGCCAGGACGGCATCATGCTTTTGCAGAAGTAGTATTTTTTTAGTGATACTCGCGAGTTCATGGCAGCGGTCTATGCGTGAGAGATGTGAATTTTCAGGATTTACTAAGCCGGTATGATTTTGATCGTCAGATTTACCAAATAGTCGACTCCACATAGGCGCTCTCCTTGTCGGTTTCTGCATCATTAACTATAATTTCTATACGCAATTTTTCCTATTGTCTAGCGTAATTTTTACCTTATCATTACTACAACCAATGATTTGTCACTTGAACAACACACTGCCAGACATTATGATTAGCACATCCTGACACGCTGATGTCGAAACACCCGGAGCAACCATGCTGCACACCCTTGATCCGCTGCCTTACGCCATCCCCTTTTTTGTTTTAGCGATTATTTTTGAAATTTACTGGACTCAGAAAAAGAAGCGCCATCAATACAAAGTGGAAGATGCGGCAACGTGTCTCGTCGCTAGCAACATTTCCTACATTGCCGGGATATTTGGAAACGGCTTCAAGATGTTTTGTTACTTGTATATCTACTATCATTTCCGCTTAACTGATATGCACGCACTCTCAATGCCAGCGAAAATCAGCTGTTTTTTTGCGCTTATCATCCTTCAGGATTTTATCTATTATTGGTTTCACCGCCTCTCACACCGCGTAAATTTTTTCTGGGCGGCGCATATCGTCCATCACTCCAGTGAAGAATATAATCTTGCGGTCGCATTACGACAATCAACGTTTCAACAATTTCTTTCCTGGCCTTTATATCTGCCCTTGGCGTTAATTGGATTTCCACCAGAGTGGCTGCTCTCGGTGATCAGTATTAATCTTATTTACCAGTTCTGGTTTCACACGCGTGAAATTGACCGCATGCCAACTTGGTTCGAAGCAGTGTTTAACACACCCTCACACCACCGTGTACATCATGGCTCTAACCCACAATATCTCGACAAAAATTATGCGGGAATTTTTATTATTTGGGATAAATGCTTCGGAAGCTTCGAGCCAGAAGTAGAAGATGTTCGTTACGGGATAACCGTACCAGTAAACAGTTATGATCCGGTATGGATCAATGTGCATTATCTTTGGTATCTCTGCAAAATGAGCTGGACGGCACCTAGCATTAGCAAAGCATTGCAGTTGTGGATATCGCCGCCAGACTGGAAGCCGGGCTGGACATGCGACAAGAACGAGGCTGTTGTTGATTTGCGATGAGCAAAAACAGACTGGCGATCACATAAATAGCTCGCTGCCTAATTACGATGTTACGAGCACATTAACCTGCCCCGTCCACCCATAAAATATGATGTTATTAAAAATTAACAACCATAACCTTTTTTGTATCGACTAGTAACCCAGACAAATTGATTGCGCGATAACCAATATTTTCGATGGTAAGCGCATAGCCATCAGGACCAACATGATGATGAATCACATTAGGATTGGTACTGCCATTCATCAAACTCATGATTTTGCCAACGGATATATAAATTTTACCGTCTTGATCAGTAACAAAGCTTTCGACCACCCGCCTGGAATCGCAAGGTGTTGTTACACAGCGAATACCGGTATCAGCATCAAGATTGACCTTCGCACCAACTAGAGGCGATGATTTCTGCATAAACTGAATAGTAATTTTAAGATCATTTTTGCTACCTAAATCAGCTGAACCCTCACAGACTCTATCGATACAAATAGGCTTAACACTTATCTCAGGGCAAGAACGAGCTGGACGCGGACAAATAAGTGCTAAATCTGCCAAGGCACCAGCAATCAACGGTGATAAAGACGGGTCGCTATGAATAACTGGCCTTGCACACGGATCCCATTTTAAATGATCCGCACGACACTCCGACGCCTGCATACATTCACGCTTAAGTGTATTAAGATGCGATTGATAGATTCTTACTGCCGCACTGCAATCAACTTGATCAGCGAATGATTGCGTAGAGAACAATACAGCGAGGTAAACGAGAGTTTTCTTCATTACGGAGTCACTGTATTAAGTTGGGATACTTTAGATCATACAAATAATGCTTGATCACCACAAGCTCAATAATGGAAAGTGGTCAATGACAGGATGGGGCCTAACTTAATTGACGACGTTCCAGATTAGTCTGAGACTGAAACCTTTCCGCCGACTTATTTAATTCATCTTGATCAGCTTCAACAGCTGAATGACCAAGGTCGGCTAAAGCTGACCTTTCTTTATGGGCCTTTAATAACGTGCCGCCATCTTCCTTCAATTTATTTTGAATATCCTTGGGTAAAATATTATTTAAAGCCTTTTGCCCCTGACAACCTAGGGCATTGAGCTCAGCCAAGCGAGCCTGATGATGCGTTTTAAATAATTCCACGAATATTTCTACGAATTTTTCTCGATCGCCTTTGACCATTTCTCTTTTGGAGGAAGATGGTGGCAGACGGCCATACTCGGCATAAAATGCCAGCATCGCATTTCTATAATTTATCTGCACGCCTTTACGGTCCTTACCGCTCTTGCAACTGCTTTGCACGCAGTTGCCGGTATCTTGATAAATAATTTCTTCCAGAGCCGCCATGTGTAATTGGTGAGTTTTTTTGAACGACGACAGACCGCGTGTTTCATTGGCATACATACTGGTCGCCTGCAATACTCGATCCAGAGTTTTGGCTTGGTCGACTGAAAACCCACAGTCGCTAGCCACATCCGCCACCTCTTTTGATTTCAAGACCCGCCCTTTCAAGGCCGCATCTTTGAAATCACGGAGATATTGTTGACTCCATTTATTCTCGACACCTTTGATCACAGCATTATCGATAAAATCCGTAACCGGCTTGTCGATGTGTCTCATCCCCTTAGTATTTGCACCAGCCGCATGCATCACAAAATGAAACGCGGTGCTCATCTTTGCCGGCGTGCCAATACAATGATTACTCCCAAAAACCATATCATTGCCATTCTTCTTGTTTATCGCTTTAATCGCAGCATTTTTATTCCTGATGACATGATCATCCCCACCGCCAATTATTCTAACCAGTGTCTGACAAAGCACGTATGGTTGCCGCTGCTTATCCTCATATTCAAAGCCGCCAGCTTTATTTGCCATATTATTTTTTTTGTAAATCTCACTAATTTGCTCTATGTTTTGCTGAGTTAGCTTTTTCTGATCGTCATTCAACTTAAAATTTCCGTCTTTTGCTTGTGAAATGAGATTAGAGCTCCGCACGGATTTTGCAGAAATCATTTTAATTTCAGGCGCCCCTATCCCTTTTAATTCGAAAGTAGCAAATGATGTCAAAGCAAGATTACGCAAACCAGGCAGGCCTTTTTTGTTTACTACCGGACCCATATTCACATCATTATTTCCGGCCATCACCTGTTCCATTTTCTCTAGCCATATTTTTTTCTCCAGATCCGTACGTTTTTGAAACCATTTAGGGAAATCAGGATTTGATTTGCCGCCTTTATATTCGGCATAGACCTTCTTCCACTCGTCTTGCTGAGACTGACTAAAATCACTGAAACGATTGCACGGCTGTTCGATTTGCACGTGTATGTTTTCACTTTTTGGAAATCCTGATTTGTTATCAACCACTCCTGAAAAAGTTACCTGAGCTTTGTTTTGCTTGATATTCTGAATAGTTTCAGCTTCCTTGAGTTCCTTTTGAACTGCATCTACATCCATATTTAGTGCAGATCCGAGCTTATCCGTGAGTGCATCCATATAGGCGTTAAAACGTGCTTGCTGAATTTCGGGACCACCATCTTCTTTCATCGACTGATCGAATGTAGCTTTCAAATCACTTAGCATCTGCTGATCTGTTTCTAACTGACCTGCATCACCACCGCGATGTTCAAGCAAGTTCATGGCAGCAGCATGATAGCTTTTCGCGCGCAAGCTTAATGTCTCTTTATAGTTATGTAATGAAGCGCTTTCTTCTGGCAAGGATGGCGCAATCTCACGGAGATTAGCTTCAATAATTTTTCTATCCTGAGCGTTCAGACCCGAATTGTCGCTACCCAAATATGCCAAAATACATCTTTGAATATCTGCGCGCCGAGTTGGGAGAGACTCACCCTTCTCATTTTGCAAACAAAAATTAAATTGAATCTGACTGAGATCATTCATACCCGAAGCCTCATTTGCTGCAAGCATGAGATTCACATACAAACGCCCAATCGCAATATCACTTGGACCTGATGCGCCGACATTTGTACTCTGGGCAGCGCCTGAACGCTGGCGAGTATGGCGATTATATGCATCTCTTAATGAACTTCTGCTCATAGTCCCACCTCATCCTAGTGCATTCACACTCTAAGTATAGGCAACAGATTTGAGGAAAATTCACAAGCAGACACGAAATCAGCATCTTAGTTTTGATTAATGGAAGACGGGGAGGAAATATCGTGAAATCAAAGAATTATAAGGGTATTAATACAAGGCTATTATTATAATGTCTCGAACATAGTATAGACAGACGCGGTAACTAATTGATTTTAGCTGACAAGGTAATTAGTCTACTTACGCGCCCGACAAGGCGCGCAAGCAAGCATTTATGCAAGACTACGGTGTAATAGGGCTATTGACGTGACCGTGCTCCGCTTCGGCCTCATCCAACTCTCTGGCACGCTGGCGGTACATTTTGAATTTAGCAAATTCAGCTTGAAGTACATTTCTACGCGCTTTAAATTTTGCAAATTCTTCTGCGTCTTCCGGTGCGACCCTAGGGTCTGATACAGCTTTTGTATCTGCAAGAATACTGACAGGTGAAGCTTCATTTGCTTGCGGGGCAAGCGTTTCTTGATCAGCGTTAGCAATTTTAGGGTCACTCAATTCTCTGGTAATCATTTTACGTTCCTTATTTAATGAATGAGGGAATTGTAATCGTGAGAATTTTCCACATCAAGCTGTATGTGTTGATACACGCTTACAAGCAGGTGTGCTTTGAGAAATCGTTCAAACCGACACAAATAATGCACGCAACCTGCATTCCATCTACGTCTTGGATTACGATGGATAGCCTTATATAAATAAATTGAATAGTTGTAAAATATTGTTCAAAGTACGGGGGATGATATCGAGATTGTCATTTCGCCGTCATCGCCACGCCATCTTGAGCTGGGATAATGGACATCCACATAGAAATTGAGTCAGGGATATGCACGCTAGGTTATTTTCTGGTAACAATAATTATCATACCCATATCGCTTGGCATAAAAACGAGATCGCACACTTCTCTGTCAATGCCGCTAATCAATTCAATCGCGCCTCTAACCTGACAACGGCTGCAATTTTTGCCAGCGCGAGCAGAATCGTACTGGATTCACTCGCACAATATCTGTTTTTACCTGTCAGTGTGCTCACCGCCATTATCACGGCCATTTTAGCGTGGCGACGCGTTAAACTCGAGGAATGCGAGCCGCACAGTATTGCAAAGGCCGTACTGGAAACACTGGTGGCATGCGCATTAACCGCAGCGCTGATTGGTGTCCTGGCATTCACCAGTCTTTTTTCACTCGCAGCACCAGTAATATCTGCTGCGACACTTGCAGCAAAATCACTATTCAGCATCGGTTCAGCAATTTATTATGCCATCAAAGCCAGAAGCGCAACTTCAGAGATCGAACGCGATGAATATAGGTCAAAGACCAAGAACGCAGCCATGGATGGCATTATCGGCTTATTTGTTACCTCAGCATTGGTAGCATTGATAATATTTGCCACACCAGTCGTCAAATTGATTTCCATGATTACAGGAATCACCGGAAGCATCGCCGCATGCATCATTGCATTAACCCGGGTTAACAAACATCACTTAAGATTGAAAACTGAATTTGACGAGCCAGACTCAAAACAAAACCACGCAGTCAATCCATCACTGACAACACATGCACGCCTGATTGCAGATGTTGGCAAATATTCTGATTACCCTGAGCACGAACAGATACGAAACGTGAAGTCCGATCATGCGCTGCCTACAATCATACTCACTAAAAATGATTTAGCTATACCGAACAGACGTGCATCCATTTGATGGCGGTATCCATCATTGTATGACTGCTTTGATGGTTTTTTTCAGCATTTGAAATAATTTATCCTGCGGCTGGTCTTTATGCCTCACCAGAAATGCGCGCTGCACACCTTTTTGCGCATTTGGTATCGGCAATTCAACTAATTCAGGATAATTTTTAGCGACGAATTTTGGAATAAAAATAGCGCACAATCCTTGCCGCGTTAATTCCAGACCGGTCGAGAGCAGGTTGACTGAATATTTGCGGTTGCGCGGCGTAATAGCTTCTATCCAGCCATCGCGCTCTTTTATTCCTAACGGATTATTTGTTAGGCCTTGTGCGGGCACAGCAAATGGGATCGTATTGATATCCATCCCTTTGAAGGAATTCTTCAAGCAATAACAACCAAGCTGGTATTTGCCGACTTCACTAAATTCGACATTTTCCATAGGATAAGGCGCATAAGTAATACCAAAATCCAGTTGCTGGTGCGCGATCAACTGCTCGATTTGTCCCGGACTTAAATCTAAAAGTGAAAAATTATAGTGAGCAAGCTCTGGTTGACTGAGCTGCCCGCACTGCGCCAATAGAAATATTTCAACCGTACCGATTCGCAAAATTTTCTGCTCGGATTTTGGTTTAGCACCAAATAACTGATCTTCCTGCTCCAGAAATAATTTCGCATTTTTGTAAATGCGCATCCCGTCTTCCGTTAATGCCAGCCCCCTGCCAGCCGGACGCAGCAATGCGCAGCCTAGTTCTTCCTGCAATAACTTCATTGCTTTAGAGAGGCCAGAATGGGTGATATATAGCAGTTCAGCAGCTTTAGTCATGCTGCCGGTTTCTGCAATCACGCAAAATTGTCGTAATCTATTTGTATCCATATGGAACGGATTATAGAGATATCGTCACTTTTATTCAACAGTCACCGCTGTTACTTTCATCTCTATAACAAAAATAAGGTGATGAGATGAAAATAGTATATTTGATTATTGGGACGAGACCAGACACCATTAAAATGGCGCCTATCTATCACGCCTTGCGTGCCAGATCAGGACTAATCGTGAAACTGGTTTCGACGGGTCAGCACAAAGAATTACTGGCGAGCGCCCTCAACTCATTCAAGCTGCAGCCAGATATTGATCTTGGCTTGATGCGCCACTCACAGTCATTATCAACACTGACAGCCAATATCTTGCAAGGCATGCAAACTATTTTTGCAAAAGAAAAACCGGATCTGGTAATCACACACGGCGATACCACCACGTGTTATGCCTCAGCTCTCGCCTGCTTTTATCAGCGCATTCCGTTTTACCACGTGGAAGCCGGCCTGCGCTCGCGAAACATTTTATCGCCGTATCCAGAAGAATTTCATCGGCAATCAACATCCATTATTGCTGATCATCACTTTGCCCCGACGCTCCTCGAAAAGCAGAATCTGATTTTAGACGGGGTCCACGAAGCGAAAATTACCGTGACTGGCAGCACGATACACGAAGCCATTCAAAGCATTGATCATCTGAATGACAGCAACTTTGAAGCTTACCGTACAGAGCAATTTACCAAGATGGTGACCGTGACCATGCATAGAAGAGAAAGCGGCGCCGGATATTTACAAAATATTATGCAAGCGATCAAGAGTATTGCCTTACTGGAAAAGAAGTGTGTATTTGTCTTCCCCGTACACCCTAGCCCGCTCGTCAAAAAAGTGAGTGGCGAGGTGTTTCACGGCGTCGAAAATGTCGTGCTAACTAATCCCATGGATTACACGAAATTCATTTCCCTATTAACGCAATCGGATTTAATTTTGACCGACTCCGGCGGCGTCCAGGAAGAAGCGGCGTTTCTCGGCAGAAATGTTTTTATCCTGCGTGATCATATTGAAAGATTCGACGGCGTCAAACAGGGGTTAACCAAAGTCTTGGGCCTGAATGCCAAGACCATCGAAAATGAAGTATTAAATTATTTACGGACAAAGCCGACGACCAAGCACTACTCACCCGTAAAAAATCCGTCAACCAAAACTCCATCAGCAATTATTGCTGACTATATCGTTGGTAAGCAGACATGAAAACCATACTCTCTATTGGCGCCCACCCGGATGACATTGAAATTGGCTGCGGCGGCACGGAACTCGTGCTCAAGCAACAAGGCTGTCGCATTATTCACGTGATCGTCACCTCTGGCGAAGAAGGCGGCCGCGGTATTAGTAAAGATGAATTAATGCTGCAACGCGAAGCTGAAGCTCAACACTCGGCTAAAGTGATAGGCGCTGATGAAGTTATATTTCTCAGATACCCAGATAGCCTGACCAGCTACGACACAGCCATGAAAATGCGCATAATCGCCCTCATTCGCAAATACAAACCTGATGTCGTGTTTACCCATGCCGCGAGCGATGCTTTTCCCGATCATCAAGTTGTCCATCACCTTTCCATGTCTGCACTTACCGCCGCGGGTGGACCGTGGTGCCCGGATGTTATCGGTAACCCGCATGTAGTCTCCTACGTCTACGGTTATGAAGTCTGGCACCCGATCCAAAAATTTCAACTCGTGGTTGCGATTGAATCCGTGATCGATACCAAACTACAAGCACTGGCTTGTCACCAAAGCCAGATCAAGGAGATTGATTATATTGCTGCAGTCAAAGGTCTGGCTGCTTATCGCGGTGTGATGGCGATGAGATCAAGGTATGCGGAGGTGTTTGAGGTGATGCGGACCG
>CAZWPD010000006.1:47909-54041 GCA_964636145.1 uncultured Coxiellaceae bacterium
GGTGTGATGGCGATGAGATCAAGGTATGCGGAGGTGTTTGAGGTGATGCGGACCGGCCTTAGCTTGGAGTAATTTCGCACAATACCCACAAAACAATGCTTGAGACGATGTTACAAAGCCTAACAATTACAGGCCATGATTTAAAGAAGGTGGCACATTGGCGATTAGCAGGCCCCCTCTCCCGCCCATTACAACTGACAAGATTTCAGCAAATGGTTGCGGGAGAGGGACCGGGGTGAGGGTGAAGGAAATACGCGAAGGCATTGGCTTTCCCTCACCCTATCCCTCTCCCGCAACCATCACCGTATTTTAATAAACCCTTATGGGCGGGAGAGGGGACTTTCTTTTCAAGTCCGCACACATCAAAACCAATGCGGAAAATAACCCTACTTCCCCAACCGCAGCGCATTCATCGTATGGACTTCGTTTACCGGCAAGGATGGCGCCACAGAAGTCATCAGCGCCAGATGCATTTCTTCCGGCATATCTGCCAGCGCTGGAGTCTGAGCCGCAACCATGTCCAATTTTTTCAAGTCATGACCAGCCTTCAACAATTTCTTGCAGTGGTCTTTACTGATGTGATAACCCCAATCCATTAATGTCCGCGTTGATTCTTTCGTGAAAGCGACAACATGATTGTCGTAAAAATCTTGATCCGGCACTAATTGCAAACCCAGTAATTTCAAGACATGACGGATTTCTATTTCAAATGAATCAAGCTTTTTCATTTCACCGTCATTTTCAAGAAAGTGATCGTAATCTTTCGCCAGATGGCCTTGAAATGACTTATCGTAATCAAGCACCATCGCGCCACTATCATTGAGATAAAATTTTGCATCCATCAGCATGCTCAAAATCCCGTCTATCCTGCCGGTGTAAGGGCCGCCATCGCTGGCAATCCGCCCAACCAGACATTCAAGTTTCTGCCGCCACAAATGAATACGAATCGCGGCCAGATTTTCATACATACTGTTAATAGCATTTTTATTATCGCCAACCTTAGCTTGCTCAGGCTCTGTACCGGTTATCATCTGCCTAAACAATCCAAAATAGCTGGTTGGAGCTTGTTTTGGATCTATTTGATTACGCAGCCAGGATAGAATCAATTTTTCTTTATCTTCATAACTGGTTGCCGGGTCAAACATGGCCGCATACAAAGGCTGCATCTCCATCGCTGTCTTGATGCGGCTTTCCAGTGCCGGCAGTGGATAATACTGCGCACGGATGGCATAGGTTAAAGATGCATCAGGCAATGCCAGCAGTCGTTTCAATTCAGGCAAAGCTTCTGAATATTCAGCTAGCTCTTCTGGTGAGCGTTCAACTTCGGCGACTATCCAGTTTGCCAAAGTACGCGTCATGGATTCTTTGATGTACGGGAATTCAGCTCCTTCCGCCAAAGTCGCGCTCATTATTTGCTGTTGATCGGCGAAATCCGTTGGATGCGCGGGAAAATTAATCTTGCAGCCAATGCTGCGGTTGAATTTTTGATAACTATGGAACACGGCGTCTAGCGGCCCAAGTTGTTTTAATAATAATTCGGCACCATCTTCACGATCATTGGCTTTTTGTAACGGCATGATCATGTCATTATATTCATATCTCTCGCCCTGGAAATTGATCACCGATCTGGTATCAGTGTTATGCGCATAAACTCTTGAAGCAGTATAGCCGATGTACTCGTAGTTCAGTTGATCGTGAATAGCCGGGCAAACTCTCGCGAAGCGCGGTTTACGCAATTCCTGCATGCGCCGCCAATACTCGGGTATCTCTCTGTCCCTGCGCTCCTGCTCTTCATCTATGCGCTGCATCTCGATAAAGCGTTAAGTAAGCGTATTTGGTTCGCGGATGAAATAAACATTCAAGACTCTTCTAAACACTATCCTTGCTCCCGGTTAAATTCCTGATAACAGATGACGGGCACTCTAGCAGCATGAAAAGTGCTTGTCGATTAGCAAAAAATGATCTGCCATTGCAATGACAAGAATCATTTCTCAGTCCTGCATAACTGTAGAATCATTGACGATTACCATTAATGGCGCACCGGTACTCGCACTCAACATTCACTTTGAAATTTAATCTTGATACAACTCACCACTGCCAAATTGATCTTTAGGTGCATCCTTGAACTTTGGCAAATCATCATGCATATCGACAATGCGATCCTGGTACCAAATATGCCGCACCGGCATAAATGAAACTGGCACATCATCTGTGAATACAAAATTATTGGCATTAATGCCAATTCCAGCCTGAAGTTTCGGATCTAACGAAATACCGTAAATAAGACTTTTACAACGTGAGCAAAGCAAAAGCTTGGCGTTATTACGAATGAGCTCATCCAGCCTTTCAGCAGATTTAAGCTTAAATTTATCGAATAAATATGCGGCGGTATAGGCGTAGCCAATTTTGTCGCGCGCACGCGATGAATGAGAAGAAATTTCTCGGCATTTATTGCAATGACAATGCTGCGCAAACAATGGTTCGCCCTCGCATTCGAAGGTGACCTGGCCACACCAGCATTGTCCGCAATAATTCATATTTAAACGCTCCAAAACTCATGATGAACAGTAAAATACTTTCTGGCATAAGCGACGACCTTATTGTCATCTAACTCTTCTACCGCTTCAACGCCGACAACTTTTGGAAAAATATCATGAGCGTGATGCGTTTCCAGATAATGTGCAAACTGATTTTTACCAACACCAGGGCCAATAATTAATATTTCCGTCGCGCTCTGTAAATTAGCAGCCACTTCCTTGAAAAATTTATTTTGTTCGTCGTGCTGATGATGCGCATCGTGCGCGTGTGAATGGCTTTCATGCGTCTTTTTTTCGAAGCGATGCCCCTTCACACCAGCCGAAGTAAATTCATAAGTCTTTGCATGCAGCTTGTCAGTAAAAATTACAAAATAACTCATCACACTCTCCCTAGTTAAAAACTCATTACTTGATTCTGTGATAATTTTGCAGAATTGATTTAATCATACTGCTCACCGGGGTTGCCGGGTAAATCATCATTGCGAGGCTGCTTTTCAGCCGAAGCAATCCAGAAGATATTCAAAGTTGGATACCATGAATATCTTCTGGATTGCTTCGTCGCAAAAAACGCTCCTCGCAATGACGAACCAGAGCATTAAACGCTCCTCGTAATGACGAACCTGAACATTAATTGATTTACGCAACAATAACCAGCGCACTCATATTAATTTTATTTCTACACCTCAGGTACATATTCATGAAAATGAACAACGCCGGTTTTAATATCATAGGTCGCACCCTTGATACCAACGGCACCCTCTTTCATCATTTTATTGAGACCAGCACTCTTGCCAACCAGCTGCTTTAGTGAATGATCAACATTCAATCGCGTTACATTCGCCATGAACTCGGCATTGTCGCTGCTTCGATCAACTTTAGTAGTTGTCTCTGCAGCAATTGCGGGTTTAATTTTATCTAGCAAATGAGTGAGATGACCGCCGCCCTGATGATCACAGGCAGCTTTTACGGCGCCGCAATATGTATGACCTAAGACTAGAATCAACTTCGCACCAGAAACCATACAGGCAAATTCCATACTGGCAATGATGTCATCATTAATTACATTTCCCGCTATACGTATGACAAACACATCACCAAATCCCATATCAAAGATCGACTCCACTGGCACTCTCGAATCAATACAACCCAGGATGATAGCGATGGGATGTTGAGTGTACGATGATGCTTTCACATCTTCAGTCAGTTGGCGATGAATGGATTTATCTTGGGTAAATCGTTTATTACCTTCCTTAAGAATGTTCAGCACCTCATCAGGTGTCAAGGATGCCTGGGTACTGTAATTGGTAACATTGACGAATTCGATATGATCGTGAATTTCATATGCATCTTTAAAACCAAGCATGTTGATTGCAATGTCCTTGTCAGGCGCCTGAGTTTTTTGAAACACATCCAGCACCTCAAGAATGTCTTTATCAATATATTTGGTATAACGCGCGTCGATAATTAGCCGGGAGTTCGCCGGGAATGACTCAAGCTCAGCAACGAGAGATGCTTTACGTAAAAACGACATGTGTTGCGGAAGAATCAAGCGCTTGATTTCACCGGAAGGATATTGCTCATTAATCACATCGAGTTGTATGCGCGCATTATCTCTCAAAATAAAGAAGAAGCCGAAGATCAGGCCAACGATAACGCCTGTTAGTAAATTTGTAAAAATGATCGCAATAATGGTGATAATAAATGGAATAAAGCGTGACGCACCCTGATGATACATTTTTTTATAAATTGATGGTTTCGTCAGTTTGTAGCCAACATATATAAGAATCGCAGCTAATGCCGCCAGTGGAATAGCGTTAATCCAATGCGGCAAAAATAAAGCAACCAACAATATCCACACGCCGTGCAATATCGTAGAAAGTTTAGTACGCGAACCTGAATCGATATTCACCGAGCTTCTGACAATAACAGAGGTAATCGGCAGCCCCCCACACAATCCAGCCAGAGTATTGCCAACGCCTTGCGCCACCAACTCTCTGTTACGGGAAACATAACGTCTATTTTTATCGAGTTTCTGCACACCTTCCAGATTCAAGAGCGCCTCAAGTGAAGCAACAGCAGCAAGTATAAACCCGTAGACATAAATATCTGGGTTCCGCCACTCAGTCCATAAAGGCGTATACATATTGCCAATAAACGTCCCAAAGTCATTGATGACAGGCAAATTAACCAGCTCATAGCTACTTTGATTAAGCGCTGGTGCAAAGTACTCATAAAATTCATTCAGGAAAATCCCCACGAAAACCACGGCAATCGGTCCGGGAATTTGCTTGATGTAAGGATTCTTGGTGTTATCAAAAAACACGAGCAAAGGGATGGATACAATCCCGATGGTAATGGCACCGAGATTTACGTGATCTGCAATATGCATTAAATTCGGTACGCTAAGATTACCGGATATATCCTGCAGTAAGTGCAGTAATTTTTCATTTTCGCTAGTATAAGTTAAAACAAATGGCAATTGCTTTACAACAATCAGAATACCAATCGCGCACAACAAGCCTTGAATAACATTAGATGGTATGTAATCAGCAATGAAACCCGCCCGAAAGCAACCAATCAAAATTTGCAAGAATCCCGCGAAGACCAGAGCCAACAAGAAATGATTGAAACCACCAAGCTCAGTAATTGCAGCCAGGACAACAGCAGCCATACCTGCAGCAGGTCCACTGACGCTGACGGGTGAGTCACTCAGAATACCGACAATGATACCGCCGAGGATGCCTGACACCACACCCGAAAGCAGCGGCGCACCAGATGCGAGCGCAATACCAAGACAAAGTGGAATCGCAACCAGAAACACAACCACACTGGCAGTAAAATCATATTTCAAGTTGGATAATTTATAGGTCATCATTTCGTTTCCCTCCTGGATAAGCGACGACCACGGCATGGGAAATAGTGTGCTTATGAGCCACGATAACTGCGGCCGCAAGACTTCATGACACTCCGTGATCATTGAAGTTGATATACTTTGACTCTAGCATTGACCCAATGAACGAGCAAGATTTAGCTAAAATAGCTTACTAAATTGTAGACTCAGGCGTTGTTGCGCAAATCGTCATTGCGAGGAGTGTTTGGTGCGACGCAGCAATCCAGAAGTTATTTATAATATGCAACTTTGAATATTTTCTGGATTGCTTCGGCTTAAAAGCTGCCTCGCAATGACGATTTGCGCAACAACTCCGCAAGCTTATACTAACTTATAAACCTAAATTATCTTTTTTGAAAATTCGATCAGCGCGATAACTGGATCTCACCATCGGACCAGAGGCTACTTCCAGAAAACCCATTTGCAAACCAATATCACGATATTCTTTAAACTCTTCCGGAGTCACATAACGTATCACTGGCAAATGATTGAGTGTAGGTCGCATGTATTGTCCAAAGGTAAGCACATCGACTTTTGCGTTTTTCAAATCTTGCATGCATCGCAGCACTTCTTCTTTTTCTTCGCCGAGACCCAGCATCAAACTGGTTTTGGTGATGACATCCGGACGTTGTTGTTTTGCATAACTCAACAAATTAATAGTTTGCCAATAGCCAGCGCGTGGGTCCCTGACTGGATGGGTTAAGC
>CAZWPD010000006.1:54141-72759 GCA_964636145.1 uncultured Coxiellaceae bacterium
AAATTAATAGTTTGCCAATAGCCAGCGCGTGGGTCCCTGACTGGATGGGTTAAGCGCTCGACCGTTTCAACGTTCTGCGCAAAAACATCAACGCCGCTTGCCAGCAACACATCAATCGCAGCATGGTCACCAGAAAAATCTGGCGTCAACGCTTCAACCTTGGTTTTTGGACAGCGCGTTTTAATAGCGCGAATCGAGTCAGCGTAATGCTTCGCACCGCCATCTGGCAAGTCATCCCTATCAACCGAGGTCAGCACAACATATTCTAATTGCATAATGGCAACGGTATCGGCAGATTTAGCCGGCTCATCTGGATCTAACCAGCCATTGGGATTACCGGTATCAACCGAGCAGAACTTGCACGCCCTGGTGCAGACCTTGCCCATCAACATGATGGTCGCTGTGCCGTGTGACCAGCACTCGCTCATATTCGGGCATTTGGCTTCTTCACAGACGGTTGCCAGCTGATGCTTGGTCACCAGATCCTTAACCTGCCCAAACTTCGGGGAGCTGGAAAGCTTGATCCGCAGCCAGTCGGGCTTTTTCAAGACCACTTCATCGTGATCACGAAATTTGCTGCTGACGCCGTCTTTAACCGCGTTAAAGCCTTGAGGAGTTTGATATTTTGCACCACTCTCAACGACAACAGGAATATCGATTAATTTACTTTTCACGGCAACGGCTCGCTTTATGGGCTTGTAATTTAGGCGGATTATATCACCAAGTTGCGAATCATAAATCAAGATTTACGCAAAAATTGCTGCTAGGCAGAAGCCCCCAAAAAATCCGTCTTGCCGATCTCTACCCCATTATGGCGCAAAATCGCATAGGCCGTGGTCACGTGGAAATAGAAATTAGGCAGGACAAAATACAGCAAATACGCCTGACCTTTTAACTCCAGGTGGCGGCTACCCATTTTCAAGGTGATATCACGATCTTCGGTATGATTGATATCGGCTGGTTTGACGCTTTGAATAAAAGTGATGGTTTTTTCGATACGTGCCTGCAAAGCAGCAAGCGTGGTCTCATCATCGGGAAAAACTGGTACATCCATGCCTGATAAACGCGCGGCACAGCCTTTGGCTGCATCGCTGGCAATCTGAATTTGGCGTGACAATGGAAACATATCTGGGGCAAGACGAGCATTCACCAGCACAGATGGGTCAATTTTTTTAAGTTCGGCGTAGCTGGCGGCTTTGTCTAAAATTCTAGAGAGATTAGTCAGCATTTTTACTAAGACGGGAATCGAGGCATCGTACATGGATAATGACATGAGAAACTCCTTGGTAAGTGATCCATCCTGAAAAGATTGTCAGTATCCTACACTTTTTCGCTTTTTCGGCAAGCCGAGGCTAGCGAGGCTTTGTTACATAATTCGTCATTGCGAGGCCGCTTTTCGGCCGAAGCAATCCAGAAAATATTCAAGGTAAGCATATTTCTGGATTGCTTCGTCGCACAAAACGCTCCTCGCAATGACGAACCTGAGGATTAATTGATTTACGCAACAACACCCACTCGCGCATCTATCAACAAATTTAATGAGAATATCAACAACTTAGCTCCACCAAATCGCACAACCGGCGCTAAGACGGCCTTAATGTCGGCGATGTATGATACAGCTCAAACAAATGATGGGCATAGACCCCATCAACATGCGCAAACAACCGAGGGCGAGAAGCTAATGATGAGACGATCTGATCCAAACACTAAACTGTTTGCTGCAGCACGCGCAGGTAATCGCGAGTTGATCATCGAGGCACTCGAGGAAGGCGCAGGCATCGATGACGTGGCAGACGGGACTTCAGAGTCGGCGCTACATATCGCCGTCGCCAGAGGTCGTGATGTTACTGCGAAATTTTTACTAGCCCGCGGAGCGAATGTAAACGCAAGACATCATAATGGCAGAAGCGCATTAGCAATTGCTGCGGCAATTGGAAGGGCCGATCTTGTCAGCCTGCTATTAGAACACGGCGCCGATCCAACCAACCATTCGCTAGAAACAGGTTCGACGCTGGCAATGACCATATATCACGGCCATACAAACTGTGCTGACTTAATCGTGAATGCCCTGATTGTTAAATACGAAAAAGACCCGCAAAAACTGCTAGCTTATCTTTATCTGCAAAATAGTAATGTAATGAAGCTTTGTATGTCGGAGGAGAAATATGGCAGCTCATTTAAATCAGTGCTCAAATTGATTCATTTCCTGGTTGAAAATCAAATCCCTTTTCCTGACATTTATGATCTTCTGCCTATCTATAAAATTGATGTCATTAAGTACGAGACATACATGCAAGATGTTTTAGACTATGTCAAATCACTACCTATGATGCGACGACATTCATTATTAAAAGACTTTCCTAAAAAAATAAATCACCCACTCCATATATTTTACAGGCTTAGCAGACATCCAAGCGCTATAACTGCCTTTCACGCTCTCATTGCACTCAAAAATAAAACTGATCTCGAAGTCGAAAACCTGAATGCAGCTACAGATAAAACAAAAGTAAACAAGATGCTTTATCAAGCCGCTGCAACTGGTGATATTACGGCCGCAGAAATTTGCCTCGACAAAGGCGCTGATATCAATGAAAGCGCAGGATTCACTTACCAGACACCACTCTACATCGCCGCCGCAAATGGTCAGGGAGCCATGGTCGACTTTCTCATTAGTAAAGGCGCAGCCGCCAATCATTATTACGGCAAGGAAACAGCAGCACATATCGCCGCCCAACGCGGCCATACTGAAGTGATAAAAGTTCTCGCAAAGCGTCGTACTCAGCTTTCAATTTGCCTTAAAGATGAATACGGTGAAACGACACCGCTTAAGGTTGCCATTGCCCACGGCAACACCGAGACAGCAAAAGCACTGGTTGAAAACCAGGGCCTAAACCCTTACGAAGAAAACTACCGATATTATAGTGCTCTTTATTATGCGGTTTACTACAGCCAAACAGAAGTGCTGCATCTGATGATAGACAAGATGATGACGTGGGACTCTCAAAAATTATTTGCATATCTCTATCATAACCAAACTTTACGCGATTCTATTCATCATGCTATGGAATACGGCTCCAACTCATTCCCTGAACTGTTACGCCTGCTGGATCACCTCATCACACTTAAGACAGTTAATGATTGGGATTATCATCGAACCATTATTTTTGACTTCTTGCCACAAGGCTTCGTCTTCGGAAATTCAACGTTCAAAGAAGCGATACTCGCGCATGTTAAAAGATTACCTCTAGAACAGCGCCTGCAACGCTATGAAGATATGCTGAACCCCAAACATGTGTACGGACACCTCATGCACTTGCAGCGCGGCATGCGCGCATGTGATGCAACACATGTTGGTAGCTATCTCAATAGAGCTCTGAATCTGAAAGAGAAGACGCAGAGAGAAGTAGCCGCAAAAAATAAAAAATCACAAGCAGAACAACAGGCAACAGTGATTGCTGCTACAATTTCTGAACCAGAAGTATCAGAACAAGTACAAGCTGCACCAGCTGGAATATACCCTGCCCGATTACCAGAAAATCCTGAACTGCACGCTAAGGTCAAAGAATACGTCGATGAGGTTGATGTAAAATACCCACAGTCATTTTTCGATCGCGCTCATCCAGCTATTAAACCAATATCATCTAGTCTGGTTGCAAATGATGTCGCGTTTACAGATGCCGAGCTTGAAATTAAATTCGACAACGAAACCGCGCCAAAATTAGAAGCTGCTGAAGTAGTCACTGCAGCGACCGCGGATTTACTTGCCCTAGACAGCGAACAAGTGAATGCATCAGAGCCTGCATGGATTATCACACCTCCTACCGCCACCTCGGAACTCTTCGCAACCGATTACGCACCGGAAGAAATGCCCGGAACGTCGACGACAACAATATTCAAATCATTTGGTGAAGATTTACTGTCTTTCCCACCAGAAGCAACGGTTGAAATTATCGATGCTGCCGAACAAAAACGTGAAGAAGAAATTGGTAAACAGCTAGATGCATTACCACCAGCCCCGGAAGGCAAGCCGCAAATTGAACGCAAAAAAAAGGCGACACGCACCTACGCCTGACAGTAAAAGCGGGTTTGGCGTTATGCACCAACCCGCTTAATTTTCTAGAGCGTGGGACGCAATGCCTTCGGCTGCTGCATCAGATCACATGCAGAATTTTCACGGCTTGCTTCCTCAGATTGCGTTGACTGACCAAGCAAATCACTCAACTCGACATCATCAATATGACGTGCAACCGGCGATGAAGAATGCGCGCTTGTCGAATCATCTTGCAGTAATAATGACCCCATGGTGTAGGTTGTGGAATCACGCCAGCGCAGCGGCTTGGCAAGTTCTGCAAGTTGATCCTGGAATTTATAATCTACTGTATGCTGACCAATCAGCGGCTGAGCGAGCGCCTCTCCAGGAATATGTCCGCGGCATATCAAACCAAGCAAGATTTGCGTGAAGGTATCTTTGTTCGGACCGCGCGCAACTTGATGCTTTTCTTTGAGGGTGATGGCGGCACTCGAATTTGGCAGTAACTTATTGAGATCCAGCGCGTACCGGTAATCAACCATGTGATCCAGCTCGGATGCAATCAGACAAATAGAAACTTTAGAATAAAGTTCAGAGTGTTGTGCCACCTGCGCGTTTAAATTGAATCCGCCGAAATCGGTGGCAAAGAAATGGTTCAATACATCGATCGAACAACCGGTCATGCCTTCAATCATATAAGTTAAGACTTCACTTCTCAGCAGTTTATTCACAGCTTTTAACAGCCAGATTGTCGCGCCCGGATTATTCACTAAACGTTGGCCAATGAAACTATTTTTGAATTCAGCCAGCGAATCCGAATACAGTGGCGCCATATTGAAAACAAAACGCAGATAATCTTGTTGATCTTCAATTTTACCATCTAGCAGTTTATAAAGTGCGGCACGAATCTCTTCGTAGCCGGGTTTACCGGCAAAATGATCTTCCAAATATTTTCGCGCATACTCTTTGGTATCGGCACCATTGGGGCCAACATTAGAAATAATCTGTCGCAGCCTGATATCGGAATTTTCGTCCAACCACTTGGGTCTATGCACGGGCAAATCCATGACGGTCAAGGCACCAAAAGAACCGCCGTAGAGTCGCAGATCCATCTTCTGCTGTGGAATCAATTTTTCCTTCACGACCTCGACAACTTGCGCCGCGATTTCTGTAAAATTTTCCATGGTATATTCAGCAGCAATATCTTCGGCTTTGTCACTCGCACCACAACCAACCGGATCGTAGAAAATCATGTTAGGCAAATTGGCGTCTGTGTTTTTAGACTCTTTTTCGAGTGCCGTCATCGCTAATTCCATGGACAAGGAAGAAAACCCCGGACCACCTTGAACAGAAAACAAATACGGCCTGCTTTCCATTTTTTTTGTCGGGCTTAATACTTTGTAATGAATTTTGCGGCCATTAATTTCAATTGTTTCATCTAATATTGTAAATATATTTATCTCTTATTTTGTATTTTTGTTTATATTTAAGTAGCGCCATATAGCGCGTAACCCAACCCTGAAGCCCGCTTACAGTATCTAGCGCATTAACATCCCCTCACCCCGGTCCCTCTCCCGCAACCATTTGTTGAAAACTTGTCTGCTGCTATGGGCGGGAGAGGGGGCCTGCTAATTAACATTAGAAACACAGCCACAATCTCTACACTTATTGCGAAAAGGAAGTCCCCTCTCCCGCCCATAAAACTTTACGTGTCTAGCTGGTGGTTGCGGGAGAGGGAAAGGGTGAGGGAAAATCGCCAAACCCATTTATTCGCATAAAGTTCCCCGCATTCGAGCGCACCTAAACCTTACGCATTTTTTTCTGTTCAGATTCAGCCAGCTTGGCGAGCAATAATTCCTTTTCCTTGAGTAACTTTTTCTTTTCTTCAGCAAGACGTTCGATTTCATGATCGATAAGCTCCACTCTTACCGACGGGCGGTCACGAAATCTGCAAACATGATAAGATTTTTCTGGCTTGTCGGGATTTCGATTAAATATATTGAGATCAAACTGCCCCATGAAACGCATACGATTATCTGGAATATCATCACCAATATCGAGACGCTCTTCATCAAACGCAGCTTTATCGAATTCTTTCACCACGGTTTTGTCGAGAATTCCGAGATTTTGCCAATTATCCGTGTCGCTCTTTAGGCAAGAAAAGAAATCTTCAGGCGGGGTCTGCTGCGGATTCAAGGCAGCGATGCCCGGAGTTAATTTTTCGCGTAAGCGCTCCAGATTGAAATTCGCCTGTTGTTCTTCCGTGAATAGTGCATCCAGGCCTGGACCATCAAAATCGCACGCATGCACTTCCTCTCTCACCTTTCGCAAGGTTTGGAAAAATGGCAGATTTGATTGCTTTGGCTCCGGCGAATATTTCAACGATACCCAACCCGTGTCTTTGGTAACAGGATTCACCTCATCATGCAGTGCAGCAGAAGCGATGCATAACAATGCCAAGGTGACGCACGTCATGCCCTTGGGACGATTCGGATCGCTGGTACCGTACTCAACTGCGTTTGCGGCCAAATAATTGTGCGGCCAGCCATACGAAAAATCAGGAAACAGCATGCCTAGCGCTGCACCCGTCATATACGAAGAATAATAGTAGGGATATTGATGAACTTTAATCGGCATCGTTGCTGCGCGCGCCGTATATTTTAAATATTGCAGCATATTGTGCTCTGCACTTTTCGCCGGCTCACCGGTCGTATCATACAGCGAGCGCGCCAGACGCCGCTCATCAAACACTATACCTTGGCGCAGCCAGCTTTCTGCTTGAGCTGCAATTTTTTCGCCGTCTATCCATTTGCTCTTGCTGCGAAATACATAGACATCTTTCCCCTGCAGCAATTGCTTGCTCAACGTACTTTTAATAGCGCCGGATCTTTGCTTGTCGTAATTCATTTGAATCAAGTCGCCGTACTCGCCGTACTTCGGAGAATAAATCGCGGCATGCGGCACACCGTGAACATAAAATATAACAATATCACCAGCCTTCAGGTCATGAATGGTGGTTGGCCTCTCTGGCACTGATCCGCTGAACATATTTGTTTCTCCCCTGTTGCGTGATAGATACCGTATCGTACTTTCAGATGTGAGCTTTTTCCAGCTCATTGGCATTAGCCCTGCCCATTCAATGCTCAGTTTGCTTTGATACTAGCGCATTTGCAGTAATTAAATACAAACATTCCACCTCGCCGGATAATTTTTTCCGCATTTACACAACCGTTATGATCTTGTAAATTCGCCGCATACTTTAACAACAATTAAAATAGTAGAGGGAATTGCACCATGCTGCGCAACAACAAACCAAACAAAATGCCGCGTGATCTCAGCAAAGCTGTCAGAGCAAATAATGTTGGACAAATTAAAACTATTCTCGCTGATACAAAATATCAGGATCCCGCATGGCTGAATGCTGTGAATGGCCGCGGCCGAACCGCGCTGCAACTTGCGCTCAAGTACAACTGTCTGGATGTTGCAACACTGCTGCTGACATACACCGGAATTGATATGAAAGTTGTCGACAGGCACGGCAATTCACTGCTTGATCTTGCCGTCGGTGATGCAGACATATTTTTAAGAATTTTAAATGACACGAACTCGCCAGCACTCTCCAGCAGTACTGCAAATAAAGCTGTGCGTTTAGCGATTGACCATAACAGACTCGATCTTTTCAAGGCGCTGATCGCCAAAGGCATTAATGTTAATGCCAAGATATATTTCGAAAATACGATTCTAAAACGCGCCGTTGAAGAATGCCGCACGGAATTCGTTAGAGTACTGCTGGAGCAGCCAGGCATTGATGTAAACACCTCCCACCCTTTGGTTGAAGCGGCATTTAAAACGCACCCGGAAATTTTTAGACTACTCGTCAACCACCCTGGTATCAACGTCAATCTGAGCAATACGGTGAATAAGCCGATTGACGCCCTACACTTCGAATTCGGTTTAAACGACAATAAAAATGCTGTAATACAATGCCTGAAAGCGCTATTGAGTCATCCCAAAATCGATAAACGATGGCTTAATCAATGCGATGATTTCATGAAATGGATGCTGGAAACAAACCCAAATTTATTTCGCAAAATTCTTAACCTGCCTTCGACAACTATCGTGGCCAAATACTACAAATCAAGCTCTGATCATTATTTTGAAATCAACTACAATTATCTTGATGCCATCAATGTATTAATCAGCGATCCTGATTTCGACATCAATATGCTTACATGGGGTGGACGCACACTATTAACCTTGGCGATTGAGCAACAAAATAACGGTATCGTCAATACCCTGCTTGAGTGCCCGCGCATTGATTTGCACCGCCAAGATAAATTTGGTCATACGGCTCTTACGCAAGCAGCTGAATCCAGTAGAAGGCATCTTGTGATGATCATCATGAAAGACCCGCGCTTCAACTTATTGGCAACGTATAAACATCAACAAAATCTACTGATGCTTGCCGCACAATTGGATTGCGCAGATTTAGTCAGGATTGTATTGCAGACAAATCGCTTTGATGTCAATGCAGCTGATGCTGACGGCAATACTGCACTCATTCTGCTAGCCAAGCATCATAAAAATGCGAATGACGCGACCTTGTTCACGGAGTTATTGGAGCACGGCGCCGATGCAAATCAGAAAAACAAGCATGGCATAAACGCCATCATGGCAGCCAAGAATGGCGGCTTGAAAGGTATCGCACACGAGCTTAAAAACGCGCCACCTCGAGCGGCTGCAACAGCACATGCAGGTGCAACCGCACCAAAATTGGAAGATCTTGATACTGCTGTCGCCGTTGAAAAGGCTGCCACAGTACCGCCAACGGGATATTACCGTCAGGGATTGTTTGCACCAGAAGTCTATGAACAACCGCTGTCATCAAATGAAAAGCACAACACGCAGACACACCAGCACAGGCCGGAGTAGTGGTATGGTATAAATTTCTAATCTTGAGAATGGCTTTGGATGCATCACGTATAAATAAAGCTGGGTGAGCGCAAGCGCGCTCACCCAACTAAAACATCAGACTTAGACTTAGATTTTGATTTTGGCTTTTGCCTTAATCGCATCCATCTTCAGCATGCCTGGGTTGAACACCAGACCTGATTGTTGCTGCGCAACAGTCATCACACTCATGGCGCCAGACTTGGTCAGGTATGCGCAGATATACATGCCTTGTTGTTCCATGGCGGTGTCCATCGCTGCAAACATAACTGATTTCACATCATTTTGAGCAGAGTTGTGAGCGGCATCGTATCCACTAGCAGAAGCCTGCGCCACAACCATCCAACCAAGATCAGACTCTTGAATCGCAGGCTGGGCAGATAATACAAAAAATGTTTTCTGTGACTGACGAATAACCGCATTCAACGCTCTATCCGCACCCGTTACCTGCTCAACGCTTGGGCATGCCACGTCTGAGGCATATGCAACAGATACCAGACTTGTCGCAGCGATCACAGCTGCAATTGTTCCCTTTAATATACTTTTAACAACCATCGAATTCTCTCCTTGAAAATATCTAGTATTAAAAATCATATAATTAACAACACTAGAAAAAATATCATGATCGTCATCAAATGAAAAGGAAGAGATCACACTCAAGACTATTGAAAGCTATAATCTCTTTTTTGCAAGTGTTATTGACTCGGTATTCATTGCACCACTAGCTGACGGACGATTAATAAAACCAAAGCTATAAGATGCACCACGACTAGTGACGGCAACTTTCTGTGTGGCCAGATGGGTGGCGATACGCTCTTTTAACTCATCATCGACCAGATTTTGCGTGACCAGATCGTTTAAGATTCCTTTCACCAATCTCTCCATCGTTTGTTCATATTGATATTGTCTGGTCGGCTGAGGATGCGCCTCAGCGTGAATCTTGTGAGCATTAATTAATTGCGTGACACAATCAGCAATACTGGTTGATTGATTGAGGGCTTCATGTAATTTATACGGCATCTCCAAGGAGCAAACACTGAAAACAAGCGGCAAGCTTTGCTGCTTTGTTTTCTGTAATCGCGAGGAGGCCTGTTTAATTTCCACCATAATATCAGAAAGATTATCCACGTTTATTTTTCTATCTTGCCACAACCGCAGCGCCTCATCTTTTTTAATGATCAACTGAAAGAAATTTAGCAATACAGTGTTAGCTTGCTGTTTAATTTTCTCGAGAGACATGCAAGTATCCTTATCATTATTATTCTGAGAGAACATCATATATTGTCGCTAGCAGCTATTCAATCAGATACCTAGCAGCCTATAGATGCTCCTCAACCACAAATGAGCATGAATGATTTTGTTGCATTTCTTTCCAGCAACGATAACAATCAATGTACTGCTCTGGTTGTCACAATCAAATGTCACTGACACCAAATTCAGGCAAGGAGAGAGAAACATGGCAAGTAGTGGCGCGAACCCAGTCAAAGCGATTCTGTTTGCACTCGGAGCAAACCTGGCCATTGCAATCGCGAAATACACAGCTGCATTTGTCACCAATTCCGGATCCATGCTGGCAGAAGCCGTGCACTCAACCGCAGATTGCGGCAACCAACTCTTGCTCTTACTCGGTATACATAAAGCCAAAAAACCACCTTCTGATGACTACCCTCTTGGTTTCGGCAAGGAAACATATTTTTGGTCGTTCATCGTCGCGCTGATGCTTTTTAGTGTTGGCGGCATGTTTTCCATCTACGAAGGCTGGCACAAAGTAGTGACACCAGAGCCAGTCAGCTACCCGCTAATCGCACTCGGTGTACTTGGCTTTGGCATTATTGCAGAATCTTTTTCCATGTGGGGCTGCCTCAGAGAGGTGAACAAAATCAGAGGCAAGCTATCGCTCTGGCGTTGGTTTCGCTCAACACGTAATGCTGAACTTGTTGTGATATTTGGAGAAGACCTAGCGGCATTGCTTGGCTTGAGTTTCGCCTTCATTGCTGTCGCCATCACCTGGACAACTGGTAACCCAATTTTCGACGCCGTTGGCAGTATCGCTATTGGCGTTTTATTGATTATAGTGGCCGTCATGATCAGTATCGAAGTCAAGGCCATGCTCGTTGGGCAAGGCGTTGAACCTCGCATCAAGCAAGAAATGCTAGCGCACCTCGAGAGCCAGCCGGAAGTTGACAGTATTTATAATTTGCTCACCATGCAAATGGGCAACGATGTGATGGTCGCAGTAAAAGCTAAAATGAAACCAGCGAATTCTGATATTGCCTTAATCGAAGCAATTAACAGAACTGAGGCAGCCTTCAAACAAGAGTTTCCACAAGTTTCCTTCCTGTTTTTTGAGCCAGACCTGCGCAACTAGCGATTCAAGATGTTAACATCAGTTATTAGAGAGGCGCGTCATCCGACGGAATGCGCTCACGAGGTTTTAGTGGCGAGATATTTTTATCGGACTGACCAGATATCAATTCTTTGTCAACGTGCAAAACCGGAACAATACGATCCAACCATTTCGGGAGATACCAGTTCCAGTCGCCTAATAAGCGCATGGTTGCCGGAACCAGCAATAGCCGTATCAAAGAGGCATCAATGGCAATAGCCAGCGCCGCACCCAACCCAAACGCCTTGATAAAAACGATATCTGCAGTCACAAACGCTCCGGTTACGATCACCATAATCAGCGCAGCACTGGTGATGATACGCGCACTCCTCTCAAGACCTAAGGCAACACTTTTAGTATTATCACCGGTCATCTCATAAAATTCTTTGATACGCGTCAATAAAAACACTTCGTAATCCATAGACAGCCCGAAGAATACAAAGAAAAGTAATATCGGCAAATTCAAGTCAGTGAAACCGAGCGCCTGAAAGTGCAGAAATTTTTCCATATGCCCTTCCTGAAAGATAAAGACGAGCATACCGTAGCAAACACTCAAGCTTAAAAAATTCATGAGAATCGCTTTCAGCGGGAGAATAAGTGAGCGTAACAACAGGAAGAGAACGATATAGGTAAAGACACTGATGAAGATAACAACATTGACAAACAACCCATAGACTATATGCATGGTGTCGATGATTTCTGCAGACTGGCCACCAACAAGCTTGCTTATACCGTTGCCGACTTTTTGCTGTCGAATTGTCTCTATCAATTCAAAATTGCGCTTATCATCTTTTGAGTATTTACTCACAACACTCATTACCGTGTACTTGCCCTTTACCATGCTTTTGAATATTTGCTTTTGGTAGTCGTCGAAAGGCAAAGTTTTCATACGATATAGCTGTTGATATTCTGTCTTGTTAAGGTCAGATTTAATGGTAACAATGCTCACAACGCGCTTAACACGCGGGTCTTTTTCGAGTTTTTTTGCATAATCATACAAGGCAGAAATATTACTATTGGATAAAATAGATTTATTCTTGGCGGTTAAAACGATATTGATCGGCGTCAACTCATTCGCATTGAAATTTTTATTAAATTGATCCAAAACCTGTCGGCTTTCCGTCCACGCCGGAAGAATCTTTGCATCTGAGCTATTAATTTTGACATGAAGGAACGGGTAACCAAGTACAAACAAAATTAAAATCGTCGGTATCATGAAGGTAAATGGAAACCTCATCACCAACATTGCAAACTTGTACCATCGATAATTATGGATATCTTCCGACGATAAATGCGATAAACGCGGATTAGTGCGTGTGACATATTTCTGAAACAAACACAACATGGCTGGCAGAAACGTCACTGATGATAGCACGGTTACCAACACCACAACGATGCCGCCGATGCCGATTGAATACAATATATTGATTGGAAAAAATATCAGTGAAGCAATACTAATAAGGACGATAAGTCCGCTAAAAAAAACCGATTGCCCTGCAGTTGCCAACGTGATCTGTATGGCTTTTTTTCCGTCGTGAGATTTGGCATATTCCTCACGAAATCGATAGGTAATTAACAAAGTGTAATCGAGACTTAAGCCAAGCCCTAGCATAGTGGCGATATTCAAAACAAAAACGGTCAAGTCGATTTGGTGCCCGAGTATATACAGGATAGTTATAATGATGGTGATATTAATAACACCAGTGAAGATAGTCAGAAGAGCAGCCAAAACACCGCTGAAAATAAAGACCATGGCAATGAGACAAATCGGCAAGGCGATCGACTCACCTCTCACCAGATTATCCTCGCTGAGTTTATTCACATCTGCAGTGTAAGCCGGCTCACCACCTACAAACATCTTCAGATGCTTTGGCTCACCCAAGGCCTGATTGATTTCATCAATATAATTTGCTATTACTTCCGCGCGTGAATCTGTCTCGATGACTGCATAGGCGGTTTTTTCATTGTCTGAAATTTGTCGGTTATTTTTATATGGTGAAATAACGCGATGATCAAAACTTAGTTTCTTTAAACCTGATAACGACTTGTTTACCTCCGAAGAAAATACTGAACCGTTAGCCTTTAATGAATTACTCTGATACAGAACAAATATTCTGCTCCCACTGAAATCGAATTGCTTTTCTAAGGTTTTCTGAGCGATTGAACTTTCTGCTTTCGGGTCATTTATATTTTCGATTTTGAAAGGCTTGCCAGCATAAGGGAGATAGAGCGCACACATCAGCGCCACCACCAACCAACAAATCACGATGATCCATTGTGTCTTTTCATGCGTGAATAATTTGGGATGCATGCCATACCCCTGCATTTTGTTTTTATACAAACCTCTATTTTACCCTATTAACAAAAATACATAATTGACAAATCCACCTCGTTGTATGCGAGTCATTGTTTAATAGAACAAATCTTTATTTGCTGAATAACTGCTATAATTAAGGAAATAATAAAAATAAGGAATTAAGGCAATGAAACTGCTCATTAATTCGGGGATATTTTTGTTACTGTTCTGCACCCTTTGCGTAAATGCGAGTGCAGCGACAACAACCACCACGACAACCACAACGAGCGTGACTTCATCTTTATCAGAATACCCGACCACCCAGCAGAAACGTCATAAGCATCACAAACATTACAAGTCTCATCATCACGAATATTATTCTTACACCCCAGACCCATTCGAACCATATTATTCACAATACAGCCAGGATCCTGACAAATATGCTTGCGTCGGAATGGATGACCCCGCCTCATGCGCCAGAATGTACTACGCGCCGGATAACTGTAACGGTTGTGACACTTACTACGGCTACCTTTAATTAAGACAAGGGTTGGGGTGCAACACGCCTCAACCCTCTCTGCTTTGACCGCATATATCAATAGCTTAGAGACCCGTAAAGCTCCGTATATCAAAAATATCCTAAACCGATTACAATAGGAAATGACAAATCGACTTCTAGCGTGCATCACCCCGTTCCATTGCAACAATCAGCCTCGCAGACCTGTCGTAGTCCAACGATTCAGCTAACAATCAAGTTAAACCAGCACAAATACAACGAGAAACAACATGAGCACCTTAGCCAATATTATCATCATCACTTTACTGATCTCAGCGAGCTTCTTTTTTGCCATGTCTGAAATCGCACTTGCAGCATCGCGAAAAATTCGCTTACAGCCACGCGCGAATGATGGCGATGCAAACGCGCAAAAAGTACTCGACCTACAAGCACACCCTGGCAGCTTCTTCACTGTCATTCAAATCGGGTTCAATGCCGTGACCATCCTTGGTGGTATTGTCGGTGAATTTGCTTTTACCCCGCACATCAACGCATTACTATCCACATTCTTTGAAGGCGCGTGGATAGAACCAGTCAGCTTCTGCGTATCCGTCTTTTGTGTTTCTTCTTTATATATCATCTTTGCCGATTTACTTCCCAAGCGTCTGGCCATGATGGCACCTGAAGAAGTGGCATTAGTGATTGTGAAACCGATGATATTTTTAATCGCCGCCCTCAAGCCCTTAGTCTGGTTTTTTAACGGCATCTGCAATTTGATTTTTAAATTATTCCGCGTCTCGACCAAGCGTGACGATGAAATCACCTCAGACGATATCATGGCGATGGTAGATCAAGGCGCTCAATCCGGCGCATTACAACGTCACGAACACGAGTTGCTTGGCAATGTCTTTGAACTGGAATCACGCACCGTCCGCTCAGCCATGACGGCACGCGAAAGCCTGGTTTTTATCACCACCAAAGAATCTCAAGAAAATATCAAATTAAAAGTTTGTGAACACCCACATGTCAAGTTTCTAGTCGTCGATAAAGTCCTGGATAACATCGTTGGTTACGTCGATAGCCGCGACATCTTAATGCACCTGCTAAATGGCGAACAAGTTAACGTGCAGAAAGAAGGTTTCATCAAAAAAGCCTTAATGATTCCTGACACGTTGACCCTGTATGAAGTGTTAGAACAGTTTAAATCTGCCGGCATCGACTTCGCCGTGGTATTGAATGAATATGCCCTGGTAATGGGCGTGATCACACTGAAAGACGTGATGAGCATTGTCATGGGTGAGCTCGTCAGCTACACAGAAGATCAAATCATTCAACGTGACGCCGACTCTTGGTTGATTGATGGCTCAACACCATTAATTGATGTCATACGCGGACTCAGCATCGAAGAATTCCCCGATACTGAATCTTATGAAACCATCGCTGGCTTCATGATGTATACCCTGCGCAAGATCCCAAAGCGTACGGATTTTGTCATCCACGGCGGCTATAAATTTGAGGTCGTCGACATTGATAATTACAAAATTGATCAGCTGCTGGTGACACGAGTAACCCCACCAACAGAGAACAAATGACGGCACAGCTATTTGGCGCGAAGATGAATGGTCTTGTTGATACCAATATTTTTCAAAAATTCCTGGTCGTGGGAAATGACCAGCATCGCACCTTGATAATTTTTCAGCGCCGATTCAATGCTGGCGATACTATGCAAATCAAGGTGATTAGTCGGCTCATCCAAAATCAACAGTTGTGGCGGCTGCTTGGCCATTAACACACACGCGAGCAAGGCTCGCAGTTTTTCACCGCCGCTTAATTGCTTAACTAGTTTTCCAGTCGTGACATTACGGAATAAAAATTGCGCCAGATAGCGATAGGCATCGTTTTCATTCGCATCGGGATTCAATAACAAAAAGTTTTGCAGAATAGAGTGATCGGCATTGAGCAAACTAGCATTTTGATCGAGATAGCTCACATGATTTACGCCAATGTGTATTTGCCCTGCCAGCGGTTGCAATTGCTGCAAGATCAATTTCACTAACGTGGTTTTACCGCTGCCATTATCGCCCACCATCGCAATACGCTCTGGACCTTGCATAGTGAGGTTAAAGTTATGAATCAACGGCTGAGTATCTTGGTCATATGAAAACGCAAGATGCTCAATCGCCAGCACAACTTTACCGCTAGGCACACGTGTTGCCGGCAATTCAACCTGGATTTCTTCACTCACTTCGATTTTTTCGCGCGCCTTTTCCATTTGAGTATCAGCCTGCCTGATTAAACGCTCTTCCTTAATCAATAATTTATGCTGGCTTCTCTCACTTTTTCCCCGTTTGGAATTAGCGGTTAATTTATCGATGCTGCCGCTGCGTCTTAACTCTCGACCTTGAGATTGCTTTTTTTCATGTTTCTCATGCGAGGACTGAATGGTATTTTTGGTTTTCTGCAATAATTTTTTAGCATCATTCAACTCTTGCTCGGACGCAGCCTTCTCGATATCTTTTTGTTCGGTGTAATCATCGTAATTCCCGCCGTAGCTCAAAACACCAAGCGACGTGATCTCAACTATTTGCTCCATTAAATTCAACAGCGCCCGGTCGTGACTAATCACAATCAAACCGCCCTGCCATTGTTTAATTGCATCGTAAAGCTGAAGCCTCGCACCCAGATCGAGATGATTAGTCGGCTCATCTAAAATTAAAAAATCTGCACCGGATAAAAACGCCCTGGCAAGCAATAATCTTGTGATTTCACCGCCGCTCAGCGCATGCAATCGCCGATCATACGGAATTCCAGTTAAACCGAAAGCTGACAACTGCTGCTGAATACGCGCTTTTATTTCCCAGTCATCATCCAGAACCGAGAAGTCATGCTCATTAACACTGCCAGCCATGATGCGATGCAGAGCCTCGAGTTTATCTTGCACGCCGAGCAAATCGGCAACGCTGGCTTCGAGTGGCCCGGCATAGCCTTGCGGTACATAAGCTAGCTTGCCGCTCACCTGAATAGATCCAGAATGCGGGCGCAACTCACCCGTCATCAATTTGATTAAGGTTGACTTGCCAACACCGTTTCTTCCTACCAGGCCGGTTTTTTGACGTGAGAATACCAAACTCAAGTTATCAAATAACTTGATGCCAGTAGTGTGATGAAAACTCATCTGATGGATGAGGATTTGTGACTGCGACATAGTAATATTTCCAATATAACGTTTAATAAATGCTTAGCGACATCAAGCGATAAGCGATCATTGTTGGAAATTTACTTGCGCATTGGCGGAACACCTCAAGAATAGTTGCTGTAAATTATATGAAATTGAATTAAATTTCAAGCCCGGCTAAGCATCATTAGTCTAGTAATGATTTATTAAGAATTTTTCGGTATAAGTAGACCAACCTCAGCGGCAACCAAGCCTTCATCTTCGCTGACATCATCAAGCAATTGATTATTGTGCCAAGCTATCATCCGTTCAGCTTTGATTTCTTCCCAAGCCGCTTTACGCGCTGCAACCCTGGCCCGCTGTCTGCCGACTGTATCAAAAAAGCGAATGCCGTTAGCTTGCACGCCATTAATTGGCTGATCACTATCCTTATGCACTTTTTTCAAAAGCAGTAATGCCAAATCTTTCGGCAGCGTGCAATTAGCGTCTACTGCTAATTGGTTTATTTCTTTGAGTAAGGCCACATCATTTGCTGCCAAGGCTTGCGTCATCGGGTCGTATTTCTTATATGCTTCACGACTATAATACCAAGGTGTAATCGTGTATAAGCGATAAGCTCCATACGACAATCCCGCCACAACAGCTATACCACCAATAATGATTCCCGTTGTCGCCATAACATCAATTAAGGTTCCATAGCCACTCACCGCATTTTTTTTGAGAATATCAACGACACAAGCATTTAATCTTTCTAGATCCGTCTGGTAATGAGCTCGTATTTCACATAAGGAAGCGCCGAAAGGAGTCTCGCCGAAGGACAATTTCTCCAGGAATATATTATGTGTATGACGGTCTCCACACGACGATAGCACTTCTATATTGCAAGCATCGTGTAGCTTTGCAATGAGAGAATCTTCCATTTGCAGTGGGCAAGCAAGTTGATAAAGCGTGTTATTTGCACGAAAACAGCTTGAGCCATCCGCTGACCCAATCATATTAAGAAGCACCGCGCTCGTCGCCATCACCTTACTTGCGCCGCTGCGAATGAGATTAAATGGATTCAACCAGCCCGCTGCTCTGGAAAGAGTGGTAGGCAATGATTCTGGTGAATCTTGCTCTACATCAGCCTGTTTGCTTCTTTGCATGCCAGCCTCGTTTGATTCTTAGTATTGATATGGAGGTTTCGGGCATTATACATGTGCGATATTAATACAGCATTAAAGCGCAGCATCGTCTTAGTTGCGTAAATCGTCATTGCGAGGAGCGTTTTGTGCGACGAAGCAAT
>CAZWPD010000007.1:0-69101 GCA_964636145.1 uncultured Coxiellaceae bacterium
GCACCACTTTGTGTGATCGCACCACTCGTTGTTACACCCAAGGTTCCGCTTACTGTTGATGCCGCGAGAATCAAGGCGTTAGCATCAGTTAAACCAACATTCAACCCTGATGTAATACCAACCGTTGAAAAATCATTACCAGCATTATTCAGCGTAATACTGTTCGCCGCACCAGCAGCCAGGGTCGTTAATCCTGTCACACTCAAGGCTCCAGATTGGGTAATAGCACCATTCGCTGTTACGCCCAAGGTTCCACTCACGGTCGATGCACCAAAAATCACGCCGCTTGAATCGGTGAATGACACATTGTTGCCACTGGTGAAGCCGATGGTATTGAAATTATTTGCAGAATTCAGAGTTATATTATTAGCAGCACCAGCCGCCAAGGTCGCGACACCGGTGATAGCTAACACACCGCTTTGTGTGATCGCGCCACTCGTCGTTATCCCGTAAGTGCCACTCACGGTTGAAGCGCCGAGAATTAAGGAGTTAGCATCAGTCAAACCGACATTCAATGCCGTGGTAATTCCAACCGTTGAAAAATCATTGCTGGCATTATTCAAAGTAATATTATTCGCCGCACCTGCAGCAAGTGTTGTCACGCCCGCCACACTCAAAGCACCAGATTGTGTAATCGCACCATTCGTCGTCACACCCAATGTTCCGCTCACCGTTGAGGCACCAAGAATCAAGGTATTAGCATCAGTAATACCAACGTTATTACCACTGGTGATGCCAATAGTACTGAAATTATTGGCAGAATTAAGCGTGATATTATTAGCCGCACCTGCTGCTAACGTTGTCAGCCCGGTTACGGTTACCACACCGCTTTGGGTAATCGCACCAGTTGTGTTGACATCTAAAGTGCCACTAACCGTTGATGCTCCAAGAATCAAAGCATTAGCATCTGTGAGCACAACATTTAAGCCGCTCGTCGTTGCAACAGTGCCGAAATCATTACCTGCATTATTCAACGTAATATCATTCGTGGCACCACCAATCAATGTTGTCACCCCAGCAACAATGGCACCGCTTTGCGTAATCGGACTATTCGTTGGCGTGTTATTATTTTGCAATGACAAGGTGCTAGTGGTAGCAATTCCAGCAATATCAAAGCCGGTCGCATCACGATAACTGATCGCACCTGCGGCATTGGCGGTATCTGCTGTATTTCTTGCTAGTAAATTAATGGTATTAAATTCATTACCCGCAGCAATATTCAACGTAATCGCCGCGCCGGCATCTAATAATGTTTTCGCTGTTAATGTCGTACCCGTCATGGTACCGCTTTGGGTAATCGCATTGCCAGCAATCAAATCAACCGTGCTAGTGGTGTTGGCAGCCGCAACTCCAACCGCATTCAGATCAGTGTAAGCAAGCGCACCAGCCGCATTAGCACTGTTCGCCGCATCGCGTGCTCTAAAATCGATGGTCGTAACATTATTCAGAGAATTTGTTAAGGTGATCGCAGCGCCACTATTATTTTTGGTTAGCACTGTTAATGTGGTACCAAATATCCCTGTACCTGCACCAGTATTTTGCGTGACATCACCGCCTGCAATCAGTGATATGGTGCTGATGGTTGCAAGGGAATTAGCGATATTAAATCCATTTTCATCTTGATAAGCGATAGCACCGGCTGCATTAGCGGTGTCAGCTGTATTTCTGGCTCGCAAATCGATGTTATCGACTTTATTGAGGAAGGTATTTAAAGTGATTCCCGCACCAAAATCGAGCAAGGTCTTAACAGTCAAGTTAGGCACATCAATTACACCACTTTGAGTAATGGTGCTACCAGCTGTGACTGTTAAACTGTTAGCAACAGTCGACGCACCAATAGTCAACCCACCTGTATCACGCAGCGCAACATTGTTACCACTAGTGGTGCTCACTGTACTAAAATTATTTGTTGCCGTCGTTAAGGTAATATCATTTGCTGCACCAGCAGCGAGCGTTGTCACGCCAACCACTGTTAAGGCACCACTTTGCGTGATCGCGCCGCTCGTCGTCACCCCATAAGTACCACTCACGTTTGATGTGCCGAGAATTAACGAGTTAGCATCAGTCAAGCCAACATTCAATCCTGTCGATATACTAACCGTACTAAAGTCATTACTGGCATCATTCAGCGTGATATTATTTCCCACACCAACTGCCAATGTTGTTAGGCCCGCTACACTCAATGCACCACTTTGCGTGATGGCTCCAGATGCCGAGACGCCCAAGGTACCACTCAGCGTAGAGGCAGCAAAATTCAAGGCATTGGCATCAGTAAGCAACACGTTATTAGCACTAGTGATGCCGATGGTACTGAAATTATTGGCAGCATTAAGCGTGATATTATTTGCAGCCCCAGCAGCTAAGGTCGCCGCACCGGTCACCGCTAATGCACCACTTTGCGTGATCGCGCCACTAGTATTGACATCAAGTGTGCCACTTACTGTAGATGCAGCAAGAATCAGAGCATTAGCATCGCTTAATCCAACATTGAGGCCAGTCGTAATGCCAACGGTGCTGAAGTTATTAGCACTATCATTCAAGGTAATATTATTTGCAGCACCAGCAGCCAGTGTTGTTACGCCGGTAACTGCCAGCGCTCCTGATTGTGTAATCGCGCCGCTTGTTGTCACGCCGAGTGTACCTGAGATCGTTGATGCTGCAATATTCAATGCGTCGGCATCTGTTAACGCCACATTCAATGCCGAAGTGATACCAACACTATTAAAATTATTGCCAGCATTATTTAGCGTAATACTGTTCGCAGCACCTGCGGCGATTGTAGCGGCTCCGGTTACTGCCAATGCTCCGCTTTGCGTAACAGCGCCAGCCGCAGTTACACCCAAGGTACCACTGATCGTTGAAGCACCCAGAATCACACCGTTAGAATCGGTAAACGCAACATTATTAGCATTAGTGAATCCGATCGTACTGAAATTATTGGCAGAGTTTAGAGTGATATCATTAGCGGCGCCTGCCGCAAGTGTCGCAACACCGGTTATCGTCAACGCACCGCTCTGCGTGATGGTCCCGCTTGTTGTCACACCGTAGGTACCACTCACCGTCGATGCACCGAGAATGAGTGAATTGACATCAGTTAAGCCAACATTCAAGCCAGTGGTCACACCAACCGTTGAAAAATCATTGCTCGCATCGTTTAAAGTGATGCTGTTTGCGGCGCCTGCTGCAAGCGTTGTTATACCGCTTACACTTAAAGCACCAGATTGTGTAATAGCACCACTTGCCGTCACACCTAAGGTTCCGCTCACGGTCGACGCTCCTAGAATCACACCGCTAGAATCGGTAAAGGCAACATTGTTACCACTAGTGAATCCAATGGTACTGAAATTATTCGCAGAATTAAGTGTGATATTGTTGCCTGAACCAGCGCCAAGCGTTGACACGCCAGTTACCGTTAATGCACCACTTTGCGTAATCGCACCACTGGTATTTACATCAAGGGTACCGCTCACTGTTGACGCGGAAAGAATCAGTGCATTGGCATCAGTCACACCAACATTCAGGCCAGTGGTGACACCAAGTGTTGAAAAATCATTGCCAGCATCATTGAGAGTAATACTATTTGTTGCACCCGCTGCCAGTGTTGTTGCACCAGCAACCGTTAATGCACCGCTTTGTGTGATCGCACCAGCTGATGTAACTGAAAATGTGCCACCGACACTGGATGCGCCCAACAGAATCGCATTAGCATCTCTAATTGCGACATTATTAGCACCGGTATTAGTCAACGATACTGCACCAGTAAAATCATTCCCAGCGTTAGTCAACGTTATAGCATTAGCACCGGCGTTGGCTGTTAATGATGAAGCCGTGATTGCCGCTGTTTGAGTAATCGCTCCGCCGGATTGCAAAATCAAGCCTAAGCCGCCACTGGTAAACCCAATCGCTGCATTAATAGCAATTGCGCCGGCTGCATTTAATGTGAGTGTTGGGCTTGTGGCACCGACCGATTTAGTAATGGCACTTGAAACTGTTATATTTCCTGCTTGCGCCCCAGTTGATCCGGTATTAATTTCTACATTCGTACCATCATTTAATGAAGCAATAATTGCTGTCGCATTTACTGTTGCAGTATCACCGGTTGGCGTATAAATATTTGGAGAGCCGCCATCAAACGCGCCATTAGTCGTCGTAGTTGTAATGGTGACATCACGGGGATCAAGCAGCCAATCTCCCTTTTTACCATTCGCAGCGCTAGCTGTTACATTACCAACAGCTTGTAAATATTCTTTACCAGAGGTTTCAACCCAGCCACCATTTCCACTCTCTGCACCGCCTCGCGCGTAAATGTTGCCATAGAATTTAGTACCTAGATTCGACCAAACAACAATTTTACCGCCATCGCCGTGCGTCTTCGCATCAGCGTGAATATTCACATTAGCGCCAACGTAGGTATATGAAGCATTTTGTTCTGTCCCCGTACCACGCGCATTACCACCAATTAAAACTGTACCGCCGCCCGCATCACCTGACGCATCAACTACTGCATGACCGACCAATGCCACTTCATCACCGAGAATTTTAATGACACCACCCTTCTCACCACTTTTTTTACCCGAGGCAGTGACCGTTCCAGATACGGTTACCCTGCCTCCGCCAGCTGAAAAAATAATTTCGCCATTCTTGACGCTGACAGAGTCTGCAACAGCGATACCATTCATGTTGATAGCTTTGTCTAACACTTTCGATGCAACAGTAGCTGCAATTTGAATTTTTCCACCATTAGCTGAAATCGAACCTGAATTTTCAACTGCGTGGGTGAGGGACTCACCGTTTTGATCTTTGGCAAATTCTTTGACGTCATTACCAACAGCAAACGTCACTAAAGAATCACCAGCAAAATCAATCGTGAACTCATTACTGGATGCGAGTACTGCGGTACCAAGTGTAGCGATGATCTGCCCTTTGTTCACAGCACCAGGGGCAACTAAAGCTGCCAAGCCATTATTTAAAACAACAATCATGCCCTCATTGATAACAGCGCCATTCCAGTCTGGTGATTGCAGAAAATGATATTTACCAGCCATGAAGTCGGCATCACTAATACCAGCTGTTGTCGCCAACAACCCAGCAACATTAACGTGCGAACCAGGTGCAAACCAGATACCTGCCGGGTTCATCAGCCAAACCTGCCCGTTCGCGGTAATGGAACCATAAATTTGTGACACACCGTTAGACGGGTTAATACGGTTTAAAGTAATTGACTGCGAGCCAGGCTGTTGGAATTCAACGCGTTCATGCTGGCCAACATTAAATGAGTTCCAATTCACCACTGCCTTGTCAGTAGATTGAATAACCTGAACCGTATTAGGGACGGAATTATTGATTTGTGCCTGACCTGCAGTGACAACACCACCCTCAGGGTTAGCGTAAGAATTTTGCGCACAAGCAGCCAAGACTGCGATAGCAGTAAGAAGGGAAGAACATGCTTTAGGATGGCTCTTACTCAGCATCAACCAAAAACGCAGTCTCGTCATGAGTCGTACGTCGGTTTATACATCATAACCTATCCTCCATTTACATAAGGCAGAATATTACATAAGGCAGAATAATAATCTGATTTATCTGTACTTTAATTATAGACTACATTTCAGAATTAAATTCGAATTGAGCACTTATATTTTCACACGTATCTTTATGAATGTATTGAAGTAAATTACAAACAACACGGGGGGATAATATAAATTAGATAAATGATATTTAACGCACCAGCCAGTATGCGCACTAGCTCACTGATTAGACAGTAATTGAGTAAATTTTACCCACAACGCCGGCTGAAAATCGATCAAAGTTACATGTGGAACGTTGAGACGAAACCCTGCCAACATCTTCAATATATCTTCATGATTAATAACGATATTATACCAGTCCTGCATATATAAACTTAAAAATTTATATGCACAAAATTGGTTGTATAAACGAATAAATGTATATATAAAATATATCGTGGAAAATGTGATTCTGCGCAACTATTGAGCAAAAAAACCTTCAACCGATGAGTAGCCTGCCCTGCTTACCCGACACATTTTCACTGATGAAGTTTGATTGGCGAAGGATGACACCCAGCCCTAAATTGTATAGTTTCTGACCATCAATATCTAGATCCTTCACCTCATCTTCGGTCAGCAAAAGTGGCAAAAGCGCAATCAATGACTTAGCCTTGAGATAATATTCACAGCCTGCCGCGATATTTTCGCGATAGAAAATGCCGCCGTAACCAATAAAACGTGTGGCCAAATCACGGACTATGAAATCATTCATACCATCGCCTATGTATGCCAAGGTATTGAACATGGATTGCAAGCCAGCGACGACCGTGCGCTTGCCATCACCAGTGGCCAGCGGCGATGCAGCGTCGAAATCTAAATACTTGCCTTCACCATCAAAGCTAATATCGACCGCGAATATATTCGCATCAGGAATCGAAAACATTGCACCAAACGTTGAGACTGCGGGTCTTAAACCAGCAGAGATGATGTAAATCGATTTACCGAATTTTTGTAATAACTGGATGACGGCATCGCTATCTGGAACGCGATGCTGATAATAGAGATCAGCAAGTTGCAACACTTGTTCTTGGCGCGGTAACACCAAGTTGAGTCGTTGACGATACAATTCCGGATTCAATCCTGATCGACTCATGGCCTCTGCCGTCATCGCCTCTACAACAGTGCCAACATGATTCATTCTGGCAAGCTCATCAATACCTTCAATCGCAGTTAACGTTCCGTCACAATCAAATATTACAGCATCGATTGGGGTTTCTGGTTGCCAGCTCGGCGCGGTCAGCATAGTATAAATACCTCGAGAAAATTTATATCGGAGCCGTCATGTTCAAGGTGCAAGTTTACAATAAAATTGCGAAAGCGGGTTTAAGTCAATTTCCACATGAATTATACGAAGTCTCCGACAATATACAACAGCCCGATGCAATTTTAGTTCGCTCACAAGATTTGCATACCATCGCTATCCCTGAATCTGTAAAAGTAATTGGCCGCGCTGGTGCCGGCGTTAACAACATTCCTGTCAACGCAATGACAAAAATTGGCGTACCCGTGTTTAATACACCCGGTGCGAATGCCAACGCTGTGCGTGAGCTAGTGCTCGCCAGCATGTTAATTGCCAGTCGACACTTATGTCAGGGATGGGATTATGCAAGACATTTACAGTGTAAGAATGACGAAGAACTAAATACCGCAATTGAGCAGCATAAAAAGAATTATATCGGTCAGGAATTATATGGCAAAACCTTAGGTGTCATTGGGCTTGGCAGTATTGGCGTGAAAGTTGCAAACGCAGCCATGCATCTTGGCATGCGCGTAATTGGTTACGACCCAGCAATTTCCGTCAACCGCGCCTGGGAATTATCAGCAAACGTTGTACAATCACACAATATTGAGGAGTTACTCAAGGAAGCAGATTTTGTCAGCATTCATGTTCCACTCATGGATGCAACTAAAAATCTCATCAATCACACACGCCTCAACCTCATGAAGTCAACTGCGGTATTATTGAATTTCTCACGCGACGGCATCATTGACAATCAAGCCTTGCATGAAACATTGATCAATAAAAAAATTTCGTATTATGTTACTGATTTCCCAAGCATACTTCTTAAAGACAATCCTGCAGTGATTTGCTTCCCGCATCTCGGCGCATCAACCACAGAAGCAGAAGAAAATTGTGCCGTGATGATCGTCAAACAAGTTCGTGATTATCTCGAGTTTGGCGCTATTTCATATTCTGCAAATTTTCCCAGTGTTGAAGTTGCACGCAACTATAGCGGCACGCGAATAGCAATCGTCAACGCTAACATTCCGGCCATGGTCGCACAAATTTCAGCAAAGGTTGCCGCAGGCGGATTAAATATTTTAAGCTTGGTCAATAAATCGCGGGATGAAATCGCTTACACCTTGCTCGATGTAGAGGGCACAGTTCAGGATTCGACTCTGAGTGAAATCGCCAAAGTTGACGGCATCTTGCAGGTGAGAAAATTATAACTACCCAGGTAATTCTACCCGCTGTAACCGTATTTTTAGAATTGACACTTGAGAATCTTTCAACGTATAAAGTTAAGGTGGTGCCAGAAAATTTTGATTTAATTTTTGCCATTGACAGATTATTACAGAACCGCACGCTCATCATTACGTGCACCTGTCTAAAAATTATAAAAAGAGGATAATCCGAATGCTAGCCAGATTAGGTTTTTGGAAGGAAATCAAAGAACCGACCCGATTTGATAAACATTCAGAACTAAGGCGATTCCAGGCAAATATCGATGAGTTGCGCGCCAAGGCACAAGCGCTCGAACAAGAAGCCACTCCCGCCTCAGCATCAACCATCGTCCGCGCCAAACACCTACTCCTCAAAACACTGACTACCAAGATAGACGATCTGATTCGCGACTTTAATCAAAAAGAAGGCGGTCAAGACGATCCGGCAGATGAAACACTAGACGCTATACAGCTGACGCAAGAGTGTTTTGAATTAGTCGATGGAATGCTCCACGGAGATGCCAAACGACTATTACTTGTTCAACGTAGTCATCATTCTGAAACAGCACAAGCAGCAACCAGTGTCACGGCATTAACCGGAATTGTTGTAGCTGGATCAGCACTCTCACTACCACTCATCGTCACGTTTTTTGGCGCATTACTGTTAACAAAACCAATTAGCGGCACCGTACAGGATGCGGTTGGCATCAGAACAGAAACGACTGCATCCGTCTCTCTACTTGAGCGCCTACGCGCTGCTCTGCAAACAGCGTCGCTTAATTTGCAATTGCTTCTCAAAGACATTCAAAAAATGCAAGAACGTGAACGCAAACTAAATGCAGAATTTTTAGATATTGATACCTACGCCCCTCAGGTTTCACTACCAAAAGCAGACCCAACCATCTGCCCGATTACACTCGTAAGAATGACAGACCCAGTACTCTGCACACTCGATGATACTACTTACGAAAGAAATGCCATCACCAACTGGTTGGTTGAACATCGCTCCGCACCAATAACCCGCAAACGGATAGGCATGAATATCAGTGTTGACGATGTATTAAAACCAAATCGCGCCCTGAAAGACATCATTGAACATCGGGTTGAAATGGAAAATAGTCTGCGAAAATCTGTGGGGCCAAAATAATCAACCGCTGAAATCAGGCGTGTGCTCATCGGTAATATCAGAAACAAAGTTTCTATCATTCACACCGTGAAATAATTTATGCTGCTCGGCAGCATTACGCTCAAGCATCATTACCTTACTCTTAACCTTGTGCACACGCTCCATTATACTCAACATGCATTTTCCTGAATGATGCATTAATTTCAATACTTGATCTGCCAGCTTAACTAAGACTACGCGCTCCTCTGATGTCAGCCCGGAATTTAAAGTAGTTTCAAGCTTTGACAACACAGTTTTAGCAACTGAGAGAGCCTCCGAAGCAGTAATCTTATGACGTACCGCGAGATAAAAATGACAAAAATCCCGTAAATTTTCGCGTTTCGCGAGCGCAATCATTTTTTGAACCAGCAATGACGACGGAGCATCTAATTCATCTTCATCATCAATAATTTGAAATTTCTTTTGCATGCGCTGCAATGCCTGCTGGGCAGTTTCATCACGCAATCCCGGCGCACCCCATTTAGTGCGCCAACTTATTTCCTCAAGATTCACACCAGCGTCTTTCAACGCCAACAGGACATTGATGGACATCGCTTTATCTGGCTTGATATGCCCGCTGTTATTGTCAATATATGATATCTTCCAGCTCTTGCTTCCATCCGCCGCTTGCGCGGGAACCAGAATCATCCGACCCGCACCCTCAACTTTCTGGCCAGCAAAAAAACTGGAATGATTAATCGTGCCGCGCTCCTTCACGCCACCGTAAAAATTAACACAAGTTCCTTCACGTCCTAGCACGTAAATAATTTCCATTGGCTCACACCCAGGCTGTGGCAGGTGATCACCGCTGATTGACGTTGCATTAATTTTCAGCTTCCAGAGTTTTCTTAAATTTTGATCACGCATGTAGGTAACGACAGGAATTTTTTCTTTGTTAATTCCAAAGTTTTTGACTAGCTCGGCATTTGGATAATCGCGCAGCCATAGTTTAAATTTTTCAAGGTCACGATTTTTTATATCCGCACTTAGCAAGTAATGATTCCAGATGTCGAGCAGCTTGGCTCCGTAAAGCTGATCGGCATAAATTTCACATTGATACTCAACACTTAAACCATTCTCTATTACAGCTGGCAGACTCAATACAAATGGATTTTCCATTTTAGCAGCCACCTGACGGAACAACGCCTGCAACGATGACAACAGATGTGGAACGCCTTCATCCTTACCCCACTCCTCCCACATGCGCGCCATCTGCATACAGCGCTTCAATACGCTCTTCTCTATCGTAAGATCCGTGGCGCTATAGTTACTTGAGTCGAGAATTTCACTATAAAACGGAAACTTTGTGAAGATTGCCTGGCCACTGAGAGCAGCGAGGGATTGTTGCGGATCCTGAATGATAAGTGACGAAATTGCCGGGTTAAAAATAACGCCAGCTGGAATATCAACGGCAAACTGTTCTCGTAACGCTATGAACGTTTCTTCATCAAGCATGATTTCAAGCTGCTGGTCGGGACGGACAATGACGGAAACAACCCTAGACCAAGGCAATCCATATCGCTCGGCAAAGGCCAAGGTGACCAGACTCGCCCGCATGACTTGCAAGGCATTGAAAATAGAATACTTCTCAGCTGATCCTTCGCCAGGCATAACATACCTCGTTATTTTTATTATTTTAAGGCATCTGACTATTATACCTGAAAACCAAAAACAACAATTTTTTCGCCATGCGAATGATTTAATTGAAATTTACTAGTAAAGCCCTGAAGATATGCCACTCATAATGAATACAACGAATCATGCTGATATTCACGTAAAAAGTTGCACTTTTTTGAGCGTACTGCCATATTATCCAAGTATATTTACCTGATAGGAGCAAACTCATGGCAAAGTCACAAGATACGAAAAAAGAATCCAAAAAGAAACCAGCGAAGTCGCTGAAAGAAAAACGCGCTGCGAAAAAAGAAAAGAAAGGCAAATAATACTCCGATCTTTTCACGATATGAGGCATCAAATCGATGCCTCATCATCACTTCTTCCTGCTTGGCCTAACGCTATTCACCCAAAAATCTTCCATTTCAGCGTGATCTTTGAAAATAATTCGATCTTCGCAAACTGGTCCTGCAAAACCATCGAGCGTACCGTCAAATAATTTACCATCAAGATGATCTGTTTCATGCTGAAAAACCCTGGCCTCCCAGCCCTCCATCACCTTCTCAACATGCGTGCCATCTGGCAAGTCATACTTGGCGGTGATCGCATCAAAACGTGTCACTGCCGCTGTCGTCAACGGAATTGAAAAACACCCTTCGTAAGAGGCAGTCATTTTTGGTTTCATTTCACCAGGACGCAGATAAGGCACATAAGATGGATTGATCATCACCTCACGCTTCTCACCTGCCTCTGAGCCATCAGGTGTGAAAATAAAAACGCGCCTATTAATACCCCATTGATTCGCGGCCATTCCTGCGGCACCTGAATGCGCGCTATCCACCTTACGCAGTTGCTCTGGCAAAATGGAGTAACACATATCGCTGATTATTGCTGTTAATCCTGGATCAGAAAAGTCTGTAATTTCCGGCATCACTGTGCGCAGAATTGGGTTTGATTTTGGAACAAATTTTAGCAGTTTCGGCATATCATTCTCGCAAGCTGTTGGTCATATTATCAAATCGCCGCACACTGGCGAGGATAAAATATTTTTGTATTATTTACGCAATCACCACGAATAATCAACAACTTAAAGATAGACGATCTAACTAACAATCTCGTTAATGATTACTCCGTAAGTCATTGTATTAAAGGGGAACTCTTATCAGTACTAACGACCCACTACTCAGATAAGCCACACCCCAACTCAAATAACCATTATAATAGTAAGAAGACTATAAGGATTGATAGAAAAAAGTAGTCGCAAGATCGAAAGGAGGCGATGGTCAATGCGAGTCATGAAATTTGGCGGTTCTTCCGTTGCCACTCCGGAACGTGTCCGCGAAATGACAAAAATCATTCTTGATGCCATCAACGAAGAGCCCGTTGTCGTTGTGGTTTCTGCGTTTCAAGGCGTATCGAATCAGCTGGTTTCGTGCGCACGCATGGCAGCCGAAGGTGATGCAAAATACGAAGAAGTGTACGCCAATATTGTTCAGCGCCACCTTGAAACCATTCGCGATCTCATGCCTGGATCTAATAGTGAAATAACACTCACCACTCAACAATTACTCCATGAGTTAAACGAAATCCTGCAAGGCATCGTATTGTTGAGAGAATTAACACTAGGCGCACTCGACCATATCGCCAGCTTCGGTGAACGACTGTCTGCCAATATCATTGCCGCATATATCAACAAACAATACCCCTCTGAGTACGTCGACTCGCGCAAGCTCATTATCACCGACGACACACACACCCAGGCTAATGTCATTTTCGATAAAACCAATACTCTCATCAAACAATACTACGATGAGTGCCAGAAACGCCGACCCATCCTACCGATCATAACCGGCTTTATTGCCACGAGCGAAAGCGGACGCACCACCACACTTGGGAGAAATAGTTCCGATTACACCGCAACAATCGTTGGCGGCGCCCTCGATGCATCACGAGTGGAAATTTGGACCGATGTCGATGGGGTGTATAGCGCTGATCCAAACTTTGTTCCATCAGCATTCATCATTCCACACCTCTCATTTGAAGAAGCTATCGAACTCTCGTATTTCGGTGCCAAGGTATTGCATCCATCTACATTCACACCGGTACTCAACAAACAAATACCGATCCTGATTAAAAACACGATGAACCCAGCTGCAGCGGGAACGATGATTTCAGATAGAGACAATAAATCATCGAAAAAGAACATCGCTAAAAGTATCACCGCAATCGACAACATCAGCCTGCTAATCTGGAAAGGTCATGGCAACATTGATGTTTCCGCAACAATTGAACGTCTGTTCAAAGCACTAACCCTCGCCAACATCCATATTTTCCTTATTCTGGAAGGCTCGCCCAAACACACCATCTGCCTAGCCATTAGCCACCACGAGGTCAGCCATGCGCGCGCCGCTATTCAACGTGAATTTAATCTTGAATTACAACACGACCTGATCAGCATCGATGAAAAACCCTCACAAAGCATCATCGCTATCATCGGTGATGAAATGAAGATGATGTCACCTGACATCGCCGGCAAAATGTTTCAATCGCTGGGAAAACTAAAAATAACGGTCAATGCGATTATACAAGGAGCATCAGAACGCAATGTTTCGCTGGTAATAGACAGTCATCAGCGCACCCGCGCCCTTAATCTCATTCATCAGGCATTCTTCTCTGAATACAAATGCCTCTCTCTGGTTATTATTGGCGCTGGCCGCATCGGCACAGGATTACTGCAACAGCTCTACCAGCAACAAGCCGCCCTGCTCGCAAGAAAAATTAAAATTACGATATGCGGCATTACTAATAGCAAAAAAATGCTGATTAATTCGAATGGGATAGATTTAAGCAACTGGCAGCAACAACTCGCTGAGACCAATCAACAATTTGATATAGCTAAATTACTAAAAATGTTATCGCAACAAGAGTGCTCCAATATCGCCCTTGTAGACTGCACGGCCAGTGATGAAATCGTGGAAGCGTATCCCCTTTTTATCCAGGAAGGCATTCATATTATCACCCCAAACAAGCGTGCAAACGTATTACCGTTGCCAAAATGGAACAAGCTTATGAACTTGTTCCGAAAAAACAATTGTTATTTTCTCTGCCGCACCAATGTTGGTGCCGGCTTGCCAATATTGACAGTACTAGAAGATTTACTCGCTTGCGGCGATGAGGTTATTAAGATTGAAGGCATCATCTCGGGCACACTAAGCTACCTGTTCAATCACTATGATGGTACACAATCTTTCAGTGACGTATTGAAACAAGCACAAATGCTGGAAATGACAGAGCCCGATCCACGCGAAGATTTATCTGGCATTGATGTTGCCAGAAAATTGCTGATCCTGGCGCGAAAAATGGGTTGGCCAATGGAATTAGCTGATGTAGATGTCCAAAACCTTGTTCCCACCGCATTACAAACAGGCAAGTATTCACAACAATTTTTTGAAGATTTCAAAAAATATGAAGATGATTTCAAATCGCAATTGATCCGCAGCAAGGAAAACAAAAAAGTATTACGTTACATCGGCACCTTAAGCAATCACAAGGCGAGTGCAAAACTACAAGAAATTCCACACGATCATCCATTAGCACTTTCTGTACACAGTGACAATATCATTTCATTTACCACATCACACTATCACGAGACACCATTAGTAATACGCGGCCCTGGGGCAGGCGTTGAATGCACAGCCTTGGGTGTATTTTCCGATATTCTCAAATTACTGAGCAAACTGCCAAATTGAAAAACACGACGCCAACACGCATCAAAGTTTATTCACCAGCAACCATTGCCAACGTCGGCCCAGGGTTCGATGTGCTTGGTGTTGCTATTGAACAACCAGGTGATATTGTCATCGCAGAAATAAAACCTGAACGTGGCGTTGAATTTCACTTACAAGACGATGCTATTAAGCTGCCAACTGATAAACATAATGTTGCAGCGCATGTTGCAGAGCTGATGCTGAATGAGATCGATTCACCATTTGGTGTTAAGTTGACATTGCAAAAGAATATGCCCTTATGCTCAGGCTTGGGAAGCTCAGCTGCCAGTGCCGCAGCTGCTGTGTTTGCTGTTAATGAATTATTCGCAAAACCCTTTAATAAAATGGATTTAATCCGTTTCGCCGTTGAAGGTGAGCGCCTAGCATCAGGAACAGCACATGCTGATAATGTTGCACCAGCGATTTTAGGTGGCATCTGCTTGATCCGCAGCTACGAACCACTGGATATCATACAGCTTCCTTATAAAAACATTTTTTATTGGGTTGTGGCGCACCCACATCTCAGTATCGCAACAAAAACAGCAAGATCACTGCTGCCAACATCCATCACCCTACCAGTCGCTATTCAACAAAGCGGTAATTTGGCTGCATTGATTACTGGCTTAAATAACGGTGACGCAGAGCTGATTGGAGCATCGCTGCACGATGGCATTGCTGAACCTGTACGCGCAAAGCTGATACCATCATTTGATAAAATCAAATATGCAGCCATGTACGCCGGCGCGATTGGCTTTTCGATTTCAGGATCTGGTCCATCTGTATTCGCAATTACGACTTCTGAAACTGACGCCAAAAGAGTTGCAGAAAATATCGTCGCCGCATTCGCCGAATATGCTCAGGTTGAGTGTGAAACCTATATATCACTCATCAATGAGCGCGGCACTATAGTGCTGGAGAGTGCACCATGAAATTTACGAGCACACGCAATCATGAACTTTCTGACTCATTTCATGACGCCATGCTACATGGGCTGGCACCAGATGGCGGCCTATACATACCAACCGAACACCCTCACTTGCTGGAGCAATTTATTGCGTGCTCGAATCAATGCTCTCTGAATCAGCTAAGTCTCGCCGTCATCACACCGTTTATTAGCGAAATACCGTTTAGCAGCTTGAAAGAAATACTTGATGATGCGCTTAATTTCCCGATCCCGCTCATCAAACTAGAAAATGAATTATATTTATTGGAATTGTTTCATGGCCCAACGTTAGCCTTCAAAGATGTTGGCGCACGCTTCATGGCCAAGGTTACTGAGCATTATCTCTCACGCGAAAACAGAAAATTTACCGTATTGGTCGCCACCTCTGGCGATACCGGCAGCGCTATTGCTCATGCGTTTCATGGCATGGATAATATTGAAGTATTCATTCTTTATCCATCTGGAAAGATTTCGTTTCTGCAAGAACAACAAATGACAACTTTAGGCGGCAATGTGCAAGCACTAGAAATTGACGGCACATTCGATGATTGTCAGCGCCTGGTAAAGACCGCACTGCTTGATCGCGACCTACACAAACAACGTACCATCACCACCGCCAACTCAATTAATATCGCTCGTCTCTTACCGCAGATTATTTATCAAGCCTGGGCAACTTGTCAGTTTCGACAACTAGGCCATACGGAAGATCCATATTTATGCGTACCATGTGGCAATTTTGGCAATTTAACATCGGCTGTTTATGCCAGGTCGATGGGCTTCCCGATCAAAAAATTTATTGCCGCGACCAACATAAATTCTATTGTGCCGCATTATCTTGCGACGGGACAATTCATACCGGCTCCATCACAAAAAAGCTTATCCAATGCAATGGATGTGGGTCACCCAAGTAATTTCGAAAGATTACTCTCTTTCTATCAGAATGACGTCGACATGATGCGTCAGAAAATCACTGGCATCTCAATTTCCGACACGCAAACATTGGCCGAGATTCGCAGCACTTACGAATTAACCGGATACATTCTTGATCCACACACAGCCGTTGGTGTCGCCGCTGCAAGACAAAGCAAGTTAAGCCCGGTTATTATCAATGCCACAGCACATCCAGCTAAATTTCCGGATATTATCGAAAGAGCAATAGGCATCAGCCCGGAAATTCCAGAACGCTTGCGCGTCATGCTTGATCGCAAAAAACACAGCATAAAAATTTCCGCTAAATACGAAGATTTAAAGAAAATATTATCCTGACATATCTCTATGCGCGCTCACACGTGAACCCGGGAATACAACCATAGCCAACAAATCTGGCCTTGCTTTTTCCGCTTGGCAACACAAAATCGAATACACTTACGCCATTCATCCGTCTACCGGCGTAAGTACGTCCGCCACTGGCACCAAACATGAGTGGTTCACCATTTTTATTTTTTCCGAGATACATCATCACGTGTGTGATTGTGGATTTATTGCGGGTTCGATAAGTGCCCGACCAAAACAGCAAATCACCGGCTTTTAATTTATTAAATTGAGATGAGTCAAAATTACGAGTATTGACGGCATGCAATTTGCCGCTCTTTTTCACCCATGCGTACATGCCATTCGCCTGTCGCGGCACGTCAATATTTTTATGGCTGCTTAATAAATAATAAATTGTTCCCGAACAATCCATGCCACCGTTTTTCGGATTTGCTGAGCCAAATAAATAAGTTAATTTTTGTTTCGTCAGAACTGAGGATTTCGCGATTAACTCTTTTACATTTTCAGAATACTCATCATAGCCATCAAGTTTAGACACCGGTATTGGCTGTGTTATGGCTTGCGTCAAGCCGTAACTGCGCGCCCAACGTGACGCATAAGATTGACTATATATTGACCCCAGCACGCTCACTGCTAAAAATAAAATAACTGAAAATCTCCAATGTCGCATTGATATTCATTCCTTCTGCTAAGTTAAATAGCATATGGGCATTCCTCAATATTTCAAGGGTCTCGTGCACGACTATTCACTGGTGAATGGTTGATTGTGGGACAACAATGGTTCACAATTCACGACATAAAAATTAATAGCAAGACTGGAGTTAAAATCATGAACAATCGTCCAACATTCAGCCAGAATCCAGCAACGAGCATTGACGACAGTGATATCGAATTATTAGAACTTGATGAGAAATCAGACTCACGCATCCTCATGAACGATGATGATCAAAGCGCTCACTGCTACACAACGGAATATGCCTGTGCGCCATTCAAAGCCGCCTGCCATGAAGTTCGCAACTCATCGATGCATTTACGTAACGGCGCAGATGACAACAATGCCCCATCACGCTTTGAGACTCTCGTTCAATTAGGCTGCGCAACACCTATCATGTTCACGGGTGCCACCATCGTTTCAGTATTTGGATTCTTTGCGGGAGCTGCTCGTGATGGCTATCATGCTGTAGCTAATAAGTGCTATCAATCAAGTGAAGAACAAGAACCAGATAGTAGGCCATCGATCTAGTTCCCGCCCCTAGTCTTCGAAATAAATCTAACCCGGTCGCGCCCTATGCGTCCGGAGCCATCGTCATTGCGCAACAATCGCCTCATCACCCATATCTTATTGTTTATATTGGTATAATTTCACGCAAAATAGACGTGTACACTCAAATTGTGCTATAGTAACACTTATGATACTGAATGAGTGTTTACCGCCATGAAGATCAAAACGAGCCGACACCTCAACAACTGTCAGTACGACAACCCCATGGAAGCCGCACTCGACATGGTCGGTAACAAATGGAAAGGTATTATCTTGTTTCACCTGCTCAGCGGCACGAAACGCTTCAACGAATTGAAACGCTTAATTCCTGCCATCACGCAACGCATCTTAACTGTACAATTACGTGAATTAGAAAATGACGACCTCATCAATCGAGAAGCATTTCCACAAATCCCACCTAAAGTTGAGTACTCGCTCACCCCGTTAGGACAAACTCTCGAACCTATTCTGCTCGCTCTTAGTCAGTGGGGAGAAAAAGTAATGGTTGATGAGTTAAATGGTCCGCAGTTAACTTCAGATGAATAATGCATCAGTACAATGACGCTATACCGTCATTGCGAGGAGCGCTTTTCGCGACGAAGCAATCCAGTCAAGATGAACAGCGAGGTTTAACTAATCGAGGATTTTTCAAAGACATTGCAAGTTAGCAGCTGGATTGCCGCGCCCTGCAAAGAACGCAGGGCTCGCAATGACGGACTAATGCAACTTAACTTTAGAAAATTGCGTGGTATGACAAATCTCATTGATTTGCATGAAATTAGAAATCCCATCTTCAGTAATGCGGTTATGCGAAAAATTGACTTGCTCAACAACCATATTTTTATAAGCAAACAACGCAACGCCGCCATCACTAATGATATTACCAGCAAAATTAACATGCACGACGGTTTGATTGCGTTCTGCAAAATCTGCCAAACCTTGATCGCCGATGTTATTAAGTGACAGGTTCAAACTGGTGATAGTTGGATACTGACGCAAAAAACGAATTAAATCTGGAATATCTTTATCAGTTAAATCTTGCCGCGACAAATTGAGATTCTCGTCATCAATGAAGGCAACGAAGCGGTGAGGTATTTGCTCACCGCCTTTTTTTGATTTTCTGACTTTTTTAATAATATTATCTTGTGACATCTTGCAACTCCGCCTACGCTTCAAGCTTCTTGTAACGGATGCGATGCGGCTGAATAGCCAGATCACCAAGCCGACGCAAACGGTCTTCTTCATATTCGCTGTAATTTCCAGGGAAGAATGTCGTCACACCATCATCTTCAAATGCGAGAATGTGCGTCGCAATTCTATCCAGGAACCAGCGATCATGCGAAATAACCATAACGCAGCCAGGGAAAGTTAACACTGCCTCTTCCAGCGCACGTAAGGTTTCAACGTCGAGATCATTTGTTGGTTCATCAAGCAGCAACACGTTTCCACCACTGCTTAACAACTTGGCCAAATGCACACGATTACGCTCACCACCAGAGAGATCTTTAATTAATTTCTGCTGCTCAGGCCCCTTGAAATTAAACTTACCGCAATAAGCGCGCGTCGGCATTTGGAAAGTACCGATCTTCATGATTTCCTGCTCATTAGCAATTTCTTGCCAGACAGTCTTAGATCCATCGAGGCTATCGCGACTCTGATCAACATAAGAAATCTGTACTGATTCACCGAGCTTCACATCGCCGGTATCAGCCTGCTCGAGACCGTGAATGATTTTAAACAGCGTAGACTTACCTGCACCGTTAGGACCGATCATACCGACAATAGCAGCCGGCGGCACAGAAAAACTCATATTTTCAAACAAGACACGATCACCAAAACGCTTGGAGATATTCATCACATCGATAACATTATGGCCAAGGCGCGGGCCAGGTGGAATATACAATTCTTGTGTTTCATTGCGCTTTTGATATTCGATAGAGTTCAATTCTTCGAAACGAGCCAGACGGGCTTTATTCTTTGCACGACGGCCTTTAGGATTGGCGCGCACCCACTCCAACTCAGTTTTAATTGCTTTTTGCTGAGCCGACTGTTGTTTGCCTTCTTGTTCGAGACGCTTCTCTTTTTGTTCTAACCACGAAGAGTAATTGCCTTCGTATGGAATACCTTGCCCACGATCAAGCTCGAGAATCCATCCAGCAACATTATCGAGGAAGTAACGATCATGGGTAACAGCAACCACAGTACCAGGATAATCGTGCAAGAATCTTTCCAGCCACGCGACGCTTTCAGCATCTAAATGGTTAGTCGGCTCATCAAGTAATAGCATATCTGGCTTGGATAACAGCAAACGACATAAAGCGATACGACGTCTTTCACCGCCTGATAGCTTGGTCACATCTGCATCCCACGGCGGTAAACGCAGCGCATCAGCAGCTACTTCCATTCTGCGATCTAAATCCCAGGCATTGGCGGTATCAATTTTTTCTTGCAGACTGCCCTGCTCTTCGAGCAGTGCGGTCATTTCATCATCAGTCATTGGCTCTGCAAAGCGATCGCTGATTTGGTTGTAGCGTTTCACCCAAACCATTTCTTCACCCATGCCGTCTTCGACATTGCCGCGTACATCTTTTTTCGGATCTAACGCTGGCTCTTGCGGCAAATAGCCAATTTTTATACCTGGCAACGGACGTGCTTCACCGATGATATCGGTATCGATACCGGCCATGATTTTCAGCAACGTGGATTTACCAGAGCCATTCAAACCCAGTACGCCAATTTTTGCGCCCGGGTAGAAGGATAACCATATGTTTTTAAGGATTTCGCGTTTCGGCGGGACAATTTTGCCAACGCCTTGCATTGTATAAATATATTGCGCCATGGTTCTTCTTATTCTGATGTGGTTTAAGTTGGCGCATTATTGCATTATTTTGGGGAAAAAGGAAAGGCGGAGACTAGCTGCGGCCAACAAAAAGCGGGCCGGATTCGGGCCCGCCTGCAAGCGATCAGGCATCGGTTTTTTGCCTGATTTCAGCCTTTTTATTCTGCAGTGTTGCCGCATAGGCGCGCATAGATGGAATGTAATATGCCATATAAAAATACGTGTCGACCGCACCTTCATTGGAGAACTTGCCGACCTTCCAGAGCATATTTAAATATGTGGTGTTCATCGGTATCACCTGACCATTACTAAGATGACGATTAAAATCAAACACCTCACCTTTGCCAACCATATCAGTTGGTTGAACAATCTGGCCGCTGAAGGTCGACTGCCTGACCTCGTTGGTTTTGCGTGAGCGCAAGCGCGACAAACCAAATATCGCTAACAATGCTAACCCTGCCAAACCGATTGACGTCATGATGCTAGCCGGTTGTTCATGCACAGCTAATGCGGCTGGCTGCGCTGGTAACTGCGATTTCAATGCAATTTCAGGAGTTGCAGCTGCTGTCATGAATACTTTAGTTGATGGTGATGCAGGTGCATTATTGCCTTGTTGCTGCACTGATGAAACTGTAGACGACACCATTGTTTCAAACTGAGTGAGGACTGATGACAACAGCTCCATACGTTGCTGCTCGACATTAAATTCTGGAACAGCGGGAACAGCCATCAGATTTTTATTTGCTAACATATATGGCGCTGCTTTAACAATCGTTGCTGCTTGCATGCCAGCCTGAAACTTGATGCCCAAATCAGATAATGATTGCGGCTTATACTGCACTTTGTTTGAGTCAGCCAAAATGATAGGTTTATCGGAAAGGATCAGCGATTTTCCATCCATGGCAAGGTGCTGAACCTTTGCGTTATTTTTCATCGCTGAGTCTTGCGCATCGAAAAATTGATCGATCTCATTATAATTGACCGATTGATTCGGATTAGTGACATCAATCGTGATGGTATTAGGAGCTGCAGCAGCCGAGAGCGCCCCTGCAAATATCGATAGACAAAATCCCATCGCAAAATTCAGAATAAATGCGTACTTGAGTTGTTCTCGCATAATCATCACCTCGCATATGATGAAATAATCGCAACCACTTCCATTCAGTTCTTGTTATTATGCTGGCGTACTTTTTTTGTAATCGTTTGTGGTTCTTTGTCCACATACTTACTATTATACGCGCGGAAACCTTAAATAAATTAAGGGGATAGATTTTTATTTGATCACTCTTCTCTTTTGTGTGCTTTTTTTGCACCATCAAGGTGAATATATTTGTATCACCATTGCAATGACAAACCTCACACTAACCCTCTGCGCTGACATTCTCGCAACAACCAACGCACGCTTAACATCATTTTTGGATGCAAAAAGGCTTGCTCAATATTTTCAAAGTAACGGCACTCGCCTTCGTAGCAGCCAGTGATCGTAGAGAGTTTATCGTGCCAGAAATAAACGTAAACCAACTCGCTGTGATGAGATGACAATTCTGTGACAGCACCAAGCGTGACAACATCAGCTATATTCACTTTTGCGCCAAGCTCTTCTCCTAGCTCACGCACCAGAGCTTGATCAGGAGTTTCACCGGCCTCGATTTTACCACCAAACTCGGCAAGGTATCCTGGGTATGCATTCCAGTCTTCGCCGCGCTGCTGCAATAGAATTTTGCGCTCGCTGGACAATACCACGCAACCTACATATCTTGATTTGAATGCAGATGCGTCGAGAGTTTCGACATCATGAAATTTGATTTCAACCGGATTGCGATCCATCGCGAAACTGCTCCAGTACTTCGATTCAATACAGTATAAAGACTATTTATTCATTTTAACATCGAGATAATCACGAATGGGTTGAGGACAAGTGGCAAGGTCAATCTGCAATGCCTGATTCTCTTGCGCTTTGCGCAAAGCAAAAATACTAAGTGCCACTAATGATGGCACCGGTACGCTCGCACCGAGAGCCCTGGCGTTTTTGAAGCGCTTGATGGGATCTAGCTCTTCCAACTTCGCCCGGTCTTCTGCAGCAATAACATCTTTAGGCTTGTTAAAAGCGTTTTCCCCAATATCAAGATCCATCAAAAGATTACCATGCAAAGCAATAGCTCCTAGTACCGAAATATCGTTCCAGTTTACATCCAGGGTTTTAATCATACTATTCCTGGCAAGTGCATAAGCGGCGCGATCATTCAAATCCGCACCAAACAATCGTAATCGTTTTATACACGGGTGAGTTGCCAGTAAGACTGCGCCATCATCGCCAATTTTCGTGTTAGCGACATCAAAATCAATCAGCGATTCAAAGCCTAAAACAGCCTGGATACTGGCAATCGTTAACTTAGGATTACCTGCAATATTCAGGGTCGCGAGATGATGATTACTCATTATAGACATGACAGTTGCATCAGTAATATCAGTAGCCGCAAGATTTAAGTGAATATATTGATCGCTGTTACGCAGTGCCAAACCTATCGCATCGCCAATCTTATTATGAGAAAGATCCAGATTAACTAATGATGTGTTATCACTAAAAGCGAGTGCACACGCAGGAGTTAATTCATTCAAAGACAAATTGAGATGTTGCAAAGTCGGGTGGCCGGCGAGTGTCATCGCGGCTTTATCACCAACCTGGTTATAGTGCAAATTCAAACTCAGCAAAACACGATTATTAATAAAGGCACTAGCACCGATAGCACCGGCCTGATTTGAAGCAAAGTTAAGATACTGAATTGAAGTATTAGTAGAGAATGCAATCGCACCCAGCGGACCAATTTTATTATGGCTTACATTTAATTTTAGTAAATGCGAATTTCGTGCGAGCTGCACAGCATGTTTGGTTTTGATCTTGTTATAAGAGACATCGAGTTCGCGTATAGAATGATTATCTCGAAATGCCGATACGCCGTTTCCCAATTTATTTAAACTCACGTCCAATACTTGCAAACATGTATTCGCAGCAAGATAGGCTGCTGATGCTGGTTGTAACTTGGCCGCACTTAACGACAAGGACAGAATATTAGTGTTGTTACGAAATATTTTCGCAACGGCATCGCCGTGACTGATCGCGTTCAGATTTAGAACCTTAAGAGATGGCACACTTGCAAGTTGCTTAATACTGTTAACACTTAATTTATTTTGGCCTGATAAATTGAGTGTATGAATATCAGGATGCAGGCTGAGATACGTTAACAAACCAGAAGCATCTTCATTCGATAATAGTTCCGGATCAGTACGATCTTTACTGAGGTCAAGACTATTCCTGTCCACATCTACATATTTTGCCCAGTCAAATCTGCCTTGCATTATTTGCCCTTCTTACATCACACGATAGGTTGCGGAGAATAGCAAAAAATTGGCGGGGCGGCATCACTGCCAAATGATTCGTCATTGCGAGGAGCCTTAAGGGCGAAGCGGCAATCCAGTCTATACACGAAGCATAATATTGACTGGATTGCCTCGTCGGAAAAAGCCTTCCTCGCAATGACGAGCATCACAATTAATCACTAAATTTCATATATTTAGAACATAAAGTAACTATCACCTCACCTCTTAATGTGCATTTAATATACACAATATATAGTATAGGTCAGTCAACTTATAAACAATATAGCCGTGTCCACGACTATAAATATAGTGATACGAGGCAGCAAATGATTATCAGATGCATCACCAATCGTGAGTTTTTCCATGCTGTAAAAATCGGCGATGAAGCCCTCGTACGTGAATACATTAAAGTTAATCAAGGATTTGGGGAATCGCTGAACGAGCGCAACGATGAAGGCACTACGGCCTTAGCAAGCGCCGTCATGAACGGACATACCGCCATTGCCTTGGCACTCATCCACGCTGGCGCAAATCCATGTGTCACTTCCGGAAAACATGTCTCCACTCTTTTCATTGCTGCTGCGCGTGGTAATTTAGCAGTGGTGAACGCGCTCGTTGCTGCTGGTGCAGCCAAATTAAACGATTTACACTTCTCAGGTTTTACCGCCGTCGAAGCAGCTGCTATTTACGGACACACAGAAATTGTCCGAGTGTTATTAAATGCTGGCGCGGTGATTCAGCATGATGACCTCCTGGAGAAATTAACGCAAAAAAATCAGCACGCGATTGTAGAAATGATCAAACAACATCAAGCCGAAAAACTACAAGGCTTGAAAATACCTAAATGTGAGATCAAGCAAGAAGATATTCAAACCATACTGAAGCTCTCGCGTCATAATATTGCGCGCTTGATCACTATCATGACCCGCCTAAACAAATCTGCACTATTAACTCCGGACTCAGTGTCGATTGCATTACAACGTATTACCAAGAAAAATCCAATCGCCAATGAATCCAAAATGACCAGGAAAGTTAAGCAGGTACCACGTAATGAATATAACCTTGATTGTGGTTTAACATTTTTTCTTGATAGTGGCAGTTCTAAACTAAAAGAACTTAGCGGCGGCCAGGCTAGTATCAACAAAGGTTTTCATACAGCTGATATCGAACATCATGGTTTATGCGTCAAACGCTTTTCTAGCGGTGACAGTAACGAACAAAGAGTAGCAAATGCAAAACGTGAGACCGAGATCATAAGATTACTCGGTCGCCCTGCTGCCTGGTACATGTCGAAAAAAGGTCCGGTAATAGTAACACCGTGGAATAATGGCATAGATTTGTCGAAAATAATAAAACAAAACTTACTTAAGAATGCTAGTTTCGCAACACGCTTAAAATGGCTAGCCACGGGCTTAAATGACGTGAATACATTACATCTCAATTATCGTCTCCACGGTGATATTAAATGCGAAAACTTCGTTGTTAACCAGACGGCTAAGGTCATGAAACTGATTGACTTTGGCGCCGCACAAAAAGTTGATTCCAAGAAAGAATATGTTTGCACACTCGCGTATCTTGATCCGAATTGCTTTAAACCCAAGACCATGGCTGCTGACATGTTTGCTATGAGTGTTGTCATCGCCGCACTCTTCCCGGAATTGTTCAGCATTGAGATTAAGCAAACTGAACAGGTGGTCACAAAGAAAAGTGAAGAGACAAGAACAGCCATGGCACCTAAGCCGCATATCACAAAAATAAAAACCGCCGACATCACGCCTATGGAACACGCCATCATGAATCTATATGATGCATTGAAAGAAGCGAAACCAGAAGACAGATGCAGCAGTGAACAAGCCTTGCAATACTGCCAAAACATATTAGCGGCAATGACTCCTGACGAACAAATTGGTCCGGACATGTTACAAAAAATTACTGATGCGACTATCAATCGTAGTGAATTTAGCATTGAAGATGCTATGCGCGGCTCTGAACGCCCTGCTCGCTTCCGCGCAGCAACGGCACCAACCCATGCAGTCGCTACAGTCAGGACTGTCGATAACAAAATGATTGAATCTCCGGTCACGATTTTCAATCAAGCGCCCAAAAAACGCTTGAAATCAGATGTGGATCAGCCAGAGCAGGAAGCGCTAAAGTTAAATTAGCCATAAAAACGCTGTCATCACAATTGTGACTGAATTATAATTCGACGCTAGATTGGATAACGAGCACAAAAAAGCTCATTTTATGGAGGATGACATGCGCAGCAGCACTACGATCATTTACGGCGCCCTAACAAGAAATAAAGCAGCCACAATCACACCAACCATCCAGAAAAGACCACTCTCATTTATGGGTGACTCATTCAACCCATTTGATGACCCATTTGACCCCTTGAACCCAATTAATCAGGTCATGATTCAAAATCAAAAAAACAAACAAACGAGCGCTACAGAAAGTAAAAAGAATGATATGCAACGTGAATCGAAAGATAGCGAGAGCGCCAAGCATACTGATGAACTGAGGCCAAGATTAAGCGCCGACTACTAAATCAGAGCTCTCCTAAGTAACAAGGAGAGCTCTTTTTAACTGCGATTATAGCCTGACACGCTGAATAATCGAATTGGATTGCAACACTTTATTGAGAGCCTCGAACGGTATTAATACTTGCTGCAGACCATAAACGTGCGGCAACTCATCAAAGGTAACGAGCAAGCCTTTTGACGTCAAATTCCATTGAGCATAATTAATCTCATTATCCGCCACCAATTGCTTTTCTGACTTTCCAGTTAACTTTGTTAAAGATTGCGCAGAATACTTATTTAAAACAGGAATAAAATCCGGCTTAGGTTTAAATAAATCAGCAATGGCGATACCATCACCCGTGGAAAAATCATAGTTCAAGGTCCGATGGGTGGAATTCGGATGTGCGGCGCCAGCAACGTATGAATCAATCGTGAATAGAATGCTAATGATCGGGCGGTTACCAGCGGTTAACAAAACGATATCATAACGAATCTTAATATCGCTGTAACCGTGATTCGGTAATTGTTCGAGACTCTCCGGTGTATCATCGGTGTGAATTTCATCCACCATCGCACGAAACTGACCAGTCTCGGTATCGATGATATCACTAATTAAATCATTAAAACGTTGCACCGGCTTTTCAGGTGAAAGGATCGTTAAATAAGGATATTCCGAATCAAAAGTCACCCTAGATACCTTATCGTCTGATTGTTGGTGTTTTTTTACCAACTGCATGTTACCAATCGTTTTAGCGTCAACTCGCTCAACCGCTTGAGTACTAGCAATCTTGAACGGGTTATCGCCCGCAGCAAATACACACATCGACAAGGATAATAAAGCTAATAATGTTAAAATTCGCATAAAGTCACCAATCAGTTATTGAAAGGAAGTTACCACATCTCCTTCTATTCTATCTTTTTGACGCAATACCGCCACGTAAAAATGACAGCTTTTGATAGCCGGCTCGAGCTAATTGATGACAGGCAAGAATACTACGCTGGCCAGACTGGCAGTAAAAAATAACGGGGATATTCCGATCGATTTCATGCATACGGAATACCAAATCCTCAAGAGGTATAGCAATTCCACCAACATCATCGGTACTGTGCTCCGCATATGGGCGAACATCGATTAATTGAAATCTGTGATGAGACAATGACATCTTCATGAGATCAACCCTATCTACAGACGCGAATTCACGGCTAGGTGGATCCTCATCACGGAGAGCGATTGGCCGATGACGAGAACAGGTCGAACATTCATCATTTTTCATCATAGCGTATTCTTGAAAGGTAAAGCTCAGCAAGTCGAACTGAAAGAATTTAGTACGTAATAACGCATCAAGGTCGAGAATAGCCGCAATTAACATGCTAGCTTGCAAGGTCCCAACCACTCCAGGCAACACACCTAGTACACCGCCAATATTGCAATCAGGCAGTGCTGATAACTCTTGAGGGTTCGCAAATAGACAGCGAAAACACGGACCAGACCTGCCAGCAAACAATCCAATTTGGCCGGAATATCCCGAGATCCCGGCAAACACGAATGGCACTCCCAGGCTGAAGCACGCATGGTTAGTCAGATATCGACAGGCAAGGCTGTCGCTGCAATCAGCAACAAAATCATAACCTGAAATAATTTCAAGAGCGTTAGTTTCAGAAAAATAATCGTGATAAACATCACATTTCAGTTGAGGGTTAATACGCAGCAAGACACGCATCGCAGCCTCAACCTTCGGCTCACCAATGTTACTTTCTGTATATATTACTTGACGAGGAAGATTACTCAACTCAACCACATCCGGGTCGATAATTCCAATTGTCTCAACACCCGCAGCAACAAGATATTGCAACAAAGGAACGCCAAGACCTCCAGCACCGACACACAATACTCGTGCATTCTTCAGCTTCACCTGCCCTTCCGCACCTATTTCAGGCAATGATATCTGACGTGCGTAGCGCTTAATGTCATTAGCTGTTAATTGCTTCATCGCTCAATACCTTCAATAATCGACGCGCGGCTCGCACAGGATCATGCGCATGCGTCACAGCTGAAATTAACGCAATGCCATCAACGCCAACTTCTTTAACATCAGTAATGTTTAACTCATTAACTCCACCGATGGCGACTAATGGATAATTTATCAGCCGCCTGATACTTGCAAGCTTAGCTAGGCCTTGTGGCGCAAACGACATCTTCTTGCTCGTTGTTGAATATACTGGGCCAAAGGCGATATACGATGGTTTAAACAAATGGGCGCGCGCTAACTCATAATAAGAATGTGTACTAATTCCTAGTCGCAATCCTGCATGACGAATAGTATGGATATCAGCATCTAACAGATCTTCCTGACCAAGATGAACACCATAAGCCCCGCACGCGACCGCCTCGCGCCAATGATCATTGATAAATAGCTTCGCATCATATTTCTTTGCTATCGCAACAGCTTCAGCGATAACCTCCAATAATTCACGCCCGTACAACTGCTTCACCCGTAATTGTGCGCAGCGAATGCCATTTGCCAGTAAGTCATTAAGTAAAAAGTTATTAGCAACGATGGGATATAACCCCATCCTGTATAAATCTGCCCGCCAGAATTCAACGGCATCAATTCGATCATCTGTTAACGAGATAAACGGGAGATCAACTTGCGAATCAGGCCACCCGTATTGATGAATAAAAAATGATGGCCGACGCGCATGTGATGATAAGCGAATACCACGACTCACATACATTTTTCCTAACACAAGCGCATCTTTAATTGTTTCGCCACTGGCCATCGCAGCTGCAATGGCAGCAGAGAGCGCACAGCCGGTGCCATGACAATTGATATTTTCATGACGAGACGCAATCATCCAACAAGACTCCTGCCCATTGGTCCAAAAATCTGAGCTAGTTTCACCTCGTCCATGCCCACCTTTGATTAAAACTGATGACACTCCCATGGCCAGTAGATCGCTGGCGGCACGCTGAATATCCTCACGAGATGAAATTTTACAATCGAGCAATAATTCCACTTCACGCAGATTAGGCGTCAACAAATCAACGAAGGTAAAGAGTCGTCGTAAATTTAGCAAATAATCATTGAGTGATGATGAGAATAATGGATGGCCCGATGATGAAAATAGTAATGGATCAAGAACAACAAATCCGCTATATCGTGGAAGAAATTCATGCAGAACTGAAATGATATCTGCGTGTCCAACCATGCCGATTTTTATTGCAGATGGATAATGGTCTGAGACAAGTGCCTCAATTTGACGTGAAACTGCTTCGCCTTGAACATAAAAGACATCACTGATGTGATTAATGCTCTGCGCTGTGACTGCCGTAATGATTGAGCAACCCTGAACGTCGAGCATCTTAAACGCTGCAAGATCTGATTGAATTCCAGCACCGCCTGATGAGTCTGACCCTGCAATGGTCCACACAACTGGTGATTTCATCACGACACCTGATGCCAAAATGGTGTATCAAGCAAAGGCGTACTAGGTTGCGCCATCTCCCTTGCTGGCATCATGCCAGCCTCCCAGCCGTTACGACCGGCGACGATGGCATCACGAAACGCTGCAGCCATCTTGACCGGATCATTTGCCAAAGACACTGCAGAGTTTAACAGTACCCCATCGAAACCCATCTCCATTACTGCTGCAGCCTGAGATGGTCTGCCAATGCCTGCATCGACAATCATGATCGTGCCAGGCAACCGATTCCGCAACACTTCTAATGCATATGGGTTGATGATGCCCTTGCCGGATCCAATCGGTGCTGCCCACGGCATTAATATTTCACAACCACAATCCATCAATCTCTGACACAACACGAGATCGTCGGTACAGTATGGAAATACCACAAATCCTTTTTTTACCAACTCACGCGCAGCTTTTACCAACTCAAACGGATCCGGCTGTAAATTATAATCGTCACCGATCACCTCAAGCTTAATCCAGTTAGTTGAAAATATTTCGCGTGCCATTTCAGCCAGCGTGACAGCTTCTTCTGCCTGATGACAACCCGCCGTATTAGGCAACAACTCAACATTTAACTCGCGGATCGTATGCCAGAAAATATTATCACTCGGAGAGAGCGACGATTCGCGTTTCAGAGAAACGGTAACAACACAAGCCTCCGAGGCAAGAACAGCATCACGCATGACTGACAGCGATGGGTAAACGGCACTCCCAATCAAAAATCTGCTGGATAACTCTTTACCTGCTAATTTCAACATTTAACCACCCTGCATTGGATTAATAATAATTATATTATCCGCATCTTCAATCTGACGGAGTGAATGCACTGTTTTTGGAACAAATACACCATTTACTGCAACGGCGAAATTCCCGTTTTCATAACCATACATTTTTAGCAGCATCGACAAACTCATCGTTTCAATTAGAGGTATTTCAATATTATTAAGTTTGATTTTCATGCCGCCTCCCATAGTTGTGGATAAAGAAGAGCATCGCGACCTGATTTAAGATAACTTATCACTTCAGTTGCAAGCGCAGGTGCAATCAAAAAACCATGCCTATATAATCCATTGATAGCGATAAGGTTCTCTTGCAATTTAATTTTCGGCGAGTGATTACTTAAAGTCGGCCGACACTGGGTAACAGATTTAATCACTCGCGACTCTGCAAATCCGGAATGAATTGAGTAGATTGCCGTCATCAGTTCGAGTGTGGTTTTGACTGATATTGGTGAATAATCCTCGACTTCAATTTCACTCGCCCCGATTAAATAGATTTGATCAGGACGCGGGACAATATATAAATTGTATCGAGGATGATAAAATCTCACAGGTCGAAGAATATGAACGTGTGGCGCATGTAACCAGATCAACTCACCGCGGATGCCGCGCAGATTATGAAAAACTGATTTAGCACCCAGACCACGACAATCGAAGATATGATCATACTGGCTTTTCAAAGTATTAATCTGATCTTCATCAAGATATGAGTCTCGGAATACAACATTGCGACTCAGCAACCAATCCTTCAGCGTGATCAAGACTTGCTGATTGTCAATTTGTCCTTCATTACCAAAATAAAATCCATCAGAGAATTTCGATAAATCAGGCTCAAGCTCAACCAGGTCAACCCGATTGAGAGTGGCAATCATGGCATCAGCATTCTTAAATTTGAGCCTGTTGATTAACGATTGTAGCTCAACTTTATCGAGCGGATGTGCGATCGCCACACTGCCTTTTGACCTAAAATAAATATCTGTTGGCAGATCAGCAAGGATTTCCGGCCAATATCGCAGCAAAGACTGCACGCCCATGTGATAGAGACTCACTTCACTTTTTTCCAATTCAGCGACAGGCGTTAATAACCCAGCAGCAGCTGAACTACAATTATTAACAGACGAATCATCAAACATCGCAATATCGAAACCAGCATGACTGAGGTAATATGCCAACACCAAACCCATGATGCCAGCACCAGCAATACAAACGCGCATGCTAACCTGCCTTGGCAAGTGCTTTAAGATCGTGACTGATTTTCATAGAGCAAAATTTTGGCCCGCACATGGAACAGAATTTCGCTGATTTCGCATTTTCTTGCGGCAGCGTTTCATCGTGAAAAGCACGCGCGGTGTCAGGATCAAGTGATAAATTGAATTGATCCTCCCAACGAAACTCATAGCGAGCTGCAGAAAGAACGTCATCACGCTGTCGCGCAGCAGGATGACCTTTAGCAATATCCGCGGCATGCGCTGCGATTTTGTATGCGATGATTCCCTGCTTAACATCGTCTTTGTTGGGCAAACCCAAATGCTCTTTCGGTGTGACATAGCACAACAATGCCACACCATACCAACCCATGATTGCCGCACCAATCGCACTGGTAATGTGATCGTAGCCCGGCGCAATATCCGTAGCCAGCGGACCGAGCGTATAAAACGGTGCCTCGTGGCAATATTCCAGCTGTTTTTCCATGTTTTCTTTCAGGAGATGCATCGGCACATGACCAGGCCCTTCAACCATGACTTGTACGTCATGCTGCCACGCAATACTGGTTAATTCTCCGAGCGTTTGTAACTCTGCAAATTGCGCATCATCATTGGCATCTGCCGCACAACCTGGTCGCAAGCCATCGCCTAATGAAAAACTAACATCGTAGCTACGCATGATTTCGCAAATCTCATTGAAGTGCGTGTATAAGAAATTTTCCTGATGATGCGTGACACACCACTTTGCCATAATTGAGCCACCGCGCGAGACAATGCCCGTAACGCGCTGCGCAGCAAGCGGCACGTAACGCAGCAAGACACCGGCATGGATTGTGAAATAGTCTACACCCTGCTCGGCTTGCTCAATCAAGGTATCGCGGAATATTTCCCAGGTCAGGTCTTCGGCGACCCCTCCTACTTTTTCTAAAGCCTGGTAAACTGGAACTGTACCGATAGGTACTGGTGAGTTACGAATGATATACTCACGCGTGGTATGAATATTTTTGCCGGTGGACAGATCCATCACCGTATCTGCCCCCCAACGAATCGCCCAGATTAATTTCTCAACTTCTTCGTCTATCGATGATGAGACCGGTGAATTGCCAATATTGGCATTTACTTTCGTTAAAAAATTCCGCCCAATAATCATGGGTTCTAGTTCAAGATGATTGATGTTGGCAGGAATAATTGCCCGCCCTGACTTTATTTCGGCGAGAACGAATTCTGGCGTCACTCCTTCACGGATAGCAGCGTATTCCATTTCTGGTGTTATTATGCCGCGACGAGCACTGGCTAACTGGGTTAGTGATGAATGGTGTTGCCGCTCGCGAACTGTTGGCAAACCCTTGGCGATATTAATCTCGACATCGGACTCCGTATACTTTCCTGAGGTATCGTAAACGGTAAACTCTTCGCCATTAGACAAATTAACAATACGGGATGGAATCTGTAAATCCGGGAAATGATGGCCGCGTTGATAGACTTTACGCGAACCACTGAGTGGTGATCTTAAAAATTTTTCTACCTGCATGATTGCTCCTCTTGTTTATATCATGCCGGGAGCGAAAAAATGCAGACGCGAATAGGCACGCCTATCCGCATGTTCACATTCCCTACGCAAGCCCTAGCTCGATCAGGTTCAAAGGGACTCTCTCAGCCTTTCGGCACCCCTAGTGACGCCGCACAATGTAGTGAGGAATTGCATCTGCGTCAACAGCGAAATAACTGGTTGAAATATAGTCACATCTCAGACTGCGCAGATTTTGACGCTAAGATCATATCGTGGTATATTTTCTGACCACAATTTGAGCGCCTATCGAGAACCAGATGCAGAGCCGCGAAAAAAAATTAAGAAGCGAAAGCAATGAAGATCCGTTTTTAATGCGTAAACTACGCGCTGCGATGGCGTATGCAAACAATACTTGTTTGTTTGCGAGCAACAAATTTGAAGACATGGTACGCACCGGCGGTTGGTCGCTCGCATACCATTCCCGCTTTTTTTATCAGTCTAGTTACAAAAGGCTAACTGCCAAAACACCCTTCAACCATGATGCAGATGGCATATTCAATTGTGTTTACTCAAGTGAAACGAATCAACTGATCGCCAACGTGCAGGACTGGTATGTACATGTTGATAATCCGCAATCAAAGTCAATTTATACAAACGCCATTATTCGAAGTAAATTGCAGAATAACTTACCGCTCAATGAACCATTATTCCGGCGAAAACCAGAGTTGATTGATGTCATTATTCAAACGTTGGTATGCCAAAAAACCAGATCGGGAAATTGCGGAGAGCGGCAGCGATTGGCTGGTAAATATTTATGGGAAAACTGTCAGGGCATCTCGTCGATTGAAGGCATATACATGAAAACATTCGACCACGGTTTTTTGATTGTCAATCGCAGCGGCGATATCAATGCTCCAGAAACCTGGGGCGATGCCTGGATCATCGATCCGTGGACCCAAGACGGCCTCATCTTTCACGCGCAAGAATTTCGCCAAAAAATTAAAATTATAAGAGCATACATCGAAAAGCAACGTGACAGCTTCGCAACTCTTGGTTTACAAACATCCTTGATCATGAATACGCAAAATGAAGAATGGAAGTGCCGTTGGCAAATAAACCCAACCACGGATCCATACCCAACTTATCTCAGCCATTTAAAAATTGAGGACTATTATCAATTCGATGATAGACGCTTTGACAACCTTCCGTGCACGGAAAGTGAAGCGCGTGCAGAACATCAGCAATTATTTTCTGATTGTCTGGATGAGATAAAAACATTAGGCATGAAGTGAAGATAGCCTGAGTGATCCATATTCACAAATTCATCATCAAGTTTAAGCGGCAAATCACTGGTAACCACGCCTATACATTGACAACTGATATTTTCACTTGCCAGCCTTGCAAGCAGATCATTCTCGAGTTCATGCGGGATCGTAAAACATAACTCATAATCATCACCAGCTGTAAGAGCGAGCTTTACGGCCTGATGATATGGGATAGATGCCCGAAGCTCCGCGGAAAGCGGAATATGTTCAGAATAAAGTTGCGCCCCTACTCTGCTTGCAGTGAGAATATGCTGTAAATCAGCTAATAATCCATCGGAAATATCAATCGCACTACTGGCAAAATCCCGTAATAGCAACCCAAGTTGCACTCGAGGCTCGGGGCGATTGAGTCGATGCAAAGCATACTCACGAGCAGAGTCAGGAAGATCGACGTTATTAGTTGCCACTATCAAACCAAGACCAGCATCGCCCACGGTTCCACTAAGGTAAATTTTATCTCCTTGTCTGGCACCGGCACGATGCAAAGCTTTATTTTCAGGTACAAAACCGTGAGCCTGAATAGTGATTGTCAATGGCCCGCGCGTCGTATCACCGCCAACTAATTGCAAATTAAATTGCTTGGCTAAATCAAATAAGCCATCTGTAAATTCACTTAACCACTGCTCATTTGCTTCTGGAATTGTTAATGCCAAGGTAAACCACGCCGGTGTTGCACCCATAGCAGCGAGATCACTCAAATTAACCGCGAGCGCTTTGTAGCCAATGTCATATGCACTGGTGTTAAGTGGAAAGTGCACACCAGCGACCATGGTATCCATCACAACAACTAATAGTTCATGTTGAGGTAAACGCAGCAAAGCACCATCATCGCCAATACCCAGCACGACATCATCACGCAGAGTTGTTTTGTCTTGGAAGAATTTTTTGATTAATGAAAACTCATTCATCTTGAGATACGCAGGAAGTAGCCAATGATACAAATGATAACGACCACAACAAAAACCTTGATCGTCCACTTGATGATATTACGTGTTGCCACAGAATATGGTGGGCGTTGATTTCTAACCAGAAGTTTCATCTCATCAGGAGTGAGAGCGCGCGCGACAATGTGATCGGGGTTAGCCATGAGCTTTACAGCGTCTTCAAACTGATAATCGAACACCACCCAGACGCCGACCGTCACGATACCCAAAGGTCGTTTCAGTGGAACCACCTTGGCTGTTTCATCGCTTAAAAGGTAAGTCACGATTCCTTTCGATTTTAGCTGATCAGATAACAGCTGAGCATCTCGCATGGTGCTGACTGATTTTAATAATTTCATGACACAGGATCCGCTAATAACTGAATGACACGGCAAAGATAGCAAATCACGCCAGCAACTACAACGCCGCTATAACCACTTGCGATACTTGAAATATTTATACGGCAGCCAAGCTGCGAGACAGATCATACCAATCGAGAATAAATAGCCGTAACGCCAGGAAAGCTCCGGAATAAATTGGAAATTCATTCCGTAAATACTGGCAACCAGTGTTGGCGGCAGGAATATCACCGCTGCAACAGAGAACAGTTTGATAATGTTGTTTTGCTCAATGTTTACCATGCCCAGTGTAGCGTCTAATAAAAAATTCACTTTGGCCGAGAGAAAGTTAGCATGGTCACTGAGCGAGGCGATATCTTTAGTTAAGATCGATAAGCGCATCATACCTTCATTATCAATCCGCGTACCACATGCCTGGCTCAAATAAGCAATCAAACGATTAAAACTCATTAAACTTTCACGTGTTTTGGTATGCAGGTCACCGTTAGAGCCAATGGTCTGCATCAATTGCTGATAATCAGGTTTCACTTCATCTTCTTTACGTGGATGAAAAATCGATTTTGAATACTCATCCAGATGACGCCCAACCAGTTCCAAAATATCGGCAAGACGGTCTACTGATGCATCTAGCAGCTCAATCAGCAATGACAGCGAGTCACGATCATCAGGACCTAGCTTGCGTAAATGTGAAATCATTAATTTGAAGGATTGCGGATCAATATAACGAATCGTGACTAGCTGTGAAGGTGTTAAAACAAAGGTGACGGGGTCAAATTGTGGCTCAGCAGAATCTGATTGTGCAATCATTGAGGCGGTCATATAAAGCGTATCAACTTCTCGATACAAGCGACTGGATAACTCAATCTCAACCATCTCATCACGCGTAGGTATTTCAGAGCCGAGGCAGCGCTCAAGGAACACCTCTTCTTCCTTGGTGGGGTGAACCAAGTCGATCCATACCGCCTCTTTGATCAACTCATAATTTTCATCAGTGATCTCGTGGAGCTCAAGTGTTTCTCGATTTAGGCATACAAAGATCATTTTTTCATCCCTTACTTTTCATCCCTGGTCAGCTGCAAGGCTTCAAGAAATCATTACATATTTTCGTATACGGAACCAGATAGCACACTAATGACAAGTTTGAACCTTCGCCGGATCATATGAATTCACGTGCGAAGGTTCAGCATAAGGTGAGAGATTATTTTTTCGTTGCAGGAAAAGCAGTAAATTGCTGCCGTTCATGGCGTTTTCCCAATTAATTTGGATAACCAAGACATTCTTACTTACCAGGACACCCTGCTGAGATAGGCCGCCGCAGTCACCCTTTTTACCCCAATAGATATCCTGCAACCGACCGTCTTTACATCGCGCCCAGATCTCGTTGCTCTTAAAAGTCGCTTTATTGCCTGAACCACTAAACGCGGTAGTACGACCCCAGATCTGACCGTTATCTGCAGATAAACTGACGGTCACAGGCCATGGTCCACCATTACCAATCAAGTCTGTCGGATCAGTAACGAAACCTTGCCAGGTGCCGTTATAACTCTGGCAATCGGCTTGAAAATATTTATTCAGCTGAATCGACTCTGCTCCCGCTAGTGCCGACGAACTTAATGCCAACAATACAACATACCTCAACATTAACCTCATCATCACCACCTCCGTAAAAGACTCGTGAAACAATTAAATAATGGTGTATCATTAGAACATCGTTTTTTTCCAGATAATGCATCATATCAACTATTAAAGGGATTTTATATGAAGATTACTTTCAATCGCAGCATTGGCTTTATCTTACTTTCTATCTATCTAATTCTGGTGGGCCTCATCGTTGTCATACCAGGCTTAAACATTCCCGCTATCGCTTTAGGCATTATTGCGCTTGCGTCTGGCATCTGCATTCTGCTCGGCTTGTAAATATTGCATGTGTAGCGAGATGTGTAACAGCAAGGTCTCGCTAGACAAATTAAATTCATTGCAATGGAGTGCGACACATGAATAAATCATTCAAGATATTTTTTACTATCATTTTACTCACACTGACTTACACCAGCAGTTACGCTGCATTGGTTTGCTGCAAAAGTCACGGTGGCGTAAAGCGCTGCGACCATGTCAAAGGTTTCGAATTATGCAGGGATGGTCATTTTGCCAAAGAATGTCCGTGCGGGAACTACAGCATCATTAAATCCATGAATAATCTTAGCCTTATCGTCTAATCTCGAGCGATATCCGCAACCCATTGATAAATTGTGGATGCGGATATCGTTCATACCAGTACAACTCCTCCGCATAAATTCAAGCGAAATCTCAATTTATTCAGGTGATTAAGCCTTATTTCCACGTTTCCTGGCGAATTAATAGTAAAATATAATGATAAGCCTTGCCCATTAACTCTGAGGAATACGGAGCATATATGTCGACCAATATGAATAACAGCAATGGATCCGCAGAACGCACCATCACAATTATCAGAAGCGATAAATCTATTGTTTCCGCCATCCTGTTTTGCATATTTCTGGGCGGTTTTGGTGCGCATCGATTTTATGTCGGCAAAACTGGCACCGGCATCTTAATGTTACTGACCTGCGGCGGGTTTGGTATCTGGACCCTCATCGATCTCATCAACCTTGCGTGTTGCAACTTCACCGATGCAAAAGGTCATTATCTTGAATTCGTAAGGCAGCCCACCTCACCGTTTCTACGAGTCATCCGTGTGTTGGCGCTCATTTTTATCGCCTTACTCGTCTATATTGGGCTGCTTATATCACTGGTGCTCTATGCAACTAGCGGTGTAACAGGTGCGGCACGCGAGCAACTAAACGCACTACGAGCTCATGACTTTGCAAAAGCTTATTCCTACACATCAGCTGCATTTAAGCGCGCAACATCCCTCCAACAATTTACCGAATTCGTGAGGGCTTATCCGTCTTTAATCGAAAATAGAGATTCCACTTTCAACGAACGTTCCATTGATCAAAACGGAACAGGAACGATCAGAGGAACTGTTGAAGGCGCAGACGGCAGCACAACACCAATTGTCTATGAGCTCATCAAAGAAAACGGCGAATGGAAAATTCAGAGTATCGTCATCAACCCTGGTAAAGCTGGCATTTCGAAAAACGCGGAAAGCAGCAACGACGATCAAAATACTGACATGTCTACACCAGACAATAGCCAAAGTGATGACAGCAGCTCCAGCAGCAATAATGACAATTCAGACAGCAGCAACTCAGACTCAGACAGCAGCAACTCAGACTCAGACAGCAGCAACTCAGACAACAGCGATCAGTAATCAGGTCATTTCCACAAACAGGGTCCCGCGCCATGACGGCGCGGGATACAAGATGAAATTAATAGATTAAAGTCAATACGTTATAATCAACGCTTAAACCTGAATAATCAATAAAATCAATGATATTGAATTGACCACACCCCTCACATGTGATACATTATTGCACATAATAATAAAGGCAATATCAATGAACCCGCGTAATATTGAAGCCGAAGACAACGCCCCTGAAGAACATGTCAGCGCCTGCCGCAAAACATGCTCAAACTGGTTTGACCGTGATTTTTTTAAATCTGTCATAAACGTCAAAGATATCTTCTGCCCAATGTCATGGAAAAAGCCACTCTGGTGGGGCACGACCGCGGCCGCTCTCGGTGGCATCATTGCTATTGAAGTCACAACCGGCGCATTCAGCACAGCCGCAACTTACAATAACGTTGGCATCATGGCCGTACTATACGGGGTTGACCCAGTCGTACAAACCATCAATGTTATTGCCGCGAAATATCAACCCGCCTTAGCAACAGCAATGATACCTAAAAGCGAAGATGAACTTGTAAGCGCAATGGAAATGGTAGAGGATGACGAAACTCAGCATCACCAATCCGCACAGTATTCCCCTTATGGCTCTGAAGTAGAATCACAACTCGAAGCCGAACAGAGCGCCAGCCTTCATTCTCCTTATGCATCGGAACAAGATGCGGAGATGGAAACAATTCACCGTCAAGAATCAGATATTGAAATGCAACTCTCAGAAACAACGAATTATTCACCTTACGCGTCTGAAGCAGAAATTAAGCATCAAGTCAGGCTGCCGAACAAAGATAAATCTGAACTCGACTCTCCTTATCACTCGGAAAATGAAACGGTATACGATTACATCGTTGATGACGAACCGGTTGAAGTTGAGACTGATCTTGAACGTGAAATCAAGGCGAATCATCTGAAGAATAAAGATGTCGCAGTTGTCATCCCTACCCATCTTGCCGCAGATAAGATAGAAGCTACCATTCGCTCGCTACTTGTGCATGTCAAACCTCATCAGATATTTATTATTGATAATGGCAATAGCAATGAACCACAGGATAATACCCGTGAAGTCGTTGCCAGCGTCAGCCCTGACATTAATTATGTTTGGGGACATCGCGGCAACAAGACCTACGCACAATTAATTGGTGCGTTTCTCGCAAAAGATTTCAAATACATCTATACATCAGATGATGACATGCGCGTACCAAGATATTTTTCCTTCGGCGCCGAGCGCATCAATGATACTGTCAAAGCAGTGTGCTACCCGATTCTTGGCGTGCACCCTGAGCCTGGTGAAACCAATTGGTGGATACGCGCACAAAGCCTTGAATACACCTTGGCAGATTGCTCCAAGCTTGCCCAGGATAGATTTGGTGACGTGTTATATCCACATGGCGCTGCATCATTATGGGAAAAGGAAACCTTCATGCGGGTGCTACACAAGCACACCGCGATCTTTTATGCTGAAGACGTGCAGTTTGGTATGATTCTCCAACAAATCGGCTATGCCATGACCATGGAAGCTGGTGCCTGTCTTGATACCGAAGCACCAACCAGCTTATTCGGGCCAAATCCAAACTTCGTGCAGCAACGCGGCCGCTCATGGGAAATGGGCAGGCAGTCGAATTATTTCAAGTTTCTCTATCAATTATTTTGTGTAGCGCCACCGACGAAGTCCCCGATTAATTTTGTCATGCATAAATTAGCCGAAGCATACGCCGTCTATACCAACACCGTTGACTGGATGCGCTTCCCATTATTTCTCATTATGCTCAGAAATCCTGATTACTGGATTAGGCTCGCAATTGTGGTTGGCGCAGGTTATGTGCCGATTCTCGGCTGGAATTACATTAAACTCCCACTTAATAATCGCCAGGATTTACAAGCGAACTTTTTGGATATCTTGACCTTCCCAATTTTTAAGCTAGTCGAATCTGCTATGTCAATTTACGGCATTGGCAGACTATTGGCAGTGTACGGACCGAACTATACACACAAACCAACCGTGCAAGAATTTGAAGACAGTTTCCGACAAGATCCAGTCGCTCTCGAAAAAGAAATTTACAACGATGCGCGCAACCCAGCCATTCCACCTGTCACTTATAAAACTGTCATGTACGGCAGATTTTTCCGACCAGCTCAAGGTGTTGACGAGATCGAGCGCGAGTTTGATGCCAACATGTATCGTCTTTACCAGGATGCCTTGATTGAATCACTGGAACAAGGACGTCAACATCCATATACACCGAGTGCTTCCGCCGAGATTGAACTTGCCGAAGCCGCGCCCAGGGTAAATCCCATCTATGGCGAAAACCCATTGCAAATGGATAATCCGCTATTTGATGATGAATCATCCTCACAGCAAAGTCGTCATGCCAAACCTGTGGTGAGTGAAATTGAACAAAACTTCGAAGAAAATAAATTTCATATTTATACCAGCGCAGAATTGCTGGCGATGGATGGAACTCAAACCAATCCAGTACAACTACAGGCAGAAGATATTGTGATTGAACTTGGCGCTGCACAACCGATGCATAATCCGGTCTATCAAAACAACCCGCTTCAACAAGACAATCCATTATTCGATGATGACTCATCATCGCTACCAATGAGATACATCATGAAGATGTAGTGGCAGAGCCCTCATAGTGGCTATGATTTCCAGAAAATTTTGTGCTAAAGTCATGCATGAGCTTTGTTATCATGAAACATTTAAAGGGAGTTATATCAATGAGAAATCTACAATGGATAGGCGTGATGATGGTAAGCATTTTATTAGCTAGCTGCGCCACCACTACCCCGCCAGCTGCTACTACCGCATCTGCTGATACTGCCACTGAAAAAGCATGCTGCGTAAAGAAATGCACGAAAAAATCACATTGTCACAAAAAATCTTGCCCGAAATCCGATAAAAAGGCCTGCTGCAATAAGCAGAGTTCGTAAGTCAAACGGTCTGCCGGCAAACTCTCTCGCAAGCGCGTCGGCAGATTGATTACTGAGTACCGTGTCACATCTAATGAGATCACCAATGAAAAGGAGTTCTGCGTGAACATCATTCAAAAAATTAATACTGCTACCATCCTTCTCTGCCTATCAACCGTACCAGCTCTAGCAAAAACTGCCATTCAACCCCCAGGCGCTTTTCTCTACGATGCCGTGTATCCAGACGGCCCAAATTCCAAGCAAAACGCCGACCCTGGCCACTGGATCTCTCATCTTCTCAACTTCAACAATCAAGCCACCAATACAGCACAAATCAAACGTCTATATCCTTACGGTGGCAGTATAGAGATGTATTGCAGCAGCCCGCTTGATTGCGTTTTCTCAGGACCTCAGCAAAATGTCTATATCTACTATCGCGCACCAGCTTCAGGTCAAGCCTCGGTTGCCACATATCGAGCATCATTTCCTAACGCCAAGATTTTTGCCAACATCGATGGCAACACAAACAGTGATCTTCTCAAACCATTAACTTACGCGGCAATTGGCAGAGCTACCGCGAATGCGCTAGCCAACACCATCTGCAGCGACCCAAATGTTGATGGTGTCATCTATGATCTTGAACCATTCAACAATAGCTCCGCCGGCCAAATGGCGTTATTCAAGCAAACAGCAGCTCGATTTGCGGCAAGCAAGTGTATTGATAGCAAACACCCGACTGGACGTTCGTTCGGTGTTTTTCTTAATCCAAATAAAATCACTAACTGGAGTGGCATGGCAGCCTCACTTGGCAAAAATGGTTTCCTGGTTGTATCTGGTTACGACCTCGGGGATACCACAACACCGCCATCACCTATCTCAGTTGCAGCTTATAAAAGCGCACTCAAGAATATGATTGCAAACATGGATAGCAAATCTACACAATATAAAATTGCCTATACGGTTGCGATTCCAGCTGCGGCAAGCTTTTCTGAATTTACTCAATTCGGCTATTACGATGTCAGTAATCCGCCTACGTATTTCAGACTGGATACTAATTACGAACCAGCCATTACGCAATTAGGTTATACACAAGCCGCAATAGATGTAATCAGCAGCACGAGCAAAAGCGCATATTACCTCGGCACGGACTATTGGGGTTGGGGTCAGTATAAATCACCAAATCCAGCAGCCGGTCAATTATTGATGCCGAATATACCTATGGGTGATGTAGTCACATATTTGAGTGGGCTGTAACAACGCCATGGCGCGCCTTGTTCTTATGCAAGGCGCGCCATGACACCATATTTGCTTGGTTGACGCTAAATCATTTACCCAATCTGGCAACCGGTGTAACGGAATGGCTCAACGCAGGAACCACAATCTTTTCATAAACATCTCTTAGCAAGGCATCATCCATTGTTTTGATTTTATCTTCCTTTGATGTCGCATCATCCCACCGCTCGAACTTTTGTAATGGATTGAGATCGGTCGGAATCAAGGCGACGAATTGCTTCAATAACTTGTAATAGCGTTCGCCGTGCTTGGCTTGTTTGGTGGCGCGATCAAAGAGGCCAGGTTTTTCTTCATTCGCCAATTTACAAGCACGGCATAACGCTGCAACCAATGCCACATACCGAGACAAATTGACGCTTTTTAAATCCTTATCAGCACCTTCGCCCAATGCTAGCAGCGCATTAACCGCAGAGCTTAACTCATCTTTGGCATTACTTTTAATGACTCGCATCTCATCGTGAAGTTTATTAATCTCAGCCACTAAATCAGCAAAAGCTTTGCCATGTGCAACATGAATAAGACTTAACTCTTTTGCTATGGATAACTCATCGTCATTAAAGCGCAGCATCAACTCATGCGTCAACTTCGGAAAATCGCGCGTGTCACGGCAGACGATGTTATCTGTTGTTCTCGAATCGGGAACCTGAATAGCTATATTGAGAGCATTTTGAAACCCAGACAACATGGCATGCAAAACCTGACCGGCACCAAAGAAATGAATTGAAAATAAACGCGGCTGGCTACAGATTAAAGCCCTTTCAAAGGTTTCTTTATCTGGCTCAACCACCCAGTAATGCCTGCCAGCGATCAAACCACAACGCTTCAGTGCTACTTTTAGTGCTTGCATTTGGTGTGCAAATCCATATGAATGCACCGCAAGCTGAAGAGCGATTTTTTCACGGGTGAATATTGGCATGGTAACAATCGGCAAGTTAGGATTAAGTTTTGCTGTTGGAACATTATAAGTAGAAAACATATATCACCTCGATATTTATAGTTATCATTTATGAAAAAAAGTCTGCCCGCCAAACAGCAGCGGGCTGGTCGACTACTTTCGCAATGTTAGGTTTGGAGCAATTGCTTCAACAGTAGCAACCGGACGCGGCCGCATCCAGGAAAACAATGATTTAAAAAAAGATGCGCCCTGCTTCGGCTCACCTTTTTCCAGTGCCAGGCGCATAACATCTTTCACATTGACGGATTGCACACTAGCATTCATTGATTTGATTTCTTGATACATTAGACGCTGGCGCTCTGGATCATACTTATCCCAACGAATAAAGCTCTCCGCCAGACGCGCCGCAACAGCTGGATTTAGCTTATCTAGCTGGACAATGACATTAGCCACCAGCTTGTAGCCCGCACCGGTCTTGTCATGGAATCCGGATGGATTGCGAATAAAGGTACCGAGTAGCGCATAAACTTTATTTGGATTGGTCAGATCAAATGCCGGGTGCTGTAACAAGCTGGAAACTGCCGCAACCACAGTTGCTGTATGTGCTGAAGCTTGCGTTTTCAACCAGTAATTAATAGCACTAACATCATCCTTCCAGTACTCATAAAACTTTTCTAAAACAGCGCCACTTTCAGCGCAATTCATGCTTGTCAACAAGGTCATGGCATTAACGGTACTCGTCATATTGGTGCCGAGTGATTGCTCAAATTGGTTGACTGCATCCCGTTTGATTGCATCCGCATTGACGACTGACAAATACGACGAACAAACAGCATGTAAACGACGTCGTCCAGCATCGTTAATATCGAAATCTGAAAACTGCGGCGCAAGATTATCTGGCTTTTGATTCAAAGCCGCCAATCTTTGCATTAAATCACCACGCAATTCGGACGCGATTTGTTTGAAGATTAAATCACGTGCTTCACGAATTTTCTCAAAATCAGGTGTTTTAATCAGATCAATTAAACTTTCTTCTGAAGGTAGGTTGATAATTTCCGCAAGAACCCATTCATTGATTGTTTGATCTTTTAATAACGATTGATATGCAGCGAAAAATGCCGGCGATAAATTGAGTGGTTTTCTTGCACAATAATCCTGAACCAATGTTTGAATTAACCGTTGGCTAGCCTCGCGTCGATTATATAGATTTGTATCTGATTGCATGAGCAACAGTAACTCTTCCTGTTTATAATCAAAGTGCAGGTTAACCGGTGCAGAGAAGCCGCGCAGCAATGATGGTACCGGTCGTGAGGTGATATTTGCAAAACTCACATTCATTTCAGCCTTATTGGAAATAATCATTTGATCGCCGATTACCTCATTTCCATCTTGATCGATCAAGCCAGTAACAATTGGAATCGGTCTGATTTTGTAATTAGGAGTTGTTGAGGACTGTTTGATATTCAGCGTATAAATCTGGGCAGCGGAATCATACTCATCTGTTACCGTTACTTCAGGAATTCCTGGCTGAGTAAACCACGTTAAAAACGGTGTCAAATCCTGGCCTGAAGATGCAGACAAGGAATCAATTAGCTGCTCAAGCGTCACTGCGCCGCCATCATGCTCACGGAAAAACTTGTTCATACATGGATAGAATACATCTTCCCCTAACCGTTTCATGATCATGCGAAAGATATCACCTGATTTTTGATACGCGGCTGCGGTATACAGACTTCTAACTGCGGTGTACGAATCTGGTCGCGGTGCGCGCTCATCAAGATTCTTTCCATCCATGATGCGTACCAGATCACTGCCAAATAACTGTTCGCGGAACATAGCGGCCCTGAAAGTCGTCAGGCCTTCTTTGAAGGTCAAATTAAACCAGTCACGCAAAGTCACCCGGTCGCCAGACCAGTAATGAAAGAATTCATGCGAAACCACTTCTGCAACGCGCAAAATATCATTATCAGTACGCATGGCTGAGGTCGCGAACAAGTTTTCAGTATTAAATAAAATGAGTCCGGTCGGCTCAGATGCTCCCGATGCATATTTGTTTACGCCAGCCACCATTTGATGCTGTAAATCGCATTCCAAACCGAAGGTATCTTCATCCCAGCGCATTGCTTTCTTCATAAATTCTTTCGCAAGTTGACATTTATCAGTTGCACCAGATCCAATGAAAAACTCAATAGGCAGATCACGACCAGTTTTGGTTGTGTAATTTGCGACTGATTTTTCCAGCTTGCCTGCTACCAAGGCAAACAGATAACTCGGCTTTGGCACAGCATCAAACCAAGTGGCACTATGTTTATTATCAGGAAGAGTTTCGCGTTTAACCTCATTGCCATTACTTAACAATACCGGATACGCATCGCGATCAGCGATAATAGTTGTGGTGTAAGCCGCCAATACATCCGGTCGATCCAAACAATACAGAATGCGGCGTAAGCCTTCCGTTTCTGCCTTGGCAAGATACGTGCCCTCAGTCTGATAGAGACCAAACAAATCAGGATTATCACCTAATGTTGTTTCGCTCTCGATTGTAAATTCTGAATCAGCTGGGGTATTTAAAATGGTTAGTGATTTATCGGTGAGTATATAGTCTGACGGTGATAGCAGTTTGCCATTCAAGCGTACCGCGTGTAGCTGCATGTTTTCACCATCGAGCACGAGTTTATTGGAATGCAGGTCTGAAGCTGGATTACCAGTCACTGTTAAAACCGATTTTGCTTTTACTGGTGACTGACTGAGATCTAGAGTAAGGTCAATATGCTTAATTAAATGTGAAGAAGGCTGGTAATCGCTCAATCGATAAACTTTTGGTTCGGCTCTTTGCATATCAATACCCTATATAAATGATTTTAATTAACCCAGCGAGCACACAAAAACTGTTCAGGCCAGTAGGAAAGCTCAGCAACGGATTATAATTCCTGCCATATGCAAGTAAAGATATGAACTGAAATATCAGCGAATATACAACTCACAAAAGTGTTTTACTACGATTGATGGACTAGTGTGTAAATCATCAAAAATCTCGCGAATTCCATCACAACAAATGCAGCAAGCAACATGTTGCAAAGTCGTACAGCATAAGCATCAGGTTGCCCAGCAATAATCTAACCATTAAGTGGCTGATTTATTTGAATTTTCAGCTAACGATTTTCGTCTATACTTAACATACAACAATAACCAGCGGAGTATTTATGCATTTTCGTAACCCGAATATTTACGAGGTTTTCATCGAGTGCTTAAAAAAAGTCTCAGCATCAAATTTAAGCTGGAGCATGAAAGAAAACGGCGATTTAGTTTGCACCGAACAACACGTACCACACGATACACAAAACGATGCTGCCGGACGCAAACATAGCGTCAAGCAAATCATGCATGATTTACGTCTTAAAATGATGCCCAATGAATATAAGTCTGAACAGTCAGCTGACAAATCAACTACAACATATATCTTCAGCAAAAAACCATTAATTGACCAAATCAATACGCTGAACAGTAAAAATCAATTTATGGTGCGTCGACTGAAGGAGTGGGCACAGAAGACAGACGAAAGACGGCAATCGAAAAAGATGTAGATACTGGCTCAGGAAACATTCTCATCATTTAGCGAGATAGAGTGATTTCTTGCCGATACCAGTTGCATCAATTTTTGATATTTGCTGTTTGATGCACTTTTTCATATAGTCTGCGCATGGTTGAATACTATCAACCATATCACCCCAATATTCTTGCTCCTCACCGATACAAATCGCATAAGCTCGCTGCAAGACGGATTTATGCTCTTCCGGCAAGCGTGCAATTGCCCACACTGCTGCATCTGACTTGGAACTAATGACATCTGTCTCAAGAGTTCTCCAGATTCGCGCATAGGTTAACAACACATTGCGCGTATCGGTATGAAGATCTGCACTTAAAGAGCCGAGACACTCAATGGTAGCGGCTAAAAAATCCTGATACGGAATTTGATTAAGTAATTTATCCGGGCTTGGACCAAACAAAATTTCATTCGCCAACAAAAGCTGGGTAATGAGTACGGCGAGATCCGGCATCACTTTACTTTGCCAGGGCTCGATAACACCACTCTCAAACGTTGATCGCAGCCAATCGCCGTATTGAAAGTCAAACTTTGGTGGATACCGCCAGGGATTGATATCTGAGTGCACCACAATGGTTAATTCGATTGGCGGCTTAGTGCTTTGTTGATAAACGCCGGAAATTTGCAACAAGTTATTCACTAGTTTAGATCGCTCTTCATGCGTAGAGGCTCGAGCAATCACCACAAAAATGTCAATGTCGCTGTATTTCTGCAGACCACCGACTATCATCGACCCATAGAGGTAAATGCCTAAAAGGTCTTGCCAGAAGATATTTTTGAGTAAACTAATACACTGCGTGAGCTGTACTTGAATTTCATCGTTGACGTCAATAGTCATTAAATATAATCATCCATTACCACTAATTTTTACACTAAATTAACTGCAGGATTAGCCGAACACGAATCAACATCATTTTCGCCTTGAACCGCGCAAACCTGTGTTTGCTGCCTCTTCTGCTGCTTTCTTCGCATGAATATCTGCACCACCAACAGTCACCGACTCACCTGCTGATACTTGATTGTTTGCAGAGGCTTTACCTGCATCCAGTGCATGTAATCTCGCCTGTAGACCAGCAATTGCCTCTTCGACACGCGGCAGTTTTGACTCATCAAATTTATTACGTTTGTCGGTTAATATTTCCAAAAATACCAGCAACTCATTTCTCGAGTTTTCTTTCCCCCCACCCTTGATATACTCCCAGTAAAAAAGACACAAGCGAGATCGCAATCCAGAATAATCTACCGATTCATCAGGAACAAATTCTTGGTATAATTCCAGGGCCTCTTCAAATCTATTATGTTCGGCACAATTCAGTATTTTATGTTCCTTGCCGAGCTGCAAGTGCATACGCGCTAAAGCATCAATGGTTTCATCATCAATCATGACATCGTCAACAATACGCGGTATGCCTACTTTTTCAGCGCAGACGTTAATAGCACGAATACAAGCCGGCATAAAATAAATTGAAGTAAAAAACTCAAATGACTGATTTTTGGAATCGGGATTTTCTTTTATTTCAGCGAGCATTTTTCTTGTCAGAACTGCCGTATCGTGCTTAATAACACTACCCAGCTTAAACTGCCACGCATCATTGTTCTTATAAAAGAGAACATTGTCATCCCCAATTGTGTCGAGCAATATACCAGTCTTCTCATAAAACCTGCGATACTTCGTCAAAAACTCCTTCATCGCTTGAACCATACTTTCATTCGTATCAAGCAAGTAAAATAATTTGTCAAAATTTTTGCTAATCAATGGGTAATTTCTCATTACATAGCGACTCGGCTTTTCGCGATTACTAACTAGCGATCTATTTGCCATCTTGTATAAATACTCTTTCGATTCAAGCGTCCTGCCATCTAGCTCGACGGGATTAACATTAAAGCCAAATTTATCCTGGCTCGTAAAACACGTGTCGAAAGCAACGACTGAGACAATGGCTTGTTGCGGTAATGATGGTTTATCAGATTTACTTGATTTAATGAGCTGAATGGAACGATTCTCAATGATGCAACGTGACGGCTCAAAAATTTCATAAAGCGCAGCATACTGTTCTTTTAGTTTAACGATGTGGCCAGTTAACTCAGCGCCCTCCTTACCGACAGAGTGCTTCATGACCTTTAACAAGTAGTCTGGGCACTGATCCGATCTATAAATATCATGCGTACCACCAGCAGCAAATTTTTTTAAAGATGAAAGATCAATGCTGCCATCGGGTTCGGCAATTAGTGCCAGAAATGACTCAACATCACGAACGCGCATGCTTGGTTGCCTTTATATTCATGGATACGAGGATTGTTCTTAATAACCATCCTTGAAGTATAAATGAGTTAGCAAGAATATCCATATGGCAAAAGCATATGATTAATAATGGATTTTATCATAGATAGACTGGTAACCGCTGATCCTGACCACAAAACAAATCCCGCCAACCGAGGTGGTGGCGGGATATATTCTCGCTTCATCAACTATTTTTTACTTCATCAATCTCCCGCTGCATCAGGCGGCGCCACATCAGGCATCTCGAATGGCTTTAAGCTCGTGCCTGTAGTTTTCGGCGCTGTGCCTGGCAGAATCTCGAAGTTTGGCGCAAACGAAATAAGTATGCCGCGCAATTGATCGAAGGGCTTGCGGTCACCGTCGAATTTCGCTTTGCCAGCTTTGATTAAGTCATCAAACGAAGTAACACCCATCATGACCTGATTAAGATCAGCGCGATTCACAGTAATGGTAAGATCAGGATGCTTGGCTTGCTCACCCTTGATGTTGGTTAGCGTTGCATTACTCATCTCGATCAAGTATTTCTCACCATTATCAGGTGTGACTAAATTGATAATAAAGTGCATACCGTCAGCTTTGCGCGGATCAATGCTGATGCCGATAAAATCAAGCCAGTTCTCCGTTGACATCGCTCGCACCAAATCGGGGCCGCTCGAACGTACCGGCGTGCCACCCGGCAAGCCATTGCGCAATTCGTAAGCCCCTTGCAAAAAGATATTACGCAGAGTTGGACTTTCTTTCTGATAGCCAATCTGTTCGTAAGCATCGGCGAGAAGATTTTTCGCAGCTTGATTTGACGGCTCAGCGAATACCAGCTTATTCAGAATTTCCGACGCCTCAAGATATTTACCATGCGCAATCAAATCCTTACCCTTGGCAATGATCTTGCTTGAACCGCCCATCATCTCAACGTAAAGCGGCGCGGAATCTTTAGGTGATAACGGCGTGATGTTGGCAGGATTTCCATCCCAATAACCCAAGAAACGATTAATAACGCCTCGACTATTATGCTCTTCAGAACCATGGTAACTATGCGCCGGCCACTGCTTCCACAAGCTCGGCGGCAATTTGTAGACATTTTGAATTTCATTGATCGTCACGCCAAGATTGGCATAGTGTAGTGATTGATTATTCAGATTAGCATACGTATCACGCTGCGTGCGCATGACTTCCTGAATGCGTGCATTACCCCAACGCGGCCAGCTATGCGCAGCAAACATCACCTCAGCATCTTGCCCAAATCGATAAAGCGCAACATTGATTTGCTTGGACCAGTTCAGCGCATTGCGCACTGGAGCGCCGCGCGGCGTGTAAATATTATGAATGGTACCTGTAACGTTTTCTGCCGCCCAAAACGCTTTTAGTTGAGGAAAGTAAGTATTCATTTCTACCGGTGCCTCGGTATCAGGGGTGTTTTGGAATACCATCCGCACACCATCAATTGTTAGCTCCTCAAAATCTTTTTTAATGAGTATGTTTGGTGAGATGAGTCCAACGTTTCCATTCGCGACGTTTTTACCAATAGACTGATCAACATGGCCGTAGGGATCGCGAGGCAGTAAAACCGCATACGAGTACTGCGTGCGTCGCGACATGGCATTACCGGCAAACACGTTCTCTTCGATTGCCGCCTGCATAAACCCTTCAGGTGCAATGATTTTGACTTTGCCAGCGCGCACATCGGCCTCATCCACCACTCCACGCACGCCGCCGAAATGATCGACGTGTGAATGCGAGTAGACAACCGCAACAACCGGACGTTTACCAAGTTTTTCATTGATAAATGCGAGTGCTGCTCGTGCAGTTTCTTTGGATGTTAATGGGTCGAAGACAATCCAGCCGGTATCTCCTTTAATGAAACTGATATTGGCAAGATCATACCCGCGGACCTGATAAATTTTTCCAGGAACAACCTCGTAAAGTCCGTAGGCCATATTCAACACGGCCTGTCTTTGCAACGAAGGATGAATGCTTTGGAATTCCTGATCTTTGAGCAACCATTGGTAGCTGCCCATATCCCAGGCGACATTGCCGGCATCCGCCATGATCTTCATATAAGGCGGCGCGGCAATGAAGCCTTTTTTCGCTTCGTCGAAATCGCGCTTATCAGCAAACGGCAGCGTTGCCGCCACACCTTTACGCAGCTCCATAGTATACGTCGATGGCAAGCTGCCCTTGGGGTCGAAATGTTTCGCCGCCTCTGGTGGCGCCGCCTTAGTGGGCGTTGTATTCATTGCGAGTGAATAATTAAACGTTGATGCGATAGCGAGAGTCGAAATCAAGCCTGTGAATTTATGTGTGAGTTTCATGCAAGTCCCTTGCGTCAATTTTTAATTACTTTACCACTTAGTATTAGCACTTCAAATAAATTAAAAGAAAGTGCGCGAAATAATCTCAATGAAATAAGCGTCAATCACATCTATCCAAATTAAGCTTCAAACAGTTGCCATTAATTGCTTATTATTCATCACAAAATACAAACTAACGATACCCATCAGAATAAATCCAATCAAAATAATACCTATATTTTGAAACGACCCGATATAAAAATAACCGGCCAACTGAACCCCGATGGATGTCAAAATGAGACGACCACCCTGAATGACCGCTGACACTCGCGCCTTTGAGTGCGGGATAAAATTCAGGCATAGCGGGTACAAGATATTTGACGGGATGATCTGGCCAACAATAAATGGCAAAAAACCTAAAGTAATCAGGAGAGGTGAAGGCTTATCTATGAATGTCACAAATATTAAAATCAGTAAACTAACAACCAGAATACATGCGGCAACCCGCAACACAGTCCGATGTTCGTATTGAATATTTTTGATGATAAGTCCAAACATAATACTGCCAATCGCAAATACGAGCGCCAAAACGCCTTGATAATAGCCGAAATGAGATAAACTGACCCCTAAGCTTTTTATATAAAGCAAAGGGGACATGCCAACGAAAATCCAGTATGGAACAAATAAAAGTAGCAGATTCAGAATAAGCAATACTAATGAACCAGACTTAAAAAGCGTCACATAGCCACGCCATCCACGCATAGAAAGTGCCTCAGTCTGATGAGGAGCCTGATAAGACGGAATAAACACTAGCGTCATGATTAACACCATGAGCCCCATCAAGAGTAAGACGGTAAAATTACCGCGCCAGTGAAAGTAAAGCGTCACATAACTACCAAGAACTGGTGCTGCACCTGCAGCGACATTTAATGACCCATTTAAAATAGCCATTAAAAATTGCTGCTCTTTCAGTGGATATGAGTCAGCGATGATCAAAAAGCTGAGAATAGCCGGCGCCGCCACTCCAACGCCCTGCAAAAAGCGACCGGCGAGTAAAAACTCATAAGACGGCGGCCACAAACAAATCATGGTGCCAACGATAAACGTAGCCAGACCGGTCACAATTATGGACTTGCGTCCGTAGCAATCAGATAAATCGCCGAGAAAAACAAGACTGAGACAATACCCAAGAAAATTGGCTGATAGCAAGGCCTCAACCCACGAAGGCGAAAGATGGAAATGGTTCTGCAACTCAGGGAAGCTTGGCACAAAAAGATCAAACTCCATGCCAGATAAAAGATCCATGGTGATGATAGTAATCAAAATCATCGTTTTACTGAAAGACTGATTTGATATCTTCAGGATTAAGCTCTCTTTAAGATGGTTTTATATTATTATTTTCGCACAAAAAAAATTCTTCATATTTGATATTTATCATGCATTAAATTTGAGAACAATATTCTCATGCGGCTTAGGCTCAGAAAATAACTTTCTCTCTTCCGAAAATTGATTGTGTGTGAATTCTGTGATGACTTTTTTCCAGAAAGCGATGGCAGGGATGTTATCCGGCATCTGCGTCACCTCCCAGATACCGGGGAGTTGCCTGAATATCTCGATAGCCACCTGATGACCAACGCCGCGTCCCTGATATTTTCCAACAATGAAAAATTGACCCATATTCCAATCGACATCAGGTGTCGTACCTTTTTTATTGATGAGGGCAAATCCTGCCAACTCATCATCAATTCTGATAACAAAAGGGAAATGCTCTGGCTGCCAGTAATGACTAAAATCAGGCGCTTCATACAGGCCATGTTCGGGAAACGCCCAATCGAAAAGATCGTAAAATCCGCACGATTTTGATAAATCATAGGCATAAAATCTTGCCATGTTTTGTATGACCGGCATCATCTCGATTGGAGCTTCTTCTATATTAATTTGCATTTGATCTCATCACATAAAAAAGTTCATCTTCCAGGCGAAACACTCGCTCACCAACATGTGTCGCGCCATTCACCCCTAGCCTGTCACACCAACTCAAAGCGATCGAGATTCATAACCTTCACCCAAGCTTTAATGAAGTCAGCAACGAATTTCTTCTCTGCATCTTTACAGGCGTAAACTTCAGCTAAAGCACGCAGCCTCGAATTTGAACCAAAGACAAGATCTATACGCGTAGCAGTCCACTTCACAACGCCAGTGCTGCGATCACGCCCCTCGAATATATCATTTCCAGAAGCGGCTTTCCAAACCGTGTACATATCTAACAAATTAGTGAAGAAGTCATTGGTTAATGTGCCAGGCTGCTTGGTTAACACGCCATGCTGGCTCTGGTTTACATTAATATTGATGACACGCAAACCACCTAGCAGAACCGTCATCTCCGGAGCGGTTAATGTTAGCAATTGCGCTTTATCTACTAGCAATTCTTCCGTCGACACTGCAGTTGGCGCTTGTTGATAATTTCGGAAACCATCTGTCTTTGCTTCTAACACCGCAAATGAGGCAACATCAGTTTGGGCTTGTGAAGCATCCATGCGCCCAGGCGCAAAAGGCACTGTCACGTTGTGACCGGCAAGATGCGCGGCTTGCTCAACTCCAGTGCAACCTGCCAGCACAATGAGATCTGCTAACGAGATTCTTTTACCACCAGACTGAGCGCTGTTAAATTGATTTTGTATGCCTTCTAATGTCTTTAATACCTTAGCAAGCAATACAGGCTGATTAACCTCCCAATCTTTCTGCGGCGCCAGACGAATGCGCGCACCATTAGCACCACCGCGCTTATCGGAGCCACGGAAGGTAGACGCAGACGCCCAAGCAGTAGACACCAACTCTGACACCGATAAACCTGAAGCCAGAATCGTTTTCTTGAGTGACACGAGATCGTTAGCATCCACCAACTTGTGATTCACTGGTGGAATTGGATCTTGCCAAATCAACTCCTCCGCAGGCACCAAGGGTCCGAGATAACGTTGACGAGGACCCATATCACGATGGGTTAACTTAAACCATGCACGCGCGAAAGCATCGGCGAGTTCATCGGGATGTTCGAAGAATCGACGTGAGATTTTTGCGTAAATAGGGTCGTGGCGCAGCGCTAAATCTGTAGTTAACATCGTTGGCGCGTGATGCTTGCTTGGGTCATGCGCATCAGGAATCGTACCAGCGCCTGCACCATCTTTTGCAATCCACTGATGCGCTCCTGCTGGACTCTTGGTTAATTCCCATTCATAGCCGAATAAATTTTCAAAATAATTATTACTCCACTTGGTGGGTGTTGTCGTCCACGTCACTTCAAGGCCACTGCTAATGGTGTCATCACCATTGCCGCTACCAAAACTACTTATCCAGCCTAGCCCTTGCTCGGTGATGGGAGCTGCTTCAGGCGCAGGACCAACGTACTTGGTGTCGCCGGCGCCATGAGTTTTACCAAAGGTATGGCCACCGGCAATCAGTGCCACCGTTTCTTCGTCATTCATAGCCATACGCGCGAACGTTTCGCGTATATCAATTGCAGCTGCGAGTGGATCAGGATTACCGTTCGGGCCCTCAGGGTTTACATAAATCAAACCCATTTGCACAGCAGCAAGTGGATTTTCAAGATCCCTGTCAGCCGTGTAACGCTTGTCTCCCAGCCACTGCTCTTCTGAACCCCAGTAGATATCTTCTTCCGGCTCCCAAATATCCTGACGTCCGCCGCCAAAACCAAAGGTTTTAAATCCCATCGACTCTAAAGCGACATTGCCGGTGAGAACCAGCAGATCAGCCCACGAAATTTTACTGCCGTATTTTTGTTTGATAGGCCAGAGCAGACGGCGCGCCTTATCAAGATTGACGTTATCCGGCCAGCTATTTAGCGGCGCAAAACGTTGGCTACCGTTACCTGCTCCACCGCGACCGTCAGCAATGCGATAAGTACCGGCACTGTGCCAGGCCATACGAATAAACAATGGCCCGTAGTGCCCGAAATCGGCCGGCCACCAGGATTGAGAATCAGTCATGAGTGCGTGGAGATCTGCTTTGAGTGCAGCAAAATCCAGACTCTTAAACGCGTCGGCGTAGTTAAAATCTGCATCCATGGGATTAGATAGAGACGAATGTTGCTGCAGAATATCTAGATTTAATTGATTCGGCCACCAGTCGCTATTTGTTTTTCCTCGTACTGCAGCCTGCTGAAATGGACACTTGGATTCCGTTGACATGCGCTCTCTCCTTAGATCGGTTGCGATCCATTATCTACTGTTAGCAAATAAATGAATAGTCATTATCGATTAGAAAATCATTCATGATCATACATCAACAGCTAGCATTGATAATTACACATTATTTCAGCCAGATATAACTGAAATATAAGCTCAATATTCAACTATACTTGTAAAATGAAGCCAGGATGCGCCTATGACACAAACCAGAAAAAATTGGTCTCAACAAGAACAAGAAGAAAAAGCATTCATACTGAAACGGTTTTGGAATGAACGAGTCAATTCGCCCAATGCCGCGTTACGTCAAGCGTGCCTCAATAATTTGAAAAAATATTTTTTGAGCACACGCCCTCCCAACGGAATGAGCATCAAAGACTGGGAAGAGAAACTCAATCGTGAATGGGCTGATGGTTCGGCATTCAAAGACATCAATACATTCAACTCATACTTTACACACATTCCCTCTCTAAAATCTGTTGGCTATGCTGAAAATCTTCTGCCTCAACGTGCATTTGGCAACGGACCGGCTCACGTAACGGCTACTGACGTAAATGAGCTATCTCAATATGTTGCAGATAAGGATTATACGATTTGCAGTATTTTTGGTTCGTTGAATTCAGACGAAATTTCTAGCTGCACACGAGGCCTCGCAGCAACCGATGCTGTCTCAACACAATCTGTCACAAAGGTGTTGACCGGCGTATTGGCATTAAGATTACTGGAAGAAGGGATTATTTCTGCAGATACATATACCACGCCACCTCTTCAAATCAGCGATGCCAGCCGCAAGGCACTTGAGTTGCTTGGTAAATTCAAGATACTTGAACAACTCACCAAGGTGTCCTTATACCAGACTCTCACTCATCATGCCGGCTTAGGAGTTGGCGAAGGTGTCAACGTCGGCGACTATTATAGTGAGTATCTTGCCACCACAGAATCCGCTTCCGCTAATAAGCAGATATATCCAGAAATGACGTCACTGAAAAGCTTTCTACAATTCATCCCTAATCAAATTACAACATCAGGCGCTGTCAATGATCCAAGCTCATTTGTGTATAGTAATTCCGGGATGATATTGGCAGCGCTGAGCCTGGAACACCTTTATAACAAATTTGCCGCTGATCATCCCGAACGAAATCTGCCACGCTTAGATTTTGATGGGATCTTAACGCAATATGTAACCGGCCCTACCGCCGCCAGAATGACATGCTTTGCCGCATCACCAAAAAATTTGCCCATAAATTTTAACCCGCACGACCAATTATCTGCACACATGATTGGCACGCCAGGCGGAGGCTATTATTCAACGATTGGCGATTTGCATAAATTCGCCGCATGGCTACTTGGGAAGTGTCGAGAAGAAAATTTTCAACGCTTAATCATTAATTTCGGGCAAGAGTTCTGCCCCCATCCAGATAGTCATCGCATCGAACATAGTGGCGATGGCCCATTTAATAGCATGTTCTTTTCACTCAATTGGGAGAATGGCAATATGGTTATTGTTGCCAATGATCAACGTGCAAATATTGCAAGTGAGGTGGGGCGACTGATCAATGAAAATATATTAATGCGCCCTGATAACATGAGATTAACCCACTCTTCCTCATACAGAAATATTGCCACTGCACTTGATGTGCCGCCAGAGCAGTTTAATCCTATACACGAAAACACGAGAACCATCGATATCACTACGCCAGCGCAAATCCATATCAACATGGAATTAAAATCACTTTATCAGGAAGATCAGGCTGACCGACATTCAATTGAGACACTTGATCCACGGCGTGACGCAGCGCGCAGAGAAAAAGCGATTGCAATCTTACGGACCATTCCCAACCCCACAAAAGAAGACTTCTACCATATAGCGCTAATCTTCCAGCACGGCGATTGCGAAAATGACTATAGAATGGCGCATGAGTTTGCGAAAAAATCTGTCTCGATCGGCGAGGTTAATGCAGACAGAATTTATGAGAGTAATCACTTTTTATTTGCATCTACTTACGATCGCTGGCAACTCAATCAAGACCCGCCAAAACCACAAAAATTCGGCACACAGTATGCCGGCAAAGATGATGAGAAACTGGGATGGATAAAAGGTGAGTTAATCCCACCACACCATAAATATCAATACAACAGAACAGCTATCGACAGGGATCGTGCAAGCATCGGCCTCACCAACATTGATCAGCAAGAAAGTGATTGGGGCATTAAAAACGATTCTCTAAGACCAAAGTAGACGCGCTTAAAATTCATCATAGTGTGCATTTAGATCAAGAAAATTCCGAATTATTTTACTTGCACACGCAAATCACCACAGACAACGTCATGTTAATTATTTACTTTACTCATCAAAAACTATCTGATATTACTAAACTGAATTCTTAAGGAAACCTTAAGAAAACAAAAAAACGACACCGCAACTACTCATTTTTTGGGGCGAAATGCTCACGTGGATGCTTTGCGCCAAAAATCTGCTTTGTCGTCACTGATATCTGGATGAATCATTTAATAACAGGAGTTTTTTATGCGTGTTACGAACGTAATTTTTGCCATCGGTTTACTTGCGCTGTCTGCGAATATTTTTGCGGAAGCGAGATCAAGCGACATCAAACTTAAAGATATGCTTATCAAGCCGACGCAAAGCCAACCCTTCGCATTTGACAAACTATTGTCTCAGGTGAATTACACCGTTACTTGCATGATAATGAGTGATGGTATTTCTAATCAAAGTGAAGATATCTTACAAATGCGATTCAACAATGAACGGGTGTTTATTGGTGATGAGCAAATTTATAGCGGACAGGCATTCACGATGGCAACTGGTAAACCGATCGTGATGACACTGGAAGAGGTTTATTGGGGCAACAGTTTCGTTGACATTCGCAACCTGGACGATACCGATACCATCAGCGTTACCAATTGCGTAGCAAAACCATATCATAATTAAACTGTTGCCGGGCTGACAGATCTTGCTGGCCCGGTTACTGTCATCTTGACACCCCGCAACATTGTCGGCCCCAGTAAAAAATACGGTGTTTGACGTGATTACTTTCATACTAAAATGCAGTCTTGTTCCATCAGACGTGAGTGAATCATATGAGCTATACAAGAACTGAAACCATCACCATCGAGCAAACTGAAACAACCACCAAGAAGCCAACATTGAGCTTTACAACTTTATTTCGCACCAAAACCAGTCCTGGTCAACCATGGCCAACGCCACCAGATCATACAACCACCAACACTAACGATGATGATAATGGTTGTTGCTGCTTTTCTCGCAAACGAAAATAATGGATCAGCTTGGTTTGATTGTGATCTTCATAACCCGATCTCCATCACCGTTACACGATGAGATTTATATTCATTGATACCGATTGTCTTCCAACCAAAGCGTTGATAGTACGCTGGTATGGTTGGATCAAATGCGAACAAATAAACTTTTTCAAAGCCAAGCTCATTTGCTTTCGCGACGGTGACATCAAGCAGCATTTTACCAATGCCTTGCTTTTGATATGCTGGATCAACCACTAAACTCTCAATCCAGGGACCTAAATCCGGGCGCACATCATCGTTTAATTGCAAGGTGCAGGATCCTACACAAACATTACCATCAAGTGCAATGTACGTGAGAGGCAAATCCAGATTCAGTTCTTCATGGTACAAAGATTCAATTTCTTCTATTCCAATCTCTGGCATCCAGATTTTTCCTAACACCTCATGCCAGATACTGGAAAGCTCAGGTATGACTTCTGGATGGTTTTTCAGAAGGTCGATTTTGATCGTAGACAAGCTTCTAAGCTTAGAATCGGACATTTTGCTACATACCCCTAGCCAATCTTCGTTTGTTATCGCCCAACGCTCGTGATCTCGCGATGCCAAGAATAAAATATTTACGCTCCATGACATGAACCTTGATCAAGGTTATAGATATGATATCGTGATATTTCTTAGTTAAGTTAATAATGATTAATCTCAAGCATCACAAGGACGATGTTAGACAGATGAGTCGGATATTACACAAGCTCAAGCATGAAGCAAAGCCCTCCATCACGGATGATCAATATCGAGAATCTGTAGCCAACAATGCGACCATCATATTAAGCTCACTTTTCAAGTCAGCCCCCATCAACCTGAAAGACTTGCAAACAATCAACATCCTTGTGATTGGTGCAGGATTCTTCCCGAGCTTCTTGCCATTGGTTAAGGTGATCTCAAGCATCGCGCCCAACATGACGGAATTACAATTCACCCTGATTGAACCATTAAAATCCGAAACAGAGCGTTTTCATGATTATTTTTCAACACTAAGTAAAACAGGAGAGGAACGCCTACCGAATATCCGTTACTCAGCACACAACACTGGCATTAAAGAATTCTTACAGAGCAATCAGAATGTGGCATTTGATATTATATATTTCGAGCAGCCCGACCTATCACCCATCGGAATTTTACTGGCTAAAAAAGGCAGAGAAGATGCCAAATTAGTTGCATCACTACGCGCAGCCATCCCCTATTTAAAAAAGGTGATTAAACCTGATGCTATCATTGTGGCAAGCTGCTTATTCAAAACGGATCTTATACAACTAAATAGTCTGATTAATTTCAGCCTAAACATTAAGACGCGACTTGAGTATATACCAAGGACTTTCTCAGATGGTGTGCCATATTCTTCAGGGTTAATCAGCGTGGTAGACCCTAAAAAACTCACGAAAATAAACCCTGATAAAATCGCTGCGACAATCAACAAATATGACGCCACTTATTGCTTGATCATGTTCGTTTCGATAATTATTTTTATGTTAACCCCATCCTGGGCCAAGATTTTATCTTCATTTTTCACTATTGCATTAGTCATCTATCACCGCTACGGGGTGGGAGCTTTAATGATTAAATTAGCCTTGATAGCAACGCAATTAGGAGTTCTGGCGGGCTCAATAATGGTTAATGACAGCTTCACCCACAGCAACCACAAAGCCATCATTTACAAAGACACAGAGCCCGGCAGATCAAGCATATAAATATAATCGCCAACACTACTCTTTAAAGCATTTTGGTTTTAACTCAGTCGAAAACGGACTGGGATTAAATTTTTTGCTGAGCGCAGCATTCTTATTATCTTTTTGAGTGTCTTGCGGTGAAATAAACTTATTTGATAGTAATTCTTTTACCATCAGCTGATCGATAAATTTAGTATATAACTTAGGATCCGGGATATTGATAGATAGCGAGATAATATTCCCTTGGTTGTCTGTTTCGGTTTTAACAATGCAGTCTTTATCGCATAACTTATTATTTGCTTTAAACTCTTCTAATTCTTTTTTAATTTCATTTGCAAAGTCATTCACGGCATTGCGCTGCAGATCAGACAAGAGTTTTGGATCGCAGATGATAATTAACGTGCACAAACCATTATTATCATTAATTGATAATAAATTTTTCGACAGCAAATCGGCAATAATTAGAAGCATGGTAGCTTTCGGAGTTAACACCGGTCTGCGTACGTCAAGTTGCAGGTTCATGCCGGCATTTGTATGTGTAGGCATTTGCTGGGCTGACATACCCGACTGCTTGGGAGATGCATCACTATTATCTCCACCGCCTCCACCTCCACCGCCGCCACCGCCTGAAGGACCACCACCAGCACACCCGCAATTAAAACTCGGATAAATTTCGCGCTTACATGTTCTGCAGTAGCGTTTAGCAGCATCTGCATTAGCTTTCTTAAGCTGTAATTCACGATCTTTATTCATAGATTCTGTATTCGCTTTTTCAGAGTCTTTTAGGTGCATGCGAGTACCTCTATTTGATGTTTAAAGATGTTCGTAATCTATAATATCATTAAATACTTATAATAAACTTACAAGAGCGACGATATATAAGTACTGCTATTACCAGCTTCATCTAACACCACACATGGCAATAAATTATGCTGAATCTCATGATATTCGATTCATCTCGAAATAAACAAAAAAACCACCATTAAGGTGGTTTTTCTTTTTCAATCATTCGAGATTTAATTTATATATTTATAAACACCCTCGTTAATTATATTTTGGGCAATTATGAACGCTAATTCTTAATTACATATTAAGGGCACGTCACCACGCCATTATATTCAAAAACAATCATACAGTTAGAGACATATATCGCTTAATGCTGACTTAATATCGCACAGATATAATGACCGCAGTAAATTCATCTATAAAAAAAGCGAGGGCGACATGCAAAGACAGGCTGCGGACATCACTCCACCACAAAGCAATGAGACACAAGATTCATTACTCTCAACATTGTCACGCGCAACCGGCTGGTTGAACCCGTTTAACATCTTGCGCAGCGGCGCAAGTAAAGTATTAGCAGCAAGTGCAGTCTTAATGAGCACAGCTGAAGCCGCCGATGATGGATATCGATATCTATGTTTCCAGCTCCAAGGTAAACCGTATTTTGTTGATTGCATATTGAAGAGCATTGCTAATTCTGTGGGAACCAAAATGAACGAGACCTGTCAGGGCTTCGCGAGAGTAAGTTGCGAAGATGCTTCTTTTGCCGGAGAGTTTCATCAGGCCGCCTCATTTGGTTCAACATCTTTCGGCATGAGCGTCTGCAACCTCAACGTCTTGGACACAGTACAATCTATAGATCCATGTTTATCCGACAGCCTGAAAGCAGTCGCCTATGATCAATATGGTGGCATCGGGGATATTATGATAACAGTTGGGATAACTGCAGGCGGATTACTTACCGCTTTCGGGTTGTACAAAGCAGCCAGATGTATCTACGACTCGAGCTCTTATCGTTATAGTCGCGACGCACACAAGAAATACGACCCGTTGACACAAGCGCTAGCAGAAAACGACGCCGCTTTGCTGGTAGAAATTGAAAAATTAGGTAAGGGGGTCGAACTTCCTCAAGAGCTTATGTGCATGATACTTGAAAAACATCACACAAAGAAAAATTTCGTGGTGAAGGGTGAACCTGCTCCCGGTATCCGCTTCTTTGATACCGAAGCCAGAAAAGATGCCAGAGCAGCAGCACTTCAGGCAGCCTGGAATCAAATTAAATCAGAACGTGCCACCGCGAGAAATAATGCCAGGTTGCTGGATGATAGCGATGGAGAAGATTTCAGAATAAATGAAAACGATATTCTTTTAGTAAATATGCAAAAGTAAAAGATGTGTGAACTGTAGCCCGGATAAAATGCTTTGTATTTTATCCGGGGTTACATACCAATCTTCATTTTCACACCCTCCCTACTGATAGAAAAAATTTAATTAAAACAAGCATTAATTTATTTTTGTTACAATCCCAGCTGAAATAAATAACATTTCGCCCGGTATACGCTTGTTATTTCAATGCAGATTTGCAAAAACCAATGCGATAATCCTCACCATGTTTTACTGCTAATTTGCGAGAATACGATTGTTGAAACATTGTAGGAGTATCCTCAATTTTGTACTTTTGCCTTTTTATTGTGGCGCACAAAATAGGTAAATTTTCTGTGTCTCTCGAGATTGCATCTACGACGTATTCTGGACTGGTATATTCTGACGTTGTTGGACCCTTATCGAAAACTGTATTCCATAACCTCCCATCTCTCAACCCGCCAAATTGCTGATAGATTTCCATGGGTGAATGCTGCAAAAACCCGGTTTCAGAATGATGCTGAAACACACTCCACCATTGAATACTGTGCGACCACATGCCGTGCTCTGAAATCAGGAAAGCACTACTGTCTTTTATAATCGTTTTGGTCAGCAAAAGTTCACAAAAAGTTGAACTGCTCAAATTGTCGAGTAATTTTGCCTTGAACTCAAAACCGTTTTTACCTGCCCATTGGTACATATAGCCAGAAAGAATTTTATAACATTTTGTTTTACTCAAATCTGTGCAGGGTATGAATAATTTTCCAGATGCATTGATAGGTAGTTGCAAGTGAGGCAGTGCAGTTTTTACGTAGGTTTGCAGTTCGTTTTCCAATGTATCGAGGCGGGCGCGGAACTCTTGTTTATGATGCAAAAACCGGTGAATAGCTAACACATCATGATAATATTTACTGTCTACTGATGAACCAAGTAAATATTCGAGCAATTCAGTCATTTCTTTGACGATACTCATATCCGTTTCTTCGGCAAAGAGCCGGCATATTTCGCTTGCGATTGAGCCCTGAAATGTTCGCTTGTGGTGCATAACCATAGCACGCACGGTGTTAGCGAGAAGTGAATCTCCTAGCGCTGTGAGCCAGGCATTAATATCAAATTCTTGGGAAACGAGGTCTGCGTCATTGCGCGGTCGTTTTTTCTGTCCCGCTGTAGCTGCAAGTACTGGAGGTGATGTGAACATGATGCTTTCTTATTATTATTTTAATTATAAAATTTAGAACCATCCAATCTGTGGAATTAGCAATCTAGAGTTTACGTTTACTTAATCGCAAATCTTCTCGTCACAGATGTTTGAGTGCAAGGCTATTGTGTCTTTTAACATGACTGCATAATACACCATCTACCGCATATCGCTCAACCGGACAGAATGATGCATGTCGCGTAAATGTCGCGATTGCAACCCCATCCATCAAATGAGCTTCTGCTAGAAACATCTGGCGGATGATGAAGCCCTACGAGACATACATAGACCAACCAAATGAGAGTTAGCCTGAAACGGCAAGGATTACTGAGCAAATTATTATATTGTTCCAGATACTCAATTTAGCTAACATCTTCTAAAGAATGCTCAATCAATAATGAGTTACATGATTAAACACTATATAAATCATTATCGTGCAGGAATAATATGTCGAAAACGATCGTCGTTACGGGGGCGAGCTCTGGAATTGGGTATGCACTTGCTCAACACTTGGCTAATGCTGGTCACAAAGTGATTGCTGTTGGGCGCAATGGGGCAGCGCTGGCTAAATTAAGCCAAGCCGCACCAGACCGGATCATTCCAGTTGTTGCCGATATCACCAACGGCGATGACTTAACTAAAATTAAAGATGCACTCTCCCCTGATGACAAAGGCATCTATCTGGTACATAACGCGGGCGTTGCTATACCAGCGCTACTGAAAGACATGACAAAAGAAAGCTGGGATCAGCACATGGCTGTGAATGCCACTGCTCCCGTTTTCATAACGAAGCTGCTACTGCCGCATTTAAAAGACGGCGGCCGGGTTCTCAATGTTTCAACCGGACTTGCGCATTTCCCTATGGCTGGCTTTTCTGCTTACGGCGTCTCCAAGGCAGCCTTGTACATGATGAAAGAATTCTTCAATGCCGAATTACACGATCAAGGAATTATGCTAGGCAGCGCAATGCCAGGTGTTGTTGACACACCAATTCAAGATCAGATTCGCTCGAAGAGCGTTGCCGAATTTCCATCTGTCGGTTTATTCAAAGCGTTCAAAGAAAAGAACGAGCTACTTGATCCCATGACTGCAGCGAAATTTTTAGCTTGGCTGTTACTACAAACCAATAACGAAGAATTTTGCAAGGATGATTGGCGTATTGATAAGGGAGATCATCAGAAATACTGGGCCGACGATAACAACAACCTAAATCGAAACAAAAAATAATAAATATAAACGGTAAAATAATAATGAGCACGACGAGAAAAATACAAGATTCGCTAGAAATTAATAACACGGGAACAAATGACCTATCAGCCCTTGAGCCAACCAGATCATTCATGATCGCTTCAATGCCGTGTGAAAAATTTGCCGCAGACATTAGAAATGAGACCATTGCAAGCATGGAAAAAAATCGCATCCCAGACGTTGCGCATGAATATCTGGTTACAAGATTTCTAAAAAAGCAATCTGATATGGAAATAGGGTTATCTGCCTTCACGATTGCATTCCTCTTATATAACGCTTATGCAAGCAGTGACCTTACTCGCCTGATAGGGTTAGCATGGATGATTCCTATTGCACGACTTGCCATTAATAATTCGAAGATTCATAACGAAACGAATAATGCTAGTGAAAAGTGGTTAACAGGGCGACTAGATCCAGATGATATGGACGGAATCAAGAGCTTTTCATACAACAAACAAGGTCTATTTAAACTTGCCGACTTACTGGATGAGAAAGGCATAGACACTCACAAACTGAAGTTTGATGCTGAAACAACAACATTCATTGACGACATTTTTTGCTGCTTTAGTCGTCGAAAATAATAAGCTGAATCAAAAATAAAATAACGTAAGCTGCAGATTATGCCCGTTCGTATCCAGTCATAGATGATGCGATGATAGCAGCAGTTAATTTGGATGAACATGCACTTTACCAGGTATTGATGTGGGGGTATTGTGCAACCTTATCGAAAAGGAATAAATACATCATATAATTTGATCTGGAAAAATCACTAGATTACTAAGGAGAAGAAAATGGCAAATCCAAGAATGTATCATGACGGCAAACAATCGCCACACCCAAAAAAATTTACACAAGGCACACCACCAACATCGTAATTCCGGCCAGAAGCTTTATGATTATTTGCTTAACGATTGCAAAAGCAATGCTGAGCGCGCAGATTATCTTGATGTCATTTGCGTAACAGCTAAAGGGCGCGATCTTATTGACCAGGCTCTGAAACACGGAAACGAGTTGATAGCGCGAGAAAAAGCAGCTCTGGATCAGCAACTTGCTCAGCGGCAGCATAAATATAATAAATCTGATATTGGTTCGATGCCTTCGAAGTTTGATTTAGATGGAAAAACCTTTCTTGATCAGTTGAATAGAAATGAATTCCAACAGAAAACACAAAAACATACTGAGGTAACAAATGCGCTGGTTCAAGCACGCAAACTATCTAGCATTGAGCAGGATGTTGGTGTGGATTTATCGTCAGTCGCGCGTACTTACAGGAATAAATGATTGATCGGATCGCCGTGCAGAGTGCTTTATCTTGAAGTTTCCACAAGCTTGCAGAAACCTCACGGTTAAATACCAATGTTCTTTTTTATACTCTCCCTACTGACTAGAGAAATAAAATTGAAAAAAATGCCCTGAGTTATTAGTGTTATAACCTCGGCTGAAATAAATAACATTTCAGCCGGGCTACGCTTGCTGGATTGCCGCGCCCCGCAAACAACGTCGGGCTCGCAATGACGAGCATCATTTCAAAGAATTACACACCAAGACGTCTTCTCTTCTCGGCGCGCCCTCATAAACTCCGTAAGACTTAAGTTTTTGCGCGCCATAAGTTGCTCAAGAATCGCGCGACCCGCCCCCGGCGCGACCGCCCAACCCCGGCGCCCGCCCCGCGCTACGCCATTTTTATTGTAATAATCATAAACGCCCGGGTTAGAAGTTTGAAAGCAAGACTCACCATCATAGGGATCAACGAACATCGTACGACCCAGCTTACCCCTGAGTGGCGACAATTCCAGTGGGATACTCCCAGGACGGCGACAGAACAAACCATCGCGGCGGTCCGGCCCTTTTTCATCATCCAATTTCGATAACCCATATTTGTAACATTGGCCATCTACTGCCGTTGATGCATCAAGCGCCGCTCCTATGACTTCGCGTGAAAAGAAAGATACCCGAGTACCTGACCATGGACCAAATTGAGCATTATATACTTTGAATATCTCTTGCATAATATCTAACGGAAAATGCAATCCAGTGCGAATGACCTCTCCTTCCTTGGGAGTGAAGAGCTGACATAGCTCTGCAATTGCGTCTGCTGTCTCAGGACGCGTTGCTAAACCACTTGTGCAGGGGTCAGCCGTAATCGCCGCAACAATTTTTTTTAAGCTTTCTTTGACCTGCTCTATTTGCGCTATATTTCGATCGTCGTAGAGTGCTTCTTCACCCATGCTCGCATCGAACCGCAACTTGCAATTAGGGAATTGTTGTTGAAATTGTTCTTGCGCTTTCGCTCCACCATTTTTAATGTTCGGTATGATTTCTTCGTGCATTTGCTTTAATGCCCACACATCACCAGCA